>NZ_JBVGQI010000004.1:0-414016 GCF_058189395.1 Psychrobacter sp. CoH-33_TS_01
GTCTGCGCCGCCATGCGTAAGCTCGTTCATATCTGTTTCGGTGTCATAAAACACCAAATGCCTTATCAGCCTCAAGTAGCCCATATCACCACTTGATTCTGATTTAACAAGATGGTATCTACCGTATTTCTATAATTCTGCACCTAATCCTTATAATTATTAATAACGACCATAACTAGATTTTGCTAACATAGCCTATTGATTAACCATACTATTTTATAAGGTTATGTTATGAACCGTTTAATGATGCTAATAGGAAGTGTCGTCTTTGGCTATGCCGGTAGCTTTATCGCCAGCTTATTTGGCGCAAGTGATTGGTCGTCGGCAAGCTTAATCATGGGGTTAATTGGTGGCACCGTAGGTATATTCGTAGGGTGGTATGCAGCAGAGAATTGGATGTAATTTTTAGCTCAAATTACCGTAAGCCAAAGCTATTTTTGCTCAATGACAGTCAGCACAGGTAAGCTTCCCACTAAATCATGGCTTTTATGATAGCGGGTCATTAATACCTTGGTCACCGAGACGAGGTGTAGAGCCTCCTCTTTATGTCGATGCAGCTCTATTTTCAAATGATTGTCTTTAGTCAGGTTTTTCATTGCTTGATGATGGCTATCGACTAAAGGTAGGTTGAGATAGGAGATTAATCTACCGTTTCGAGTACGCCAGTTACTATAGTAAGCCCCATAAATATTCGCATAACTTACTGGCTGAAGTGTGCCTAGATTAAAACGACCCGGTCGGTATTGGATACCATCTTTATCAATAATCAGCACAACTGGGTTGGCCAGCCTATAGAGACTAAGAGCTAAGCCTATTAACATGCTAACTATCAAAACCCCACTAACAATCATGCCACTATGAAAACCAGAAAAGCCTTCAATGAGCAGCCCTTTGACAAAGACATATAAAAAAAAGCCCAGTAGAGGTATTAATAATATTTCTTTTAAACCTGAACGATCGATTGCGATAGGCAAAGTTATCTTGCCCATGTCAACGTTAGGATAGGGAACGTTGTCTTCAAAGATATAGTCGAGACTTCTGTTGTCAGCCTTTTTATCAACCATATACTTTCACTTTGCCTCTCACCAAGACTTTCAACTCGTTTATGAGCCCTAAGGCTTGGGGGAGTCCTAATTCAATATTATTAACGTGTGAGGGACTAAAGCCACCCCTCACCATGCTACTTAAACAAAATAGCCTAAGCAAATAAAAAAATTAACTCAACTCAAATCCGCTAACCATTCCGCCACCTGAGCAACCCGCACCTGCCTATCACCGCCAATCCGACGAAACGGCTTACCATGCCGCGTTAATTCCGCAGCAAATAAGTCGGCAATGTCTTCACGGCCATTCGGGCTATCGCGCAAATCGTCAGGCTCCCAAGGGATATCCACCTCTGTTAACAGGATCAAATCATAGTGGTGGGCGAGGGCAGCGTCAGTAAGCGCTTGCGGGCATTCGCCATAATATAAATTCGAGTAGACCATCAGCTCAAACAGACTGGTATCGCAAAATAGATATTGCGGCTCTTGCGCAGCGGCAGTGTTCTCAAGTGTCATCTGACCGCTTGCAATAGGCAATAAATCATCAAAGGTGCAGGTTAATTGCTGCGAGTCCCATTTTTCTTGCAAATACTCACGCATAAATTCGGGAACCCAAGGGGTCCCGAAATGTGCAGCTAAATCTTTACATAGAGTCGTCTTGCCCGTACTTTCAGCGCCCAGGATAGCGACGCTAATGACAGACTTAGGCGTATGCTGGCTCAGCTTGGAGCTGTATGCGGCGTTTCCATTCATAGTAAGCCCAGATTGCGATTAAGGTAAAGACCACATATTGCAGCGAGGTAAAGGTATAGCCCTTATAGAAATATAGCGGTACCGAGATAGCGTCAGCGACGATCCAGACCAACCAGTTTTCAATTTTACGCAGCGCCATTAGATACATTGCGATTAAAAACAACGCGGTAGTCAGCATGTCAGTGTAGTCGACCCAAGTAAATAAGTGTAGCCCAAGGACCGCTCCGTCAAAGCTAAAACCATTATTAATAACTGGGCGCAGGTAATAGACCAAAGCGACAAAGGCGGCAGAAGCGACCGCTAAAGTGAGCATGATGGGCACATCGCGCGCTTGGATGCGCTCAATCGTCACACCGTTCGTATCGGTATCCGTGCCAGTAGCTACCGTATTTTTATTCTGCGACCAGTTATACCAGCCATATAGGCTCATCGCCGTATAATACGCATTGATTAGCATATCGCCAAACAGTTGCCATTCCCACAGTAGGTAAACAAATAGGCCAGTACTTACTAAACCCACCGGATAGACCAGAATATTGGTTTTACGCGCCAGCAATACGCTAGCCACACCAAAAACCACGGCAATCAATTCTAAGCCGATAAATAGGGGGGAATAGGTTGCGTATTGGCCAAATAGCCATTCAAAAAGTCCTGCCATGATGCCTCTCAATAGCTAAATATTATTAACATGCTTGTTTTAAAGTTGGTGTTATTTTATATAAGGATGGTCATATTAGTGTGGGCTATATTCCAGACTGGTAGCCGCGGGTTAGTATACTATTAATGAAGCTAGCAAATGAGCCCTATACTGTCTATCTAGTACTCTGTAGCGTAGGGACATTAGGTTTTGAGAGAGTATGTAGTTATTGCTCGTTTATATTTAATAAAAAGAGTCTGTTAACGACAGGTATGCTGAGGGTAACCACAGTTGTAATAGTGGGCTTAGCTGCTATTATTGGTTTAGTCTACGAAATGGCTAGGCGTTTTAGCGCCCATGCTTTCGGCTATTCTCAGTAGATTACAGTTATTTGTAACAAAGTATTAGCAGAATACAATTAATAAGGCATAATAAAGCCATATTTTTAAGTATACAACCATTCACTAACAGCTGTTTACTCAGAATAATTGATAATCACTCACCTACTTTGATTGTCGCTGAGTCACTAAGCTGTTATTCATTAGTCGCCAACGCCACTAGCCAATCCCTAGTGTATTCAGTAGCTTTAGTATTTTGCTACTGCTTGAGACTTAAGTTAAACCCTGCCAAGGAAGCCCTTATGAAAAACTATATTACTGGAACCGGCCTATACATCCCACCTTACAGCATCAGCAATGAAGAATTGGTGGAGACGTTTAACCAGTATGTCGACAATTATAATGCTGAGCATGCCGAAGCGATTGCAGCGGGTACTGTGACGGAACTTCAGCATTCTTCTGCCGAATTTATCGAAAAGGTTTCTGGTATTAAATCGCGCTATGTCATGGAAAAGGCAGGTATTTTAAATCCTGAAATCATGGCTCCAGTTATCCCAGCTCGTAAGCTTGGCGAAGAGCTGTCAGTCATGGCTGAAATGGGCGTCGCAGCATTAAAAGACGCGCTAGCCGATGCTGGTCTAGAAGCCAATGATTTAGATGGTATTATCCTAGCTTGTTCAAACTTCCAACGTACTTATCCCGCCCTAGCTATCGAGATTCAAGATGCTATCGGCATGGTCGGTGGCTTTGCTTACGATATGAACGTAGCCTGTAGTGCAGCGACCTTTGGTCTAGCACAAGCGGCTGGTTGTATCTCTGCGGGTCTGGGCAAACGTATTGCCGTGGTCAACGTCGAGATTACCTCTGCGCATCTGAACTGGCGCAACCGTGACAGCCATTTCATCTTTGGTGATGTCGCTACTGCTTCGATTTTAGAGTCTTTAGAGACGCCAAAAGGCTATGAAGTCATTAACAGTAAGCTGTTCTCCCAGTTTTCTACCAATATTAAAAACGAATACGGCTTTATGGACCGCGCTGAGTACCTAGCGGCTGAATCGGTCATGTATCCTGATATTAAAGAGCCTGTTACCGATAAGTTATTTCTACAAAATGGCCGTAAAGTATTCCGTGAAGTGTGCCCGAAAGTTTCTGAGATTATCCTAGAGCATTTACAAGAGAATGAGCTGGCCGCTAGTGATGTGAAAATGATGTGGTTGCACCAAGCCAACGCTAATATGTTAGACCTTATTTTACGTACCGTAGTCGGTCGTGATGCGGACAAGTCTATTGCACCTAGCGTGATTGCCGAGTTTGCTAATACCAGTTCAGCCAGTCCCATTATCGTTTTCCATCGCTATAAAGATGAGTTGGCGTCAGGCGATTTAGGCGTTATCTGCTCCTTTGGCGCGGGTTATTCGATTGGCTCAGTGCTGGTCCGTAAGGTATAAGCTATAAGTTTGGCAGTGATTGAGCAGGATTTAGGATGATGCAGAGTGAGTAAGGTATTAATTCTCTAACTGCTCTATAGCGTCTTTTAATCATTGCCTCTTATTACCTCGATTCTTACCATATCTTGAAGAAAGCCAAGTCAGCCAATTGACTTGGCTTTTTACGTTTAGGGTATGACATTAGGACTGTGAATTTTTAAACTACTCTGTATTATTTCGCCATTTAATAACAATAACCAGCAATCTCACCCCTATGACCACACTTTACTAAAAGGGATTTCAGCAACCTGCACAAAGTTTGTTATAATCGCTGTCTTATTTTTATATTCAGAATAAAAGCACCCCCTATGAAAGAATCCTTACGCTTACGCTTAGATCAGATGGTCGATCGTCATGAAGAAGTGACCGCCCTGTTATCCGACCCTGATATTATTAGCGACAATGACAAATTCCGTGAACTCTCAATGGAGTATAGCGACCTAGGCGAGATTACCGCCTTGTGGTTACGCTACGTGCAGGCCGAGACTGATCAGGCTGATGCCGAAGAGATGCTGAACGAAGCTAGCGATCCTGAAATGAAAGAAATGATGCAGGATGAGATTGATACCGCTCGCCAGGCCATTGTAGACATGGAAGAAGAGCTCAATGTCATGATGTTGCCAAAAGACCCGAATGATAAAGTCCCAGCATTCTTAGAGATTCGTGCTGGCACGGGTGGCGATGAAGCCTCTATCTTCTCTGGTGACTTATTCCGCATGTACCAGAAATATGCAGCGACGCAAGGCTGGACGTTGGAGGTTTTATCCGCTAACGAAGGCGAGCATGGTGGTTATAAAGAAATCATTAGCCGCGTATCAGGGACTGGCGTGTATGGCCGCTTGAAGTTTGAGTCCGGCGCGCACCGTGTGCAACGTGTCCCAGAGACCGAGAGTCAAGGCCGTGTGCATACCTCAGCTTGTACCGTTGCGGTAATGCCGGTCGTTGAGATTGATGATACCGTAGATATTAATCCTGCCGATATCCGCTTTGATACCTTCCGCTCTAGTGGTGCTGGTGGTCAGCACGTTAACACTACGGATTCAGCGGTACGTTTAACGCATATTCCTACGGGTGTCGTGGCGGAGTGTCAGCAAGAGCGTAGCCAACATAAAAACCGTGCTAAAGCCATGCAGATGTTGATTTCACGTATTCAGCAAGCCAAAGTGAAGGCGCAGGTTGATACCGCAGATGAGTTACGTCGTGACTTGGTCGGTAGCGGAGACCGCTCAGAGCGTATTCGTACTTATAACTTCCCACAGGGTCGTATGACGGATCACCGTATCAACTTGACCCTCTATAAGCTTGACTCTATTATGGAAGGCGACTTAGACGAAGTGTTAGATGCGCTACTTCGCGAGCATCAGGCCGACTTGATGGCGACTATTGGTGGTGCTGACTAAGTGCAGCAGGGCTTATTAGCACAGTATTGCATTTTTCTCTATCGCAGCAATTTATTGAACGGCTACTGGCAGCGCAAATCTTAGTTTTGTGCTGCTAGTCTATTTATTTACCTAACAATTTTGAGATTCTTATGTCAAAGCAAAATAATCAAGACCAAGCCCCAGCTATGGAAGATACTAATGAGCTGATTGCCCAACGCCAAGCTAAGCTGGATGACATTGCTGCCGCAGGAAAACAGCCGTACCCGAATAAATTCAAACGCACCGATTATGCGCAAGATTTACAAGAGGCTTTTGACGGAATCTCAAAAGAAGAAATCGAAGAAAAAGCGGCCAATGGCGAAAAGACTCAAGTTAAAGTAGCCGGTCGGGTCATGCTCAACCGTGGCGCTTTTATCGTGATTCAAGATATGACGGGTCGTATCCAGTTATATGTTGCGCGTAAAGAATTAGATGAAGCCACCCTAGCAGATATTAAATCCTTGGATTTAGGTGATATCGTAGGTGTCTCAGGCTATATCGGTCGTTCAGGTAAAGGCGACTTATATGTGCATATCGAAGAGTTTACGCTACTGACCAAATCGTTACGTCCTATGCCGAACAAATTCCATGGCTTAGCAGACGTCGAAGCCCGCTATCGCAACCGTCATCTAGATTTGATGACCAATGAAGACAGCCGCAATACCTTTATGATTCGCAGCCAAGTCATCAGTGGTATTCGTCAGTTTATGCTCAATGAAAAGTTCATGGAAGTTGAGACTCCGATGATGCACCCGATCCCAGGTGGCGCGGTCGCTCGTCCTTTTATCACTCATCATAATGCCCTAGATATGCCGTTATACCTGCGTATCGCGCCAGAGCTTTACTTAAAGCGTTTGGTCGTGGGCGGTTTTGATCGCGTGTTTGAGATTAACCGCAGCTTCCGTAACGAAGGGGTATCTACTCGCCATAACCCTGAATTCACTATGATCGAATTCTATCAAGCCTATGCTGATTATCATGATTTGATGGACTTGACTGAGCGTCTGTTTAATCAACTGGCGACGAATATCTTAGGCTCTACCGAAATCACTTATCAAGGTGAAGAAATTAGCTTAAAAGCGCCGTTTATTCGTCTGTCGATGAAAGATGCTATCGCTGAACACGCGGAAGGCTTCGATATGAGCCGTATCGATGACCGCGACTATCTTGCTGATTACGCACAAAATACTTTAAAGCAGCAAGTGAAAGAAGGCTTTGGTATCGGTAAATTGCATACGATTATCTTTGAAGAGACCGCTGAGCATAAATTACGCCAGCCAACCTTTATCACTGAATATCCAGCAGAGACTTCACCGCTAGCACGTCGTAGTGATGACAATCCTGAGATTACCGATCGCTTTGAGCTATTCATTGGCGGCCGTGAGCTGGCCAACGGCTTTAGTGAGCTGAATGACCCAGCCGACCAAGCCGAGCGCTTCCGTGGCCAAGTCGCTGAAAAAGATGCTGGTGATGATGAGGCGATGCATTTTGATGCGGACTATATCGAAGCTTTATCGTATGGCTTGCCACCGACAGCGGGTGAGGGTATTGGTATTGACCGTCTGGTGATGCTATTCACTGATGCAGCCAGTATCCGTGATGTGATTCTCTTCCCACATATGCGTCCTAAAACCGACGCTTAAGTCACGGTTTAGCCCTCATTGAACAATGACTAAGTCATGTTTAGGCCATTATTAGGCTATTGTTAAAGGCGCTGCAGATTTGTAGCGCCTTTATCAGTATAAAGACATGCGCGTTAGATAGGCGTAAGACTTAATAACAATAGACTAAAGTTGTGATATAGTTAAAATGGCTAAATTGGCAAGCATCACTATAGGCTTGTCAGTTTTTCTTTGTTTAATTTTCATGCGTTTATGAATGGGTCAAAGTAAAAAAGGATATTATGACAGCCACTAACGGACAGCCTACCCCTTGGCAAATGATGATTCAGCGTAGTTTTTTATCTTTATATTTACTACCCAACGTCGACATAAAAAAAGCGGATAAATTTCAGGGCTACGATTACGTCTTTGAATTCGCTGATGCGACCTTATATTTACTTATTGAAGCCAATGTGTTGCAGACCAGCCGTCCGCAAATACAGAACAGTCAGGTGCACGAGCTCAGAAAACAGACCGTCAATCAACAGATTAAACGGCATGCTCAGCTCTACCAAAAAAACACCAAAGGCAACGACTCTCCAGCAAGTGAAAAACCGGTATTTTTTGTGGGTCTGACCTCGCTGTCTATTCAGCAAGATCAGGAAATGTATACGATTACCCATCAGTTTGGCAGCACTTTCTTTGCCGAAGAGTGCGTGCTAGATTTGGACAATGAAGACCAAGTTCTGCAGATATTCAGTTTGCAAAGTTTCGTCGATATCATCACCAGACTACAGACGCCTAGCGACCTGAATAGCTTCTTACAGTATCATCGCACTAGCCTAGTACAGCAGCGTACTTTTAGCAGTGAGTCTGAGCTACTCGAGCACTTCTTACGCTCGCCGGTATTCTACCAACGGGCTATTGGTGTGCAGAAGCAATTGATTGAAATTGGCTTGTTAGATGAAGTAGAGCCGCGACTATTGCAAGCGCTTTCGCCCAATCAAACAGAGCATATGCAAGCGCTGAGTGAGCAGCTGCAGAAAAATACTGCGATGTGGTATAAGTTGATTAATGGCCTCACCAAGCGTTTGTATCAAGTCGGTGAGCCGCTGCCCGCTGAGCTGGTCAAAAAGCTAATCGCTGAGTCGATGTATACGCGCACTTGCTTGATGGAAGAAATCCTAGCGTATACTGAGTCCAGCCCTGAAGAGCGTCAGCAAGGCTATGTGCGCCATCAGCATTCTTATAATGCTTTCGGTCGGCATTATATGCTGGTGTTTTATGGGCAAGACCCTAACAGTGCTTTAAGTGCGGACACGGTACGCGCGCAATATAACGACATGCTGTTTGAAGTCAACTCGCAGCTACAAGACCCGGTGATGGATGATTTGTTCTTAATCGGGGTGCACTTTAGCGCTCATAAAGATACGGGCAATACGGAAGTGCAGATTGAGGTTTATCATCAAGAAGGTTCCAAATTAACCGCTGATGTGCAACGTCTATATGCCCAGCTTGCGCAGCTCAAAACTCAGTCCTAAGCTCAAGGCGCTAGTATATTAGCGCTCCAGTATATTAGAGCTCAAGTAGGGTTGTCAGCAGCCGTCTGATTCTGATAATACTAAAGTTTTGATAAAATTTTACGAATGCGCCTTTATGCAAATACAGGCGCATTTTTAGTTTAAGCCGTTTTAGAATACTGAGCGGAGAGGCCGGTTAATGCCCCGTTACTGGCTTGAATGCAGTATAATATAGCTGTTTTTTTCTTCAAAAAATGCCCGAGAAAATACGCCATTGCCTATTCAATACTTATCTTATAGCGTTAAGAGTGGTATGGTAGGCAAGGTCTATAGCGTCTTATTCTCTACAGCGTTCTCTACAGCGTTCTCTACTACGCTACTGCAAGCTTAGGTCACTTTTCACCTTCACTCAATCGGCACTCTTTATGTCTCAGCAATACCAAGTCCTTGCCCGTAAATACCGCCCAAAAAACTTCCATGAGTTGATTGGGCAAGACCATGTGTCGCATGCCCTTATTAATGCTATTGATTATGAGAGGCTGCATCATGCGTACCTGTTTACCGGCACACGTGGGGTTGGTAAGACGACTATTGCGCGTATTTTATCTAAATGCCTAAACTGTGATACTGGGGTGACCAGTAAGCCGTGTGGCGTCTGCGATAACTGTGTGGCCATTGATGAAGGGCGTTTTATCGATCTGATTGAGATTGATGCGGCGTCACGTACGAAGGTGGAGGATACCCGCGAGCTGCTAGACAATGTGCCGTATGCGCCGACTCAAGGGCGTTACAAGGTTTATCTAATCGATGAAGTGCATATGCTGTCCACGCACAGTTTTAATGCGCTGCTAAAGACTTTGGAAGAGCCGCCAGCCCACGTCAAATTTCTATTAGCGACCACCGATCCGCAGAAATTACCTATTACCATTATCTCGCGCTGTCTGCAGTTTGTATTACGCCCTTTACCGCAAGTGCTACTGTCTGAGCATCTGGCGAATATCTTAACGCAAGAGCACGTCACCTATTCAGACCCAGCATTATGGCAGCTGGCTAATGCCGCAAAAGGCTCCGTGCGTGATGCCTTGTCTTTGACCGATCAAGCAATTGCCTTTGGTCAAGGCAGTCTGACGGACGATACAGTTAATAACATGCTAGGGCTGATTAATAGTGCGGATCTGCTTAGCCTGTTAGCGGATATCTATAGCAATAATCGTAGCGCTGTAGCGGCGCAAATCCAGCAGATGCGCCTGCAGATGGTAGATGCGTCTGGTATGTTTGATGGCCTAGCAGAATTGCTGCATCAGATGGCCTTAGTACAGTTATTGCCGGAGATTGCGCTAGGGCTGGATGAGCGCCAAGAGCAAGCCATTATTGAGCTGGCAAACCGTATTAGCCCTGAAGTTTTGCAATTATATTATGAAATTGTGGTGCAGGCTCGCGAAGGGATACGTCTGGCCAATACCCCGATGCAGTCGCTTGAGATGTGCTTGTTACGCTTATTAGCTTTCCGCCCTTTAAGTGATAACGAAGTGGCGGTTACGCCTGTTGCTTCGACTGCTGCCACGCCGCAAATAACGCACACGGCTAGCGAACCGGCTGCTTATGACAGTACAACTAGTGCAGCAGATGCTAGTGATAATGAGCTAAGTGATAATCAAAATAATCAGGCTGATGGCTTTTTAACAAGTAGTGAAGAGGTGAATACTCCTGCTATAGAATCTCCATTAGCAGACGAACCTCTTGCTACAACTCCTACTGTCTCTGACGATACAAATAATACGTTTGATGAGTCGCAGAGCTTAGCTAATACTTCTTTTAATAATGAAGGTTTTCAAGAGCTAGAGGCTGTCAGTACTGAAAACATAGAAGCAGTGTCTTATTCAGAAACAATGTCTTACTCGGAGTCAGATGCTAATGCAGACAATTTTAACCACCAAGCTACTGATGCTGTAGATAATCAGCAAGCGGCCGACTATGGTGCCATAAGCGATGTTACGGCTAGCCAGTATGAAGAAAAGATAGAAGAGGGTAATGATGCGCAAGTCATGGAGAGTCCGGTTGCAGAAGCAGAAACGCTAAGTGACCCTATTAGCCAAGCTGAACCTGAGTTAACCTTACAGCCTGAGCCTATCGTTGAGTCGCAACCATTAGAGCAGCCTGCGCCAGTAGCACAGCCGCAACCGACCGTTGATTCTATTCAGCCAGTCGAGCCCACGCAGGAGTTGACGGTATTGCCCGATGACCCACGTAGCCTACTTAAATGTCCAGCGCAAACTTTGGCAGGCGAGTGGAGTGTAGAAAAGTGGGATTACTGGCTACAGACCGCGCGAGAAAACAAGCAACTGGCAGAAGATGAGTTGGCACTAGCTCGCCAAGGCGTGATGACTGGCTTATGTGATGGCGACGCTACCTTCTTAACCGGAGTGAACAGTCCGCATTTGCACGCCACCTTCGCGCAGTTAGTAGGCAAGATTCAGCAGCAGTTCCCCAATACCCAGATTACTTTGCAAGTAGACCCCAGTATTGGTCAGCAAGCGGTTACTGCGACAGGTAGCGGCGGTACCCCGGAGATGCGCCAAAAGCAGCGTTTACAGCAAGCAGAAATGGTCGCCACGCAGAAATTACAACAATCACCGGTTATGCAATATCTAGCTAATCTTGGCCAAGGGCAAATGGGTAAGGTAAAAATTATAGGTATTTGAACAGTATACGAGTAATGATTTTATACAGTCTAAAGATTGCATAAAGTCACTCATAACAATTAGTATACAACTTGGTTAGTCTGGGTAATCTATGCTATGAGAGAACCTTAATAAGTCTAAAAGTTATTTCTGGGTAACTTTGTACGTAAACTAACATTTTCTGGTGGAAATGTAAGATACGCTAATAGGTATTCAATTATAATACTTTAGATTTATTACAAACTGACAGAGTGGTAATTATGTTAGATAATTTACGTGGTATGGCGGTGTTCGCTAGTGTGGTTGGACATGGCTCATTTAGTGGCTCAGCAAGAGAGCTTGGTATAACGACTAGTGCGGTTAGTCAGCAAATCCGTTCTTTAGAAAATGACTTGGGTGTGGTTTTATTACACCGCTCCACTCGTAAGCTGAGTTTAACAGAAGCGGGCGCCAGTTTTTACGAAGCCGCGAAAGACGTAGTTAGCGCAGCAGAGCAGGGTCGTATCCGCGTAAACCAATTGCGTGATGAGTTGGCTGGTGTGTTACGTATCGCGACGACACCAGAGTTGGGCGTTAATCGTATCTTGCCCGCGCTATCGACTTGGATGGCAGCGCACGATGATTTAAACATCCATTTCTTAGCAGACAACTCTTATGTAGACATGATCGATGAGCGTATCGACATTGCTATTCGTATGAGTCCTAGTATCAATGATTCCAACTTAAGCAGCCATCCTTTGGCCGATGTTCGCCAAATCTTGGTAGCCTCTCCTGATTATTTACGTCAACGTGACAAGATCGAAAAGCCAAAAGATCTGACCTCGCATCAGTTGATTTGTATCGACTTGATGAAAGATGGTCATCAGTTGGACTTTACCCAGACTGAAACGGGTAAAAAGACACGCATTAAGATGAATTCTCGTATTCATACCAATAACGTTTTCGTAGCGACTACTTTAGCTAAAGAAGGTCATGGCTTAGTACGTTTGATGGAAATGGATACTAAGAAAGAATTGGAATCTGGTGAGTTGGTCGAAGTATTACTAGACTATCAATTGCCAAGTTTTGTCCTGTATGCTGTGACCCTAAACCGTGAGCAGCAACCTGCGAAGATTACTCGTTGCTTAGAAGTGTTGAAAAAATACTTCCATTCAGCTTAAGCTTCTGCAATTTAGAGTCTCAAGTTTAGAATCTAAGGTGTAAAGACGATAAGCTACAGTATAGAATGAAAAAGCCGCTTAACTCATAAAGTTAGGCGGCTTTTTTAGGTCACGGGTTTAGTGAAAGCTATAAAATATTTGCGCTTTTAATGGTGTTAATGAGGCGCTCAGCAATTTGCTCACTCTCATTACGTTGGATATTTAAGGTCGGCAATAGACGCACTACGTGACCCCCGGTAATATTGATGATGAGCTTTTGCTCGTCGCGAGCGATATCTACTAACGCGCCACAATCTGCGGTCTCTGGTAAGACGATACCAATCATCATGCCGGCACCGCGACTGCTCACACCCTGTGCGCCAAACTCGTCGGTAAGTGCCTGGCGAATAAAGTCGCCTTCTCGTACGGCATTAGCCATTACATCGCCTGTTAATAGCTCGTACACGGTATGTACTACACGGCTCGCCAGCGGTGTGCCACCATAAGTTGAGCCATGGCTGCCAGCGCTAAATAGGCTAGCGGCACGACCACGCACCATACAAGCGCCAACAGGGAAGCCATTACCCAACCCTTTAGCGGTTGTTAACACATCCGGTTGGCTTTGGCTATGGTGGTAAGCAAAAGGCTTGCCCGTACGACCATTACCTGTCTGTACCTCGTCTAGCATATATAGCCAGTCATGGCTGTCGCATAGTGCCGCAACCTCGTCTAGGAAAGCGAAACCATTAGCGGCCGTATTTAAACCACCTTCCCCTTGAATAGGCTCCAAAAAGATGGCGCAGATATCTTCGTGGTCTTTAGCGGCTTGCTGGATAGCTGCGATATCACCGAAAGGGACTCGGATAAAGTCGTCATCCAAGGTAAAGAAGCCTTCACGAGCTTTTGGATTTGCTGTAGCCGATACCGTCAACAGGGTGCGACCGTGAAAAGACTTTTCCATCACGATGACTTTAGGACGCTTAAGGCCTTTATTGTGCGCAAATAGACGGGCTAATTTTAAAGCCGCTTCATTGGCTTCTGCACCACTATTGGCAAAAAACACATTGTCCATCCCTGCCGCCACGCACAATGACTCACCCGCGCGCTCTTGCCAATCGATACCATATAAATTACTGGTATGCACTAACGTCGCTGCTTGCTCTTGAATGGCGCGCGTAATATCAGGCTGGCAATGGCCAAGACCGCAGACCGCAATACCAGTCAGAGCATCAAGATACGGGGTATCATCAGCCGTATATAACCAACTGCCTTGCCCGCGGACAAAGCTGATAGGCTGGCGATTATAAGTGGGCATTAGATAAGATTGCGACATAGAAAATCCTTAAATCGTGGTAAGGCTTAGGGCGATTAAAATGCCCTAATGGCGGTGGCTATAAGCTTGATAAGTAGGTCAAGGCGCTAGAGGGACTTTTTTATAGAAAGTAGCGTTTTTATAAACACAATGAGTCATAGCTAGCTGACTGAGTCAGAAAATTAATAGTCGTCGTCGGCAGCTTCTTGAATGTCCGATGAAAAAGGACTGTCTTCGGCCCCAAATTTATAATCTTCATTGGCCCAAGCCCCTAAGTCTATCAATTTGCAGCGTGGGCTACAAAAGGGCTTGTTAGGGTTGTCCTGCCAAGGCGTTTTGGTGCCGCAGCGTGGGCAAGGGTAAGTTTTGGGGGTAGAGGCCGTATTCGGCGTATCTGGCACTGAGGATTGAGTCATAAGAATGCGTTTCATTGGCGAGAATAGGAGGAGTAAAGTATCATAGCATGGCCGGCTAAAAACACAATCCAACTTAATCACCTTAGCCCTTACCTAAATTTCATCCTTTCTTTTAGTTATCTTTCATTCACTATAGGTCTGCTCATACTTACTATGCTATCTCATCATCAAACCCGACCCTTTAAACCTGAAAAGCTTAAGCCGCCCCGCGATTTTAATGCGCCTGTATTGCTGCCCAATAAACGCCTGA
Source organism: Psychrobacter sp. CoH-33_TS_01 (assembly GCF_058189395.1). NCBI lineage: Bacteria > Pseudomonadati > Pseudomonadota > Gammaproteobacteria > Moraxellales > Moraxellaceae > Psychrobacter > Psychrobacter sp. CoH-33_TS_01. The sequence continues at coordinate 14,599 of NZ_JBVGQI010000004.1, forward strand.
TTATTGAGATTGGCGCCGGTAAAGGCAAGCATGCGCTGCAATATGCCACAGCTAACCCTAGTGACCAACTGATCGCTATTGAGCGCACTCGTGATAAGTTTGATGCTTTCCAAAAGCTAGCCACGAGTGCAAAGCTGAATAACCTGATGCTCACCCATGCCGATGCCATACCTTGGATAATCAATGCCTTGCCGCCGGCTAGTGTTGATGGAGCCTACATTCTTTATCCCAATCCAGAGCCGCACAATCCCAATCAACAGTGGTTAAACATGCCGTTCTTTGAGTTTTTACTATCTCGCTTGAAGCCGGGCAGTCAGATTGTCCTCGCCAGCAATATCGACAGCTATATCGATACGGCTTATGAGCAAGCGGTGCAGACTTGGTGTTTACCTACTGAGCGGACGCCAGTAGCTATAGACAGTCAGCGTACGCATTTTGAAGTTAAGTACCTAGCGCGTGGCGAGACTTGTTGGCAGCTGACGATGATCAAGCCTGAAGGGTATGTCACGCGCTTTGATGATTGGCTAGCTAGTGAGCAGAATAGTCTTAAGTAGCTAGTCTTAATTAGCTAGTTTTCGATTGGGCAGGGAAGCATAGTAGGTGTTGAGCTGATTTTTAATACTGGTGCTTAGTTCTAAAATGTACCTATTGAAACAGAGCTTATTTATCTAGAATGCTTAAGAATAATAACAACAATAAAAAGGATTTTTAATGTTTAGTAAGCTGATTAAAATCATGCAATTGCTTAAGAGCTTATTCAATTTTTCCGGTAATAGCAGCGCTCCAGCTATTGTCTATGATGCGCGCTATCCTTTTGCCTATGCCGATGAGTTTAGCGAAGGACTAGCGACGATAGAAAAGGACGGTAAGTGCGGCTTTATTGACCAAAACGGTACTATAGTGATTGCCTGTGAGTTTGACGATGCTGAATATTTTAATGAAGGTCTTGCCCCTGTGCGGCAAGGTAAGCATTGGGGGCATATCGACCAGACTGGTAAGGTAGTGACGCCGCTAATCTATGATGAAGCCGACTTTCTAATGGACGGACTCGCCTTTGTGATGCAACAGGGTCAGTACGGCTGCGTGGATAAAACTGGAACGCTGGTGGTTCCTTGCCAGTTTGATGATGCCCTATCGTTTGATGAAGGGCGAGCACCCGTCGCAAAAGGGGGTCAATATAGCTATTTAAATGAGTCTGGCAAGTTGCTTAAAGATTATCAGTTTGAAGATGCTGAGTACTTTAATGAAGGCCGCGCTCTGGTGCAACAAAATGGGCTATATGGTTATGTTGATCCTAATATTAACCTGGTTATTCCTTGTCAGTTTACAGCGGCAGAGCCCTTTCAAGATGGAGTAGCAGCGGTCAAAAAAGACGGGCTTTGGGGCGTTATCGATAAACAAGGTAAATTATTATTGCCTTACCGATACCAAGTGCCTTTATCGTTTGTAGAAGGTTTGGCTGGGATACAGGAAGGCAGCTTTCAAGAGGCTAATTCACAAGCACAGCAGCATCGGTTAATAAGTACCTTCAATAGCAAAAGCGACTCTGAGAAGAAATGGGGCTATATCAATAAGTCTGGTAGGCTAGTCATTCCTTATCAGTTTGAGCAAGTTTCTATATTTAGCGAGGGGCTGGCGGGCGTGCAACTGCAAGGTAAAGCGGGCTACATCAATTCTACCGGCAAAGTAGTGATTCCTTACAGTTACGATGAGGGTAGACCTTTTAAAGAGGGTCTGGCTGCCGTAATAGTTGACGGGCAAACCGGCTTTATTAATCGATTGAGAGCGTTAGTTATTCCTACACAGTTTCACTATGCTGAGGATTTTACGGAAAGCATGGCGTTAGTTATGAATGAGCACGGCCAATTTGGCTATATTAATACCCAAGGCGAGTTTCTGCGTTTGCAGACGTCAGAAAGGGTAAGGTATTAAAGCAGTGATAAAGGTTTCCACAGTCAGTATGAATACTTTTATTCCCCAAGTCTTAGCGCTAGCCGATATTCCAGCGCCTCTTTGGACAACAGAAGCTAGTCAATTGCCAAAAGCTGTAGGGTCTTATATTTTAGTTATGCAGTTGGCAGAAGATAAGACGATAACCATTGGTAAGTTAGGCGTCTTTAAATTGCGCGCAGGCAGTTATTATTACGTGGGCAGTGCTATGGGAGGTGGTGGACTTGCCAGCCGAGTAGGGCGGCACTTTAGAGCAGACCCTGATAAAAAACTGCGCTGGCACGTCGATTACCTACGGGCTGAGATGACCCTGCTAGGATGTTGGGTGTGGCAAAGCGCCACAAGGATTGAATGTGCTATTGCGCAGCAGCTTAGTATAGCGATTAAAAATACGGAACAAGGTTTAGTAATGGCGAAAGTAGGCAGTAGCGACTGCCGTTGCCCAGGTCACGTCTTTTATGTAAATGATAGTTTTGAAAAGTAGCAGGCAAAAAAACACCCCACGTAAAGTGAGGTGTCATTAATATCAAATCTATTCATATTACTTTTATTATCAACGTACTATAGCACCGCAGCAATCAAAGGTCTGGATTCTGTATGGGCATCCAATACGGTTAAGAAAGTATAGGCGCCAATAAACTTACGACTGATAAACATCAGCTCTTTTGGCGGCAAGCTAAACTCTGTAGATTGCATGGCTGAGCCCGCCTCTTTCATAATACGCTGATGCAGTCGGCTCTCCGCCCAGCTATACAGACCATCGCTATCGATTAGCGCTGGCGGTATATCGGGATTAAGCTCAGGTAGGCTGAAAGGCTCGGTAGCCGTCAAGAATACTCTGGCCATATCTTCACGCACGCTCTGGCTCATCGTATCCAAAAACTCATAACCATGCATAGAGGCGAGCATAGCGTCAAAGTCATGATAGAAGCCGGCTTCTAATAGTCCGCGCGCAATACGCAGCAGATGGTCATCAAACTGGCGAATCGCCCCAAAGTCTAGTAAGACCACTTGATCCTGTACTTCGCTGTCAGCAGTGAGGTCAGTCGCCGTATCTTCGGGATTATTGATGCGGATCAGGTAATTACCGAAGTTTGGATCGGTCTGCATCTCGCCCCAAACGAAAATCTCCTGCAGCATAATCTCAATAGCGGCCTGACCTAATGCGTTACGGCGCGACTGGCTGAGTTGACGCAGGCTAGGGTCCGTAATAGAAACCCCATGCTCAAAAGTCATACATAACAGACGCTCGGAGCTATAGCGGCGGATAATTTGCGGCACTACATAGCGATTGTCGTCTTTCAGACGGTCATAAAAGCGCTCTGTAGTCGCAGCTTCAGCCAGATAATCGACTTCTTGATGCAGCAAGTCTTGAATCTCGGCAAACCACTCATCAAAGATGCGGGTCTGCGGCACCGCTTTGGTCACCCGTAGCAGATGCTTAAAGAGGCTTAAATCTGAGTCAATCGCATCGGCAACGCCAGGATACTGCACCTTCAGCACGACGACTTGACCAGTCTCACGAATGATAGCCTTATGCACTTGCGCTAAAGAAGCGGTGCCGATAGGTACCGGATCAATCTCTAGCTCAGCGTATAAGTCCCCCAATTGTGCTTTAAGCGTCTTTTGCATAGACGTCCAAGACAGGGTAGCCGTATTGTCATTCAGGCTTTGCAGAGCTTCTGTAATTTCGGGCGGCAAAAAGTGCTCACCGTATAGCGCTAGCATCTGGCCTATTTTGACGACCGAGCCTTTCAGTTTACCGAGCTCATCCGCTAAGTATTTAGCTTGCTCTTGCATAAAGGCTTGATTGCGAGTTCTGCGGTCTTCTTTATTTAAGAACAGCCCAGAGACACTATTGCCTGCCCAGCGCTTACCCAATTGTAGCGAGGTCTTAGCAATAGACAAGCGTCTGTCTAGGCGTGAAGTCTTTAATTCATCAAGCGTGGAGTTCGAGTTATCAGCCATAAAAACCTATCCATCTGGATCACCGGCGTGAATAAAAATAAAACCGCAGTAAAGTAGAGCTATACGATTTTGTCGGAATTAGTTTTGACGAGCGATGGCTTGGTAGCCGATATCGCGGCGGTACTGCGCCCCGTCAAAACGAATGCTGGCAACCGTCTGTAAGGCAGCTTGCTGGGCGTCAAAAATAGTCTCACCTAAGGCAGTGACGCATAATACGCGGCCGCCATCAGTGACGATATGAGCGTTGTCTGCTGCGGTCTTAGTACCGGCATGGAAGACTTTAATTGTAGGGTCTTCTTCAGTATGGTCTAGCTCAGGTAACCCAGTGATGACATCGCCCTTAGACGAAGTTTCCGGATAGCCTTTTGATGCCAATACGATACCTAACGCTGGACGAGGGTCCCAATCCGCACTCTCAGGTAGCTTGCCTGCTAAACCTTGCTCAATCAATGCGACTAAAGAGGTATTTAAGCGCATTAAGATAGGCTGAGTCTCTGGGTCGCCAAAGCGGCAGTTAAACTCGATGACATAAGGGTCACCCGCGTCATCAATCATAAGACCTGCGTAGAGGAAACCCGTATAAGGATGGCCTGCAGCTTTCATCTGCTCGACGACAGGACGAATCACGCGCTCAATGACTTTATCATAGACCGCGTCCGTCACGACAGGAGCAGGTGAGTACGCACCCATACCACCAGTATTAGGCCCTTTATCGCCTTCAAAAGCGCGCTTATGGTCTTGGCTGGTCGCCATTGGCAGAATGTTGTCGCCATCAATCATGCAGATAAAGCTGGCTTCTTCGCCGGTCAAAAACTGCTCAATGACCACACGGCTACCAGCTGCCCCAAATTTATTATCCGCTAGCATGTCATCAATAGCGGCATGCGCATCCGCCACAGTTTCTGCGACGATGACGCCTTTACCCGCTGCTAAGCCATCGGCCTTAACAACGATAGGGGCACCATGAGTATCGACATAAGCTTTTGCTGCCGCCGCTTCAGTGAAGGCCTCATAACCTGCAGTCGGTACGTTGGCCGCTTCCATAAACTCTTTTGCAAAAGTCTTTGAGCCTTCAAGCTGAGCACAGTATTTACTAGGGCCCCAAGTTGGGATACCGGCAGCACGGCAGTCATCGACTAGGCCAGCTACTAGCGGCGCTTCTGGCCCTACAATGATCATATCAACCGCATTGTTTTGGCAAAATTCGATAACGGCTTGATGATTATCGGTGTCTAGCGCAATGTTTTCACACTTATTCTCTAAGGTCGTACCAGCATTACCGGGGGCAATATAGATGGTGTTGACCTTGTCGTCTTTAGCACATTGCCATGCTAGCGCATGCTCACGACCGCCTGATCCGATAATTAGAATATTCATAGTGCTGTCCATAACTTGGTTCGTTACCTATAGTAGGGGAATGAAAAATAAAATAAGGGGAGAAAAGTCAATCAGTAGCGTGCAGTATTGTTAGTGTTGTTTAAGCTGCCGGTCTTTAAGGCTGGTTTAATCGCCAGTAGTCGGTCACCTAATATAAGCCGCTAATTCGTAAAAACGCTGCGTTCTCCAAACTGGCGCTAGAGTAATACGTCTAATGCACAGTTGCAGTAACTGGTTTGTGCGATTTAATCGCTTATTATTAGGGTTTTCTGCGCCCATAAAACCTTTATAACCTTAGAGATACTGATAAAACAGTACAACTGTAAGCTTTAGCTAAAACAGTATAGCTTAAGGGCAGGCTATCTTAACAAAATTCGTGACCATTTGGCTACGTGGTTACTGATAGGTCACCAATTCAAGCAATAAAAACACTAATCCGCCTAGGTTTAATAGCCGATGCCATTAAAGTGAAGCAGATTGTCTCAGTAATCCTTGTTTGACCTAGCACACTCTATTTCTAGTACAGGGTTTACTGCAGTTTTAACCCTGACCTTAAAGCGGCTTTTAACGGAAAAAAACGTAGGCAGAAAAGGAATATTGCTATAGTAAGCTATAGTAGTAAGAGGCAAAGTAGCGGGCTGCTTAGTGTTCTTTATTCGGGCACGCTAGCCTATATTCAACTGCTTCTATTTAACTGTCTTTATTTAAATTGAATAAGCGTTACTTATAAAAGGAGGGGTGATGGCAAAGGTATTAATTATTCTAGGTATAGTGCTAGTTTTGGTCGGTCTAGTATGGTTGGTCTTTCCAGGCGCCTTTTCTTGGTTAGGTCGCTTGCCTGGGGATATCAGTTACAGCTCTGACTCGGGCAATACGCGTTTTTATTTTCCTATAGTCACGATGATTGTCATCAGTATCGTAGCTAGTATTTTGCTGAATTTATTCAGTCGCTAGCTATTTAAGATAGTGGTTTAGGTTGCGGATTTGCTAGGTTAGTGAACACTCATAACCATTTCTTTTCTACCCACTAGCTATAGCCAAGTAATCGCTATAAACCAATGATTTCAGCAGCTGTTTACTTGCGCTAACCCTACTATTAATTATCTATTTGTTACTCATTAATGAAACATTCTTACACCCCTTTAGACGCAGCTTGTGATGCGTTAAAATTACGGGTAACGGCATTACTCCTACCATAAGCTATGGCATATGCATCAAGATGTTATTGCTAGCGAATTCAACTTTTATTAGACCATTTGTACATCACGTGGTCAGGGTTTGCTATTGGTTATTTATAGTAAATGAGTCTCATTATCTATGGGCTGTAAGATGTCGTTTATGTCCGTTTAATTATTTAGCACGACCCATAACCATAATCAAAATCAAGGATTGAACATGCCCAACACCTTAACGATCTCTCCCGAGCGCGTGCACCAGATTAGTGAGATTGCTAGCAGTTATATTCAAGAAGACAAGGCTATATTGGCGCAATTTATTAATCGCTACTACCAGTCATTGCATAGCGCAGTAGCGGATACGATAAGTGACGTTGATTTAGCGGGTATGGCGCTACATCACTATACGTTAGTTAAGCAGTATGATGGTCAGCAGCCTAGCCTGTGCCTATTGAATCCTAGTGCCGAAGAGCAGCATTTTCATAGTACGCGCACAGTCATTCAGATGGTCGCTTATGATCGTCCCTTTTTAGTAGACACTATGAGCATGTGCATCGAGGCGCAAGGCTTAGAAGTGCATCGCATTTATAACACTATTTTGGATGTGCAGCGCGATGACCACGGTCAAATCACTGCCATCGAGAGTGCAGAAGATAGTGATACCCGTCACTTGTCGCTCATTCATTGTGAGATTGACCGTATTGATGCGCAGGAGCTGGCCACCTTACGTCAAGCCCTATTGGATAAAGTCGCTACGCTAGATTGTGTGGTCGCGGATTGGGGCATGATGCAGGACAGACTGGCGCAAATTAAAGAGGAGTTAAAAGGTCAGCAGCTGCCTGAGGCTTATCATACTGCTGAAGAGATTCAAGCGTTTCTAGAATGGGTAATGAACGATAACTTTATCTTTTTAGGGTTTCGCGAATACCGTTTAGAGAATGGCGATACTGTCAAAGAGGGCAGTGAGGCGCATCTAAAAGATGAGTTAAATCTTATTAGCGTCGGCGGTAGTGGGCTAGGTATTCTAAAGGGCGGTAGCGAAGACACTCGCTCGGAAAGCTTTGCGCAGATGCCTGATAATCTAAAAAAACTGCTAACCATACCCCGAGTATTGCTACTGTCTAAGTCTAGCCATGTCTCGCCTGTACATCGTCCGGTCTATATGGACTTTTTGGGCATTCATAAATTTAATGAGGCCGGCGAGCTGATTGGTGAATACCGCTTTGTGGGCTTATTGACCTCGCAAGCTTATCAATTGACCGTGCAGCAAATCCCACTACTGCGCGAAAAAGCCAATAAGATTATGGCGATGGCTGATTTACCGCGCAATGGGCATAACTATCAAAAGTTGATGACTATTATCAATGCCTTGCCGCGTGATGACCTGTTCCAGGCCAGTATTCAAGAGCTGTATCCTATCGTGTCAGGGATTGCCGAACTGCAAGATAAAAAACGTTTGCGTATCTTTAGTCGCACTGATCACTACCAACGTTTTGTCTCAAGCCTCGTGTATATTCCACGCAATAAGTTCAATACCGAGCTGCGTATCAAGGTGCAAGAAGCGCTGATTAAAGCATTTGGCGGCATCTCTTCAGGGTTCACTACAGAGTTTAACGAGTCCTATCATGCTCGCGTGCATGTGCATGTGCGTACCGTGCCCGGCCAAATTAATGAGGTCGACTTGCCGGCCTTAGAAGATGAGCTGAACACGTTGATGGAAGCGTGGACAGACCGCTATCAACAAGTATTGGTTGAAACCGTCGGGGCGCAACGTGCTAATGCCTTGTCTAAGCAATATTTATCCTATATTCCAGCGGCTTACCAAGAGCGCTTTGATGTACGTACCGGGGTAGAAGATACCAAACGTTTGGCCAATCTAAGCCAAGACAATCCGATGCTCTGGCATTTGTATCAATCTACGGGTGATGACAGCAACCAGTTGCACCTCAAGCTTTATGGGTTAAATAAACCAGCTATCTTGTCGCATATCCTGCCAATTTTAGAAGATTTTGGGGTATCGGTTATCTCCGCGCAGACCTATGAGTTTGACTTGCCAGAAAAAGCCACTTGGCTGCAAGAATATGAGCTGACTTTACGCCATGCGGAGGCGGTTGATTTGGCCGTAGTCCGCGAGCAATTTGAAGACAGCCTGGCGCAAATTTGGGCGGGCCGCGTCGAGAGCGATTCGCTGAATGAATTGGTGCTAACCACTAAGCTGGAAACCTTTGAGGTGGTTGTATTGCGCGCGTTAATGCGTTATATGCTACAAGCTAAAGCCCCTTTCTCGAGCCAATATATTCAGCAAACCTTGGTTAAAAATAGCACGATGGCCGTTATGCTCGCCGAGCTGTTTGATGCCCGTCTGAACCCGGCTTATGATGACAGCACTCGTGAGAGTAAAGTTGACGATACTTTGGCGCAGATTAAAACCGCACTGACTAGCGTAGTGAGCTTAGATGAAGACCGTATCCTGCGTTGGTACCTCGACTTGATTAACGCCATTTTACGGACCAATTTCTATCAGCGCGATAGCGATGGTCAGCGCAAAGATCGGTTGGCGTTTAAGTTTGCGGCCAGTCAGATTCCTAATCTACCCAAACCAAAACCCATGTTCGAAATCTTTGTTTATTCGCCAAGAGTCGAGGCTGTGCATCTGCGCGGTGGCAAAGTGGCGCGTGGTGGTTTACGTTGGTCTGACCGCATGGAAGACTACCGTACTGAAGTGTTGGGACTGGTCAAAGCTCAGATGGTGAAAAACGCCGTTATCGTACCTGTGGGCTCGAAAGGTGGCTTTATCGTTAAGCGCAAGTCCATGGCCGATGGCCGTGAAGCCTTCCAAAAAGAAGGCATTGAGTGCTACCAGACTTTCTTACGCGGTATGCTCGATGTGACCGATAATTTAGTCGATGGCGCTATCGTCGCTCCGGACAACACGGTTCGCCATGATGAAGATGATCCGTACTTGGTCGTTGCGGCAGATAAAGGCACAGCGAGCTTCTCAGATATCGCCAATGGTATCTCAGCAGAATATAACTTCTGGCTCGATGACGCCTTTGCTTCCGGTGGCTCAGTAGGCTATGACCATAAAGCGATGGGCATCACCGCTCGTGGCGCTTGGGAGTCGGTCAAACGTCATTTCAGAATGCTAGGGCGTGATATTCAAAATAAAGACGACTTCACTGTGGTCGGTATCGGTGACATGAGTGGCGACGTCTTTGGTAATGGCATGCTGCGCTCAACCCATACGCAACTGCAAGCTGCGTTTAACCACTTGCATATCTTTATCGATCCAAACCCGGATACAGCAAGCTCGTATGCTGAACGCGACCGTCTTTTCAAATTACCACGCTCAACTTGGGAAGATTATAACCAAGACCTTATTAGCCAAGGTGGCGGTATCTTCTCGCGTCAGGATAAGTCCATCGCTATCAGCGACGAGATGAAAGCTGCGTTTGCTATTGAAGCTGATAGTCTAGCGCCAAACGAGCTGATTAATGCCTTGCTAAAAGCCCCAGTCGACCTGATTTGGAACGGCGGTATCGGGACTTATATTAAGAGCAGTGCCGAAAGCAATACGGAAGTCGGCGATCGTGCTAATGATGCGGTCCGAGTCAATGGTAGTGAAATCCGTGCCAAGGTCGTCGGCGAAGGCGGTAACTTGGGTTGTACGCAACGTGGCCGTATCGAATACGCCTTATCAGGTGGCCCTGAGCACGCTGGCGGGCACATCTATACGGATGCTATCGATAACTCAGGTGGCGTCAACTGCTCGGATCACGAAGTGAATATCAAAATCTTACTAGGGGATATTGTCGAACAAGGCGATATGACTGTTAAGCAGCGTAATGAGCTGTTAGAGAGTATGACGACTGATGTGGCAGAGCTGGTACTGCGCCAAAACTACTTGCAGCCGCAAGCGATTGAGCTGAGCCATCTACATGCTGCCGGTAACTTGGGCGACCATGCCCGCTTTATCGAGTATTTAGAGAATGAAGGCCGTCTGGACCGTGCTATTGAATTCTTACCTAGCGAAGACGAGATTGAAGCCCGTCAAAAGGTCAATATCGGTCTCACGCGTCCAGAGCTAGCTGTAGTGTTGGCTTATGGCAAAATGTGGATCTACGACCAACTGCTAGCGTCTGACTTACCAGATGATCAGTACTTCGTCAATGAGCTGCGTAAATACTTCCCGAATGAGCTGGCGAGCCGCTTCTTTGATGAGATGATGAATCACCGTCTGCATCGTGAGATTATCAGTACTTATCTGACCAATAGCGTGGGCAATAGACTGGGTATCGAATCAGTATTCCGTCTATCGGAAGAGACTGGCCAGAGTATGGCGACGTTAATCCGTGCCTATGCGATTGCCCGTGATATCTTCGATATTGGTGGGGTGTGGCAGCGTTTAGAAGCTTTGGACAATCAAGTGGATGCAGTGGTCTTGCTCAAAATGGAGACGCGTATTCGTGAGGCTTTAGAGCAAGGCATGGTGTGGTTAATCAATACCTTTGGTAGCGAGCTGCCAGTAGCCGGTATCATTAAACGTTTTGAAGGCAGCGTGCAAGACTTGACCAAGCCTCAAGGCATTATCGATACTCAGTTTGAAGAGCACTTGCAGGGCGATATTCAAGGTATGCTTGAGCAAGGATTAACCGATAGCGATGCCAGTATCTTTGCTATCTTACCGTACGCTATTGATGCGTTAGATACCGCGCTATTGGCTGAAAAGTATGAGCGCAGTGTCGATGAGATTGCAGGCTTGTATTTTGCGGCTTACCAGAGTCTACATATGGACTGGTTAATCCAACATATCGACGAGTTGCCACAGCAGAATCATTGGGATCGCCGTGCCCGTTCGGCCCTCATTAACGAGGTGTCGCGTAGCTTACGTCAGATGCTAAATGTATTGCTAATGCAAGATGATGCGGCGGCTAGCTTTAAAGCGTGGCAGCAAGCTCATCAAGCGCAGCTCGATTGTATTAATGACGAGATGCAAAAGTTAGACGCATCAGAAGTCGGTTTATCCGCATTATCCGTATTGCTCAGTGAGTTAAATAAACTTATTGTGGATTAATAGCTGAACCAATAATGTGCTAATAGAAGGGGTGTCATAATTATGATGCCCCTTTTTTAATGGTCTAAATATATAATGAATCCCGCTTAAAACGATCACAATTTATAAAAAGAAAAAAAGCCAACTAGGTAAATAAGCGCGCTTTACAATCAAACTGCTAATGACTCTGTTAAGATGCTAAACTGTTAAAAAGCGCAGCTCAATGCCAGACATTAAAATAAAAAGCTATTGATTCACTGACTACTAAGGATATTTTATGGAAAAGAACCCGCTAAAAATTGCTATCGCCGTAGTATTGGCCTTTGTTCTGATTCCCGCTATTGGCTATTATGCCGTTGGAACAGCAGAGACCGACGTCGTGAATGAAGCAGATATCGGCGCCGGTGAGACCACCCAATTACTCAAAGCAGCAGAGACAGCTTCTAATGCTAAGATTACGGACAGCCCCGCATTGGCAAAGCAGATAATTACCAATCGTAATGCTGAAACGGTATTAGTTGCGGCTAAGTAGTTAGTAATAGTTAAATCGAACGGCAAGTTTCCCATTGTGTTCTTTCTGCTTATAGTCAAATATTTGCGAATAAGCACCATTGGCACAAATGCTAAGATTATTAGTTACGATTACTTATACTGCGCCCATAAAAATAAAGCCACCAAGCTATTTGCTTAGTGGCTTTTTTGCGCTTCGATTATTAATAGTTAAGCTTTAACTGGCTATTTGACGACAGCCGGCGCCGCTAAGCTTACTATGACCGCCTGAGATTCTCTCAACCTTGACCTGCGTTAAAATACGGTCTTTAAGCGCTTGCACGTGTGAGATCACCCCGATCAGTTTCCCTTCCTGCTGCAGTCCTGTCAGCGTCGTCAGTGCAATCTCTAACGAGTCCTCATCAAGCGTACCAAAACCTTCATCCAAAAATAACGAATCGACACAGATATTCTGGCTCGCCATTTGTGACAGTCCCAGTGCTAGGGCTAGACTGATAATAAAGCCTTCACCACCTGAAAGGTTTTTAGTACTGCGTATCTCCCCACCTTGATAGTTATCAATGACCGTAAGCTCAAGCGGATTTTCCGTATCACGTTTGAGCAGGTAGCGGTCACTCATCTTATGCAACTGGGCGTTGGCATGGCTGACCATAATGTCAAAGGTGAGACCCTGCGCAAAGGTACGGAACTTTTTACCATCTTTAGAGCCAATTAGGGCATGTAGATTGTTCCAGACCTCAAGCTTATGGGTTTGCTCAGCAATCTTTGCTAATTGTGCTTGCTGCTCGCCTTTGCGTGCTTCATTGTCTCTAAGGGTTTGGTTAATAGCGCCAATTTGCTCAGACAGCGTATTTATCTCAGTTTGAAGCGCTTGCTGGCGAGCGACTAAGTCCTCACGGCTTTCTGCGGTCAAAGGCTCTGCTTGCAAGATGGTGAGGTTTTTCTGAGTTTGGGTTAATAAGAGCTGCGCTTGTTGAACGGCTGACTCAATATTGTGCTGGCGCTGTTGTAAAGCATCGCGCTCTTCTTTAGGCAGGCGTGCGGCTAAAAAGGCTTGCTCAGTAGCAAACTGTGACTCAGCTAGTAATTCGGCAAAGGTTTTCTGTTGCGTCGCTAGAGTAGTCTCGGTAGCGCTAATATCATTGACCAGTTTTTCTTGTCTTTCTTGTGATTGCTGTAGAGTCTGCTTAGCATTATCTAGCGTCCTCTGCGCTGCTGCTAGCTGCTCTTGTGCCTGCTCTTGCGCAATACGCAGTTTATCGGCTTCCACTTCCCAATCTTTATCGCCAAACAGGTCTTTACGCTCTGCCTTTAGCGCTTCTATGCTGATCACCTTATCGTTAAGCCATTGTGACAGCTTATTAAGCTCGCCAGCTTTCTCATCCCGTTGTGTTTGCTTAGCACTAATTTGTGCGGTCAGCCCGCTCAAGTTAGTGGTTAAAGTTTGCTGCTGCTCGCGCTCTTTACGCAAATGCTCGCTGAGTTTTTGTAAGGCGCGATGCTGTTGTCGTAAAGCCTCCATAAAGACGTTACATTCATCTTGATAGCTGACCTTACGTTGGTCAATATTTCCTTGCAAGGTAACTAGCGCTGATTTGGCGGGCAACTCAGTAATATCGGCTAAATGACCGGCTGCCATAGTTATTGATAAGCCATTCTGATATTTATTCACGAGGTACGTGATGTTCGTTATCACCGCCGCTAACTCGGTAAAATTACTTACCGTAGCGATTTCGATACTTTCTATTTTTTGGGCATCGAGGCTGATATTGCTGTTGAGCTCGTTGACTTGATCAGTTACTTGCTGTTGGGCCGTCTCTAAAGCCGTCACTGCTGTACGCGCCTCATCAACCCCCTGGCTGAGCTCGTCATACTGGCTTAAGGTCGTATTCAGCTTGACTCTGTGCTGTTCAAGTTGCTGCTTTACTTGATGAATAGCCTCAGACCGTTGCGCATCATTCGTATAAGGGACGTTCAAGGGCTGAATTATAGATAATAAGGGCTCAGCATAACCTGATGCGCTATTCAATATATGCGCAATAGCAGAGTGTAGCTGGCCGTTCATTTCCTGTACACGAGTTTGCAGGGTGGCTAGGCGTTGCTGCTGGCGCTCAAGCTCATTATTGGCTGTTGCCAATGCCACCCGTTGATCGGCTAACGTATGCTCATGGGTCTTGATAGCTTGGTTTAAGGTCTCAATTTGTGTTTGTAGCTGCTGCTCTTGTATCTGTTGTGCCTGTAGCGTTGACGACTTCTTCGCTAATAAGGGATGGTTGCCACTATAAGGATGCTCCGTTGCGCCGCACAAAGGACAAGGCTGACCGTCTTCTAATAGCTCGATATAGTCCTCAAGCTTAGCGACCTTTTGCGATAGCGCTAGATGGTCTTGTTTCTCTTGACGCTGCTGAGTCGCAGTTTGGATAGCGTCTTCGCTAGCTTTGATATTAGCAGCTAAGGTCGTTAGCTCGGCTTGATCTGCTAAAGCCTTCTGAATCTGCTGACTCTCAAGCTCAATCTCTGCTATTTGCTGCAGCTGATAAGTTAGCGGCTCTATCTGTACCATGATCTCGGTAATATGATTTTGCTGTTGGCGCAAATCAGGCACCTGCTTACCTTGCAACAAGTCGGCTTGCTGCTGTTGCAAATTCGCCAAATGCGTTTGTTGTTTACCAATCTTGCCTATGTCTTGTGCTTGCTGTTGTTTGAGCTGCGCTAGCTTAGTATCGCCAGCTTGCTTGGTTTGCTTAAAGTTCAGCTTGTCTGCGGCTAAATTGGCATTGGCTTCTAATAAAGCTCTTAGCCGGCTGCAATGCGTGGTATTGGTAGCTATATCGCTATCAAGGTCGTTCAGCTCGGGATGACTGTTTAAATACTGCTCTGTGCTGGTAAGCTGCGTCTTTGCCTGCTGCTGCTCCTGTTGGTCCGTCTCTATAGCTTTGGTTAACCGTTCTAAATCGTTATTAAGCTCAACTAGCCTTGCTTCCTCATTCGCTATAGCAGCGGACTGCTGTTGAATTTGCGCATCGAGCGTGCGCACTTGCGTATGGATAGGCCGTTGGCTCTGCCCGTGCTCGGCAGCTTGTTGCTCAGCAGCTTTAGCAGCTATCAAGGCATCGGTAGCGGTCTTTAACGTGGTTTGTTGCGTGGCTATTTTTTCAAGTAAATCCGTTTGCTCTGTCTTAAAGTTGGCTAAGGTTTGCCGGCTATAACTTAACTGACTATAAGGGCTGTCTATCTCTAAAGCACTCATGGCTAAACTTAGACGCGTGGCTTCAGGTGCAAAATTTTGCTGGCTCGTCTGCGCATTAGCGAGTGCCTGCTCATGTTGTTTAAGAGATTGCTGCTGCTCATGGAAATCATCCAACCATTTAAGTTGGCTGTCTAAATCAGCTAGCGTCTGCCGCTGGGTGACTTGCTGCTCCCCTAAAGCTTGCCCCTGTGCTTGGAGTTGGCTTTCTTCCTCAGCGCTTAATAAGGCCAACCCTGCTAAGCCCGTACGCAGATTGGTTAATACGGCTTCCTCTTCACGCTTCTTTTCAAACACATGCGTAGATATAGTCGCATAGATATCCGTACCGGTTATTTTCTCTAAGATATCCGCACGCTCGTCAGGCTTGGCTTTTAGAAAGGCAGAAAAACTGCCCTGAGCCAATAGGATAGAGCGGGTAAATTGCTGAAAGTCCATCCGCGTCAGCTCAATGATTTTGGCTTTAGTACGCGATAGCTTGCTCTCAAGGATATTATCTTCAGCGGCGCCCGCTACAATTTCGGCGACTTCATGGGTGGCGTCCTGCAAGTTACCATCAGCTTTATTATGCGCACGGCGTTGACCCCAGCGGCAGCGATAGTGTTTGTCCCCTAAGTCGATGACCACTTCGGCAAAGCACTCTGCTGTCTGCCGAGTCATGACCTCATTGCTGCTTTTGCTGATGCTATTGATACGCGGCGTCTCCCCATAGAGTGCCAGACAAATCGCATCCAATATCGTGGTCTTGCCCGCACCGGTCTGCCCAGTGATAGCAAAGATACCCTCGTTAATAAAGGCCTCATCAGCAAAGTTGATGTGCCATTCGCCTTTGAGGGAGTTTAGGTTTTTGAGTCTAAGTTCTATGAGTCGCATGGAGAAAAACAACCGTTGTTATAATTATGGGAATGAAGGAATAGGAGCAGTCTCGTAAGAGGAATGAGTCTCTGGGTAATGGGTAGAAAATACGTTATTCCGCTCGGTTATCCGCATGGCGAATGTTATATAAAATCTCTTCATAAGCCGCTTGCAGCCCGCCACGTTGTGATTCGGCTACTTCATGCGCATTGAGACAACGCTTAAATACTTCTAACTCATCCAAATCTTGCAAGGTCTCAGTAGACTCTTGTTGCTGCATGACTTTATCGTAAGTACGAGTGTTTTTAATTTTTAACACTTCACACGGTAGACCGTCTACTAGTGACTCTACCAAATCACGTAAATTGGTTACGATTTCATCGCCAGTATAGATAATTTCTAACCAAATGGTCTCGGTAGGGGTTAAAGACTGCAAAGCGGTCGTAATAGCATCTAAATCCCCTGAGACTTGCGCCAAAGGTTGGAAGCAAGGGATGGGTAAGGAGACCACTTGCATATGGCAAGCCGCGTCTTGATGCACGACTTTAATGGCCGGAGGGACTTGATTAAGTAGGGTTGTTACTGTGGCAGCAGGCTGACCAGTGATTATCTCTGCAGAAGCACTTTTAGAGTCGTCATTTTCGGGTTCAGTCACTTCCGCAAAACCAAATAGGTCATCCATAAACTCAGAGTTATTCGTAGCTGTCTTAGGCTGATTAATATTAACTTCTGGAGTTTTGGCTGTTTCTACAATGCTAGGCTCTAGGGTCGCAACTGTTGGTTTAACGGTATCTCCGCTAGTAAAGTCCCTAAGCGCTTCTCCAAACTGAACGAGCAGTACTTGTTTCTGCTGGCGAGCTTCCCCAAAGCCCATTGCTAACGGGGAGCCGGAATAGCGAATATGCTCGCAACCGCCTACTTTTTGCGGCACATGTAGGTGACCTAAGGCGACATAGTCAAAGCAGTTGGCAAACATATCTGCTGAGACTTTGCCCAAAGAGCCGACATACAGCTCGCGCACGCCATCATCATCAGTGGTCCTGCCACCCGCCGCAAAGAGGTGCCCAGTAGCGATGATAGGGATATGACGACCGTGAGCCTGGATTAATGCTGCTTGCTCAGTCTTAGCAATGGTCGCTACCTCATCGTAGTGAGCCTTAATCCCTGCGACCACCTTTGCGTCTTTATCATCGGCAGACTCGCCAGCGACACTACCACGCACATCACGGTCGCGTAGATATGGCACTGCGGTGATAATGCAATAGGGTGAGCCAGTATTGTCTGTCAAGGTCAGCACTTCGTTGGCGACATCTTCACAAGCGGTGCCAATCACATGCACGTTTAAGTGTTTTAAGAAATCCCTTGGCGCATCTAAAAACGACGGCGAGTCATGATTGCCCGCGACAATGACAATATGTTGGCAGCATAACTTAGTCACCTGACCTAAAAACTCATAATATAAAGCCTGCGCCTTATTGGTCGGAGTCATGACATCAAAGATATCACCAGCGACGATTAGCACATCGACGTTATGCTCTACGATAGTCTCTGTTAGCCACGATAGGAAAGTCGCAAACTCTTCATAGCGATTTTTGCCATAAAGCTTGCGGCCGAGGTGCCAGTCAGAAGTGTGTAAGACGGTAAGCGGAACAGGAGGAGCAATAGGGTTGGTCATAAGCGTAGGTGCAATCAATATAGGAATAAGGGTTAGGTCGATTATAAAGGATGTTAGCGATAATTATGCGGGTCAAAAGTCCTTTCACGACAAGGTGATAAATTAGCAGGATAATAAAGTATAAGGCTCACATCCAAGTTATCACGATTTGATAACCCCTATGGTAGCCCATTATTAGAATGAATAATAACCACCCGATAAACGGTAATAGTCAGTTAATAAGGCACAAGTTGCCCTATAAGATAAGACAACTGCTAACAGGAAGGTTAATAATACTATGACGACTTTTTATGCCTATCTAAATCAGTTAGCTAAACCATATTAAGAGCATGCGCCTGTTGGTCGGAGTCCATATCTACAGTACTACCGTCTGTACCAAACCAAGCTAAGGTCGCATGTAAGCTGACGACCCGACCCAAGATAAGCAAGGCTGGCGTGGGCAGAGTAGCATTGGCTTGTTTTTCAACGATATTGGCTAAGGTACCCGTTAGCACTTGCTGGGTAGGTAAGCTAGCGTGGGCAACGATAGCAATCGGCGTCTTAGGATTACGACCCGCCGCAATCAAGCCGGTAGTCAGACGCTCTAAAGCGTGCAGTCCCATATAAAAGACGACGGTCTCATTTTCGTCCAGTAGATTCGCAAAGTTATTATTCTCCGCGCCCGCTTTCATAAAGCTGGTGACGAACTTAATGGATTGAGCATGGTCACGATGGGTGAGGGGAATCCCGGAATAGCATGAGGCAGCATTAGCCGCAGTGACACCGGGCACGACTTGATAAGCAATACCTGCGGCTTGTAAGGCTTCAATTTCTTCACCGCCACGACCATAGACGAAAGGGTCGCCACCTTTTAGGCGCACGACACGTTTACCAGTCTTAGCAGCATTGATTAATAACTCATTGATACCTTGCTGTGCGACCGCATGATTGCTACGCTTCTTACCGACAAATACCTTATCGGCATCACGGCGGCACAGATCTAACACTTTATCTGAGACCAAAGCATCGTAATAGACGATGTCGGCTTGCTGCATGAGGCGTAGGGCTTTAAAAGTCAGTAACTCAGGATCGCCCGGGCCCGCACCTACGATATAGACTTCACCGTTTTTCTTAATAGGGTTAATCGGTTCTAAGTTAGCGTTTGAGGGGGTTATAGACTCTGCTAACTGCTGCGCGGTTTCCGCCAGATTATCCTCAAGCGCTTGCTGGGCTTCTTTATCGCGACCAGCAAACATCAACTCGCTGACCCGGCCTTCAAAAGCACGCTCCCAAAATTGGCGTCTACCCGTAAGCGTTGGAATCTTCGATTTTACTTCTGCGCGCATGCTACCGGCCAGCTTGGCCAAATTACCATAGCCTTGTGGAATCAAGGTCTCAAGGCGGGCGCGCAGTAGGCGGGCGAGTACTGGGGCTTTGCCATTGGACGAGATACCAATCACGATGGGGTTTCGGTCGACGATAGCAGGGAAGATAAAATCACATAGGGGCGGGGTATCAACCACATTCACAGGGATATTAAGCGTCTGGGCATCAGCATGGACTTGATGGTTGAGCGCTTCATCATCGGTACCTGCAATAATAATACGCTTGCCGGCGAGCCATTTTTTATCGTAATGCTCATGGATTAGGGTATGACGACCACTGGCGATGCCTTCTGCTAGCAGGGCTTGAACTTCCTCGGTAATCTCTGGCGCGACAATGGTAATACAAGCACCAGCGCGGGCGAGCAAATCCGCTTTACGCTGCGCCACCTCACCGCCACCGACAATGAGGATGGGCTGATTATCTAGCTTAAAGAATAGCGGGAAGGTGTTCATAATAGCGCCCTAAGTCAATTAAAAGGTGTGCAAAGATGGTTAGTAAAATAGCCTAAGCAAATAAAATGTTTTAAATTCTACGGTATTATGAATCATCTCTATAGTCAATTCTTTCGCCAAATTAAGCTTAGATTAGTCGATTTAGTCATACTGAGTCTAAAGGATTAGACATTAAGCGTTTGGAAATAATAACCTTATATTTTTTCCGATTATTAAATTGAATAGGCTGCTTTTGAAGGGAGGTCGAGTACTGGTATATAAAGATGGCAAATATGGTTTCTTAAATAGAGAAAGGGCAGTGGCTATCCTGATACCTATGCCCTTAAAAAAATCCCCTTAACCAAATTGGCAAAGGGGATTTTTTGTTTTATCCGTACTCAGGCTAGTAGCCCTGTATTACAGCTGAGTATGCAAACCACACTCACGATGCTCTTCTACTTTCGTCGGATCAAAGTAATCAAACTCGTTGGGCAGGTTATTCTCTTCTAGATATACGTCAAGATCTGCGTCCGTCTTGTAAAACAACGGGGCAACTTTCAATACACCGCTTTTAGACTGGCTAAGCACATCAAGACCTTGGCGGAATTCGGTTTGGTCTTTACGGATGGCGTTAAACCAAACGTCAGGCTGTAGCTCAGCTAGAGCACGACCGAACGGCTCAAGTTTGACTTGCTCGGTGAAGATTTCATGTTTGGCATCGTCAACGCCAGGGATGCCGCCTAAAGTCACATCACGATGGGCACGCGTCTGTTGTGGGATATAAGTCACAACATTTAGGTTCAGGTCTTCGATAACCTTATTAGCAAATTTATAAGTAGCGTCGGTGTTATAACCTGAATCTACCCATAGTACCGTGATATCAGGACGTTGCTTGGCAACGAGATGCAAGATAGCAGACTCGTAAGGGCGGAAGTTCGTCGTGATGATTGGGTTTTTTGCGTCTTTCAATGCCCAAGCCACGATTTCTTCTGGAGTTTTGCCTTGTAGGTCTTGGTTAGCTTGGTCGATATTAATGCTCATAAATAATCCTTAAAAGTAAGTAGAAAGTAAAATTGTGAAGTAAGAATAATTGCTAATAGGGTTAGGCATTAGCCAGTGGTCGCTCATCTACCTGGATTTCAGCCTGTGCTGTGCGGAACATCGGTAGACGGCTAGCGTCATCACCGCTATAGGCCGTAGGTAGGGCATAGAAGGCCGTTTGAATGTCATCCACCATATTTTCATGGGCGATAGCAAAAGTATCGACCCCTGAGCGCATAAGGTAAGGAATCTGATCACGGCCAAACGCGCCGGCCATACGGATTTCACCGGTGTAGCCTTCTAAGCGCAGATAACGGGCCAGACTAAAGCCGCGACCATCGGTGAATAATGGCGTATAGATAACTATCAAATCCAGAGCTCGTACTAGAGAAGTACTGGCGGGCTCTTCTTCATCGTTAGCTTCGTTAGCCGTCTGCTGTAGCTTTAATAGAGCGTCAAGCTGCTCGGTAGTGGTGGCGGTATTGGCCCATAAGCCGATGCGACTGCTACGCTGCGTTATTAACCCAAAAGTCTCTTGTAGTATGCCTTGTGCAGTCAGGACTTCCGTGAGCGGTAACACCACATCAAGGCGCTCATTACGATGCAGCAACTCGTCTAAATGGACGGTAGCGACTGCAATGCCATCCGGCAGCTCAGCCGTATGTAGGGCATGCCAAGTATCCTCATTGGTAATGTCGATACCTTCACGGTCTAAAATATTATGATTACCCATATACAGCTTCCTTAAACGGCGCAATACCGACCCGCTCTACAAAGTCACTAAATAATTCGTGGCTGTCTTCCTCTTGATGGCGCTCGCGAGTATAGACATCCAAGATGGTTTGAATGGTTGCGGCGACCTCATCCGAGGCCACAGCGCGGCCCAAAATTTTGCCGAGGCGCGCATCTTCTTTTGAGCTGCCACCCAGGCTAATCTGATACCAGTTTTCGCCTTTTTTATCCACGCCCAAGATACCGATATCACCGACATGGTGATGGGCACAGGCATTCATACAGCCTGACATGTTTAAGCGAATATCGCCTAAGTCATACAGGTAGTCGATGTCTGTAAATTGTTTTTCGATTTGCTCAGCGATATTGTGCGTGGTGGCATTGGCCAATGAACAAAAATCAAAGCCAGGGCAGACAATCATATCGGTCAGCGTGCCAATATTGGCGCGAGCTAAGTTGAGGGCAGAGAGCTGTTGCCAAATGGTATAGAGATCCGTGATTTTGACATCAGCAAACACCAAGTTTTGGTGATGGGTCGAGCGAATCTCACCAAAGCTGTAAGTATCTGCCATATCAGACAGTTGGTCCATTTGCGTGGCGCTGACATCGCCTGCAGGCACATATTTGCCATCGATTAAACCGGCCTTGAGTGAGATTACTACAGCGCGATATCCGGACACTTTATGAGCGACAGTGTTGTGCTGGTACCAATCTGCAAAGGCCTTATCATTTAATTGCTCTTGCAGCTGAGACTGACTGGCCAAAGCATCGATTTGCTCATAAGGATGCTCTGGAAAGTAGCTTTGCGCGATAGCAAAGTTGTCTTCATTTAGCGTCAGTGGGCCGTCTTTACTACGCGCTTCCCACTCAGTCTCAACCAATTTGGTAAAGTCTTTGGCACCCATGCTCTCAACTAAGATTTTGATACGGGCTTTAAATTTATTATCGCGGCGACCATGCAGGTTATAGACGCGTAAGATGGCATCTAAGTAGCTCAATAGGTGGTTGCGTGGTAGATACTCACGGATTACCTTGCCAATCACTGGGGTACGCCCAAGACCACCGCCTACCATGACTTCAAAGCCTACTTCGCCCTCATCATTTTTGACCAAACGTAAACCAATATCGTGGACTAGCGTGGCGGCACGATCTTCTTCTGTACCAATCACGGCAATCTTAAATTTACGCGGTAAGAAAGCAAACTCAGGATGAAAGGTCGACCACTGGCGAATAATCTCGCAGTAGGGGCGGGGGTCTTCCACTTCGCTAGCATTGATACCGGCATACGGGTCTGTGGTGGTATTGCGAATACAGTTGCCCGAGGTCTGGATAGAGTGCATCTGCACGCTCGCCAGCTCAGCTAGGATATCCGGCACTTCTTCTAACTTGGGCCAGTTCAGCTGAATATTAGTACGGGTGGTAAAGTGACCATACTCTCTATCATATTTACGAGTGATTTCGGCCAGCTTGCGCAATTGGCGGCTGGTCAGCAGGCCATAAGGGACGGCAATACGCAGCATAGGCGCATGGCGTTGGATATAAAGGCCATTTTGCAAGCGGAGCGGTAGAAAATGCTCTTCAGATAGCTCGCCTGACAGGTAACGACGAGTTTGGTCGCGAAATTGGGCGACGCGCTCATCAACCATTGCTTGGTCTGCATGGGTGTACTGATACATAGACGGCTCATACGATTGTCAAATTGATGAGGGTATAGTACCTATCGCGGCGGGGTTCGATAAATTCATATCAGTCATATCCATATCCAAACTATGCATAGATATGAATAAAGGAAGTTAGGTAGGCTAGTGCCCATCCTGACTAATACCTATTTATTAGCTTCCTTAACTTCCTATTTCTCATGATGATTAAAGGCCTGTTTTATGACTGCATCTAGTACCCAACCTGTCCAGCGTCTTGGCAAAACCAGCATCGTCCCGCCGCACGGTAGCGAGCATTTAAAGCCCTTGCTATTAGAAGGTGAGGCCCTCAGCCAAGCCCAGCAGCAAGCAAAAAGCCTGCCACAGATTACGCTGAGCTCAAGAGAGCGCGGCGATCTCATTATGTTTGGTATCGGCGGCTTTACCCCGTTAAATGGCTTTATGAATCAAGCTGACTGGCAAGGGGTGGTCGATGAGATGACTTTGAAAAGCGGTGATAATGCGGGGTTGTTTTGGCCTATTCCTATTACTCTATCTACCAGCGAAGCTATAGCAAATAGCCTAAGCAAAAATGATAAAGTTGCTCTCCTCGCTGAAAATGGCGAAATAATAGGCATCCTCACCGTAGAGGAAACTTATAAAATCGACAAAAATCACGAATGTCAGCAAGTATTTACCACTACTGATACCGAACATCCGGGTGTGAAGCAAGTATTGGAGCAGGGCGAAGTCAACGTTGCCGGTAGTGTGGAAGTCCTTAGCCAAGGGGAGTTCCCAACGCTATACCCTGAAATTTATAAGACCCCTGCTGAGACTCGTGCTCTATTTGAAGAGAAAAACTGGCAAACGGTTGCGGCTTTCCAAACGCGTAACCCAATGCACCGCTCGCACGAGTATCTTGCCAAAATCGCTATCGAAATCTGCGATGGGGTGATGATTCATTCGTTGCTAGGTGCCTTAAAACCGGGCGATATCCCAGCTGAAGTGCGTCAAGAAGCGATTAAGACCTTAATTGACAACTATTTTAAGCAAGATACCGTTATTCAGGCTGGTTATCCTTTAGATATGCGTTATGCCGGACCACGCGAAGCCTTGTTGCATGCGTTATTCCGTCAAAACTATGGTTGCAGTCATCTGATCGTCGGTCGTGACCATGCGGGTGTAGGCGATTATTACGGACCATTCGATGCGCAATCGATATTTGATGAAATCGATCGCGATGCTATGCAGACTAAACCGCTGAAGATTGACTGGACGTTTTGGTGTAATGCTTGCCAAGCGATGGCCTCAACCAAGACTTGCCCACATGATGGCGAGCATCACGTCAAAGTCTCAGGTACGAAGCTACGTAAAGCACTATCAGAAGATGAAGAAGTGCCAGAGAACTTTAGCCGCCCTGAAGTACTAGCTATTTTACGCGAGTATTATGCCGGTATCGCTAAGGAAGACCGTGCTGAAGTACAGTTAAAAGGTCACTCGGCGGTATAACTGTATGTTTACCAATTGCACAATCTAAGATGAATTGAATTTATTTAAACTCGTTTATATATAAAAAAACCAGCCCTTATAACAGTGCTGGTTTTTTTGATATAACAGAGGTGTAAAGAGGGGTAGGGTTGGTATTCGTTTTTTAATAGTTTGCACGATAATTTAAATAATAATTAGTAAATAGTCATTGCTGATTGTAGTGCACCAAAAATAATTAATAACCAAAAAAAGAATCCTAAGACCATCCAAACATAATTTGCTGCGGTAAATTTATCATTGGACAACCCTTCTATATCGCCAGTAGCAATATTCGCCTGGTGCTGCGCTTGCCAAATACTCCAAGCAATTATACCTATCATAACAACAGTCACCACCAGATAAACCACCCCTATCATCTCAAAATTATCCATGCCGTTAAAAGCAATCTCACCAATGATGTACAAGGTGGCAGGGATAGTTAATTTCGATAAATTCTGGCCGCTATTAGCAGTAGCTGCTGTATGCATTTTATCGAAGAGACTGTGGATGAAAAATATAGCAAACAAGGCTCTAGCGACAGGCCATACTTTTTCACCGGTACTGTCACGCCATCTTGACCAGTTTTCCCAAAACCAATACAACGTATACACACTAAAAGTCAAAATGAATAAAGCGAAAAACTTCCTTTTAGAGACAATGTAAAAAGGCGCATTTTGCACTAATAATGGCGGCGGCAAGGTCTCAGCAGTGGGGGCTTGATAAGGGTTATTAGGAATAACCGTATGTTGCTGAGGTTTTTCTAAGTTCATTCATCGTCCTTGAAGGTCATAAAATAAGCGGCAATATCGGTAAATCATAAGTTTTATTCATTATAAAACAAGCTTTTTTTAAATTAAGTTCGGTTTTATTTTAGGGATTTATATATGCCATATAGATATTAACTATATAAATCAGCTAATCATAGCCTTAAATTTTTATTATTCCGTTTAATTCTTTTGATAGCCAAATTAATCTCTAAGCAGAAAATATAAGGGCTGTTAGCATAGCGCCATCATATAGTCAGTCCACTCAAGACTTGACACAGAGTCACTGGTATAAGTTTGCGCCTGCCTCAGTCATATAATGACTTCTAGCCAGAAAATTTATATCAGTGACTCGCTAAGTACCAGTTTTAAACAGGACTGACTATACTAATAGCAACGTGCGCAAGTGCACTTAGAGGTCATCATGACAGTCAAACAAACCACTATAAATCAATATTCTAAAATTCCTGCCAGTATCACTGTCCGTAATACAAGCACCAGCTTATTGAAAACAGGACTGACTGCCATACTAGCAATGACGGTCTTCATCAGCGGTTGTGATCAGACGGCTGCTGATACGCCTGGTAGCAAGAATATCGGCCTGTTAAACGTCTCCTACGATGTTTCGCGTGACTTTTATAAAGGTTATAACCCTGAGTTTATAAAGAGCTACCAAGCGGCGCATCCAGACAGCCAGATAAAGATAGATCAGTCACATGGCGGCTCTAGTAAGCAAGCGTTATCAGTGGCGAATGGCTTACAGGCCGATGTGGTGACTATGAATCAGCAAACCGACATCGATATCTTGGTGGAAAAAGGCTTGGTGAGTAAGGATTGGCAGCAAAAATTTCCTAATAACGCGGTGCCTTATACCAGTACTATGGTATTTCTAGTCCGTACAGGCAACCCCAAGCACATTGAGGACTGGTCAGATTTAGCGCAGCAAGGGGTAGAGGTGGTTATGCCCAATCCGAAGACCAGCGGTACGGCTCGCTATGCCTTTTTGGGCGCCTATGGCTTTGGATTGCATGCTTTTAATCAGGATAAAACCAAGACTGACACTTATATACGCCAACTGCTCGCCAATGTGGTGACCTATGATAATGGCTCCCGTGCGGCCACTACGACGTTTAGTCAGCGCGGTATGGGGGATGTGTTAATTACTACGGAAAATGAGGCGCAACAAGTCGCCCAGCAGTTTGCTAAGGGTAAAGTCGAAGTTATCTATCCTAGCTATTCTATTCGTATCGATAACCCGGTCGCTGAAGTCAAGACCGTAACGGCTAAAAAAGGCACTAGTGAGGCCGCTCAAGCGTATTTGCACAGCCTTTGGGAGGTGAGTACCCAAGAGCAGATGGCCAAACTGTATTTACGTCCTAGCAATCCAGAGGTGCTCGCTGCCCATGCGCAGCAGTTGCCTAAGATTGCGACTTTTAATCCCACCGAAGTATTTGGTCCATGGTCACAGATAATGGAGACTTTTTTTGGAGAAGGCGGTCAGTTCGATCAATTGGCGAACAGTGACTCGTTAACAAAGTAGCGGTTTTTTATTGACGTTAAAATAACTGGCTTTAAAGTAAATGGTTTTAAGGTGAACAGTTAATCCTTCGCTGCTAATTAACACTATAACTAATAAAAAAGGGTGACCAATCATACCTAGTCACCCTTTTTGCTGCCCGTATTATTCTAATATTTAAGCCTTGTTATTGACCTTATGATACTCGCCAGCCAGCGTCGCCCCGCCTGAGCAATAATAATTTAGGGCATTCTTATCCGTACTATCAATCGTTAGTACCCCCTCTTTAATTTGATAGAACACTAAGCTGTTATCCTCAAGCGTCTGCTGAAAAATAGCGCCATGTACCGTATCTTGACCAACGAAACTGGCGGTACCTTGATAGGTACAAGTGGGTTTTTTGATATCGCTACGAGACTGCACATTAATCATAATTTTTTCAGCACTGTGATTAGTACTGCCAGCAGCACTTTTATCGGCAAGAATATCTACTGTCACCCAATCATAGCCTTCAGCGCGCTTGTCATAATCGCTACTGGCATATTTGCCGATGACCATAGGAATCACTTGCGCGGCGCCGACTTTATCCGTCGATAACGGGGTCGCTTTTGCTGTCGTCTTAGCATCTAAGCCGTTATCTGGCATGACTTGGCAGCCTAACAGACTAAAAGATAAGCCTAGGGTGGCGACAAGGCCTGTTAGACGTACTGGAGTGGTAAGGCGTGAAGCAATTGAGGTTGGCATTAAAGAGTGAGTCACAGCAGGTATCCAAGAAGGTTTTGATTTAGAGAGGTTTATTCTAGCTGTCTTACAGTTAGGCAAGCAAGTCTCTCAAGCAGAGGTAAAAAATGGATTATCCCATAGTCGCCTTGATTGCGCACAATTATTCCATTATTCCTTTTATTCACTACGATACCCTTATTCATCATTAAACATAATAACCAAGCACTGTTAGCATGAGCGCATCCATTAAATAACACTCTTTATACCTTTTTACGTCTGTCCTTATCTACTGCATCTATTTCGAGGTTTACCATGAAAGCATTAACTCTTAAGTCTGCTAGTCCATACGCCAACCGCTATAGCACTTATGCTAAGGCCGTCTCTACCGCAGCACTCGCTATCGCCGCATTAGGTCTTAGCGCCTGTAACAAAGCGCCAGAGGGTGAGCCTGCTGCTACCGGTACTGATACAGCTGCCGCTACCACTGAAGGTCAGGATATCGAGCTATTAAACGTCTCTTATGATGTGGCCCGTGACTTCTATAAAGACTACAACCCTATGTTCGTAGAAAAATATAAAGCTGACCACCCAGGTGCGAATGTCACTATTAAGCAATCACATGGCGGCTCTAGTAAGCAAGCCTTATCGGTAGCGAATGGTCTACAAGCTGACGTAGCAACGATGAACCAAGGGTCTGATATCGAACTGTTACAGAAAAAAGGCTTGGTGGCTGACGATTGGGAAAAGCAATTTCCAGATAATGCAGTACCTTTTACCAGCACCATCGTATTCCTAGTGCGTAAAGACAACCCTAAAGGTATCAACGACTGGCAAGATCTGACCAAACCAGGCGTCGAAATCGTTATGGCCAACCCGAAAGTGACGGGTAATGGTCGCTATGCCTTCTTAGGCGCCTATGGTTATGGATTGCATGCCTTTGATAAGAATGAAGATCAAGCCAAAGGCTATGTTAAAGACATGCTGAAAAACGTCAAAGTTTATGAAAATGGTGGCCGTGCTGCGACGACGACTTTCGTACAACGTGGCATTGGTGATGTGCTAGTGACTTTTGAGAATGAAGCCAACTTAGCCGCGACTCAGTTTGGTAAAGGCCAAGTCGACATCGTTTATCCAAAGTACTCTATCAAGTCTGAAAGCCCAGTAGCTGTTGTGAAAGCCGTTACAGATAAAAAAGGCACTACTGACGCCGCCAAAGCTTATCTTGACTACTTATGGAGCGAGCCTGCTCAACAACTAGCGGCTGATTTATACCTCCGTCCTAGCGTGCCTTCAGTCTTGGCCGCCAACAGTGACAAGTTGCCACCAGTAGATACTTTCCGTCCAAACGATGCCTTCGGTACTTGGGATGAGATCATGAGCACTTACTTCAGCGATGGTGGTGTGTTTGACCAATTAGCTGTGAACAACCCTAAGTAAGCCCTGTTTAAAAAATAAATAGTTAAAGAAATACAGCGTTAAAGTTTTACAGCAATAAAAGAGTAAATGTCCTATTGCCGAGCGACTATTGCCAAGCGATAGGCTATTTACTCTTAGCTTAATGAATACCAACCTGAGCAGGACAAAATTTGTTCGTAAAGCATTTATTAAGCTAAGAGTAGAGCCCAAGTTTATCCATTCCCAATGATGTAATGAGAGCGTAATGAAGCCGTTAGCCGCACCCATCCCCGCAGCTCCCAAACGTAACTGGTTAACCCGCCTGCGTCAACGCAACGTGTTACCAGGCTTTGGCTTGTCTATGGGTATCACTGTCCTGAGCCTATCGCTACTGGTGGTACTACCCTTTGCCATGATGGCGTTTACCACCTCGCAGATGGGATGGGCCGGTTTTTGGGGCACAATTACTCAGCCGCAAGTGACCGCAGCGATCATACTCTCGCTCAAGATGTCCTTTTATGCGATGTTGACCAACATGGTATTCGGCACCTTGGTCGCTTGGGTACTGGTGCGTTACGAATTCTGGGGCAAGTCTATTATCAATGCCTTGGTAGATTTGCCTTTTGCTTTACCGACAGCAGTGACCGGTATTTCACTAGCGACCCTATATGCGCCAAACGGTTTGATAGGGCAGTGGTTCGCCAAGTTTGATATTCAAGTGGCTTTTACGCCGCTAGGGATTTGGCTTGCGTTAGTGGTGGTCAGTTTTCCTTTCATCGTACGGGCAGTGCAGCCGGTATTAGAAGAGCTGTCAGTAGAGTTTGAAGAGGCCGCAGCGGTATTGGGGGCCAGTCGTTTCACCACCTTCCGTACCGTGCTATTGCCCGAGCTGTTACCCGCGCTACTGATGGGTGCAGGTATGATGTTTGCTCGTGCAACTGGGGAATACGGTTCTGTTATTTTTATCGCCGGTAACATCCCTATGCAGTCTGAGATCTTACCGCTGATCATTATCAGTAAGCTTGAGCAATTTGATATCCAAGGCGCTTCAGCAGTAGCTCTATTTATGCTGATGATTTCTTTCGTAATTTTACTAGCAATCAACTTACTGCAATGGCGTCTATCTCGCCGAGTTGGCGCCAAGTAGCGGTTTGTTTAAATAGAAAAATTTGACCTTGTAAAGATAAAATTAGGGCTCCTCATGCAAATCTCCAATAGCTATGACTACCAAAGTAATGCCGCCACCCGCGATACCCCGTGGGTGCGCCGAACCTTCATTACGATTGCCTGTTTATTCATGGTCATTATGTTGGTAGTGCCTTTATTCGCGGTCTTTTATGAGGCGTTTAAAGGCGGTTGGGAGCTGTATATCGCCGCCTTGGTCGATCCAGAAGCGCTATCGGCTATCAAGCTAACGTTGATTACTGCCGGTATTGTGCTGCCTATCAACGTGGTGATGGGACTAGCTATTGCTTGGTTAGTAACGCGCTATAAATTTAAAGGCAAGCAACTCGTTACCACCTTATTAGATTTACCGTTTTCGGTATCGCCCGTAGTGGCCGGTCTGATGTTTGTGATGCTATTTGGCTTAAACTCTACGATTGGCGGTTGGTTAGAGTCGTTGGGCTTCCAAGTTATCTTTGCTGTCCCTGGTATCGTATTGGCCACTTTATTCGTAACCTTCCCATTTATTGCCCGTGAATTGATTCCCTTAATGCAGTCGCAAGGGGATAGTGAGGAGCAGGCAGCATTGACGTTAGGCGCTTCAGGGTGGCAGGTATTTTGGCATGTAACGCTACCGAATATTAAATGGGCCCTGCTATACGGCATGATCTTGACCAATGCCCGCGCGATGGGGGAATTTGGTGCGGTCAGTGTGGTCTCGGGCCATATCCGCGGCGAGACCAATACTATGCCGCTACTGGTTGAGATTGCTTATAACGAGTATAACTTTACCGCCGCGTTTGCTTTATCCAGCTTGCTTGCTGCCTTAGCTTTAGTAACTTTGCTGGTTCAGCAGGTCATGAGTAAGCTGCAAACCCGTAAATATGCGAAGGGCAGTGACCGCTTGGCCATTACCGCACCGGCATTAGTGGTAAGCAAAACGGAACCTAAAGGAGGGCTTGATGCAGCCCAACCACAACCTACTAAATGAGTATCACTCAACGGTTAAGATGAATAGTGGCTGTGAATAAGTAGTATTAATATAAATAGCCTAAGTAATTAAAATCTTATATTCTCAAAAGAAACTAAAAGAGCATACGCAAAATGAGCATAGACATTCAACACGTTCGCAAGACTTTTGGCAATTTTACTGCCCTTGAAGACATCACTTTAAGCGTACCTACGGGCAAGTTAGTCACCTTATTAGGGCCTTCAGGGTGTGGTAAGACGACACTGCTACGTATCATTGCCGGACTTGAGTATGCGGATCAGGGTCAGATACTTTTTGATGGGGTAGACGTCACTAATACTCCGGTACAAAAGCGCCATATCGGTTTTATGTTTCAGCACTATGCCTTGTTCCGTCATAAGACCATTGCGGATAATATTGCCTTTGGTCTGACCTTATTGCCAAAAGACCGTCGTCCGAATAAGCCAGACATCCAAAAGCGAGTAGCGGAGTTGTTAGAATTGGTTCAGCTGCCAAACTTAGCCAATGCTTATCCGCATCAGTTGTCTGGGGGTCAGCGTCAGCGTATCGCCTTGGCTCGTGCCTTGGCGGTAAAACCAAAATTATTGCTGCTCGATGAGCCATTTGGCGCACTCGATGCTAAAGTCCGTAAAGAGTTGCGTACTTGGCTGAAACAGATTCATCACGAGTTGGGTGTAACTAGTATTATGGTGACCCATGATCAGGAAGAGGCGCGGGACGTTTCCGATGAAATCGTGGTTATGAATCATGGGGCTATCGAACAAGTGGGTACGCCAGAGACTCTAATTGCCGAGCCTGCCAGCGAATTTGTCGCAGACTTCTTAGATTTAGTTTGAATCTAAAATTGTTTTCACTAAAAAAGCCCTAAGCTTATGGTTAAGCTTAGGGCTTTTTACGTCTTTAACGTCACATAAAGCCTATTAAGTCATTGTCCTATGGCAACAGTAACTTGCCAGCCGGCGTAATGACCGTCTTATGCGAGTAATTACTACGGGCGGGACGTGATACCGTTGCCAATTTTTCGATATAGTCGATAAAGGACTGTGTATACAGCAGCTTGGTATCTTCTACTTTTGTCTTGTCAGTGAAGATAGGTCCAAGCGTAGTATAACCATCGCGACCTTCCGCAATATAATCATTGGTCACCATGACATAAGTCTTAGTTAAGTCGATGGGAGACCAGGTATTGGTTTGGCGATCGCGCACTTCTAAGTTGCGGACACGATTGCCTTTGGTTTGGCTCAAGTCTAAATCCCAGCGCAGACCAGCAGCATACGGGTGGGAGCCAGATGAGCCATTATTGTCTAGATAATTGGCGATAGCATCCTCAAGGGTGGCTAAGACTTGCTGACCCGTAATATCTAGATTGACCAGCGTATTGCTAAAAGGCAGTACGGTATAAGCATCATCGTAGGTTATCGTGCCAGCCGGGATTGTCTCACGAACGCCGCCACTATTTTGCAGCGCAAAATCTGCACGCAACGCGCCATCTAAAAACCCTTCAGCGACGACTTGGGCAATATCACTACCCCGAGCTGACGCAGCGGTATCTTCGCAGCCAGCGATGTCCGCTGATCGGGTGGTCCCTGGGACTCTTACTAGGCAGAGTGATTCCGTGGCTAGGCCAATTTCTTTAGCTAAATTATCGCTCAGTTGGTCAGTATAGCCTTGCAATATCTTAGCGACCTCAAAGTTTTCGGCAAATGGTAGGATAAGGTCCTTTTGTAATAGGGCTGACATTTGCGCGTTAAGCGTATTGACTAACGCCTGATTGTCAGCACTGTTTAAAGCCACAAAGTCTTCACTATCAGCATCAAAGCGGCTAAAAGTCTCAGCTACGGGAATGATTTGCGAACCCGCACAATCGGCGACATTACCTTGGCCATCAAAACTGATATTCATTAGTCCGACTGCCTTGGTGTATTCCCAAGCTTGACCAATACACACTGGGTTGCCATCTTTATTAGTAATCACCGTTGGGTAGGCACCCTGCGAGCCAAACGTGGACTGAGTCGCGTCATTGGCCCCAGGATTATAATCCTTGCTATAGCGACCAAAATCGCCTAATAGAGTGTGAGAGTCCCCACCAATGATGACATCGACGCCAGTAAGAGCAGCGGCAAGCCGTTGATCATTTTCATAGGTATAGTGAGTCAGCAAGACAATATGCTCAATACCTTGATTGCTCAACTCATTGATATAATTTTGCGCGGTCGTTGTCTCATCTAGGAACTCGGTCGTCGCTAATGGCCGTGATGAGTTTTTGGTCTTGCCCGCAATATCGAGACCGATAATGCCAATCTTAACGCCTTCTTTAGTGGTTTTAATCGTATAAGGTTTGATATAGTCATCGACTTTATTGGGCGCTAGCGGTGTGCCAACTTTGGGTTTCACATTCGCTCCCAATACTGGAGTCTGGCAGCTTCCGCTATTCAATCGATCTAAAAAATGCTTAAGTCCCGCATCCCCTTCATCAAACTCATGATTGCCGAGTGCAAAACCATCAAAACAAACAGCACTCATCATATCCGCGTCAGCATCTCCCTTATAAAAGCTGAAGTAACTGGTCCCAGTCAGGGCATCACCAGCATGCAATTTAAGAAAATTACCATTGCCATATTGGCTTTCTAACTCATCAAAAACGGTCTTAATCCGTGGAAAACCACCGTAAGCGCTACGATAAAGGGTATCGCCGATGACGAAATCGAGCTTCTGTTCAGGCTCTAGGTGAGAGTGTGAGTCGTTAATATGGGCTATTGATAACTCAATCGGGGTAAAGGCTGCCGACTCTTGATGATCATCATCGTCATTACACGCCGTCAAAGTACTGAGCATAGCAAAAGCTAGGGCTGAGAGCGCCAGCTTATTGTGGCTAAACGCATGACCATTGATTTTATGATTAGCTTTGCTTTTAAAGTAGGGGTTATAACTGCGATTAGTATTCTTATTCTGCGAAAATTTATTGAACATCATGATATCCTCACCCGATAGTGCAAAAGCACGAAAATACGTGCAAAAATAGAAAAACTGCACAATCAGTGTGAGGTGATAAAATGACATGGCGATGACTAGGCGGTGTCAAGTTAGTGACACGATGTTAATTCGATTTAGGCCTAATTTTCGATTTAGGCCTAATTAATGTAAGAGCAGGACAGGAACTTGGGTTTGTGCTAGTAACTCAGTGGTCGTACTGCCTACGAAGAACCGCCGCCATTTCGCGTGACCATAAGCCCCGATGATCACCATACTAATATCGTGCTCTCGTTGAAAGGCCGTAAGCGTCTTGACCACATTGTCACTATGTTGCTTACTGCTAAAGATATGCACGCTCACCTCCAATCCTGCCGCTATCAGTTGCCGATGTGCCTCATAAAGACTCTCTTCACGACTTTTAAAATGATTGCCCACCATGACTAGATAGCCTTGGCTACCACGAGACAGGTCACTATCACAAATCGTCTGAACGGCCTTAATAGCGGTCGGACTGCCATCAAAGGCTAACATATAGGAAGTGGGGGTGGTAAAAGCTTTTGAGCAAATCAAGATAGGCTGGCTTATTGCCCGTGCCACACTCTCAATCTGACTGCCGATATTTACATACTCGTGTTGATGGTCGGCACTACGACGTCCCATCACAACGACTCGGGTCTTCGGGGCAAAGTGTTCTATAGCAGGGAGGAGCTTGCCGTGGCGCAGATGTGATCGTATTTCTACTGAATCCCTATAATCTGGGTTATTAGCAATATGGGTCTTGGCATCTTTGACCAGTGCTTCGCCATGTTTGACCGTTAATCGAGCCGTTTCTTCATCTAATCGGGTCAATTCGTAGAGCAGAGACTGCCGACTGTCCATTCCGATGGTGCCGCTCAAATCGTGGCGACTCGACTTGGGGCTATGAACCACATGCAGTAGCGTTATAGACAAGTTGAGCTTTTGGGCACACCAGGCAGCGTAGTCACACACAAATTGCGTAACATGAGAGCCGTCGATACAGGCAAGTACCCACTGATTGGCTGGTTTCACGGTGGTAGTGGAAGTCTTTGGCATAGTCGCTTCCTTTCTAGTCTAGCTCGTAAGTGGGACAGCCTAATCCAATCCTAAGGGTGCTGCGAGCACGGCCAGCAATAGACCTAACAACACTGCAGCGTTAGGTCGCTGGGTAAGCTCAGGCTATCATCGGACTCTATACTTGTGATGACCGTTTGGCACCAGTCGGGCATAGCCGGGTCTAGCTGATACCATATCCAAGTCCCTTTACGCTCACTGCTTAAGATACCCGCCCGCTTTAAATGATTGAGATGACGCGAGACCGTAGGCTGTGGTTGCTCTAGTATCTCAGTCAAATCACAGACACATAAGCTCTCATACTGCCTTAATAATAGGACGAGTTTAAGGCGAGTAGGGTCACTTAAGGCTTTAAAAAAGGGCACAGGCAATGGCTGCATATATTTACTTTTCCGAATATATAAGGTAATCTAGCATTATATTCACTTATATGAATATATGCTGCTGTCTTTCATAGTAGCACATTTAGACAGTCCCATTAACCCCTATAAAAGTCGAGTTCATATAGTGCTGTTAGCCATCATAATTTTCCTATTGACCTTAATATTTGTGATCTGGCAGCCCCGTGGTTTAGGGATAGGGTGGAGCGCCGCTGTGGGTGCTGGACTGGCTTTGTTGACTGGGGTCGTCGATTGGTCTGATATTGCAATCGTTTGGGGTATCGTCTGGAATGCGACTTTTGCCTTCATTGCCATTATTATCATTAGTCTATTATTAGATGAAGCTGGGTTTTTCCGGTGGATAGCGCTGCACGTGACCCAAGCCAGTAAGGGCAGTGGACGGCGTTTGTTTGCCCTTATTGTTTTATTAGGAGCGTTTGTTGCCGCATTTTTTGCTAACGATGGCGCCGCGCTTATTTTGACCCCAATCGTCATTGCTATTTTGGTGACTTTACGGTTCTCGCCAGCGACCACCTTAGCCTTCATCATGGCGGCAGGCTTTATCGCCGATACGGCCAGTTTGCCACTGGTGGTCTCAAACTTAGTCAATATTGTCTCAGCCGACTTCTTTAATGTCAGCTTTGCTCGCTATGCGCAGGTCATGGTACCGGTCAACTTAGTCTCGGTCGCCAGCTCCTTGATAGTGCTGTATTTGTTCTACCGTCGTGATATTCCTACAATCTATAATACCGCTGACGTACCATCTCCTGCCACTGCTATCGTTGATAAAGCAACCTTTATGACCGGTTGGCTCGTACTAATCGGTCTGTTATTTGGTTTCTTCGTCTTAGAGCCCATGGGCGTCCCAATTAGCCTTATTGCTGGTATAGGCGCTGCCGTTCTGAGCATCGTCGCGCTATCACAACGCAAAATTGAGCTCATGCCCGTGGTCAAAGGCGCCCCTTGGCAAGTAGTCATTTTCTCGTTAGGCATGTATTTGGTGGTTTATGGGCTGAAGAATCAGGGCCTGACGGATTATCTCGCCAGCGTGCTAACAGCGTTAAGTGACCAGGGTATGTGGGCAGCGACGTTAGGGACAGGCTTGCTCTCTGCAGGATTGTCTTCAGTAATGAATAATATGCCAACGGTGCTGATTCAGGCACTCGCTATCGACCAAGCGACTACCACACCGCAGACTTTAGAGGCGATGGTCTTTGCGAATGTCATCGGCTCTGACTTAGGACCAAAAATTACCCCCATTGGCTCATTAGCAACCTTGCTATGGCTACACGTGCTCGCCAGCAAAAATATTAAAATTACTTGGGGTTATTATTTTAAGGTCGGCATTATTCTAACTTTGCCTGTATTGCTTGCGACCTTATCCGCACTGGTCATTTGGCTCACGCTGCTGCAGTAATCCACTAACTACTAACTACTGGCATCAGATAGGTTGCCTGCATATAAAACTATAATCCCCTATAACAATGAGACCTTATGATCATGACTAATGCAAACGAACCGCTAAGACCGTTAAATATTCTCTATATCTGTACCCACAACCGTTGCCGTAGTGCCTTATCAGAAACCATTACTAATCAATTGGGTAAGGGGCTATTAGTTGCTAAAAGTGCTGGGAGCCAACCCGCCGGTGCAGTGCATCCATTGACGCTCAAGTACTTAACCCAAGCCGGATATGACATCGCAGGCCTGACCAGCAACTCTTGGCAAGATACGGACTATATGGGTAATTTCAAACCAGACGTTGTGATTACTGTCTGCGATAATGCGGCTGGAGAAAGCTGCCCGTTATGGTTAGGTGCTACGCCAAAACTGCATTGGGGGTTAACCGATCCGTCTAAAGCTACAACGGATGAAGCTACCACTGCGGCTAATTTCCAACAGGCTATCGCTGCCATTGAGCAACGGGTCACAAAATTATTAGCAATTGCTCAATTACCATTAGACCAAAGACTAAAAGCACTAACCGAGCTTACCCAGTGATTTACTAACCCTTTCTTAGCACTGTTCCCAATTACCATTATGTTTTACGAGTGCCTATATGACTAACTTGACCAATAAACCGACTTCCGACACTGATTTAAGCACTACCTCCAACCTGAACACCAGGGCCGACTTCGATACTAGCCTGCCCAATATCAAACCAGAGCTATTTCACGTCCCTGCCAGCGCAGACTTTAAGCAAACCCCCAGTACTCATGCACCACGGATACTGTTGTTATATGGCTCATTACGTACGCGCTCGTATAGCCGCCTCGTGGTAGAAGAATCCGCCAGAATACTGCTAGCAATGGGCTGTGAGGTGAGAATTTATAATCCGACCGGTCTGCCACTAGCCGATTCGGCAGACGAGAGCCATCCTAAAGTACAGGAACTGCGTGAGGCGGTGCAATGGAGCGAAGGTATGGTGTGGTGTTCGCCTGAACGTCATGGCGCAATGACTGGCATCATGAAGACACAAATCGATTGGATTCCGTTATCTATTGGAGCGGTTAGACCGACTCAGGGTAAGACGCTCGCAGTTATGCAAGTGTGCGGCGGCTCGCAATCGTTTAATGCGGTCAATCAATTGCGTATCTTGGGACGTTGGATGCGCATGCTGACCATTCCCAACCAGTCGTCAGTGCCCAAAGCCTTTTTAGAATTCGAAGAAGACGGCCGTATGAAGCCGTCAGGTTATTATCTGCGCATTGTCGATGTGCTGGAGGAGCTAGTGAAATTCACACTGCTGACACGAGACCATAGCGACTACCTAGTTGACCGCTATTCTGAGCGGGTGGAGACGGCTGAGGAATTAATGAATCGGGTGAATCAAAAGTCCTTATAACCCCAATAATCCTCAGGAGACTCTGGCAGCTCAATTAGGATACGGCGCAATCCTTCCGCCCATTGTTGCCGGATAGCATTAAAGTAAGCGTCATACTCATCAACGCGGCGGCTTTGATAGTCGTCAAAGTGGTCATTGTGAAAGATGACCACATCGATGGGCATCCCGACGGATAAGTTAGAGCGAATTGTCGAGTCAAAAGACAACATGAGCGCTTGGGTCGCGTGTTGAATATCGGTCTGGTAATGTACGGAACGGTCTAAGATTGGCTTGCCATATTTACTCTCACCCAGTTGAAAGTAGGGCGTATCTTGGGTGGCGCGAATACAGTTGCCCTCTGGGTATATCATATACAACTCAGGCGTTTGCCCTTTAATCTGACCGCCCAACATAAACGAGCTGTTGAAACTAGTACTGTGGTCATCGGCTACGCTTTGCGCATGCTGCGTCACTTCACGCATACATTCACCCACCATCTGCGCTGCGTCAAATAAAGTGAGTACCGTATGCAGATTTTGCTCGTGGCAATGGTCAATGGCCGTTTGCAATTTGGTAAAGACCGCTTGTGAAGTGGCGAGATTACCTGCCGTTTGTAGCACGATAAAGCGCTCGCCTTTAATACCGTAGCGATATAATTTGCGAAAGGTGGAAATGTGGTCCACCCCGGCATTGGTGCGCGTATCGCTAGCGAATATCATACCTGCCTGTAAACGAATAGCCGCGCAATAAGTCATGAGGGATCCTTGAATGAATAGGGTGTTAATACCTACGTTAAGTTAGGCCAGTCGCGTAACCAATACTTGGCTATAGAGGCTCTCATAGCCGCCGCCCATGCGCACACCACGCACAGGAGCCGCATCAAGATAATCACGGCCAATAGCGACGTAAACATGTGAGCTAGGTCGGAATAATTGGTTAGAGATATCAAAGGTATACCAATAGCCATCCAACCAAGCCTCTGCCCAAGCATGGCTCGCCATATGATTTTCAGTATCGTCGTATAAATAGCCCGAGACATAACGCGCTGGGATTTTTTTATCCCGCAAACAAGCTAAAAACACATGGGAATGGTCTTGGCACACGCCAGCGCCAAGCTCGAATGCTTCTGCTGCTGTAGTCCCCACATGAGTAGCGCCTTTGGTGTAAGGCAGCTGTTCAAGCAGAGCCGCAGCTAGCGCCTGCAGACTCTCTAAACTGACTGCTTTTAGATAAGGCTCAGCAAAGTCGCGCATCGCCTCTGAGCATTGAGTTAGCTCACTGGGGACGGTATACAGTAAGTAGGGGACTTGTGGATTGTCCTCTAGGCGCTCTGTATCTGGATTGATTTCTACGATGCCCGAGGCTTGCATCTGTAAGTTGTTATGCGCCTCATTGCGACTCAAGGTCAGCCACTCGTTGCCAAACCCATCTTTTTGACTCTCGGCCACTTTGGGTAGCATCACATGCCACTCATGAATACTTTGGTGCGGCAGCGTCATGGGCGTCATTCGGATATATTGCACGCTACGCTGGGCCAGCTCATCATAATAATAATTGGTCTGATGACTAATCTGTAATTTCATAGTAACTCCCTACTAATATAAGCATTTGCTAACATACGTAATGTCTAACAGCATGATTTTTTAATTTTAAAAATTCTCTCAACTTTAGCGCTAAACCCCTTGCAATAAAATAATGCTAAATTCACGGCTTAAGAGCTTATAGTCTTGCAGCTGCTTGGAGTTGATAATTTGATGAGTCAGACGAATGAGCTCACGCCAGCGGGTGTTTTCGGGCAGTTGATTGACCCAGTGTTTAAAGTCATGACTGGCTTGGGTGCTGTCTTCATTGAGCAGTAGCGTGCGCTCTAGACGCTCAAAACGGCGCCCCAATTGCCAAAAGCAAGTGACCGTCGGATGCTCTTGTTTCATCGCAGCATTACAGGCATAGAGCTGTAGGGTAGCCGCACGATAAGTCCCAGCACTACCTAGCCGTTTAATCAGGTTATATAGCTCAGCCGTATCCTTACCGATGACCCCTTTGACCTCTTGAGCATTGGACTCAATGGCAGCTAGCACCGCGGGGATACGATTTTCATCGAGATCATGCAGCAAGGCCGTGGTCATGCCAGCCACCGACTGTTCGGGGTCCACGCTAAAGCCTAGATTTAGGATAATATGGCGAATTTGCTCTGCAGTTAATTGCTGCTTTACCAACTGCTTGATGAGATGGTTGTATTGATAAAGTCGCTCGCTGTAGCGTCCTAGCCAGACCAAATGATTGGCGGTGGATAGCAGCAAAATCATTGGGGCCTCAGAGATATTCTCGTAGCCAGACTCTACGGGATGAGCCTGCTCTCTATAGTGCTCATGCCGGGACATAAAGCTATGATCTATTTTGTTAGTTTGTTGGGTATCAGTCGTATCCTCTGCAAGTTGCGGCTGGATACTGTGCTCACCGAGCATGGCCGGATAGCGGTCATCGACCACCCAAGTATCCTTGATGCCGCCCCCTTGAGAGGAGTTCACCACCAGTGAGCCTTCTACCATCGCCACCCTAGTTAGACCGCCTGGTACGATATCTACCGTACCGTCGCCATGACTGAGGATAAAGGGTCGTAAGTCTATATGCCGTGGGGCGATACCGTTTTGCACGGCGGTGGGGTTGGTAGATAAGGCGATAGTGGGTTGCGCAATGTACCCCGATGGATTAGCCAATAGGCACTTACGGTAGTCTGCTATTTCCTGCGGCGTTGAGGTGGGCCCAATCAGCATGCCATAGCCACCCGAACCCTGAGTTTCCTTCACCACTAGGTTGTGCAGATTATCGAGTACATACTCTAGCTCATCAGGTTTGCGGCACTGGTAGGTCTTGATATTAGGCAGGATGGGTTTTTCGCCTAAGTAAAACTCAATCATATCAGGCACAAAAGGATACAGGCTTTTATCATCAGCCACCCCCGTACCCGGCGCATTCACGATGACCACATTGCCAGCCCGATAGGCACTCATTAGCCCGGAGACGCCTAAGATGGAGTCTGAGCGAAAGGCTAAAGGATCAATATAAGGGTCATCAATACGGCGATAGATAATATCGACCTGCACCTTACCGCGAATGGCTTGCATATATACTTTGCTGTTTTCGACAATCAAATCATAGCCGTGCACTAAAGGCACATTCATCTCATGCGCCAAAAAGGCATGCTCGTAATAGGCACTGTTAAAACGCCCTGGGGTTAAAATCACGATTTGTGGGTCATATTTGCTGGTCGCACTGGCCAAACAGGTTTTAAGTCGTTGCGGATAGTCGGAGACATCCAATACGGGCATCTGCTCAAAGATATCAGACAGCAGCATCTCAGAGATACTGCGACTCTCTAACATATAAGAGACCCCAGAAGGCGTACGTAGGTTATCCTCTAGCACACAAAATTGCCCCGTCTCATCGCGAATCAAGTCAATACCGCTAATATGCGAGTAGATGGGCTTATCTAAGTTAATACCCATCATCCACGGCTCATAGCAGCCACTGGCATAGACGTAAGTGTCGGGTACAATTCCCGCCTTCATAATAGCCTGCTCATGATAGATGTCATGGATAAAGGCGTTGAGCGCTTTAATACGCTGTTTACACCCTGCTTCTATATGCTGCCATTCTTTTAAAGAGATGATGCGGGGAATAATGTCGAAGGGAATCATGCGCTCGATGTTCTTAGCATCGCTGTATACCGTAAAAGTGACGCCTTTACGATAAAAAATATCTGCAGCTTGCTCATTGAGCTGATTGAGATTGTCTTGATGGGTGCTGTCTAGCCAGCGTCCTACCGACTGAGCAACAGGGCGAAACTGCCCATCTTGTTGGCGCAGCTCATCAAAGCTGTCTCGTCTTGGCGAATTGACAGGGTTTTTCTCAGCAGGCTGACTTTGGACTGGCTGTTTGGTGCTGGTCTTCGACTGGTTGTGTGATTGATTTTGTGTTTGAGAAGAGGTTTTAGTCATAATATTTCCCGTCCTTGGGCTAAGCGCTAATAAATTGAGCAATTGTACAGTTAGCGGTATGCATACCATCCTATGGCTAATACATATCAGTCATTAAAATATACTCTTTTTCACCCCCTATAAACAACAGTGGTTGATGGGTAAATTGTTATGGATATTACTTTTGTCAGGCTTAGGTGTGCCAGCAAGGCTGCATAGATTTACAACATTATCGTAGCGAGCTTTATGATAGGGTAATAGAAAGTACTGA
This sequence comes from Psychrobacter sp. CoH-33_TS_01, assembly GCF_058189395.1. Taxonomy (NCBI): domain Bacteria; kingdom Pseudomonadati; phylum Pseudomonadota; class Gammaproteobacteria; order Moraxellales; family Moraxellaceae; genus Psychrobacter; species Psychrobacter sp. CoH-33_TS_01. The sequence goes on from NZ_JBVGQI010000004.1 coordinate 57,212, forward strand.
AATTAGTCGATAACCGATTGATTAATTTATTATTTGTGGGTTTTCTTATGGCGCACCATGCTGATATTGGCAGCGTCTCATTTTCTGATACCCACCTGAGACATCCTTGATTTTTATAAGGAACGCTATCATGCCACGCCTATCCAAAAACACCCCAACCTATTTTCAACGTATTGCTACTGTTCTTAAGCGCTTACCGACCTTTATCGTTAGCAGTTTGCTAGCATTAAGTACAATAGTCGTTATGGGCTGTAGTAATGCGCCCACTGAGCAGATTTTACCCGCCGGCAGTAACGTCGTAGCATTGGGAGACTCATTGACTTATGGATATGGGGCTACCCCGGAGAACGCCTATCCTAACGTCCTAGCAGATTTGAGTGATTGGCAAGTGGCCAACGCAGGTATTAACGGCAATACGTCACGCGATGTGCTGGCACGCGTAGATGGAGTTATCCTGCAGCATCCAGATTTAGTCTTACTGGGGGTAGGCGGTAATGATGTGCTACAACGGGTCCAGCCAGCGACCACTAGTGAAAATATCACCGCCATCATCAGCAAATTAAAAGCTGCTGATATTCAGGTCGTCCTGATAGCTCAGCCTTACTTTAGCGCCAGTGCCTTATTGGGTAAGGCCAGCGATAATCCGCTCTATAAAGACATTGCCAAAGCTGAGAAAGTGCCGCTATATTCTGATGGCTGGTCCAAAGTACTATCGAATGACCGCTTAAAGTCAGATCAAATCCACGCCAATCCAGCCGGTTATCAAGAGTTTGCCAAGGGCTTGTTTGTTTATTTACAGAATGAGGGGTTAGCGCGCTAGCTACTTTATCAAAGCTACCTTTATTCATTTAGAGTTAGTTAATGAGGTCGCTGCAATGAGGCGCCTTGAATGAGACTAATGCCTAGGCGGTGTATTATGCAAAAGCTGCTATTAATAAAATTCATAATGCGACGGGTGATTTTATCAGTGCTACTGGCCACTATACCGCTCACCGCCAGTATGGCCGATGGCGCTCCTACTCATAACAGCTTTTCTAATAACCAAGTGGCTAATAATCATTCTGCGGCTACCAACTCGGCTAGTAATCCCAAGCTCACCACTATCAAAGCCATGTATACCGCTTCAAGTGAGCAAGAATTAGGCTCAGAAGTCTTGTTGGCAGATTATAGTAGCGGGGCATTGAAGCAAGCTTTGGCGCTAGAACGCCAGGTGGCGGAAACGGGTATGGTGTGTGGGTCTGGCGGGGATATTATGTGGCAATCGCAAGATACGGACTTTCAAGAGCCAGTGACGTTTGCCATAGATACAGAGGATAGGGTAGTCGTGCAGCTGTCCGACCGCGACACTTTGTCTTATGTGCTGACCTGTGCAGACGAGGGTTGTCTCATAGAAGATATCTATGATTTTGGCGGCTCGGTCAAAGAGATGTTATTGGCGGACTGCCAGTAGCCCACCGTCATTAGCAAAAGCAAAAGCAAAAGCAAAAGTTTAAAAGTTAATATAACCCTTTACCATCCTCAGGCTGTAAACGTAAGAAGTATAACCCCGCTAAAATCGTAATAATGCCCATCACCCAATACGTTGATTGAAACGCTGCGAGGGTATCCATTTCTACCCGTTCCGTTAAGATATTCAACACGGCAGCACCAAAAGCAATACCAAAACTAATCGCTAACTGCTGATTCACCGCCATGAGACTGTTACCACTACTGGTCTGCGTGCCCTGCAAATCGCCAATGGTAATCGTATTCATCGCACTAAATTGCATCGAGTTACACGCGCCCATAAAGGTGAGCAGCGGGATAAACCAATACCACGGTACTGAGGCATCAAACTGTGCCAATAGGATGATTAAAAACCCTATCAAGGTCGTATTTACCACCAACACTTTACGGTAGCTAAAGCGCTGGATAATTTTGCTAACCCACGGTTTGACCCCAATAGCCCCCACGGCAATCGGGGCTAATAACCAACCGGCCTCTGAAGGCGAGTACTTAAATTGAACTTGTAGTAATAAGGGTAATAGGTAAGGAACGGCACTAATCCCTAGGCGAGTGAGTAAGTTGCCCACGATGCCGATACGGAAAGTACGGATATCAAATAAGGATAAGGGGAATAATGGCTTATCCGCACGGCGCGCATGCCAAACGTAACCTGCCAGCAAAGCGAACGACGCAACCGTTAATACAATAGAGCCAAAATAACTGCCCGGTTGCGAGGCTTGTTCTACAGCTAAGCTCAATAAACAGGCCGCTGCAGCGAATAGAACAAAACCTAACCAGTCTAGCCGGCCTACGGTCTCTCTTAAGTCGGGGACTAACTTCATACCCAGATACAAGCCTACTAAGCCCATAGGAATATTAATCAAAAATATCCAATGCCAACTGGTATATTCCACCAGATAGCCGCCTAACAAGGGGCCGATTAAGGGCGCTACTAGAGCGGGAATCACCGCAAAATTCATCACCGTGAGCAGCTGATTACGGGGATACGATTTGACTAATATCAGCCGCGCTACTGGCGTCATCATCGCCCCGCCTAATGCTTGAATAATGCGCGCGCCAATGAGGAATTGTAGATTGGGTGATACTGCACATAGTACTGAGCCGACACAGAAGATGACAATAGCGGAGAGGAAGGTCTTACGCGTCCCATATTTATCAGCTAGAAACCCACTGATGGGGATAAATATCGCTAGGGTTAATGCATAACTAATCACTGCCCATTGCATCTTGAGCGGAGATTCGCCCAAGGCAATAGCCATTTGTGGTAGCGCCGTGTTGAGGATAGTGGCATCCAAAATCTGCATAAACAGAGCCACGGCCAGCACGTAGGGCAAGTATTTCGCTTGGATTGGAGAGAGGAGTGAAGCGGGGGCAGTAGCGGTTGGATTAGTCACGTTTTCTTAGTTGCTCATCAAGGTGTTGGACAATAATGTCAGGGTCTTTGATCCACGCTCCGTGTGGATTGCCTTTTATATGTTTGGGTAGTTTGACAGAAATCAAGGTCGAGTCGGCACACAGTTTGGCAAGATTTTGCGTAGATTTGTAAGGGGCATAGTCATCGCCCTCGATGTAGAAGTAGATGCCCTGACCTTTGCCCGCTTTTTTACTCGCCTGCAGATCAGCTTGGATAAAATCATAGCGTCCGGTCAATGCCGTATGGCACCAATCTGTCATCATGCCCTTAGTCTCACGATCGCCAAACTTAATCTTATAGCCGGGGAAGTAGCCATAGAGCGCAATCATAGGCTTAAACACAGCTACGGCACGGAGAATATTTAACTTGCCAGCCCCTGACCAATTTTTATAGTGCAGGTTGCCCGTAGCGACCCCAATCACCGGCACGTCATGCAGCACACTATAAATCGTTGCCATATGACCGCCCAAGCTATGCCCGAAGAGATAGGTCTTGTCATGCTCCGATAGAGCTAGCAGTTGCGGAATAAAGTCATCGACAATATCTTGGTAGTTATAATCGACGCTTTTATTAACCTGTGGGGTATTCTCACCGCAGCAAGGATAGTCGGCTGCGATAACGCTATAACCCTTAGCGGTTAATTCTGCAAACAACTTACTGTATTTACGCAGTGGCACGCCAATAGCGGTTAAAAACACTAGGGTGGTCTGTTGGTCATCAGCCGGTAAGGGCTTATGAGTGTGCACGTTTACTGTATATTGGCCTTTAAATTTGAAAGTCGTCATTGTCTCATCCTCCATGATGGTTGTTATTCTTATCGTAATGGTTATCGTCGTTAATAAGTCGTAAGTTATTTATTTAAGATATCGGCTTGTTTAAAATCTCAGGGTTTAAGACGCCAACTTGCGTAAGTGTTGGTCAATATGCTCGACAATAAAGTCAGGGTCTTTAATCCAAACCCCATGCGGGTTGCCTTTTAAATGCTGGGGTAACTTGACTGAGATCAGCTCAGACTCTTTACAAAGCGCAGCCAAGTGCTTGACGGCAGGGTAAGGGGAGTAGTTGTCACCTTTGATATGAATAAAGAATCCGCGACCCTTGTCCATATTCCCTTTGATAAAATCAAACTCTCCGGTCTTAATGATATGGCACCAGTTGTTCATTAGCCCACGAGCTTCTTTATCGCCAAAGCCGACTTTATAGCCGGGGAAATAACCGTAAAGCATGGTTAAGGGTTTAAACACGGTTAATACTTGCAGCATCTTGAGCCGCTCTAAGCCGCGCCAGTTTTTAAAATGGATGTTGCCGGTAGCGACGCCAATAGCCGGGATACCGGTTAGCGTACTATAGAGGGTCGCCATCTGACCCCCTAAGCTATGACCAATCAAGTAGGTTTCCTTATGCGGTGCAAAACTGACCAATTGCGGCATGAAATCATCCATAAGATCTTGGTAGTTATAAGTGATACGGCGGCTAACATGGGGGGTATTCTCCCCGCAGCAAGGATAATCCGCGGAGACTACGGTAAAGCCCTTAGCGGTTAAAGCGGCAAATAGCGTGGTATATTTTTCTAAGCGTACCCCAGTGGCGGCCATAAATACCAAGCTCTTCTGTTGGTCGGTATCAGGAGCTGGCGAGTGAATCTGTACGTTGACAGCGTATTTATTTTTGAAGGTAAAGGCGGGCATTAAAAGTATCTTCCATGAAAAATAGGCAATAGCGATGCCCTGATTGTAGCGGAATTTGCCTAGAGGACGAGGAATTCATCTATTTTTTTGGGGACGGTAAGGTCACGTGCCGTTAGTAGTAGACTCCAATAACCTTACCTTATCCTTATATTTGAATGGTTGCCGTTGCTATACAGTCGTTAGCAAATCGTTAATGGTTAACACCCCTATAGCAAGGTAAGATAGTTAGCCTATTAAATAAATAATTCTATAAATACATATATATAAATACATACCTAAAGCCTAAAAGGACCTTTCTATGAATAATGCCACTAATAACAACTCTGCTGACCAGAATGAAGCCTACACGCCACCCAAGGTCTGGTCTTTAGAGGCTGTTGGTAAAGACAACGGGGGCAAATTTGCCAGTGGCAACCGCCCGACGGCTGGCGAGCGCCATGAGCAAAAACTGCCAGTAGGTGATAAGCCCTTCCAATTGTATTCACTCAACACGCCTAATGGGGTTAAAGTAAATATTATCTTAGAAGAGTTGGCAGAATTGGGCATTAAAGAGGCGGCCTATGATGCGTATAAAATTGACATCATGGAAAATGACCAGTTTGGTTCAGACTTAGTGGCCATTAACCCCAACTCTAAGATTCCAGCATTAGTGGATCATTCTGGCGAGACACCTATCAAACTGTTTGAGTCGGGCGCTATCTTAATGTACTTGGCAGAGAAGTTTGACCAGTTTATTCCCAAGCAACCCGGACAACAACGGGCTGATTGTCTCTCATGGGTGATGTGGCAGATGGGCAGTGCGCCGTATCTAGGGGGCGGCTTTGGTCATTTTTATGCCTATGCACCGTATCCGATGCAATATCCAATTGACCGCTTTACCATGGAAGTTAAGCGTCAATTAGACGTCTTAGACCAGCATTTAGCGGACCATGAGTATATGACTGGCGACGGCGAAGACAATTACACCATCGCTGATATCATTATCTGGGCTTGGTATGGGCAGTTGGCATTGGGCAAACTCTATGAGGCCGCTGAATTTTTAGACGTGGCCAGTTATACAAACGTGCGCCGCTGGGCCGAGCAGATAAGCCAGCGTCCTGCAGTACAGCGTGCGGTAGACTTAGAGCTTAAGCCGATTAAGTAAGTGACAATTTGAGTAAGTGACAATCTGTTATAAAGTTAGCCTGAGTTTCTAGGAGCTCAGGCTTAAACGGCGCGTAAGTTGGCATCAACGGCTGATAGCAAAAATAAAGTTGAAACTATTTAAACATTTATTATTAGCTGTGCTATACTGCGCGCCTTGCTGATTGATAACATCGCCTGCAATTGACGTCTGGAGTAGACACCTATTCAAATTGTTGCCGATGATTTTGCTGTTAGCTGTTCATTCAACGCTACTATTATGCGCTGATACTACAGCCTACACTCACGGTAACAACCACCAAAATACGTCACTGACCTTGTACATTGGATGTACAGATCATTCGACGCTTATCTGTGTTGTGCCTTTATTCATTATAATTTTATAAATATTTACGTGTCAGCGACGTAAGCTTTTATATGCCCGAATACTAAGTATTCTAAAGGACCTTACATGACAGATAATACTCTAAACACGCCAGTAATTACCGCAGACGACGACCTAAGCTTTGTAGATCTTCAGTTATCTCCTGAGCTACTAGACGCGCTTAGCCGCAGCGGCTACGACACCCCAACTCCTATCCAAGCACAAGCTATCCCATCAGCCCTAGCGGGTCGTGATTTGATGCTGTCAGCACAGACGGGTAGTGGTAAAACAGCAGCATTCGTACTGCCTGTTCTTGACAAAATCATCCGTGATAAAGCCAACAACAAAACCGTCCATACTGTGATCTTGACGCCAACACGTGAGCTTGCCAACCAGGTTAGCGATAGCGTTCGTCAATACAGCTCACAAACTCGCAATATCTTCAGTGTACCGCTAGTAGGCGGCGCGCCTTACGGTGGTCAGATTCGTGCCCTTAATAAAGGTGTACAAATCATCATCGCTACCCCTGGTCGTTTTATCGATCACATGAAATCTGAGCGTATCGACTTATCACAACTAGACATTCTAGTACTGGATGAAGCCGACCGTATGCTAGACATGGGTTTCGCTGATGATATCGAAATGATCATGAAAGCGGCTCCAAACACGCGTCAAACCATCATGTGTTCTGCTACTTGGGATGGCCCAGTCGGCAAAATCGCTGAAAGCTTCACTAAAAACCCAGAGCGTATCGCTATTAAAGTAGAATCGGCTCACATCGATGAGTCAGTTTACTACTGTGATGATTTCAATCACAAAAACAGATTGCTTGATAAATTGCTAACGCAAAAAGACGTCAACCAAGCCATCGTATTCGCAGCGACCAAACGCAGCTGTGAGACTTTGACTAAAAGCTTGATTGAGCAAGGTCATAAAGCCCGTTTCCTACATGGTGATCTGCCACAAGCCAAGCGTACTCGCATCATCAACGATGTAAAAGCCGGCAAAATTGATATCCTAGTAGCGACTGACGTGGCTGCCCGTGGTATCGACGTAAGTGGTATCACTCACGTATTCAACTATGACTTGCCACGCCAAACAGAAGACTACGTGCATCGTATCGGTCGTAGTGGTCGTGCTGGCCGTACTGGTATCGCTATCAACTTATGTAGCATCGATGACCGTCCACAAATGGATGCCATCAACCGCTATCTAAAGCGTACTATCTTGGTTGAAGAAGTAGAAGGCATGGAGCCTAAGAAAAACACCAAAGAGATGAAAGTTGGTGCAGCTCCTAAACGTGGTCGTGGCGGCAACCGTGGCCGTGGTGGTCAAGGTAATGGTCGTGGCGGCAATGGCGGCGGTGGCTACCGTGGTCGCAGTGCTAGCAATGACAGCAGCCGTGGCGATAGCACTGGCGAAAACCGTGGTGGCTACCGTGGTAAAGCCGCTGCAGGCGCAGGTGCTGGCCGTGGTCGTCCAGCGGGTGCTGGTGCCGGTCGTTCTGACAGCCGTGGCAATGGTGGCGGCGCAGGTCGTCCAGCCGGTGGCCGCCCAGCAGCAGCGGGTAAGCCAAGCGGTGGTCAACGTCGCAGCCCAGCCCGTGCTACTGATGGCAACCGTGCCCCACGTCGCAACAACAATGGCTAATTTAGCATTGCTAGTCTAATAGCGGCTGATGTCTATAACTAGATAAGGCCGTTATATAGATAATAAAAAAGACCAGATAGTTGTTATCTGGTCTTTTTTTGTGCCTGGATTTTATTAAACAGTTAGAACATCATTTAATAAATTAGGCTTAAGTCGTCCATTGATCATTCACAATAGCGACCAGATAATATTGTCCTTGATACTCTTCAAACACCAAGCGCAGTGAGCGCCAATCGATACCGCTGTATTGTTCGCTGCCTTCTGAATAGAACTCCACAAAGTCGGCATCGGGGTATTTTTCTTTCAGATTATTTAAGCTATTGCCACTGCCTTGAAATTGATCATAGCTGACACTTTCAGCTTTATTTAAATCGTCTGCTACCCAAGTGCTCAAATAATTGGGTAGGGTAGTGATATAGATATCGCCGGTGCCGTCCTTTTCACCCCAAGTAAATTTGACCCGAGACTCTTTTAGATATTGGGCAAACTGCTGACGGTTAAACACTTTATCGCTATCGGGTTGGACATAGGCATACATACTAAAGCGCACACCCTTCACGGGATGAATATGCGGGATAATGGCCTGATAATTTTTATTGAGTAGCGCCTGTTTGATATCCTGAGCTTGCTGGGCAATCTGCATTTGCTTGGTTTGTTCTAAGCGCTCTGCTGTAGCAGGTGGGCTAGTTTGGGTAATCTTGTCGGTAATACTGACCGCTGGCTCTCCTGTCACAGGGGGCATAGTATCACTACCAGAGGGGATAGAATTCTGGCAGGCCGTTAATACCAATGCTACCGCCATTGCTGCTGCTAAAGGAAGCTTGCTCCTCTTGGCTGACCTCTTGGTTACCAATGACACATGAGAGCCTATTGTAGAAATAGTCATAAGGGTAACTCCTGTTCTTCTTGTTATTATTACACTGCTGCTAGGGCGTGTCCTCAATTAACAACACTAGCGTGTAATGGACTAAAACTGGCTATATTTTCGTCACTCTGCGAAAATTGTCTAGACAATATGCTTATATTCTCTGCAAAATTTCCATGGACTGACAAAAATCTATCTCACTTTTAGCCTCATGATTCAATTGAGGGCACGCCCTAAACTGTAGCTAAATTATCTATCTGCTAACTAAGCTATCTTTATTCTTGCCATTTTTTAATCTTATCTGCCATTTCATATCATGCTATAAAGCCTACCTTGGTTCTAAGCTTCTTCTGCAATCACTTGACTCAAATAACGGTTAAAGGCACAGGCAACGGCGAGCGTATTGTCATCTTGCTGCTCAGGGAATAAGCTGTTGTCTAAGCTAGGTAAATCAATCCATTGGGTTTGTGGGTAATGCTGTGCCAGGTACTGTTGCAAGTAGGCCTTAGTGCTATCGACAATTTGCGGGTCTGTACCATTCTCAGTGGGATTTACGGTATCTTCAGCTTCGAGGTCTTGTGTAGTATCTTGGGCATTGCTCTGTGAGTCTTCTGGATGCCAATAGTTATAGATGACCGCATGCAGATGTAGCGAGCGATGCTTGAGGGCTTCAATACTAAGCAAGGTATGGTTAATACTGCCCAAACGTCCTGAGGTGACCAACACCACGGGGTATCGCTGGCGCGCGACATAATCAATCGTCAGTAAGTCATCGTTAATAGGCACCATCAGCCCGCCAGCGCCTTCGAGCAAAACCCATTCATATTGGCTCTGTAGCGCTTGCGTCGAGGCCAAAATAACTTCTGGGTCAATTGCGCGTTGCTCTAATGCCGATGATAGGTGCGGGGAGGCCGGTTTGCTAAAGACGTAAGGGCAAGTCGTGCCGTCTTTATCGACCTCGTATAAGGGCGTCGCCATGATTTGGCGATGGGTGAGAATATCATCAGCGATGTCTTCACAACCCGTCTGTACTATTTTTTGGGTAATGACCTGACAACCACGATCTTTAAAGGCCTTTGCCAGTAGTCCGGTAGCGTAAGTCTTGCCAATATCCGTATCAATGCCAGTGATAAATAGTACGCTCATAGTCGCCTTGCCGCCCTTATATAGAAGAAAATAACCATTATTATATAGCGCTACGATATAGGATAAGGCGGTGGCAACGCGTAGGATTTTAGTACTATTTAACTGTCAGATTGTATTTCAAGATATTGATTTAATACCAATTTCAATCTATAACACAAAGTTTCTAATTCATCATTGTTCATAACCAGTGGTGGCATCATATACAGCAGCTTGCCAAAGGGTCGTACCCAGATTTTGTGTGTCAATAATAACGGCTGAAAGGCGGCCATATCGATAGCGTCTTTAAGCTCAATCACGCCAATAGCGCCTAGACAACGTACATCTTGAACTGCTGTATTTGTAGCTAATTCAGTCAGTTGCACCTTTAATATCCGCTCAAATTCACGTGCGCGTGCCGCATAATCGTCAGCTATCAATAAGTCTAATGAGGCGCTAGCAACAGCGCAGGCTAGGGGATTGCCCATAAAAGTGGGCCCATGCATAAGTGCTGGGTAATCGCTTTCGGTGATGGTTTGTGCGACTTTACGGCTACAAATGGTCGCAGCAAAGGTCATATAACCGCCGGTTAAGGCTTTGCCCACAGTCATAATATCGGGGCATATATCTGCATGTTCGCAAGCAAAAAGTCGACCCGTACGGCCAAATCCGGTGGCGATCTCGTCAGCTATAAGCAATACCTGATAGTCGTCACAGAGCTTACGCACGATTTTTAGGTAGTCTGGGCTATAAAAACGCATGCCACCAGCGCCTTGGACGATAGGCTCGATGATAAAGGCCGCCATAGTATGCTGATTATCTGCAAAAAAGCGCTCTAAATTTTGAGCATTTTCAGGACGTAACGCTTGGTCATAGCCCAAAGGTGGCATATCGACAAATAGCTGAACAGGCAGCTGCTTACCGTAGATGCTGTGCATACCATTTTCCGGGTCACAGACGCTCATAGCGTGCCAAGTATCGCCGTAATAGCCCGAACGTGTGGTGGCTATTTGGTTCTTTTGCGGGCGCTGGCAGGCCAATTGGTACTGTAAAGCCATCTTTAAGGCTACTTCAACGGCGACGCTGCCGCTGTCTGCATAGAACACCGCCTCAAGCTTTTGGCTTCCTAAGGCTTTTGGGACAATATCGAGGAGCTTTTTGCCCAAATCTATAGCAGGCTGATGCGTGAGGCCACCAAACATGACATGGGCCATTTTGCCGAGTTGCTCAGTGATAGCCGTATTAAGGGCTGGGTGATTATAGCCATGAACGGCTGCCCACCAAGACGACATGCCATCTAATAGCTCGTCGCCATTTTTGGTATAAAGCGTAACGCCATCAGCGCGGTCGATGACTAAGTTGGGATATGATGGCGGCAATGCGGCATAAGGATGCCAAAGGTGCTGCTGATCAAAGTCGTCATAGTTAGTATTAATAGGATTAGCAGCAACAGCATCAGAGCTTAGAGCGACAGAATTATTTTTGGTCATATTGGCAGTGATGTCCGCAGTTATTTTTTCATCTGTAGATAAGGTATTCGAAGCGTAAGTCATAATAAGAATCCAAGGTTGTAGCAAGCTAATAAAATGCGTGAGTAAAAGTCTGTGGGTAAAATACCGCACAGTAAATACAAAGCCTATAGTTATAGAGTATATTAATGCGTAGATATCCTAGGGTATCATTTCTCCAAACCCAGTTGGTTTGTTTTCGCATAATGTATATTATGTTAAATAGGCTGTTAAAGGTGTAACGGTTATGGGTTTTAAATCGGCTCAACGGTCGCTTTTAATAATAGATTCTGAAAACTTGAAAAACCTTGCACACTCTTTAGCGATGAGCATGAAAGGTTTTTGCTGCAAATCTAATGACTCAATTTCGCCAAACAGTCTGAATTAATATCAGCGATGGTTTTGGCCCCTGTTAAGGTCATCGCAACACGCATTTCTTTATCCAACAAGTCTAACAAATTGCTGACCCCAGCACTGCCATCTGCCGCTAAAGCATAGACAAAGGCACGGCCCAACATACAAAGATCAGCGCCTAGAGCCAACATACGCACAATGTCTAAGCCATTGCGGATACCAGAATCAGCCAAAATTTTAATCTCGCCCTTTACCGCATCGGCTATAGGCGGTAGCGCCCGCGCACTAGATAACACTCCGTCTAGCTGACGTCCACCATGGTTGGACACGACTATGCCATCTGCCCCAAAACGCACTGCATCTTTGGCATCTTCTGGGTCCAAAATACCTTTGATGACCATCGGCCCATCCCAGTATTCCCGAATCCAATCCAAATCCTTCCAAGAAATAGAAGGATCAAAGTTATTACCTAGCCAGCCTATGTAATCTGCTAATCCGGTAGGTTTGCCTAGATAAGTAGAGATATTGCCCAGATCATGCGGACGGCCATTCAGTCCTACATCCCACGCCCATTGTGGATGCGTCATAGACTGTAAATAACGGCGCATAGTGGCATTTTTACCACTCATACCCGAGTGCGCATCACGGTAGCGTGCCCCAGGTACTGGCATATCTACCGTAAAGACTAAGGTCGAACACCCCGCCGCTTTAGCACGCTCCAAGGCATTTTGCATAAAGCCTCGGTCCTTTAATACATAGAGCTGAAACCACATTGGACGCTGAATTTTAGGCGCTACTTCTTCAATCGGACACACCGAAACCGTCGACATAGTAAACGGAATGCCTTTTTGATCCGCGGCCATAGCCGCCTGCACTTCCCCGCGGCGCGCATACATGCCCGTCAGACCCACGGGCGACAACGCTACCGGCATAGACAGGGTCTCATTAAACAGCTGTGTCTCTAAGCTCAGTTGTGACATATCATTCAGCACCCGTTGTCTAAGGGCAATTTGCGATAAATCCTCAACATTACGTTTTAAGGTGTATTCATCATAGGCACCACCATCTATATAGTGAAATAGAAATGGTGGCAGGCGGCGCTTAGCGGCAGCTCTGTAATCATTTGCCGATGAAATAATCATACGTTTGGCCTTTTTATTCTGTTAGTTATCTAGGTAATATTTTGACGCTATCACACGCAGCACGAGCAATTGCGTTTATTTTTTGGCATTTTACCAATGCCAGGATTAAAGGTATTAGTTGGGTCTAAGCTTTTATAAAAGTTTTGCAAATCAGGCTCCGCTTCATATAAGTGCCCGACATTATGTTCAGCAGGATATTTGGCGCCACGTTTATTCAACTGCTCCAGCATCATCTTTTTCACATACTGAGCATCACTGCCCTTTTTCAAAATATAGTCTTGATGAAACACATAACAAAAGAAGTGTCCGTAATACAGCTTCATTTCTAAATGCTGTGCAATGGCTTCAGGTAGGGTTTCGAGCCACTCTAACTCGTTACGTGGTATGGCAATATCGAGCGCTAGTATCTCGCCTACTTCTTTTTCATGGATGAGCTCATACCTTAATGCTGCACCAGCGGCTGCGAAACGATTTAAAAAGGCGCTTTCTGACTCTTGCTCACTACATATAAAATAGCTACCGGTTGTTGATGATGCAAAAAACGACTGCAAAAAATCTTCGGCTTCAGCTATCCCGTCATCACTCATTTTTATCATGAGGTGATGCTCGTACTGATCACGGTACGCCATCATGCGCTCAGGTAAATGCTTTGGGAATAAGTTAGCTATAAACTGCATGACTTTATCGGTGAAATGCTTGGGCAGCCACGACCACTTATGCAGTTTGGCATCAATAGCGCCTTTGATAGAAAACAATCTAGGCAAGGCGTCAGTGCCAAGATGCTTGATACTCAAAAAAGTGTCTTTACCGTATTTGGCCGACACATCAAAGATATCACGATGCATATACTCGCCAACTTCAGGAGTATTGTTGAAGCTTGATAATATCTGCCGTCTTAACTGCGCAAGCTCACTGACACTATTACTGCCTATATAAAACGTCTTCTCTTGTTTAGCCGTGGGATAAGTATCTAAGCGTACGGCAAAAATCGCCAGCTTGCCAGCACAGCCACTGGCTTCATACAGTCTGCGCTTATCAGCATTAAACCGGCTGGGCGTATTGGCATCAACGTCCTTTACTCTGGCGATATATTCTTTATCTGATGCCATCTTGCCATGGTCAGGCAGCTTACTCTTATCAAAATCCCCATTTTGCAATCTCGTCAGTATTTCTTCCGGGGTATCCCCTAGCCCTATATCTAGATGATTGACCAACACCAACTGACCTTGGGCGTTAATCTGCGCAAACAACGCCAACTCAGTGTAAGCAGGGCCTCTTTTTACTAAAGACCCTCCCGAGTTATTCGAAATCCCACCAATAATAGACGCCCCTAAAGTCGAGGAACCAATCACCGAATGCGGCGCTCTATTCACCGCCTTCAGCTGACTTTGTAGTTGGTGTAACGTCGCCCCAGCCAAGCTGATGACTTGCTCATTATCGTTTATCAAATACAATTGGTCTATTGCCAGCGTATTAATGACTACCACAGGTCTATCGTAGTCATTACCGCTTGGCGTTGAGCCTTCGGTTAGGCCTGTTTTTGCCGCTTGCATGATAATAATACAGTTACCCTCAACGCACACTTCTAGGCAACGCCAAATCTCCAGCAAAGTTTGCGGAAACAAAACCGCTAAAGCGCTACCGCCACCAGAGCGCCATCCCATTCTATAGTATTCGTTTTTCTCTGGATCAGCCTGGACATTGCGCGCGCCCAGTACGTCTGTAAGCTTATCCAAGACTTGATCAGGACTGAGTATCTCCTGAAAAGGCATGTTTGCTGAAGAGATACGACCCTCCTTATCTAGTGATGGTATGTCATTCATGATGTTAGAGGACCTTGGTAACTAAAAATATAAATGGCGGCCGTGACGATGATGCCACAGAACAACACATAATATAGAGTAGGCAAAATAGTACGCCGAAGCGTCGCGCCCTCCATACCAAGTAAACCCACCGTTGCAGAGGCAGCCACCACGTTATGTATGGCAATCATATTACCCGCTGCCGCACCAACGGCTTGAGACGCTATGATTAAAGAAGGTGAAATACGTAGGCTCATCGCTGCTTCATACTGAAATTGGCTAAACATCATATTAGAAACGGTATTAGAACCCGCGATAAAGGCTCCTAATGCACCAATCGTAGAACTAATTAACGGAAAAGCATTGCCAAAAGTACCCGCAAACAACTCAGCACTGGCAACTGGCATACTAGCCACATCGGATAAGTTAACCCCTGAATTGATAAAGATTCTGACCATTGGAATAGTAAAAACCAGTACAAAACCAGCCGCTAAGACCGTTTTAGTAGATTCTTTAAAGGCATTATTTAGTGCACTACCAGGTTGTTTAGTTTGCAGAGCAGCGGCAACCAAGGCGCTTATGACTAACAAGCCTCCAGGTAAGTACAGAGGACTAAAACTAGCGCTTATGTCGGCCTCCCCTAACACTGTCGTAAAATCTAACGTGGCACTGGTTAGGAAGGATTCAAATCCAGCGAATACTCTCGAGCACACCAGTAAAATCGCAACGAGCAAATAAGGGAACCACGCCATAACCGCAGACATCTTTTTACTGGTTAAATCAAGCGTCACATCTTCCTTACTGACCACCAGTTTACCCATCCATTCGCTTGGCCAGTTTTTCTGCGGCGCAAAATCCCACGTGGTTTTTGGGACTAAAAATCCTCTTTTGGCCGCGTTGACAACAATGGCGATACTAACTAAACCTCCGACCAGTGAAGGAAACTCAGGCCCCAAAAAGACCCCTGTTAAGGTATAGGGAATCGTAAAGGCCAGACCTGCAAATATAGCAAATGGCCAAATAGCGAAGCCTTCTTTCCAGCTTTTATTCTTACCAAAAAAGCGGGTGAGCATCATCACCATGAACAGCGGCATGAACGTACCAATGACCCCATGAATCATGGCAACTTGACTGGTTATAAGCTGCAAAAAGCTGTCCCACTGCAGCCCTTCTTGTGCTAATCGAGCGCTAATAGCTGCGGTGTCTAAGCCCTTACTTACCCCTATCACAATAGGCGTACCGACGGCACCAAAGGAGACCGGTGTGCTTTGTATCATCATGCCCATTAACACTGCACCCAACGCCGGAAAGCCTATCGCCACCAGTAAAGGGGCAGCAATAGCCGCAGGGGTACCAAAACCAGAGGCGCCTTCCAGAAAGGTGCCAAAGCACCAGGCAATAATAATGGCCTGCACCCGCCTATCTGGCGATACGTTGGTAAATCCAGCTCGAATGACGGCAATGGCACCCGTATGCTTTAAGGTATTCAATAGAAAAATAGCCCCAAAGACTATCCACAATACCGAAACCGTAATGACCAAACCTTGAATGATGGATGAGGACACTCTAGTGAGCGTCATATCCCATATGAAAATAGCCAGCGCTGCGGTAACAGCTAAAACTATCGGCATTGTTTTTTTGGCTGACCATTGCAGGCCTATCAAAAAAATACCACAGAGAACGATTGGCAGTAATGCCAGTAGACCATATATTGTTTGATTCAAAATCATATCCTTTTTTATCGTTTAATCTTCCTTGAACCCAGTCATCGCAGCCTTTATTTTGACGCCTAAATGATGACTAAGTTGTATTAAACATTCACAAACAGGGACTGCTAATTTATCCAAGCCGTGTTGCAGACACAGCCAAGCACGACTTGCGACAGTCTATGGCCCCATGTTCCAAAAGCCTTAAAATAGTCTACGCCTTGTTAATTAATTGATATATTGCATCAATGGACAATGTTATTTTCCTTTTTTGCTATAATCTAATCCGCATTACGCCCATTGGAGCACAAGTATGGTCAAAGCTGACGATATGGTTTTATTTGTCCAAGTTGTTGAGGAAGGGTCATTCTCTAAAGTCGCTGCAAAGCTATCATTAACCAATTCAGTAGTGAGCAAGCGCATTGCAAGACTAGAAGAGAACTTAAATACTCAGCTCATTTATAGAACCACTAGAAAGTTGAGCTTAACCGATGCCGGCAGGACGCTTTATGACAAAGCTAAAATTGCTAAACATGCCTTTCAAGAAGCTGAGGATGCAGTAACGGGTTATAGCGAGGATATGAAAGGCACCATACGAATAACCCTGCCTGTGGTCTCTGCAAACTTGATATTGAGCGAATCGATTGCTGAATTCTGTAAACAACACCCTGAAATATCGGTAGATTTACAAATTACCAATCGCTTGGTTGACTTGATAGAAGAAGGTTTTGATTTGGCAATAAGGACCGCTGAGCTTGAAGACTCATCGCTCATTGCAAGGCGTCTTATAGATAGCCGATGGGTGATATGTGCGACGCCAGATTATTTAAAGCAATATGGCACGCCTCAAACCCCTGAAGAATTAGACCATCATGAGTGTATAATCTATAAGTTTGATAATACTTCTAACAACATATGGCCAGTATGTATAGACGGCACAGAGCAATTAATGCCGGTCTATGGTCGGTTTCATAGCAATCATCTTAGTGCGATTAAACAAGCTACGCTCAGCGATTTAGGCATCGCTTTTTTGCCCCAAGCGCTGGTCCATGAGGAGATACAACAACATACACTTACGCAGATTTTGCAGCGGTTTACACGAAAGGAGCTCGGCATGTATGCAGTATATCCCAAGGCCAGGCAACCCGATCAAAAGTTAAAACTGCTTGTTGCCCATTTGCAAGACTCACTACATCAAAAACAGGCTTACTACTGCTAAGTAAAAAACCTGTTTTGATGGCTATAAAAAAACCCTCCACACTCCTTAACGATGAGCATGAAAGGTTTTTCTATGGGTTTTATTTTCTAGATGTTAACTGCTAGGTGATTATTACTTCAATCTTCAATTCAATAACCAACCGCTTGGCTTAATAATCGATAGTATAGCTCAAGCCGTAGTTCGTCCCCACAGCAGACAGACGGTTAAGATCACCATACGTGGTCTGATGATAAACCGACTGATAGTCTTTATTCAGCAAGTTATAAACCCCATAGTCCAAACGACCCACAGGCATTTTTACTTGGCCTAATAAATCTAAAGTCATATACCCTGTGAATGGCAACGCGCTAGAATTAGGATCTTTTTGCTGGTCTTTAAAAGCTTTATCATCCCCACCAATGGCTAATGCCTGCAAGCGCACATTACTACCACCATCGAAGTTATATTGCGCAAAAGCAGTCCCTTTTAGTGGCGTCAAACTTACCGCGTCCAGCTCTAGCCATTCACCATCTTTGTCGTATTGGCCGCGGGTATAAGCCACGCTACCGCCCACTTGCCATTGGTCATTCAGGTTTTGTACTAAAGAGCCTTCTGCGCCGTAGATGCGTTGGTCAGTATCCACGACTTCTACCGTGTAGCTGTCGGTAAAGCGCACTACCTTGTCTGAATCGTTATAAAATCCGCTTAATTTGGCTGCTGTATCGCCATGCTTGCCTTGCCAGCCAAACTCATAGTTATTCACGGCAATAGGCTGTACATTTTCTGAATTCACTACAAAACCTGCCCGCACATCACGCAGCGCACGCTGGACATCAGCCGTAGTAAATCCTTGAGAAAAATTAGCAAATAATTGATCGTTTGCGGTCACTTGGTAGCTAGTACCCAAGTTAAACAAAGTCTTATCGTGATCAGTACTGCCGGCTTCTACTAATCCCGCTTTATAATCAAAACGATAGGCATCGGCTACCGGTTTTATGCTCGGATTATTAAAGTACTCTTCTAGCATTTGCTCGGTAATCGGAACAAAACTATCAGTTTCCGCTTTTAGCTTCTGATAACGCACGCCGGCACTGGCATGCCATTTATCGGTCAAATCAATATCGGTATTGGCAAATACTCCCAGTTTATCGCTGGTCGTCACGGGGCCACCGTTATAATTAACACCATTGTTTTTGGCTATCAACCCATTGCTAGCTAGGAAGGTATTTAGGTCTTGACCGTAGTAAGTTTGCTCACTTTTTTCGCGCTCATAGTCTACGCCATAACTAAACAAGGCGTTTTTACCCGCCAGCTCGCTTTCGGTCTGCATAGCAGCTCGCAAGCCCATGACTTCAATATCTGCTTCTGACTGGGCCACGATGATTGCCCCGCCTAACAGCTTGCCCAAGGTGGTTGCATCCGTCAAACCATTCGCCACCCAAACTTCCGCAGCAGCATCGGCACCACTTTTACCAGAGGGGTAAAAACGGCCTTTTTCATCGCGATAGTAGCCGGTAACGCTTAGATTTGAGCCAGCAACATCATCATTGTTATAGTTTAAGTTGACAGTAGTCTTGGTAGTAAACGGCTGGTTTTCTATTTCAGCACCCGGTACTGCTTTTAATGACGGAGCCATAGCCTTAGGCTTCAGCAAGACTTGTAGATTTTTACCATAATCGGGTCCGAAGTCTGTGTCCTGCTGATCATCATAATAAGTGACGGCTAAATCAACACGTTGACTGTCGGTTAATTGCGTCCCTACACTGGCATTAATGCTAAGAGCTTCAGTATCTTGTTGATCAGTTTGGTTGACATCAGGGCTAATACGCTGATCAGAACTATCAAACTTACCTCCTTTGCTATCATAGTCTACGTCTAAGCGACCATAGGACTTCTCGCCGCCATAGCCCAAAGTTTGTCCTACATGATAACCCAATGACTCTGAATCAAAATTACGACTGCTACTGACCCCTACTCTGCTTTGTCTAATAGGATCATAGCCTACCAACGACTTAGTGACCAAGTTGATCAGCCCGCCTGCAGCACCTGCACCATAAATACTGGTAGCCCCTGAAAGCACCTCTACCCGCTCTAACTGCTCAGGATCAATACTATTGAGCTCTCTTGACAGACTACGTGAACCACTTAAAGGCACGCCATTGAGCAAAAACTGCACCGGACGACCATGTATGGTGGTGCCATAATTACTGGTAGAGCCACTACTTGCGCCCAAACTTGGGATAAGCTGGGCCAACATATCGCCCACTGTACGATTGCCAGTCGCCTGCATCTTGAGCTCTTCTTCAGTGATGACTTGCGTGACCGCTGGCATCTCACTAATCTTCTGTGCCAGTGCGGTACCGGTTCTGGCGTTTGCAGTAATGGTAATGGTATCTAAAGTAGCATGAGGCGTATCTGTAGCGACTGAGTTAGTCGTGGTCGCTTCAGTGGCAATATCGACAGCAGAGTCATTGGTTTGCGCATACAACTGCTGACTGATACAGAGGGTTAAAACGGACAGAGCAACTTGATGATGACTTTTCATATTTAGTTCGCTTAGTTAGAGGGTCAAATAGTGGCAATGGCTATGTTTAGCTAATACTACTGTATGTGCTATCTTTGTGAACGATATTGTAAATGATAATTATTTTCGTTCATACATTTAATTTTACTAATTTAGTGACTTTAGAGGTTAAAACATTACCTAAACCCCAATTCCCAACTAATTAAAAATAATAATCTATTAAATAATATTAACTTAACTAATAGTGCTAGACACTTGTTGCGGATGACTTTAAATTAAGTACCTATGTCAATTAAGCCGCTATGTTAATTAACTCCCTATCTCATTAACACCATACTCTGGTGATAGGCTTAAGCTGACTTAGGAAGTTTGCAGGCGGATGGCAGCGTGAATAACAAAATTACCGCGATGACTACTAACACCTCTTGGATAGCATTTATCGTGGTGTTCTGAGAGCCGACCGCTAATAATTGAGTACTGCGGCCGTCTATATAGATGGTGGCCAAAGTTATGAATAAAGTAGAGAAGATACGCCGACTGATATTGTTGAGGGCAGCCCCTTCAGTGACCTCTTCTTTGGGCAAGCTGCTAAAACCCACTGTGGTGGTGGGTAGATAGGCCAACCCTACTCCGACACCTCGCACACTCATGATAACGATGAGCAACCAAAGCTCGGGTTGATACAGACACCACGCCAGCATCAAAGTGGACAGCACACTAATAATAATACCCAATATGCCAATATTGCGGGCACCGCGTCGGTCTACTATTTGACCTGCAAAGAGTGTCGTGACACTGGACACTAGTGTTGCTACCATCAGGACAATGCCAGTCCATATGGCGCTCTCCTGCATAACATCTTGGATGAATATCGGCAATAGTAAGAGACATAACATCAGCCCTAAGGTTTGGGTGATGCTGATGATAGTGCTGTGTAAATAAGTTTTATTGCTAAACAAGCGCACGTTGAGTAACGGCTGGCTCTGACGGCGCTCATAACCCCACCAAACGATAGCAGACAGTAAAAAGCCGCCAGCTAATAGCACCAAAGTAGCGAATTCTAACCAGCCATCTGAACTGTATAATGAGCTGAATAAATCGGTATTAAAATCTACCTTCAGGGTGCTTAGCCACACCATCATCGCAAGCAGCCAAATTAGCAAACTGACAAAGCCGACAGTATCAAAAGTAGCATGGGTATCTTGTGCGCTTATATTGGGTACGAACTGCCAGATCATTGCCATGACAATGGCACTCAATGGTATGGTGATAGCGAACAGAGTCCACCAAGCGAATTGCTCAACGAGGTAAGCCCCCACTAAGGGACCAAACGCCAACGACATCATAATGACAATGCCCCATAACGCCATCACTCTACCGTGCTGATGCTGCGGATAGATCTGATACAGTAGCCCAATAGATAGCGGGATGATAAGCCCGCCACTTAGCCCTTGTATGGCGCGAGCCACTATCACTAAGCCCATACTAGAGGCCAACATGCCAAAGATGGACCCCAGCATAAACCCAACTATTGCGGCTAAATAGACCCATTTGAAAACAAATATTTTATTGAGATAGCCGCTTAGCATTAGCCCTACACTCATGGCTAGGACATAAGCATTGATTACCCAGCCGCCCATGACAATATCGACATCGAAGACGGCCATAAAGACAGGAATCGCGGGATTAAGGGCGCTATTACTGAAGCTGACCACGGTGCCGCCGAGCAGTAGTGTGAGTAGCACCTGTTGTCCTTGTTTGTCACTCAGTAAGCTTAAGCCAGTGGCAACAGGAGCATCAGTAATAGTAGCGGCAGCGTGGCTACTGCCATTGTGGAGCTGATTAGCTGTATTAGGGCGGCTATCATGCTCAGTATTTTGACCCGCTTTAAATGCCGCCATCTGCTATATCCTTTTACCGCTATCTATGGGCAGCAGGCACCTTACGAATGAGCCACAAGAAGTAGCCACCACCGATAATGGCAGCAATCGTGCCCGCAGGTAACTCATAGGGGAAGATGACATAACGGCCAATCCAGTCGGCTATCACCATGACCCCCGCACCTAACAAAGCGGCTAACGGTAACTGCCGCTCAATCTTGACGGCACCGAGTGACGTGGCCAAGTGCGGTACCATAAGACCGATAAAGCTCAATGGGCCGACTGCTAGTGTACTGGCAGTACTGAGTGCTGCAACTAATGCTAAGACCGCGAGGGTCACAGGCGTCACAGACACCCCTAAATTACGCGCTACTCCTGGGCCTAAGCCCAAGACACGTAGCGGTTTTAGCAGCAGTAAGCTCAGCACAAATAAGATAGAGGCAATGCCAATGAGGTACCAGACTGTACTGGGCTGAGCGCTATAAGTGGTGCCTGATAGCCAACTGAGCATCGCCTCAAGACGGGGATCACCGGACAGCTTCACCATATGCATCACCCCATCCATCATGGCGGCAATGCCGATACCTACTAGTAATAGATAGCCTGAGCTAACCCTACGTGCCAGCCAAATAATCAGTAGTAATACAGCTATGGCGCCGGATAGGCCTGAAACTAGCAACGTACCAGCCCCGGCGGATAGGCCCCAACTTGGTAGAAATAAAAACCCTAAAATGACCCCAAGCGCAGCCCCCGAGCTAACCCCTAAAACCTCAGGGCTAGCCATCGGATTGCGCGTTAACGTCTGCAATAACACACCGGCGACGGCCAACATCAAACCGGTGGCAGCCGCACTCAAACTACGCGGCAGACGATACTGTTGGGTGAGCGCCCAATCCTTACTAATGCCCCAGCCATTGATATCATGCACAAATAGGCAAGCCAGCATAATAAGGGTAAGCACGCCAACACCCCAACGCCAAAATGCGATGGAGATATGCGTGCCGGCAAGTCCACTAGTCATAGGAGTGACGGTTTCTATGCGCTCGCGGCGCTGACGCAGAATCAGCCAAATAATAAGCGGTGCGCCAAGAATACCGGTCATGGCACCTGCTGGGATTTGCATGCCCAGTATAGGTTCAAGCAGTAAAGCGACATTACTGGTCAATAATAATAGCAATGCTCCCAGCCCAAAGGCGGCGGCTAAGCGCTTACCAATAGCAGAGATGCCTAGGGCATTGACCAAACTTGCTGCCCCAAGCCCGATAAAGCCGATTAAGCCCACTTCACTGATGACTAAAGCCGTTACCACGGCCACTATGATGACTACTAAGGCCCGAATACCATTGATGGGCACGCCCAAGCGTCTGGCTTGAGCATCATCTAAGCTCATCATGGTTAGTGGTTTCAGTAACGGCAAGCAAGCAACGGCCATCACAGCGGCGGTTATGGCCAGTAGAGTGCTGGTATGCCAACTGATTTGCGTCAAAAATCCAGCTGCCCACGACAGCATGCCATTGCTGCGTTCAGCGAAGAACAAAACCATGACATTGGCCACTGCCGCCAGTAAGATATTGACCACCAAACCCGAAAGTATCAGTATTAATGGGTTAAAACGGCTAGGCGCTGATAATGCAAACACCAGACCCATACTGAGGATAGCGCCAATAAAGGCCACGTAAAAACCACCATAGATGGCCAAACTTGGCAAAAATAAAGTCACGATGAGAATGGCCAATTGCGCTCCAACGCCCACCCCTAGCGTAGTGTCTGATGCCAGCGGGTTTTTGACCAACTGCTGCAGTAAAATACTGACGACCCCCAATAATCCACCGGCTAAAAGCGCCACGACACTAGTGGCTAGTATTTGCAGCTGTATTGCCATACTGGCAATATCCAATTGTGAGCTGGGTAGCCACAAATCACTGAGTGGTCGCAGCCACTGCTCCTCTACCAATGCCCAGCTGCTCCATAAAGACAAAGTGGCCAAGCCTATGAGCATGGCCCATAGTCGCCAAGAGATATTGGCCAATAAAGAAGGGCGTGGATTTGGTTCAGTAGGCTTATTTGATGACGGCTCATTTGGTGATGGCTTAGCTGTCTTGACAGGTTGAGAAAGTGGTTGTGGAGAAATTGGCGTCATAGCATCAGTACTGTCGGCGATTTGATGGTTGGTATTAGCAGTATTGCTAGCACTGGCAGCATTGTTAGTGTTAGTGTGGATACTCATAATAGCTCCCCACCTGTTAGGGTCACATCTGATAAGTTATTGGCCAAACCGACCAACGACGACATACCACCATAAATCCATATGGTAGGCAGTTGCCCCATACAGCGAGTGTTGCCATAGCCTAGACGCTGCCAAATCAAACTTTCTTTAATCTCCGCCTGCGTTATAGGGCTCAGTGGCTCAATAATTAATAAGCAAGTATCCTTATCCAGTTTTGCTAAATCGCCCAGTCGTATCGGTGTAAACCCCCAGTTATTGCCTTTGCCTAATACCTCAAGCTCTTTCCCCATACCGTTTAAGGCCGGCTGAAACAGGCTATTGGCCACATACATACGCATATTATTAGCATCAGCAAACTGTACCACGGCAAATTTCTTCACTTTTGGGTAACGCTGTGCTAATTTTTGGCTGGCGAGCTTTATATCCTGCTCACTTGCAACAATATAGTCTTCAGCCAATTTGGGATCATCAATCAGTGCGCCCAACTTACGCGTGGGTTCGGTATAGTCCTCCCAGGTTGCTGTCTCCCCTTTTGCTGCAAACATCACTGACTCAGCCGGTACATCACCATATAAACTCCGCGCATGCTCATAAAAAAAGTTATCTACCACCAGATCTACGGGCAATTGCGCGATTAATTCAGCATTGGGCTGATAACGAATGCCTAAATCGACAATCGACGCCGGTAGCTTAGGATCACCTACCCAGCGCTCCCAAACTCTGACATCCCCTGTCGCAATAGGGGGATGACCCATTGCCGTCAGAGTCGCGGCATTACCCCAATCTGGGGAGACAATATTTATATTCTTCTTAGCTTTGGTAGTGGTTTCTGAGGCAGATTTAGCCGGTGTCTCATCGGTTTGAGTAGCGTTATTACAAGCGGTTAAGGCCATACAGATTAAGACAGTTGCCCATTTTAAGGCAGCTGTAGGCAAGACTATAGAGAACTTTGACAGTCGATCTTTATGAAAATCAGGAGGCATAAAAGCGTGTCTTTGTAGGAGAGTTAGAAAAGGAAAGAGATAAGTGGATATTAAGCCACTGCGACAGGCTGACCTGTGACGGGATGATCCAGTAGTTGCATATCAATATTGAAGATATTACGCAGTACTTCAGGTCGCATCGTGCTGGCTATATCGCCGTTGTGACACACTTGGCCATTTTTTAGCGCGATAATGCGGTCGGCATACTGCGCGGCTAGATTAATATCATGCACAATAATCACCACACTCAAGCCTTGCTCATCTACTAATCGACGAATCAGTTGGATTACTTCGATTTGATAATGTATATCCAGGGCCGCCAACGGCTCATCGAGTAAGAGATACCTAGTATCTTGCGCTAAGCACATAGCCAGCCAAGCCCGAGAACGTTCCCCACCGGATAATGTGGCCGTAATACGGTCAGCAAAAGCTTCGATTTGCGTCACTTGTAGCGCTTGCGCGACTTTATCTCTATCCATTTGCGTGGGTTTTTGCAGCCATTTTTGATGCGGATAACGCCCTAGCATCACTAGCTCACGTACGGTAAATCCAGCGGCTTCAGGCAGTTGCTGCGGCAAATACGCCATTTGCTGCGCCAACTCTTTATTACCATAATCACTGATTTGGCGCCCATCCAATGTAATACTGCCACTACTACTGGCCATCTCACCGGCCAAGGCTTTAATCAGCGTCGATTTGCCCGAGCCATTGTGCCCGACCAGTGCCACCAGTTGATTGCTGCCAATCTCACAGCTCACCTGGTCTAGCAGTGTATTTCCTTGACGGATGACAGTAAGTTGATCGGCACGTAGCATAAAGACACTCATAGGTTATGAAGGGGGATTAAATAAAAGTTATTGTCTATAGCTGATGGCTTAGTTAGAGAACAATAATAAAAAACGATTTTACTCGCTAACGCTAATAAAAACAATTATCATTTAAAATGATAGTTCACTCTCCCCCTCCTCACGATTATAAATAGACTAAGTGTAAGACTGGGTCTGATCCAAGCATAAGTCATGGTCAAGGTTTATGAGCGTCCTAACTAAACCTAGATAAATGCAACACGAGCCAGCTCATATAAAAAGATCAGTGGCTTATATGCATAACAATATTTGCGCTGACTGTTAAGCCATAAATCTCCTTTGAAAAATCCAACCTAGCCAATCTGCAGTTGGCTCATTATCAGCACAACATTTAGTTTTTTGTAAAAACTCCTCTGCTCTCATTTTTTCTGCACTATTTATAATCCATGTACTTAAATAAGGCTATTTTTTCATGCTCTCCTACTTGCACAGAACAGTACTATGACCCTGATTAATTAATTCTGTGCGAGTACGGGAGCATGGTTTTTCTATTCAAATCTGCCTCTTAGCCGCGCTATTAAAAACCCTTTATCCTATTTTTAATCATTCCTATTCAGGCTATTTCGCTAAACCCTATATAGAGCAAGCTATTCATGGCTTACTCCCTTGATTTGCACTATACTATAATCATCCCCAAGGTAGCCTTGGGGATAATTAACTCTATAAACATTATATTTATAAGGTTTCTGGTATATATTAAAATATTCAGTGTCCAACATGGTGTCCAATTATCTAGCAGCAAGAGCAAAAATTACGCTGGTTAAGCTGGTAGCCTTTATAAGCAAATCTGCTGGTTATTCGGTTTCCTGCTAGTCAATTCTCTTTAGAACCCTATTTAACTTTTATCTTACGCACTCGCAAAACTTTACGGATCAAATAATGACCATCAACACCATAAGCGATATCAATAATCTGCAATGCCGGGATAAAGACTACTCGGTGAGTATTGCCGGTATCGCAGGATTAAGCGTGCGCATCTATCCGAACGGTAAAAAAGAATACTACCTGCGCTATCCGCATCCGCATATGGAAGGAAAACGTCCTAGGATGATGCTAGGCCGCGTCGATGAAGTAAGTCTGCACGAGGTCAAGTATAGAGCCGACGCTATCTTGGCTATGGTGGCCCAAGGGGTGGATCCCAAAGCCGCCCAACAACAAGAAAAAGTGAATAAGTATGCTCACTTAAAAAATGCAACTTTTGCAGAAATCGTAAAGGCTTGGCGCGATAATAAGATAGCCAGTCGTGGTAAGGCGAAATCTAGCAAGCTGTCTTTTAGTGAGTCGACCCTGAAGTTTTGGGATTTATGTTTGGGCTATATGTGCCGTGAGATTGGTGATTTACGGATGAATGACATTACTAGCGAGATCATATTAAACGTTTGTGAGTCTATTCAAAATAATAACAATCAGGCGACCTTCGTGGGTGCTAGTACCCGGCTCTATACCGAAAAAGTTTTTGCTTTTGCGGTAGCACGTGGCTTGTGTGAGCGTAATGTCGCTATAGATACCCATGGTGAGCTGGCTCCGGCAAACTCAGGCAGGCACTTGCCCGCCATCACTAAACCAGATAAGTTTGCTGTCCTGTTGCAAGATATGGCCGCATTTAAAGGCGCTAGTGCTATTACTTTAGCCGCTATAAACCTACTGCCGTACGTGTTTGTGCGTAGTATCGATCTGCGCTCGATGCGCTGGCAAGATATTGATTGGGATAATAAGCTCTGGGAGTTCTCCCCCACTAAGGGCGAAGGTCGTGACGATATGGTGTCGCATCTGGTCGTGCCATTAGCGACACAAGTGCTCGAGCGTTTACGAGAAATTCAAAAGGTCACAGGGCATAAAGAGTATGTGTTTGCGTCGATGCGTGACTCTAGCAATGCCTATATTAGTAAGGCCACGCTAGTGCAGATATTTCATAGGCTGGGCTATAAAGATGTGCAATGTGCGCATGGTTTCCGTGCTTCTGCCAAGACCTTACTTATGGAGCAACCCGAATTGCGCTATTCGGATATCGTCACCGAGTTGCAGTTGGGCCATAGAGTCAAAGATACCCATGGTGGCGCTTATAATCGTTTGGATGAGATAGATATCCGCGTGCAGATGATGCAGGATTGGGCGGATTATATTGATGGTTTGCGGGGTGCTATAAGAGTGTAGTTAAATCATAAATCAGCCTTATCATTATCTGAATCTGATGCCATTAACCATTGTTCACCTGAAGAAGTAATGATATAGGCTTGCTCTGGATGATTGGGCGTTTTGTCATAGACATGGCTTAATAAGCCTTCAGTAATCATAAGGTTAAGATAAGATTTACGCAAATAATCAGGGTTACGGTTTAAGGATTTTGCTAAGTCTTCTATACCCAATGCGGACTGCTGGCATAGCCTCAATATAGCCATATACAATTGTTTTTGCGTGGCTTTCTTGGGAAATGCTACGGGGTCTTTCAAACTGTGATCTGCTGGCGTCTTAGCTCCGGAGGTTTGAGCATTAGCTCCGGAGGTTTGAGCATTAGCTCCGGAGGTTTGAGCATTAGCTCCGGAGGTTTGAGGTAAAGGTATCGTTTTTATATTTGCCGCATAGTTTGTCAGTACATAAGAAGTCGCGCGACCGCTACCCTGCTTTTGCAAAAGATTGTCACGACAAAGCTTTGCCAATAGCTTGCTAGCCATCAATGTATCCAGCCCAGTAAGCTCTCTTAGTGTCCCGTTGTTCACACTGCCGGTCTCTTTGGCTAACATCAAAGCATTGGCCTCAACGTCAGATAACTCCTGTCCAAAAGCATCTAACCAGCGTAACTGCTGGTTGTCCATCAACTGATGGAGTAGAAAGCTGGCAGTAAAGTGATTGTTATTATAATCACTATTAAACTCTGGTGGCGTCAGTCCCATCTGCTTGAGCTTATTACGCATGGTACGGATACCACTGCCTTTGGTCTCTGCCCATTTTAAGTCATAAAGCACCGCTGCTATTAAGGGGTTACGAGTCACTGAGCCGGCACGATCTAACGTGTCTAGCGGTTTTAACGAAAACCCTGCATTGTGCATATCCAGATGGTCTTTATAGCGGTTAATTTGTGAGGGTTGATGCACAGCATAGTCTCTATGCATCACCATATTGACTACCGCCTCACGCACCACCCGCTGTGGCAATAATGACTCATCCGAGCGCTGAAGGGCATTGTCTTCTAAGCGAAAATGATTAGGCATATCATCCATAATCATTGCTTCAACGCGCGGAATCATCGTTACTAAAGGCTCACGAAAGTCTTTAGTGTATAAAAACCTTTCATCAGCATCCTCTACCCATTGCGTACCAGTGCTTCTTGTATAGTCTACACGTGCCATGGGTAAATGCCGGCGTAGCGCTGCCACAGAGCCAAATAATAATAAGCCTGCAATATTGGGCTTATTCTCGCCATTCACGCTTTTTAGTAAGTGAAATGAATCCAATAGCTCAACATCACTGTAGTCAAGCTCCACGGCATCCGGCTGCACTTTAACACGTTGTTTACGATAAGCCGTAATAGCCTCTAGGTCTATATCGCTCCATGTCACATCCGGCAAGACAATATTTTCATAAGACTGTCCTGTTTTGGCCATAATAATGTCTTGTAGCTCTTCAATACTGGCTTCATAGTCATTGTTTAAGCCTCTACGCCACACCCCTGTTTTTGAGAAATTCTTCTTATTTCTACCGCTAGTAAAGCCGCAAGGTTTAGAGACGGCATCCAACTCAAAGACTTTAACCAAGATAATTTCTTTATCTTCAATAGTTAGCACGCCAGCATCTATCTGAACCATACGGTTAAATTGATTGCGACAGTTGCCTTGCAGTTGATTGAGGAGATTATCGGTATCTGATACCCCACTTATCCAAAAGTTATCATGCTCGTCATTTGGCTCAGACACTCCCAATAGCAGATAGCCGTGTCCAATATTAGGTTCATTCGCGAAAGCACACACTGTCTGCATGACGGAGTCACCTACCCCGACGGATGCTTTTTTGGCCTCGATATGACGCAGCTCACCGCCAGCTAGTAGCTGCTGATAGACAGATAACATTTCATTTTTTAATATCATTTTTAGTCCATATTTGACTAATTATCAATTATAGGTATCAGCGTTAATGATAACAGGGTACAAGAGATTATGGGAAAACAGATTGCGCCTAACCGAGCCTAATACAGCGCTCAAGGTTTACCCACATATATCGATATTTCAATTGTAGTTTATCTAAAGATAACTATATAATATTTAACGATATTGAAGGGATTAGCACTGGCTGCTACTCTAGATAACCTATTCGAAATATTTCCTCAAGGTGGTTAATTTATGGCCCTAGTGCGATAAGTTAGCCGCCTTTCTATTGTGCCACTGAACGACTCACTAAGAAGACCTATGACTATGGTAGATAATACTCAGCAAAACACGGATAACCCGCACACTCGTATCGAAGCGGATTTACTGGGTCAGCAAGATGTCCCAGCTAATGCCTTATACGGTATTCAAACCCAACGCGCTCACCAAAACTTTAATATTACCGGTGTGCCAATCAGTCATTTCCCTGAGCTAGTCAAAGCCTTAGCTATGGTGAAAGCCGCTGCAGCGAAAGCCAACCATAAACATGGCCTGCTCACCGATGACAAACTCAACGCCATTTTAGCCGCCTGTGATGAACTTATTGCTGGCGAGCATCACGATCAATTCATCGTTGACCTTATCCAAGGCGGCGCCGGCACCTCGACCAACATGAACGCCAACGAAGTCATTGCCAATATCGGCTTGGCCAAGCTAGGCTATGCGTCTGGTGAGTATAAATACCTACATCCTAATAATGACGTCAACCGCTCGCAATCTACCAACGACGTCTACCCTACAGCAGCTCGTTTGGCGATAGTGTTTGCCGCGCAACCGCTGATTGAAGCCGTCACCAAACTACAAGAAAGCTTAGCGGCTAAAGGGGAAGAATTTAGCGGTATCCTGAAAATGGGCCGTACTCAGATGCAAGATGCCGTGCCTATGACCTTGGGCCAAGAGTTCAATGCTTTTGCTAGTGATTTACGCGGTGAGACCGCGCGTATTAAGCGCTCTTGCAATCAATTATGTGAAGTCAACTTAGGCGGCACAGCTATCGGTACCGGTATTAATGCGCCGAATGGTTATGCTCATTTAGCGGTCGATGAATTGGCCGAGATTACGAACTTACCTGTCAAATTGGCTGAAGACCTTATTGCCGCCAGCTCGGATATGGGGTCTTTTATCACGTTCTCCGGCACGCTAAAGCGTCTAGCTATCAAACTATCTAAATTAAGCAATGACTTACGTTTGCTATCTAGTGGGCCACGGACAGGATTCAGTGAAATCAATCTTCCTGCTGTACAACCAGGCTCTTCTATCATGCCTGGCAAGGTCAACCCGGTTATCCCAGAGGCTATGAACCAGACTGCCTTCCAAGTGATGGGCACGGACATGACGATTACTATGGCGGCAGAAGCAGGTCAGCTCCAGCTCAATGCTATGGAGCCGTTGATTGTCTATAACCTGTTGAATAACGCGCGTATGTTAGAAAAGTCGATTCGTATGCTAGATGAGCTGTGCATTCAAGGTATCACCGCTAACGAAGACCGTTGTACCTTCCATGTAGAAAACAGCATCGGCATCGTAACGGCCTTAGTCCCACACATTGGCTATGAGAATGCCAGTCGTATCGCAGGCCAAGCGTTACTTAGTGGCTTGGGTGTATCTGAATTGGTCAAACAAGAGAATCTGTTAAGCGAAGCAGAGTTGTCGGCTATCTTGTCACCGAATAATATGGTTAGTAATTAAAGCTTTGCTTGGAATAATAAAGTGATGATGACTATTCACTTACTGTTCTAAATTATGACTCTATATAAAAAAGGCCTAGAGATAAACATCGCTCTAGGCCTTTTGGATTCTGCTATTTGTCAGCTATATGCTTGGGTATTTATTCAGGCTTTTCACCGGTCAGCTCAACCAATAAATCGTGAATCTCATTCTTTAGCTCTTTATCTTCAATCTTATTAGCGGATATCTTGGCATTCTTTAAATTTTCTACCGCTTCTTTAATCTGACCCATTTGTACTTGTAGCTCCGCCATAGCATAGGCAATCGAGGACATATAGTCTTTTGAATTAATCCCCGTGGCTTTCTCTAAGGCTTTGCTATATAACGCTAAGGCTTCATCACCGTCCTCAGTAAAGTCGGCTAAGGCTTCCCATTGTACTGGGTGGTCTTTATCCGTGCCTTCGTTATCGACACAGATAGCCTTTAAATCGGCATATAGCTCATTGAATAACTCTTGGTTTCTACGGTTGCTCGCCTCTAACAGCTCTTCGGCTAGGACATAAACGGCCTGATATATTTTGGTGTTTAACATAAAATTTTACCTTTCTTTGTTAATAATAAAATGGTTATAGGGGATTTTTTTCTTAAAAATCGAACAAATATTTAAATTTTTAAGAGTTGACTACCTTTTTAACGATAAATACGCCTGCGTTAAGGTTAATGGTAACTTATTGGCGGTAGTCTGCAAACAAAGCGCGCCCGTTTGCTGGCTAATCTGCGCATGCAACTGCTGACGACCTTGCTCATAATCGACTAGCGCATGGTACAGCAAAGCGTCGTCTAAAGCGTACGGTATTGTATCGCCGTGCAGTCTATCTACGAGCGTTTGCTCCATGAGATTGGCAAAGACGACTTTATGTTTGCGACTGAGTGTCTGCACTGCTTGTAGCAGCTCTTGGCTTGCCTCAGCACGGGTATTGGTAATGAGTACGACCACACTGCGTTTTTTAAGTCTGGCGCTGAGTTGTTGTGCGGCTAATAGATAGTCACTGGTCTGCATACTGGGCTTGATATCAGCCGTCTCATTAAGCATATTACGGATTAACGCCACCCCTTTGGTGGGCGGTAAATACACGTCGGTACCGCCAAAGGTCATCAGGCCGACTTTATCGTTCTGCTTATTGGCAATATAAGCCAGTAATAATACCGCATTCAAGACCTTGTCAAAATAATTGGCTTGGCTATGCTGCGAGACGGACTGCGCAAAACCATCACCTACCCTACTCGCCTGCAATACACTTGTTTCTATAATGTCGGTATGTAAGTCGGCATCGATATCACTGACATTTTCATAGTGTTCTTGATGGCGCATTTGCTCACCGCAATCGAGTAACAAGACCACATTCTGATCGTTATCATCCTCGTACGCTTTACTCATCATCCGACGCAAGCGGGCACTGGCTTTCCAATCAATCTGCCGGATAGCATCGCCGGCACTATACTCGCGCAATTTTAAAAAGTCGCTACCATGACCTTGCTGCATCATAGCTTGCACGCCTGCCTGCACACTCTTTTCAAAGATAGCGGACAGCTGATTGCTCATCAATCCCGAAAAGTCCGCTAATACGCGTAGATATTGACCTTGATCGCTACTTTTAACGTTGTTGTTAGGGCTAGTATTTGCCGAGACTGCGCTAATAGCTAACGAGCGACGGAATAATTTTAAGGGCGACCATACCCGTAAATGCGCCACCCCAAAATAACCCGTACCGCGAACGGTAGGTAAGACAGGGTAAGCAATCTTTAAGGTATTTATGTCTGAATCTTGGGCATCCCTATCATTAGAACGGTCATTAGATTTGGTTAGTGGCAAATTAACCCGAATAGGCATGGGCTCTAAAGGGCTTAGCTGGTCGGGGTACTCGTCGTAGAAATCGAGCGTTAGCTTTTTTGCTACGCCAAGCTTGCGTAATAAGCCAATTAAGCGCTGAGTCATACCAGCTGGGTGTGTCGAGCTATGCGCTATAAAGGATAGGTACGCGGTAATCTCAAGCTCATGGTATATCGGGACGTTATTAGGATAGCTGCGTTGTAGCGTATAGTTCGTGACTTGGCTTAAGGTTAATAGGCAAATGACATCCAACACACAGACAATCGCTAGACATGCTAATACTATAAAACATAGGGTGAATAACGGAGTCGTAAGCGCCGCTAACCCTGTCACTCCGAAACCATTGGTCAGATCTAAGACCGTAGCTATCGTCAACACTAGCCACCAAACCAAGATAATCTTAACCAACCGGCTGTTAGGTTGCCAATGACCAAAGCGCTGTCGCCACTTTAGCTTAGCGTTAGGTAATGGCGCTACCGACTGCTCAGATAGTCGCTCAGTAGCTAGAGTATTAGGCGTGGTTGACGCTGGGCTCATTATGGTCCTTACTGGCGCGGTGCTGGCACGGAGGCCAAGACCTGCTCAATGACCTGCGCGGGTTGTACGCCTTCAATCTGATAGTCCGCACTTAAAGCGATACGATGACGTAGCACGGGTACCGCCACACTAAAGACATCATCGGGCACCACGTAATGGCGACCTTCCATCAAGGCGTTGGCACGCGCAGCTCGTAGCAAGGCAATACCACCCCTAGGCCCCGCACCGGCAGCAATACCTTGGTGCTGGCGGGTCATCCGAGTAATCTGTAAGGCATAGTCGACTACCCTATCGTCCAGACGCACCTGCGCGGCCAGTTGCTGTAACTTGACCAATTGCTCAGGCGTCATCACTTGCGGTACCGCGGATAAATCTAAAGTCGCGCCAATACTGCCGCCCAATACGGTCTTAAGCATTAGCGCTTCGTTATCTACTGTCGGATAGTCGATAAGGATGTTAAATAAAAATCGATCGAGCTGGGCTTCAGGCAAGGGATAAGTCCCTTCATGCTCTAACGGATTTTGCGTGGCTATGGTGATAAAGGGTTCGGCAACCGGATAGGTCGTCCCTTCGATAGTCACCTGCTGCTCTTGCATGACTTCTAATAAAGCCGCTTGAGTCTTAGCAGAGGCTCGGTTGATTTCATCGGCAAGCAACAAATTGCAGAATACAGGACCACGACGCACCTTCCACTCGCTGGTCTGCATATCGTATAGGGTATGTCCGGTAATATCGGCAGGCATTAAGTCCGGGGTAAATTGTACTCGGTGATAAGTCCCGCTGATGGCCTGCGCATAAGCCTTGACCGTCAAGGTTTTGCCTAAACCTGGTAAGCCTTCTATCAAGGCATGCCCGCCCGCGACCAAGCAAATACACAGCTGTTTGATAATATCGCTTTGACCAATAACTGCCTGACTGACTGCCGCCATTAAAGCATCAGTTTGGGCTTGTGCCTGTTGCCATTGCTGCGCGCTGCTAGTTTCTAGATGATCAGCATCTAAACGGCTAGCGTCTATAGCAGCTGCCTCAACAGACGCTCCCACTACGGGTTCTAAGTCAGGCTGACGGGCTAAGTTGTCACTCATAGGTATCCTTACTGGTCAGCCTTCACTGACGCTATTGTTTTTTAGCAGGGTTGCGGGTGGCTTATTAGTCTTCTATATAAGTACTCTGCATATTCTATGGCTTAGTACTATCAAAAATTACCTTACCATCTTTAATAGTCTTCATCACGTTGATGTCTTTGATAGCCATGGGTGCAACCGTGACTGGGTTTTTATCAAGAATAACCAAATCAGCACGTTTGCCTGCCGTTAAAGTACCTTTGCTGTCTTCTTCAAAGTACTCGAAAGCGGCATTAGTAGTAATAGCTTTTAACGCTTGGTAAGGGGTAGCTCGCTCGTCAGGACCGATCACTTGACCCGAACGCGAGACTCTATTCACCGCTGACCAAATCCCAAACATAGGATCGATTGGCGTGACCGTATCATCCGAATGGTTGGTGTATAGCAGCCCCATTTTATCTGCAGTGGCCAGCGGGCTTGAGCGATAAGCGCGGTCTTTACCTAAGTTTTTGACGTGTACATCACCCCAAAAGAAAGTGTGATTGGTAAAAAATGACGGCAGCATCTTGTACTTTTTAAAGTCATCTAACTGGTCTTGACGAGCAAATTGTGCATGCACCGGCACAGTTCGGCGATCTTTATCCAGCGCCTGCCCGGTCTTCTCACTGGCATATTTATGCGCCGTTAAAATCATATCGGTGGCGCCGTCGCCATTATTATGGATAAACAACTGATTGTCATTGGCATAACCCATCACAAACATCTTATTTAACTCGTCCTGCGTGACGCTTGGTAGACCCTTGCAGTCCTTATCACAGCCTGGTACTTCAGTGAGATACGGTTGGCTAAAGTAGGCGGTCTTACCTTGTGGCGAGCCATCTGCGACAATCTTAGTGCCTTGGACCTTAAAGCCATTTTGATAGGTCTGCCATTTAAAGTCTTTATCCGCCAAGTTTTCTTCTAAGTCACTGACCCCAGCCAAAGATACGAGGTCAATTTTTAGCTTGCCAGCATCGGCTTGCGACTGAAAGAACTTAATAGCGTCGCGCGTGGTCGAGCCATCTTGCGCAGTGGTTATGCCATACGCGGCATAGTAATCTTGCGTTTGGTCAAAGAATTCAGCTTGCTTGGGAGTGAGTACCGTTAGCATATTGCGCACAAACGGGTACATAGCGGTTTCTTGTACCAAGCCATTAGGTTCTTTAGAGCCTTTAACCCGGTCGATAATACCACCATCTGGGTTTTTGGTCTTCGCCGTGACCTTCATTTCTTTTAAGCCTGCAGAGTTCGCCACGCCCATATGGCCACTGGTATGTTGCAAATACACCGGATTATTAGGCAGTACTTTGTCTATGTCAGACTTGGTGGGATGGCGCCCTTCCTTAAGTTGGGTTTCATCGTAGCCGTAGCCAAATATCCACTCGCCATCCGCTATATCGTTTTCTGCTTTATAGTCTTTTAGGGTTTGCATCATGTCACTGATACTGCTGGTATCGCCGATAGGTGGTGGGTTTAAATTTACCTGCCCCATAGTATTCGATACCATACCAAAGTGGCTGTGCGGGTCGATAAAGCCTGGCAGTAAAGTTTGCTTATTCAGGTTTATTTTTGCTGCATGCTTATATTTATCGCTAGCGGCTTGTAGACTGCCCACATAGGCGATTTTGCCACCTTGCTCTACTAAGGCTTCTACTTGTTCCGGTGCATTGCCTTCCATAGTGATGATATCGCCATTGTAATACAGGGTGGCGGGCGTGCTATTGACTGTAGCATCAGGCGACTCGCCAGTATCGGTCAGCGTTTGGCAGCCGGTCATGCTCATTGCAGTGAGCACAGCGGCAGACAGTGTAGTGGCCTGCAAGGTTTTATTAATGGACGGTCTAGTAGTTATAATAGTCATGGAGTTTCCTTTCTTAAGTCTTTGAATATTTTAGAAATGTTCGATATGCCGAATAAGTTTAACCCATCTAAATATTTGAATAGTGTCTTGTAGTATCTCTTATTTCAACAGCCATTGCACAGTCCACAGGGTCTGCGTCATTTGCGTCAGCTCAAATGCGGTGTTGCCTTGTTTCGCAGTGGGTAATAACGCAGCTCGCAAACGCTCAGGGGTAATCTGCGCTCTAATAAAAGTTTCGTTAGTCAAGAGGTTAGTTAATAGGTTCGCCAGTTCATCGTTGGGCAAGCTTGCTTTTATACCATTGTGCTCAGATACAGGGCTTGGTGACCCTTGTGCATAGCGTTGTTTCTTTTGCTCTAGCTGCACTATTAATACCTGCTGTAAGGCGCTCATATCGGTCGCAAAACTATGCTGCATCGTTAACGCATTATCAGCCATGCCAACTCTTGTACCATCGCTAGTAGCTGTTAACTTGGCGAGCTGCTGGCGTACTTGTGCCCGAGTTACCTCTAGTAACTGCGCTGCTTTATCCTGCTGCCAACCATAACGGCCGACCTGCCGGAAATAACGCAGGATATCGTGTGATTGATCGTCTGGTAGATGCGCCATCTTGCCAAAGCGATTGAACAGCGACCATAACCAGAGCATAGCCAATAGCGCTAGCCCTAATACGGCGGGTCGAGCTTGCTGCCATAGCATGACTGGCAAGGGATCAATATCCACATTGGGCAAAATCCAAACTAGGCTGCTATCTTCGGTCAAGTCGATAAGCCAAGCCGCATTATCGGCACTCAGTAAGGTCACATAGAAGTCTGGATGCAGCCAATTAGCTAATGGCGTGTCTAAGCGGGCGCGCTCATCGACGCGGCTGTCCGTAGCATCTTTGGGTAGGTCTAAATTGGGGTTGGGATTGGCAAAGCTGTGACTATCCACCAATACGCTAATACGACCTTGACCAAAGCCAATGTCCAGATAAATATCATCAATAGGCTTAAATAAGGCTAGGAGCTGCTCATCGGATAGAGCCAATATTGCGGTAAGTAATTTGCTTAATCTACGCGTCTCTATTTCTGTGGCTATAACGGTGCTAGACGTTGCCGTTGCCTTAGACTTATCAGCCGGTAATGGCTTCGTGGCGGTACTCTGTTGAAGTAACCGCTGCTGCTCGGTTAAATATCGGCGAATAGGTGCGGCCTTAGCTGACAGTACCTTTTTATTATTACTCTTTTCTGTCTCAAGGCCCTTATGTTGCGGGTTGTGAAAATGAACCTTAGCGGTGTCTGGATACCACGCTTGTAGTAAGTCGGTATTGAGCTGTTGGCCACTGTGCGGACTTTGCACTAGGAGAGTGGGCTCTGCGGGCGCTATAGCATTCTGCACGGCCGGATTAGATAAAGTGCCAGATAAGGGGCTAGGTAAAAGAGGGTCTACAGGTAATAGGGCTAAAGGCTGATCTTCTGCTAAGCGAGTGAGCGTATTTTTAATAAACTCTGCATCCGTTTGCGATTTACCCTGATATTCTAAGGGCATCTCAGCCAGTAAATCCTCCAATTGCTCGCTTATCTCAGCCATGTCGTCACTATCACTACTGTCCGACTCTGGCGCTACCGCAAAGATACCCAACTGCGTTAAAAATTGGTTACCGGTATTGAGTTCACCTATCAGCTCCGCTAGCTCTGAGTCATTGACTATATCTTCTGCTACTGCTCCATTCTGCTCACTCTGTAGCGCTTTAAGGCGCGCCAGCACCGCTTGCATAGCTTCATAATTGTTGGCATCAGCAGTAAAGGTGATGACATGCCCGCCCTGCTCTACCCATGAGCGCAATTGTTCAAAACGCTCCTCAGTGAGCTTACTGCCTATACTGTTAATAATTAAGGTAGGCTGTTTTTCACTACTCTGATTTAGCGGTGGCAGGTCGCCTAACAACGTCTTTAAGTCACTGTCTAATAAAGTGGTCGCGACTTCATCCTCTGAATCGATAGCGCTATGTTGACTGTTAATCAATAATTCAGCGGCATAATAAGGATTGTATTGGGCTTGAGCACGCAGCTGATAGTCGGTATTACTAACCTGCTCGAAATTGGAGAAAAACCACCAAACTATCAAGGCTAATAATCCTGCGAATAACAAAACGCCAATAGCGTACGCGGGACTTATATTATGGGCAGATAGGCGAAACTTGGGGTTCGTTGCTTGGTTAGGCTTGGTACGTGGCGAGGTGTTATTTGGCATGCGTCACCTCCGCAGTAGCGCTAACCGTATCCTGATTCTTAGTGGTAGTTTGTCGTCCTTTTAATGTGGGCAACTCAACGAGCCAGTGGCTTGAAACTTCGCGTATTTGTGCAGCAAGGGTGGCGCTATGTTGGCTGGCATTGACAGCATCAGCGGCTGAATCATACGCTGCTAGTACCCACAGTTGAATAATACCGCTGATATAGTGATGCTGACCGGACTCATTAAGCTGCTTAATTTGCGCCAGACATTGCTTTTCGGTCATTGCTGGGGCAATAACAAGCTGTTTCGACAGCATCAGCCATCTAAGGCTGCCGCGATAAAGAATAGAGGCTGCTGCGGTTAGCTCTCCTTGCTGTAATTGTGCTGATACCGCTACCGGTATCTGCTCGTGCGCGGGTAAGGCCTGCCAACGTTGGGATAGCGACTCTGGATTATACGGCTCAATACGACTCCTGCGCGATAAGCGGGACTGCATCGTCCCTACCCAACCTTGCAGATAGCCAGCTCGCCGTGCTACCCAGACAATAAAGGCTAATAGCGCTAGTACCAGCAACCCTTTTAATAATAAAGAGAAAAATGCTGCCGTACCCGAGTCGCCCTGGCTGCCAAACAGCCACTTTAATAGCTTGGCCAACCAATTGGGCTCGCGCTCCTTAGTGCTGGCAGGCTTCTCGATACGTTGCCAGCTTTTGACGGCTTTGGACTCCGCATAGTCAGCACTGGTGATAATCTTAACTAAGTCTTGGCGAATGCCAGCTGCGCTATTATTAACATTATCAGCAGCTATTACAGACTGCTCTGAAGTATTGGCAGCACTGGTCACCGTAGCAGCGCTGGCAGGTAAGACTATTATGGTTGCAGCCAGCCCAAGCACGAGCGCTCCCGCGACTCGGTATAGCGGCAGACAATAGTAACGTTCCATAGATACCGGACCCTTCGACATCATCGCGGCTCCCCCATCGTCATAGAGGTGTTGGCACTAGATGTAGCATTAGAGTCGTGACTAGGTATACGAGCAGCGGCAGATGCAGTTTGCTGAGCTCTGGTAGCCGCTACAGAGGATGCGGATAAAGCAGGCTGGTTTGCCCGTGACTGTGAATGGGTGGTGAGCTGTCTTAACGGGTCCGCCTGATCGCGCTCATAACGATGGCGCAATTGCTTAAACACCAACTCAATATCCCAGCCTTCGAGTAAGCAGCGCTTGGTCAGATAGACCGCAAAACCACCGGCAATGAAAAATGGCGCGACGATACTGGCAGCCAAAAAGTAAATAAGCGCCCAGCCTAATTCCGCCCATAACGGCCCTTGCTCAATTAGGGTAAAGAGCGTTTCAGTTTTGACAAACTGGGTCGGCATTAGCTGCCAGATTAAGACTAACGTCGCCACCCCTAATATCATTTCAATATGCAGCATAACCGTAGTATGCCAACCGAGCCCACTACCTTGACCACGTGATAGGATTTGTGTGCGCGCTTTAAATTGCTTTTTGTCAGGTTGCTCAAGTAGCAAGATAGGCAGCAACAATTGCCGTTGTAGCGACAGTCGCTTAGTAACCAATAGCGTCAGTGCATTATCTTTACTCTGCCGCCAACCCGATAAAATACTGCTCTTGACGCTAGGCGCATCCGCAAATAAAGCTTGGCCTAACCACAGCAGCATGGGCTTCTCGTATAGCGGCTTTAGCCACCAAAACACCAGCCCGCCAAAAGCCCCAATACTTATCGCAAAGTTCACATCGAGCCACATACCGCCCAAGTAAAACACCAGATAAATCGGCAGCGCCATGCCGAGCCAAATTTGCCATAGCGGCAAGAACCATTGCCGCGCCATCATCATACCTAGATCCAAGGCTTGTGGCGTGCTCATCGGTCTAATGGCAACCTTCATCGTATCCATATTCATAGTCGGTTACCCGATACGCGCGGCGCATGTTGGGCTGATAAATCTGATTCTGCAGCGACTAGCTTGGTGGGCCTGATTGTCTGGCCTGAATGGTATAATGGGTCAGTAACGCTATTTTGCATTGCGCCATATCCGAAGGCTTTTTGTTCGCGCCGGCCCGCTAGACACAGATAGCCAATCACAAATGCCCACAAGAAAGCCGCGACAATATATTTTACCGCATCAGGAATAATATTAGACGAGGACCAAAACGCTTCGATAAACGCCGCTATGAAGGTCATGGTGGCAGCCCCGACTAACAGCTCGATGCTTTGCTTACCGGCAATCTTAAACGCTTCGATACGACGATAATTACCTGGCATAAATAGCGACTGCGCTAGTCTTAACCCGGCTGCACCACTAATCACGGCAGCGGTTAATTCAAACGAGCCGTGTCCCGCCACGAAAGGCCAGAAGGTCTCACCAAAGCCTATGCCGCTGAGGTGACCGGCAACTCCACCAATGACCAAACCGTTATACAGTAAGCTCAGCAAGGTGCCTATACCGGCAAAGATGCCCATACCATAAATACGGAAGTCGATGCCGACGTTGTTATAAATATAAAAGCCAAACATGGCGATATCGGTATCTGAGCGACGTGTGCTGTCGCGACCTACCATATCGTTGGCCGGGTTATACATCTCTTCCATCTGCGAGACTTGATCTGCTGGCATGATGCTAAACAGCATATCCGACTGCTCATAACTGGCCCAGCCCATTAAGATAGCGGGCACTAAAAAACAAGCTAAGCTGAGCCAAAATAGACCAGCATGAGTACGCAAGCGCACTGGAAAGGTATAAGTAAAAAAACGATAGATGCGCGTCCATAAGTGACTGTCACGCTGATAGAGCTGCTGATGACCCGTAATGACTAAATCGTGCAAGTAGGTGACCAATTGCGGGCTGTAATGGCGCTGTTGTGCTAACGCATAATGCTGACAGATCAAACGATAGAGCCGGACAAACTCGTACCCTGTTGGTTCGTTGGTCATTTCAGTAGTCGTCTTGCGCGCCTGTTCAGGAGTTAAGTCTGCACTGACCTCTGAGTCCTTTGCGGCTGCCTCCTTTTTTGACTTTTTCTTGGTGCTATCCGTTAGCAGTTCTGCGAACCTCACCCAAAGAGCACGATACTGCGCTTCAAATTGCTGCTGTTTCATCGTCCAGCCCCTTGGATCACTTGTGACTTCTGCAGTACTGCTGAGGTTACGGCCTCTTTTCTGGCTTGCGGCGAATTTGGTTTGACGATGACTAAAGGCGCTAGCGCCATAGCAATCTCTTGCTGGCGGGCTACCGATAGAAAAGCCAGTCGTTCGCTAAAGGCGACCAAAGCTTGCTGTTCATTTAGTTGGATAGGATAAAAGAATAACGGCGATGCTGGATCAAACTGGGCTTGATAGTTTGAGTTCGAATTAGCATTTGAGAGAGCCGATAAAGGAGCTGATGATGCGTTATTGGGTGAGGCAGAATTAGAATTGGGATTTTCTAGAGACTGACTCGCTAGCAAGCCATAGACACTTTTATAAAGTTTCTCGATATCGTTTTGCTGCTGATAGACCACTAGCGTGCCGGCTACCAAGTCGCCAATGCGTTGCGAGCGTTGGGTAAACAGTACCGTCAATGCGCCTGCGGCAAAGCCAATCGGCAAGAAGTCCGCCACTCGTAATAGATTGCGAATCATAGAGGATTGTAAAGAGATGGGCGTGCCATCATCGTGGCAGACGTAAATACCTTGAGCTTTTTTGCCGGGGGTCATACCGCGACGATACACTTCAAAAAATACGGGGTAGAGCCAAGTAATTAAAAAATAGCCAATCG
This sequence comes from Psychrobacter sp. CoH-33_TS_01, assembly GCF_058189395.1. Classification (NCBI taxonomy): domain Bacteria; kingdom Pseudomonadati; phylum Pseudomonadota; class Gammaproteobacteria; order Moraxellales; family Moraxellaceae; genus Psychrobacter; species Psychrobacter sp. CoH-33_TS_01. Next base: position 100,347 of record NZ_JBVGQI010000004.1, read on the forward strand.
CTAAAATACCGCTGCCTGCCGTCCCAAAAAGCGCCGTGATAATACCCAGTACGACCATGACCGCCATACGGATAGCAAAGTCGATGAGCCAAGCAGAGACTCGCGGCATCACCCCTGCCGGCATCAGCGAGAGCATTAAGCCCTCTGGCGTTGGGTGCAGCGCAATGTTGTCAATGAGCGGCTCATGAGTAACCTGAGTCTCGGTGGGGCTCCAATGACGGTACGGCGAATAGGACATAGAGAGGCTTTATCAAAAATAGCATGATTAGAAAGAGCAGCGTACCGTCGAGCCTAACGGTTTAGCACAAATAATGCCATAAAAAAGGCTAAATTATTACGAATGTCTGCACTATCATCTATAGTAGAAACTATTGTCACCTCTACTAGACATTATTTCGCAGGCGCAGGCTCAGCTTCTGCCTCTTCTCTATAGATAGTCGTCTGCGCTTCCTGTTTAAACTCTTCAAAGCTGATAGGCGCCTGGGTATCAATTATCGGCTGCTCGACCACGTTAATCTCCGGCTCAGCAGCACTAGCAGCCTGAGTATCCGTCGGCGTCTCTGCTACTGGCGGCGTAACGGCCTCTTGAGCAGCAGGGACAGTAGCCGCTGAATCTGTATCGGTATTACTGTCGCTCCCCTCTACGATAACCGTATCTTCCATAGGGGCCACCTGGCTGAGTAAAGAGTCATCTAATAAGTTGGGCAGCAAGATGGCGGCAGCGACCCCGATGACAGCCATTATAGGCAATAGTAACGCTAACCAAAACTCGGTGCGGGTATAAGGCGCTGGCGGCAACCCATAAGCATTAACCCCATCATCTCCGCGAGCAAAGTACATATACAGCAGTAAGAAAATATTGATTAGCGGCACGATGAGCAGCAGTAACCACCAGCCCGATTTGCCAATATCGTGGAGGCGACGGCGCGGCAAGATGATGTAAGAGTAGATAGCAGCAGGTAAGGTAAAGATAGAGATAATAGCTAGGATAAGACTGACCGCACCCGGCCCTAATGCTGAGCCCAGTAAGGTGCCGATGATATACAGCAAGGTCGTAATTAAGCCCCAAATCACCCCAAAGGCCAACAGCTGAACCCGGCCTATACGACCATTAAGCGAGTACCAATTGCTAGTGTTATAGCTGGTATGGGTAAAATCTTCTACACCCAAACTGGTCGTAGTAGGTGGTGAATAATAATCGGGCTTGCTTAAATCAGGCGGGCTGGTATGAGCATGCTCGGATAAAGAGTCGTATTGAGGGTCGTCAACAGCGCTAGTATTGAGAGTATTAGCACTGTTCTTTTTACCAAACTTACTCAGAAAACGTTGATGACTGGCACCTAGACCGTCGCCATCTTCGTCACTTTCCGCTTGATGCTTAGCTTTCTTCTTAAAAAAATTACTCATATATCAACAGCCCAAAGCAAACAAATTTTATAATTAAATTCATTATAGCCAAGCGTTATCGTATTGTAACGCTTTTCTTACTGATTTTTTAATGAAGCGCATAATACGCTTAATAGCTTGAGCTACCTGCTCACCCCTACTCTTAGTAATTAAGAAACACACACTATATCAAAGCCCTATCAATTTATAGCTTTAATGCTATACCACTAGCTATTCGACACCTGCCAGCTAATGATAATGAGTTATTAGTAGATAAAATAAGTTTTTGTAATTGTGCTCGCTAGTTTCTAGTACCATAGACCCCCTAAGCAGCTTTTTGTTACATTAACATTCAGTCTGCATCCTGACATCATTCATATGATTTTCGCTATAAGGCTGGTCGCGAAGGATTGCTTCGAGCCTATTTATTTTTGAGGTATACATGTCCACTTCTATTAACCCACAGTCTACTGAATCCCAACCAGAAGGGTTCAATTGGCGTATTTTCGGCCCTGGTATTCTTATGGCCTCGGCAGCGATTGGCGGCTCACATTTGGTCTCGTCAACGCAGGCTGGTGCCATCTATGGTTGGCAGCTGGCGATCATGATTATTCTTGCCAACTTTTTTAAGTATCCTTTTTTCCGTTTTGGTACGGATTATGTCTACGATACCGGCGAGTCGTTAATCGCAGGGTATTTCAAAAAGTCAAAAATCTATCTTTGGATTTATTTCGTTCTCTCTGTCTTATCCGCCGTTATTAGTACTGGTGCGGTTGCCCTATTGGCGGCGGTAATTTTAGGGTTCATGTTGCCTGCTAGTGTGGAATTATCCACTATGACGCTATCCATGGTCGTAATGGGTGTCTCTTGGGTGTTCTTGATTGCTGGCCATTATAAGCTGTTAGATGGGCTGACCAAATGGATCATCATCGCCTTGACGATTGCGACAATAGCAGCAGTGATTATTGCTGCCGGCAAGCCTACTGTTATGATGCCTGATTTCGTCGCCAGCTCACCGTGGAATTTAGCTACGCTAGGCTTTATTGTCGCCTTAATGGGGTGGATGCCAGCGCCGCTTGAGTTTGCCGCGATTACTTCTATGTGGACCTCGGCGAAAGTTAAAGCCGACCATACCACCCATCGCCAAGGTCTTCTCGACTTTAACGTGGGCTACGCCACTTCTGCTATCTTGGCGCTATTCTTTTTAGCGCTTGGCGTCTTTGTCCAGTATGGCTCAGGTCAAGAGATTCAGACAGCGGGCGGCGCTTATGTCGGTCAGTTGATCAGCATGTATACCGCTACTATTGGTGAATGGTCACGTCTATTGGTCGCCTTTATCGCCTTTATGTGTATGTTTGGCACCACGATTACTTGTGCCGATGGCTACGGCCGTGCCAACGCTGAGTGCTGGCGTCTGCTAAAAGGTCAAAGTGAAATTAATAACAAGCAAGTCTTCTTTTGGACCACTTACGCTATCGTTGGTGGCCTGATTATCATCACGTTCTTCACCGGCCAGCTGGGCTCAATGCTTAAGTTTGCTATGATTTCAGCCTTTGTCTCAGCGCCTATCTTTGGCTGGCTCAACTATAGCTTGGTTAGTGGCCGCCAAAAACTCTCGCCAGCGATGAATGCTTTATCCATAGCGGGATTAATTTTCCTAGCGGGTTTTGCTTTATTATTCTTAGCCAGTTTGACAGGTATGATTGGGGCTTAACATAAGGACGCTCTTCAGCTGGTAGCAAAATACAGTTGTATATTCCTAGCATTACATTAGAATCCATATAATACCGAACAGACCGCTAGTCTTAATACGTGACCGTATTGCTAAGGGTTTGCTTGAGTCTTATATGGATTTTTTGCTTTGGAGCATGCTATGCAACCCACCAGTATCAAACAGCCCTTACGCCAGTTAATAGCGGCTATGGCAGTAACTGTCCTAGCAGGCATGACCTTGAGCGCTTGTGAGCAGGCAAGTTCCGATCCTATGCTACAGACCATCCCGACCGACTCGGCAAAATGGCAAGATAAGCTAGGGCCTGCTTTCGCAGAATTACCTGAGGCGGAGCAACAGCTATTAAGCCGTTATATGCAGCGTATTGGGCAAGCTGAGGCCACTACTACGGGTGCCACGCCAAGTACTACTATTAAAGATGCCCTGAAGCAGCAACGCGAATATGAGCAGCTGCATCCAGACAATCCTACGGGCGTTAAAGAGACGCGTACGCGTGCGGACAAACTCGATAGAATTAATCAGACTTATCCAGTGACCCTACAGCCTTCGCAGCTGAATACGGATAATAACTTACAGACTGCTAAACTGAACTTTACCTTGATGAATAAAGGCGAAGTCGCCGTTAAAAGTATCAAAGGCACGTTTACCTTGCAGTCCGCCACCTTTGAAAAAGGCAAAGCTATCACCATCCCGCTGACCGTTTTTAATCCGGCTATCCAGCCTCAGCAGTCCGTCAAGTTAAGCGCGGAAGCTAGTGTCGTTAATGAGCATGTGATTAAAGGGATTCAAAACCCTAAAACCGTGGAAGTACAAATTACTAAAGCTACTATTCTATTGGCCAATGGCGAAAAAATTGTCTTAGAGAAACAAGGGGAAGCAAAGCCTTAAGAGGCTTAGAGCTAGAGCGTTAATTAGCATTGTTAATTCAAACAGCTGTCTATCATCACACATCAACAGACTAGGGCTATAACCCTCCTATGCAACTAAAGCAACTCCAAGCCTTCCATGCCGTCGCTAAGTCACAGAGCTTTAGTGCCGCAGTTGCTATGACCGAATTGTCGCAACCCACGCTAAGCCGCTTGATTAAGCAGCTAGAAGACGAGATTGGCGCGGAGTTAATCGATCGTTATCACCGACCGTTGCAGCTGACTCCAGCCGGCGAGTTCTTTTATGAAAAGTCGCTGTCTCTGCTGGCTGAATTAGATACTATTACCGCCATGACCCAACGGATGGCGCATCCTCCTAAGACGCTACGTATTGGCTTTGTGCCCTCAGTCCTCTATGGCTTGCTACCCAATATTATCGGTGTATTAAAGCGACAGTTGCCGGAGCTCGAAGTACAGCTCAAAGATATTTCCTCATACCAGCAGTTAGAGGCGCTCAAATCAGGCGAGATAGATGTTGGATTTGGTCGCTTTGCGCAGCAGGACAATTGGGTGCAGCAGATATTACTACGCCATGAGCGCTATATCGTCGCCCTGCCCGTTGACCATCCGCTAGCGGGCGTGAATGACCTCCGATTGCCACAATTGGCAGATAACCGCTTGATTCTTTATCACCAAAGCCACCTTAACAATACGGCAGTAGGTCAAGTCACTGAGCCACTGCTAAATTTATTTGACCGCTACGGGGTGCTACCGTTTGCGACGACGACCGTGAGCGATTTACAAGTGGCTTTAGGTTTAGTGGCTGCGGGCGAAGGCATTACCTTAGTGCCAGACAGTCTTAAGACCTTGCGTAGCGAGCAAGTCCGCTACCAAACTTTATTGCATGAAGATGCAACTTCTCCTATTTATCTCAATACTTTATATGAGATAGCTCACCCAGCTTATCCCGCTTTTTTAGACACTATTTACCAAGTGTATGAAGACAAAGGCATCACTTATCGCCGTCGATAGCTCTGTATTGGCACTATTCACTTAGGGCTGAGCTATACACCCCTTCTTTCGTTAAAACCCTCTACACCCTGCCTCTGTCCATTGAATTGTTATTTTTTTGTAAATTAAAATACTGTCTTGATAAGACGGCTATGCCACTGGTAAATATTAATCCGCCCTATTACTCACTAATTTGATATAAGTATTCAATAAATGAATCATATAATATAAATTAAACTATATAATAATTTTAAATTGACTATTGGAGATTTTAGCGACTTTGTTTACTAGAGAAAACATCGTATTCTTAGTGGTATACCTATTTCTTATATAACAATTCTATTCTTTCCCCCTCTAATATTCAGACAAGGACGCTATCATGACGACTTCTTCTGCCGGCAAACGCTTTCGCGATGCCCTCGAGCAACAAAAATCAAGCAACCAACCTTTACAAATCGTCGGTGCTATCAACGCTTATACTGCGATGATGGCGACTGAAGTGGGTCATAAAGCCCTTTACCTATCGGGTGCTGGCGTGGCGAATGCTTCTTATGGCTTGCCTGACCTAGGCATGACCAGCTTGGATAACGTTTTAGAAGACGCTAGCCGCATCACCAATGCCGTGGATACCCCGCTATTGGTAGACATCGATACCGGTTGGGGTGGCGCTTTTAACATCGCCCAAACCGTCAAGAAAATGGAACGTGCTGGCGTCGCTGCTGTACATATCGAAGACCAAGTGGCACAGAAACGCTGTGGTCACCGTCCCAATAAAGAAATCGTCTCTACTGGCGAAATGGTTGACCGTTTAAAAGCGGCTTTAGATGCTAAAACCGACCCGAACTTCGTCGTAATGGCACGTACTGATGCGCTATCGGTTGAAGGTCTAGAAGCGGCGGTTGAGCGTGCGGTTGCCTTCCAAGAAGCCGGTGCAGATATGATTTTTGCTGAAGCTTTAACCGATATCGAAATGTATCGCAAGTTCACAGATGTGCTTGATATTCCAGTACTCGCCAATATGACTGAATTTGGTCAGACGGATTTATACACGACTGAGCAACTGTACAAAGTCGGCGTTGAGATGGTGCTATACCCGCTATCCGCTTTCCGTGCGATGAACAAAGCCGCGCTAAACGTCTATCAGCATCTAATGAGCGATGGCACGCAAGAAAACGTCGTCGACACTATGCAGACGCGTATGGAGCTGTATGATTTCTTAAACTACCACCAGTTTGAGCAAACGCTAGATAAATTATTTGCAGATAAAAAGTAAATCGAAATTTTAACGCAATTTTTAATTAAGTTATCACCCACTCATTAAGCGAAAAGGAATTTATTATGGCAGCAGGCAAACAACTTACAGGCGCAGGACTACGTGGTCAGATCGCTGGTCAAACCGCTCTTTCTACCGTGGGCAAATCAGGCTCAGGCTTGACCTATCGTGGCTATGATGTCAAAGACTTAGCAGAAGCCTGTATCTTTGAAGAAGTCGCTTATTTACTGCTTTACGGTGAGCTACCTACGCAAGCGCAATTAGACGCTTATCAAGCTGAATTAAAGCAGCTGCGTGACATCCCGCAAGCCTTAAAAGACGTACTAGAGCGCATTCCACAAGACGCGCATCCAATGGATGTCTTGCGTACCGGTTGCTCTATGCTAGGTAACTTGGAGCCTGAAGACAGCTTTGAGCAGCAGTTAGAAAAAACCAATCGTATGCTAGCCGCTTTCCCAAGCATCATTAACTACTGGTACCGCTTCAGCCATGATGGCGAAAAAATCGATTGCGTGACTGACGATGCGACTATCGGTGGCCATTTCTTACACCTATTAAACGGTAAAGCGCCAAGCGAATTGCACGAGCGCGTTATGAACGTTTCATTGATTCTATATGCTGAGCATGAGTTTAACGCCTCTACCTTTACCGCGCGTGTTTGTGCTTCAACCTTGTCAGACATCTTCTCTTGCATCACTGGTGCTATTGGTACGCTACGTGGCCCATTGCATGGCGGTGCTAACGAAGCCGCTATGGACTTAATCGAAAGCTTCGATTCACCAGATGCCGCTGAAGAAGGCCTAATGGGCATGCTTGAGCGTAAAGATAAAATCATGGGCTTTGGTCATGCTATCTATAGCGAGTCTGATCCACGTAACGTCATCATCAAAGAGTGGGCAGAGAAATTGGCCACTGATGTGGGTGATACCGTACTTTACCCAGTATCTGTACGTTGTGAAGAAGTCATGTGGCGCGAAAAGAAATTGTTCTGTAATGCGGATTTCTTCCATGCTTCAACGTATCACTTCATGGGCATTCCTACCAAACTATTTACGCCAATCTTCGTGTGCTCACGTCTAACCGGTTGGGCCGCTCACGTGTTCGAGCAACGCTCAAATAACCGTATCATCCGCCCAAGTGCTGAGTATATCGGTGAAGAGCCCCGTTCAGTACCAGCGATAGGCGATCGCGGTTAAGCTGCAATGCCCCTAGACAGCCAATTATTAGCTATTTAAAAGGTACTCTATGACCACCCTAGTCCAACCTATGAACGAAAAATACAAAAAACAGCTGCCTGGCACTGATTTGTATTATTTCGACACTCGCGCCGCCGTTGATGAAATAGAAGCTGGCGCGTATGACAAACTCCCGTTTTGCTCAAAAGTATTTGCAGAAAACTTAGTGCGTCGTTGTGCGCCTGAAGAGCTGACCGCAGCGCTTAAACAGCATATCGAGCGTAAGCAAACGCTAGATTGGCCGTGGTTCCCTGCCCGCGTCGTTTGTCACGACATCTTGGGTCAGACCGCTTTTGTCGATCTTGCCGGCCTACGTGATGCCATCGCTGAACAAGGTGGTGACCCGTCTAAAGTCAATCCAATCGTGCCTACGCAATTGATCGTTGACCACTCATTAGCGGTTGAGCATGCGGGTTTTGAAAAAGACGCTTTCCAAAAGAACCGTGCTATCGAAGAGCGCCGCAACGATGACCGTTTTCACTTCATCAACTGGTGTCAGACTGCCTTTGATAACGTCAACGTCGTGCCACCGGGTAACGGCATCATGCACCAAATCAACTTGGAGAAAATGTCTCCAGTGGTGCAGGTTGCTGCGAACCAAGCTGGCGAGAAATTTGCCTTCCCGGATACCTTAGTCGGTACCGACAGCCATACACCAATGGTTGATGCGCTAGGCGTTATCTCCATCGGTGTAGGTGGTTTGGAAGCCGAAAGTGTCATGTTAGGCAACCCTTCTATGATGCGTCGTCCGGATTACGTGGGCGTGGAAATTACCGGCAAAATCAAACCGGGCATCACCGGTACTGACTTAGTATTAGCGATGACTGAATTCTTGCGTAACGAAGGCGTTGTATCGACTTACATCGAATTCTTCGGTGAAGGCGCGCGTAGCCTGACTGTTGGTGACCGTGCTTCGATCTCCAACATGACGCCAGAATACGGCGCGACTGCAGCGATGTTCTCTATCGATGAGCAGACGATTGATTATCTACGTCTGACTGGCCGTACTGAAGAGCAAATCAAGCTCGTTGAGCAATATGCCAAAGAAACGGGCCTATGGGCTGACGGCATGGTTAATGCGGAATACGAGCGCGTCCTACAGTTTGACTTAGGTCAAGTGACTCGTAACTTAGCCGGTCCATCACGTCCGCACGCCCGCGTTCCGACAAGTGAGCTCGCTATCCGTGGTATCGCGCACAAAGAAAACGAAGCTTTACCCACTAGCGAAGATGGCTTAATGTCGGATGGCGCCGTGATTATCGCTGCCATTACTAGCTGTACGAATACGTCAAACCCACGCAACATGATTGCTGCTGGTCTGATTGCTCGTAACGCCGCCCGTCTTGGTTTACAACGTAAGCCTTGGGTCAAAACATCGCTAGCTCCCGGCTCTAAGACTGTCCAACTTTATCTTGAAGATTCGGGTTTGATGGACGATTTAGAAGAGCTTGGTTTCGGCATCGTCGGTTTTGCTTGTACGACTTGTAATGGTATGAGTGGCGCGCTAGACCCAGTCATCCAACAAGAAATCGTTGATCGTGACCTGTATGCGACAGCTGTGTTGTCTGGTAACCGTAACTTCGATGGCCGTATCCATCCGTATGCGAAAGAAGCTTACTTGGCCTCACCGCCGCTAGTCGTCGCTTATGCTATCGCTGGTACGATTCGCTTTGATATCGAAAAAGATATCTTAGGCTACGATAAAGACAATAATCCGGTCTACTTAAAAGACATCTGGCCTGACGATCAAGAAATCATCGATCTGGTGGCTAAGCACGTGAAGTCTGAGCAGTTTGATGCGGTTTATATCCCAATGTTTGATGAGGCTGCTGTCGATGCTGCCCGCTCAGCCCCGCTATATAACTGGCGCGAGATGAGTACCTATATCCGTCGTCCGCCTTATTGGGAAGGCGCTATGGCACGTGCCAACCGTCTTAAAGGTATGCGTCCGCTAGCTATCTTAGGGGATAACATCACCACCGATCACTTGTCACCATCAAATGCGATTATGGCAAGCAGTGCGGCTGGCGAGTACTTGGCTTATATGCAAGTGCCTGAAGAAGACTTTAACTCTTACGCTACCCATCGCGGCGATCACTTAACTGCACAGCGTGCTACTTTTGCCAACCCGAAACTGCTCAACGAGATGGTTCGTGATGAAGATGGTAGCATTAAGCAAGGGTCTTACGCTCGCGTAGAGCCTGAAGGCGTGACGATGCGTATGTGGGAAGCGATTGAGACCTATATGAATCGTGACGAGCCTCTAATCATCATCGCCGGTGATGGCTATGGTCAAGGCTCAAGCCGTGACTGGGCTGCTAAAGGCGTGCGTCTAGCTGGGGTCGAATGTATCGTCGCTGAAAACTTCGAGCGTATTCACCGTCAGAACCTAGTGGGTATGGGGGTCTTGCCATTACAATTTAAGCCTGATACCAACCGTCAGACGCTAAAATTGAATGGTACTGAGACCTATGACGTTATCGGTACGCCAAGTGCGGGTGGCGAGATGACCCTAGTGATCAACCGTCAAGACGGCAGCGTTGAAAACGTTGATCTCATCGTCCGTTTAGATACGGAAGATGAAGTTGAAATGTATAACAACGGCGGTATGCTACAGCGCTTTGCTAAAGAGTTTTTAGCCAATAGCGTGGCTTAGTCCGTAGCTGTTATGGAATTATTAAAAATAAACCCTGTCTATTAAGATGGGGTTTGTTTTATCAGGATTAGTGTAGGGTTATCAGCTGATATAGCCTATAAATTACAGTTACTGTCTTCAATAGATGAATAAGTCATTAAGATAAAGGTAATATCAAAGGTGCTAGAAAGTACTAAGATAAAACATTATTTAGTGCTTATTACGGCTAATTTTATCTGGAGAATCTTTGATGCATCCTATATTTGCCAACCAAACAGCCAGTATTTCTGAGCTAAAACGCAATCCAACTGCTTTACTTAAACAAGCTAATGGGCAGCCCATTGCCATTTTAAATCATAATAAACCTTCAGCTTATCTAGTGCCTGTAGAGACCTATGAAAGAATGATAGAGATTATTGAAGACTTTGAGTTAGGCAAAATTGTTGAAGCCCGTAAGAGTCAGATACCAGATGCCGTGGAGGTAACTTTAGAAGCGTTACTGACTAATGACTTTTAAGCTAACGAAATCCTTTTTAACATTGTAGGGTATTATAGAATGGCGCAACATTTAATACACATCGTACAACTCTAGGAATCGTTATGCGGGTCATTACTTTTTCAGAAGCTAGAAAAAACTTTAAATCGGTATTAGATACGGTCATCGAAAATGCGGGTGCGACTATTGTCACACGTCGTGATGCCGATGATGCGGTCATCATGTCTTTGGATTATTACAACAGTCTGATGGAGACGGTCCACTTATTAAAGTCGCCTGCAAACGCAGCTCATCTCGCTGACTCCATAGCCCAATATAAAGTGGGTAAGACTTAAGTTAGAGAGTTGGTAAATTCTGCAGATCAGATAGATACTGATGAAGCTTAACTGGGAACTGCGATGAGTATGCAATTGGCATGGACATATGCAGTATGGAGAGATTATCTATATTGGCAAGCCCAAGATAATTAAGAAAAATAAAATTCACTCAGAAAGAATTTTGAGTTTAAAAATACTGCCCCAAGCAAAAAACAAAGAAACTAGCTTGCCTCTTATTACAAAGTCCCATTTAATATTATGGTAAAAGCTATTATTAGTGCCTAGCATAAGCTGCGTGAGAATCAGCTGACCGTTATCGACTTGATAGACCAAAGTGGTAAAGTGTTGCAGGGTCTTAAATTTATAGACTTTATCTAGCATTATTACCCCAGGCTCTTCGGGCAATAAAGCCAGTTCGTCGACGATGTCTTTTATGGTGTCATCTAGAGCTAATTTTTGCTTAGCAGAGAGCTTTTGAACGCTTTGTTTAAAGCTATAGGTTTGGATTATGGATAATGCTGGTAAATATTGCATAATCAATCACCCAAACTCGTAAGGTTCGATCATACCAGCATCGATTTCGGATTGAGCGGTTAGTAGTTGCCGGACGAATTCGTAAGACAGCTCGGGGTGCTCTTCCATTATCTGGCCAATCGTGGCCCAGTGCATAATTTGTTTGGGCGTCGTGCGATGATAAGTCTGTGAAAGTACAGTGGCCCTATCTACCAACGCTTTGTCCAATCGAATACTAGTGGTCGCCATCCTAAGCCTCAAAATAGTAGCTCTTGAAAACATTAACTTTTAAAAATATTACCATAATTAAATTGTCAATGTAGTCTAATTTAACGGGCTATTTTGACCCTTAGCTTTAACCCTTTAATTTTAAATTAACAATTTAACTTTTATTTTCCAACCTATTTTAAAAGGATTTATCCATGAGCCAATCTGCAAACCAAGCTGCCCGCCCTGCCGCGCAAATCTCTGTACCGGCTACCTATATGCGTGGTGGCACCTCAAAAGGCACATTTTTTAAGCTGTCTGACTTGCCTGAGCGCTGCCAAGTCCCAGGCGCGGCACGTGACCAGTTTTTACTACGCGTCATTGGTAGCCCAGACCCTTATGGCAAGCAGATTGATGGCTTAGGCAATGGTAGCTCATCGACTTCCAAGACCGTCATCCTGTCTAAAGCCAAGCAAGCCGACCACGATGTCAACTATCTATTCGGTCAGGTCAATATCGCAAAGCCAATGATTGATTGGGCAGGCAACTGTGGTAACTTAACCGCAGCGGTGGGCGCTTGTGCTATTAACATGGGCCTTGTTGATGACAGTCGTATTCCTGATAACGGTATTTGTGAAGTGCGCATATGGCAAGAGAATATTGGCAAAACTATCATTGCTCATGTGCCCGTCTATACCGATGAACAAGGCAATATCCAAGTACAAGAAACCGGTGATTTTGAGCTGGACGGCGTTACCTTTCCAGCGGCAGAGGTCAAAATTGAGTTTATCGACCCGGTCGATGGCGATAGCAGTATGTTTCCGACCAACAATCTGGTTGACGGCTTTACGATCACCGATAGTGAGGGCAATAGCCAAACTTTCGAGGCCACCTTTATCACAGCCGGTATCCCGACTATCTTTATGAAAGCTGAAGACCTAGGCTTTAATGGCACCGAGCTGCAAGGGGCGATCAATGGTCATAGCGAGCTGCAACAGAAGCTAGAGAGTATTCGTGCACAAGGCGGTGTCGCCATGGGTCTGTTCCAAGACGTTAGTGAAGCGGAAAAGAGTCAGCATATCCCTAAAATAGCTTGGGTCGCGCCAGCTACTACTTATACCGCCTCTAGTGGCAAAACCGTCGCTGGCGAAGACATTGACCTGGTTGTGCGTGCGATGAGTATGGGCCAATTGCACCATGCCATGATGGGCACCGCTGCTGTCGCCATCGCTGCCGCCGCTACTACGCCTGGTACGTTAGTCAACCAAGCCGCCGGAGGGGGTGAATTGTCAGAAGTGCGCTTTGGTCACCCGTCAGGCACGCTATTAGTCGGTGGTAAGACGGAGAATAATGATGGTCGCTGGCAGGCCAAGAAAGTCTCAATGAGCCGCTCTGCCCGTCGTATTATGGTCGGTGAAGTGTTTGTGCCTGCAGATTGCTTTTAAAATTGAGTTGCTTTTAAAATTGATACGAATGAGTTTGAACCGCTATGCCGAAATCCTCGGAATCTGCTTTAAATAAGTCTTCCTCAAATAAAACTACAGACAAGCCCGCTACCGCGCAAACGGTCGTTGGCTTGACTAAAACGCCTTTTAATCAACCGCCAAGCAATAAAGTAGAGCGCGGCGAGCTGCTGTGGAATATCCTCAAAAAGCTAGCTGCGTTTGCCAAACCGTACCGGCTGCTCATCATAGGTACGTTGACCCTAACTGTGCTGGGGTCGTTTACCTCGCAGGTTAACGCCTTTGTACTGCGCTATACCGTCGATCGCTTGACTGAGATTGCTACCCTAGCGGACCCTTGGCAGGCGGGTATCCAAATGCTGACTATCATTAGCGTGGTGTTACTGGTCAAAGAAATTATCTCGGCAGGGCTGTCTTTTGGTCAGCGCTTCTTTGGCGAAAAGATCCGTATTAACCTCTCTCGTGATTTGTCCCAACGAGTGGTCGAGCGTATCTTGACCTATCGCATGTCTTTTTATACTAGTGAAGAAAATGACAGCGGTAAATTACAAACCCGTATTGATCTGGGGGTCAGTAGCCTAACCCGACTGGTACAAAACCTCTTTATCGATATGCTGCCATTGTTTGCCAATGCTATCGTCGCGCTAGTGATTATGTTTACCGCCAACTTTTGGGTGGGCATGGTTGGTCTCATCATTGTGCCGATCTATTTCTTTATTAGTCAAAAGCAGGCGATGCGATTGCGTGGCTTCCGTCGCCAAATGCGCGACTTTCGTGAGCGAAAAAGTGGTCTAATTATCTCGCTGATTAATTCTATTAGCGTGGTCAAATCTTTTGTGCGCGAACCTATTGAGTCAGACAAGCACTTTGATTTACAAAAAGAGATGACCGACAACCAGCTCAAAACCCGCAGTATTGCTTTCGTTTATGACGCGGTAAAGACCTTTATCGAGCAAATTGGGGTCGTCGCTATCATTCTACTGACCTCATATTTTGTACTCAAAGGAGAGATGACCATTGGCATGATTATGTTTCATGTCCTACTGTTCCAAAACGTCGCCGCGCCTATTCGCCAGTTGCACCGCATTTACGATGAAATTAATAATGCGCTTACTTATGCTGAAGGCTTTTTTGATATTTTAGAAGACGACGACCAAGTTGAAAAAGTGGGTGGCATCAGTAGTTCCCATGTTAAGGGGAACATCGAACTCAAACATGTCGATTTTACTTATCCTAATGGCACCCAAGCCTTGCGCGATGTTAGCTTTAGCATTAAACCCAACCGCATTACGGCATTGGTGGGTCTAAGCGGTGCGGGTAAAAGTACCATTATTAACTTACTGGTGAAGTTTTATGAGCCAACGGGCGGTCAAATTTGCTTAGATGGTCACGATCTAGTCGATTATGATACGCAGGAGCTGCGCGAGCAAGTTGGCCTAGTGCTGCAAAAAAATCACATTTTTGGCGGTACGATTAGCGAGAATATCCGCTACGGTAACATGGCAGCTAGCATTGATGACATCATCGTCGCCGCTAAGAAAGCATCCATTCATGAGCAAATATTAGAATTACCTCAAGGTTATGATAGCGAGGCCAAGTCTCTATCGGGTGGTCAGCAGCAGCGTATTGCCTTAGCGCGGATGTTCTTAAAAGATCCGCCGATTGTCTTTTTGGATGAGCCTACAGCCAGTCTTGACGCGATTGCTAGCCAGCAGATTAAGCACAGCTTGGATTTGATTAAAAAAGACCGCACCGTGATTATCGTCTCGCACAGTATTGCGCAGATTATCGATGCTGATGATTTGGTAGTCATTGAACATGGCCGAGTGGTTGAGACTGGCACACACGAAGAGCTTTATGAACAACGTGGTAAATACTATGAAATCTTTACCGCAATGTCAGATAGTCTGAATTTGGATAAGATTAGAGACACTTTAAGCAGCTAAGCGTTATAGTCGCTCTCTTACAGGCTTACTTAGCAGTATGAATTATGCAAACTTTTGCAAACGGTAATGCTATCATGCGCGCTATATAATGGCGGCTAAGAAAATTTAGTAGTCGCCAGCTAACGCCCTAACTTTTCTTTTAACTATCGTTTCATTGCCAGAAGCTTGCTACTTATGACCTGTGAATTTTCCATAAAAACCTTTGACGACCTAACCTCAGTAGATCTTTACCACATCCTTAAAGCACGCTCCCAAGTCTTTGTTGTTGAGCAAAATTGTGCTTATCAAGATATGGATGACGTCGATTTTGACTGTCTGCATTTAGTGGCACATCAAAATGCGGTGCTGGTCGGTTACTGCCGTATTATTCCGCCCGAGTTTAACAAGGTAAAATCTAAGACCGCAGAATCTAAAGCCCTTGGCCCCATGCCATCTATTGGTCGAGTATTAATCATGCCTGAGCATCGCGGTGATGGGCTGGCGCGCGAAATCATGCTGCAGGCTATCAAATACTGCCGTAAGAAGTATGGCAAAAAGCCGATTATCATCTCTGCGCAAACCTACCTGCTCAGCTTCTATGAGTCCTTAGGTTTTGTCCCTGATGGTGAGGTTTACCTTGAGGATAATATCGAGCACGTCACTATGATTCAGCAAGTGGCTAAGAAAAAGAAAGTCGCTGCTCAGCTTACCGAAGCTCCTACGGTAAACAAAATTCTCTATACCCTACTGATTCTGTTGACCACTTTATTTATTGCTGGCTTGTTATATCTGGCGATTTAACAGCGCTATGATGGGTTAATAACTGCTGCAAATGGCAGTTATTAACCCCAGCTGTATAAAATGTATTTTTCTACCAAAATCAAGTTAACTACTCATCTCAATTTTTGCTTTCTACAGGATGCTACCCTTTTCCTTGTGTCATAAAACACCCTCCTTCTCTTAATTCTCCTACCAACATAGAACACAAAATGCCTCCGAGTGCATTGTTGTTTACTCACGTCTGTGTTATTCTAAATAAGAATGATTATCAAATACATAAAATAATGATAAAAAGGATTAGCAATGACGACGATAACCAATAACAAGCAAAACAACGCTTCAATTAATGTGGAAAGCAATGTCCGCCCCGATTACGATATTGAGATTCAAAAAATTGCCGATTATGTTTTAAATTTTGATATTAATAGTGAGTCGCCTAATGCGGATACGGCTTGGCATACCGCGCGCCATTGTCTAATAGATACGCTAGGCTGTGGCTTGCTTGCCCTGCGCTTTCCCGAATGTACCAAACACCTAGGTCCTGATTTTCCCGGACAGTTTACCCCTTATGGCGCTCGCGTACCCGGCACTTCCCATCGCTTAGACCCGATCAAGGCAGCCTTTGATATCGGTTGTATGGTGCGCTGGCTCGACTATAACGACACTTGGCTCGCTGCAGAATGGGGCCACCCCTCTGATAACTTAGGCGGTATTTTAGCGATTGCTGACTATATTAGTCAGGTGAATATCAGCCAAGGCCGTGCCCCACTAACCATGAAAGCGGTGCTAGAAGCCATGATTATGGCGCATGAGATTCAAGGGGTGCTAGCATTAGAGAATTCGTTTAACCGGGTGGGATTAGACCATGTGTTTTTGGTGAAACTAGCCTCTACTGCTGTGGTCGCTAAACTGCAAAACTTACCGCGTGAGCGTATCATGGCGGCTATCTCACAAGCGTTAGTCGATGGTCAAGCCCTAAGAACTTACCGTCATGCGCCTAATGCTGGCAGTCGTAAATCTTGGGCAGCGGGTGACGCTACCAGTCGTGCGGTACGTTTAGTCGATATCACCAAACGTGGTGAGATGGGTATCCCCGGTGTCCTATCCGCACCGCAATGGGGCTTCTATGATGTGCTGTTTAGCCATACCAATAAAGACCTAGCGACCAAACCTGAAGGCGAGCGTCAGTTTAAATTCCAACGCGATTTTGGCACTTATGTGATGGAAAATATCTTATTTAAGATTAGTTTCCCTGCAGAGTTCCATGCGCAGACCGCTTGTGAGGCGGCAGTCATTCTGCATCCCCAGGTGGAAAATCGTGTCGAGGATATCGATAAAATTATCTTAACCACTCATGAGTCCGCGATTCGCATTATTTCTAAAGAAGGGACGCTTGCCAATCCCGCCGACCGGGATCATTGCCTACAATATATGGTCGCTGTGCCGTTATTAACCGGTGATTTAATTGCAGAAAACTACGAGGACAGCTACCACGAGCAGCATCTGTCCATCGATGAGCTGCGCAGTAAGATGGTGGTGGAAGAGGACGAACGCTACACTCAAGACTACCTCGACCCAGAAAAACGCTCTATTGCCAATGCCATTCAAGTCTTCTTTAAAGACGGTAGCAGTACCGATAAAGTCGCGGTGGAATACCCGATTGGCCATAAACGTCGCCGTGAGGAAGGCATCCCGGTATTAGAGGCGAAGTTCCGTGCTAATTTGGCAACTCGCTTTGTTGACAGCCGCTGTGAGGAAATTTTAGCGCTATGTAGCAATCAACAGCAGTTAGAAAACACGCCAGTGAATGAGTTTATGGACTTATTTGTAGTCAATTAACCTTATTTGGGAATGGTTACGCCTACCAAGGAATAGCCGCCCCCGACCAATCCACAAAACTTCCTGTCTGTTCAGCCTTCATAGTGGCTAAGACCGACAGGAGTTTTTCTGCACTATATTCTACGGTAAATAGCTTATCTTCCGGTACGTTACCTTGAAAAGGTTTAGACAGCTCGGTATCCACAGTACCGGGCTGCAAGACCACCACACACACCTGTTTTAGCGTACGTGCCCATTCTATTGACAAGGTCTTCATGCCCATGTTCAGGGCGGTTTTGCTCATCCGATAACTGTACCAGCCGCCCACGCGATTGTCCGTAATACTGCCTACTCGTGCAGATACAGTAGCGTAGATAGTGGCTGGCGCGTCTATCGTTGTAGTTGCGGTCTTAGTTGCAGCCGCAGGTTTTAACAATGGTTTGATATGTTTAGCAATCAGCAAACTCGGTAAAGCATTAATGGCCATATTCTGCATAAAGTATTCGGGCTCAAGCTGACGAATACTCTTTTCCGGACCTTCTGTCGTAGTGTGCAATAACCCTACCGCATTAATCACCCAATGCAGCTGTGCCGTTTGTGCTTTGATATCAGCAAGTGCCGCTGCAATACTAGCTTCATCACTCACATCCATAGGCAGCCAATGTAGATTATCGGCTTGCAAACTAGGCTCACGACTATGATAAGTCGCAAAGATTTGTACGCCCGCTAACGCCACAATGGGATTGTGCTGCAATAGCTGCTGAATCATAGCTTGCCCAATACCGCCAGTACCCCCAATAATCAGAAAGTTATGCGTTGCAGCGAGGTTATTCATAGAGCGCTTCCCTGTGCTTGATAGGATTTTATGTGTTATTTATAGCACGTTTACGCTTACCATTCTGACTATCCGCCCCTTAATAGCGTAGCTTTATAATAAAAGGCTGCATAAATAAAAATTCTTATAAATAAAAAAGCCGCCAACGGGGGCGACTTTATGTGTTTGGAAGTTATAGATCTAAGTCCCTATAGAGCTAAACATTAAGACTAAAGCACATGAGCTGTTAATGGTCGCTAGGTGGCTTGGGACGATCTTTTAACGGCACGACCGCGACTTCATTACCTTGTGCATCAAACAACTTGCCATTTTTAAAGTAATCGCCTTCATTTAAGTCAAAAATCACTGCGGGACGTACCGAGCGATCTTCTGTACCGGCAACGAATACCGACTGTTGGTCTGAGTTGCCTAACTTCATGTGATTAAACAACAGGTTTAAAGCTATAGCCATGATGGCAGTAGAGCTAATACCCGAATGGAAAATTGTGGCAAACCAATCAGGGAACGCATCATAGAATGATGGCATAACAATCGGTAGCATACCAAAACCAACAGCGGTCGCTACGATAATCAGGTTCATATTGTTTTGATAATTCACCTTACCTAAGGTACGAATACCACTGGCTGCGACCGTACCAAACAGCACGACCCCCGCACCGCCTAAGACCGCGGTAGGTACAGCAGCGATCACGCGACCCATCAATGGCATCAAGCCTAAAATGATGAGGATAATCCCCGCAAAGGTCACGACAAAGCGGCTTTTTACCCCGGTTACAGCGACCAAGCCTACGTTTTGCGCAAAGGCGCTTTGAGTAAAGGAGCCAAATAAGGGTGCGATGACACTAGAGATCATATCGGCACGCAGACCATCGCCCAAGCGGCGAGAATCTACTTTGGTTTCAATGATATCACCAACCGCTAAGACATCCGCTGAGGTCTCTACTAAAATCACTAACACTACGATGAACATCGAAATGATGGCAGGCAGATGGAATTCAGGGGTACCAAAATGGAAAGGGGTTGGGAAAGCAAAGATGGGGCCGACTAAGACTTGTGAGAAGTCGACCATGCCGAGCATCCAAGCTAATAGCGTCCCTCCTACCATCGATAGCAAAATAGATAAGCGGCTGATAGCAGCACTGCCTAACTTACTGAATACTAGCACTAAAGCTAAGGTGAAGGCAGCGAGTCCAATGTTGGCCATGCTACCAAAGTCAGGCGACTTCATATTGCCGCCCATCGCCCAACGCGCGGCTACAGGCATCAAGGTTAACCCGATGGTAGTAATGACGGCACCGGTGACTAAAGGGGGGAAAAATCGAATAATCTTAGAAAAAATGGGGGTAATGAGTAAGCCGATAATTGAGGCTGCAATGACGGCGCCAAATACCGAAGGCAGTCCACCCCCAGCTGTGACGATAGCTACAATAGTGGCCACACTAGCAAAGGATACGCCCTGTACTAAGGGCAGCTGGCAGCCAAAAAAAGGAATGCCAAGGGTTTGTAATACAGTAGCTAAGCCTCCGATGAACAGTGAGGCCGCTATGAGCAAGCCGATCTCGGCGCTACCGAGCCCGGCAGCTTGTCCAACGATTAATGGCACGGCAATAATGCCACCATACATGGTTAAAACGTGTTGAAAGCCATAAGCAATATTGGCTAATAGTCCTAAATTTTCGTCTTCTGGTCGTTTAGTGACAGCAGTGGATAAGTGTTCTGACTGCATGAATATGTGCGCTCCTTGCTTGTTAATTTTTGCCGTGGTATCGCCCCACGATTGGATACTGTCCTAAAATAGGACCATCTACCCAATCCGTCATTATTCATCCTGAATATACGTGCCACTATCATGAGCCTTGCCCTAAGAAATGTAAATTGAAATTTATCGAATTTCATTCTATATTTCATAATAAAATTAATCTTATAGCTAAACTGACTACGCAGCAGTACAGCACAATCACACTAAACCCTTGTGGCAAATGAGCTACAATGAGTGAAACAAGATTTGACTTAGTTATTCATGACTACTGCACTATTTAGGCATTTATCTTGTTGGTATTATTATCCTGAAGTCTTTTGAACCCTATTATGGACACCTCACCCTAATGCTATCGAAACAAGACCAACTTACTGAGCTAGTGCGCGAGCTAGAAGGCCAAAATCACGTTTTTGCTGCCGACCCTTTACTGGTCACTGAAAAGTTGCAAGACGAGACGGCGACCCCAATCCAAAAGTTGCATCGCCGCGCCGAACGTATTGATATGAATGGGCAGCTGGCGAGTACGTTGGGCAAGATTGATGGCCGAATTAAGGGCATTATCCTGGTGATGAGTATCGTGTGGTGCATCTCAGGTTTTGTGGGTTTATTTACCTTGCTACAAGCCAATGTGGTCAATTTTTTCTACGTCTTGGTGTGTCTATTAGGTTTTCATACTTTGATGTTAGTGGGTTGGCTAGTCTTCACGTTAGTCAATCAAGGCAAGCAGTCTCCCAGTATTATTACCAGCTTTATTAGCCCTAAAGCGTTAATTCGTGGTAAAGACGATGTGACCCAAGCCGCCGTAGCGGTTTATGATCGCCAGCTACAACATACGGGGATGCGCTGGTATCTCAGTAAATTTAGCCATCAGCTTTGGCTAGCGACTTTGACGGGGATGCTGCTGGCCATTATCTTTTTGCTTATCGTGCGCCAGTATAGTTTTAGTTGGGAGTCTACCCTGCTGTCTGATGCGACCTTGATGTCACTGACCCATTGGCTCGGCTGGTTGCCCAGTATGGTCGGCTTTAGTGTGCCTGATGCTGAGGCTATCGCGCAGAGTCGCTTGGTACAGGGAGCCATGCCACTATCTATTGCGCGGCAGTGGGCAGGCTTGCTGATTGGTAGTTTGCTCATGTATGGCATCGTGCCTAGAGCCATAGCTTGGGCGTTTTGTGCGTTGATGTTTAATCGCAAACAGATGCGTTTAGACTTAAAACTGCCTTATTATCAAAAGATAATTAGCTTTTGGCAGCGTAAAGTGGTTGATGCGGATGACTTCATTGAGCGCGTGCAACCCGTAGCACCAGTGGCCAAAGTGACGCCAGGACAAAAGCTCGTCGCCCTCTTAGAGTATCCCTATGATGATGCCGCGTGGTATCTTGCAGCAGCCGGTGAGCAGGTGCATAATTTTGGTATCTTAGATGACCGCGATGATATGGATAGACTGCTTAGTTATCTTGATAATAACCCTGTCCAAGTCTTGCTAGGTATCCATGCCCACGCCCTGCCTGACCGTGGCACTATGCGCAAGCTGGATAAAATTGCCAGTCATGCGAAGCAAGGATTGATTGTACAATTACTCAATGAGCCTTCAGCCGCTGCCTCTACCACTATTAATAATGCGGAAAAAGATCGTTATCAACAGTGGCAGACGGTCTTAGCCGAACGGCAAATCGGTTTGGTCTCAGCCTAATAAGTCGTATAAGCCGCTAAAAACTTATAACTCTATAAACTTTATAATTCTTTTATAACTTTACTCAAGAAATAAAAACTATGTCTACTCCTTTTAAGAATACTGACAGCCCTACTGATGCTGGCTCTAATATCGACGCTGGTCAAGCTAAGCCGCAAGGATTGTTTGCCGATAAGGCCTTTAAGCTAGACAAGGCTGATGGCAATGAGCCTGTAGTCATGGCCGCAGAAGTCTCGGCTAATACGATGGTAGACAATCCTGCTACAAGTTTAGAAAAAACTGAGTCAGTCGCTGAGGCTAACGGCGATAAAACCATGTCAGAAATCTTAAAGGAAGCCCCAAGGACGACGCTCGCCACGGGTGAAGCACTGAAATTAGCCGTCGTGGGCCATACCAATACCGGCAAAACCTCCATCCTGCGCACTTTGCTACGCGATATGTATTTTGGTGAAGTTAAAAATGAAGCGGCTACTACCCGCCACGTTGAGCGCGCGATTATTAGCGACAGTCAGACGGGTGAAGCGCTCGTTGCCTTATATGACACTCCAGGATTAGAAGATGCCTCGGGCTTGATGGACTGGCTTGAGGACAATACTGCCAGTCGCCGTGATGGTATCGAGCGACTGCAACAATTTTTGGCCAATGATATTGCCAAAGGTGGCGATGAGCGGGTAAGTAGCAGCAATTTTGAGGATTACTCGCAAGAAGCAAAGGTGATTCGTCAGGCGCTAGCCAGTGATATGGCAGTCTACGTAATCGATGCGCGTGAGCCGGTATTGGGTAAATATAAAGACGAGTTGGCGATTCTATCGTGGGCAGCTATCCCAGTGATGCCCGTATTTAACTTTACAGATAGCCAAGATGCTAACATCAGTGAGTGGCAAACCATGCTGGCGCGCCGTAACTTGCATATCTCGACCCGCTTTGATTCAGTAGCCTTTGAATTTAACGATGAGATGCACCTTTGGCAAAACCTCGCTACCATGCTCACCCACCCGGAAATACTCAATCAGCTGATTCATCGCCGCAAAGAAGATTGGGAGCGTCTGTATGATGAGGCTACTATCGTCATCGCGGATTTCTTGCTGAATGTCGCCGCCTTTGTGCGTGAGATTAAGGAAGAGGATGACCCGATGCCGGTATTGCATGAGATGCAAGAGGCCGTGCGCCAAACCGAGCGTGCTATGCAAGGTCAGCTACTTAACCTGTATAAGTTTTATGACAATGCAGCAGTGGCCACGCCTTTAGAGCTGCAAGAATACCAGCAAGATCCTTTTGACCCAGAGCTGCTAAAAGCTTACGGCATTCGTACGACTTCTGGAGCGGCAGCAGGGGCGTTATTAGGGTTAGGCATTGACGCAGCAGCGTTAGGCACGACCTTAGGTTTAGGGGCGGCACTGGGCGGTATCGCCGGTGGTCTGCTGTCGAATACCGGCAGTATTGCTGACAAGATTGCCGGCGTGAAGCGTCTGTATATCGATCCTGCGACTTTGACCTTATTGGCCACCCGCTCGCAAGACCTATTAACGTCATTGCGCCATCGTGGTCATGCGGCAACTGCCGATAGCCCGGTCGCTGAGTTACAAGAGCAGTCTATCGCGCCTTGGGAGCCGAATAAATTACCAAGCGAGCTCAAAAAAGCCCGTGGCAAACCGCAATGGAGCAGTTTCACGGGCAATAACAGCGAGCAGTCTCGCGAGATGCGCATGGATGCCGCTTGGAATCTATCGAGAAAACTGCGTCGTTAGTTTTTTAAAACGCTACTGTGCCGTTATCGCCTGTAGCGCAGCAAAGCCGCGAATATCTGTCTTCTGCAGATACATCTGGTAGCGCGGGTAGTCGCTAAATATCTGCTCAATCTCTGCTAGTAATTTCTGCTGGCGGGTCGCTCGTTGTTGCCAAAAGTCATCGCTCTGCTGCGGTTGAATCAACTGATTGACCACAATAGCCGCTGGCGTGAGTTGCGCGGACTTTAACTGCTCTGTAGCGCGGCGGGTCTCTTCAATCGGTAGCGTATCTGCGGTCAGCACTAGGATTACAGCCGTTTTCTCCTTGTCGTGTAGCAAGTTGCCCGCGGCACTGAATAGCTGCTTACGACGGCTCAATACCTCTACGGCTTGTTGCCAACGGTCTGGTTTGCCTGCCTTCTCAAAAGGGTTGGTCAGTTGGTTTTTTTGTGTCGCAGTACTTAGATGATCTGCGGCACTTTTTAGTTTAGCCTGCCGGCGTTGCTGCGTGAGCAATCCGTCAGTCCACGCTTCCATCATTTCCGGTAATACGAGTAGCCGCAAGGTGTGTCCCGTCGGTGCAGTATCAAAGATGACATGCTCGTAGCCTTCCGCCACAGCGTCGACCAAATGCTTGCAAATAGACTCGAGCATCGCGGCCTCCTGCGCCCCCGGTGCCGTCTTGGACAGTTTGAGATGCGCCTGAATCTTCGGCATCATCTCAGGATTTGCATAGCCGCTAATCGTGCGCTCTACTTGGGCAAAATGCTGATCTATAATAATGTCGGGGTCTAATTCAATAATATCCAGTTGCTCATGCAGCGCTGTTTTCTGATGGCCGAGTTTGGTTGAAAAGATATCTCCTAAACTGTGCGCCGGGTCGGTCGAAATCAATAAGGTACGCTGACCCTGAGTCGCAAAATTGACCGCCAATGCCGCTGCCGTTGTGGTCTTACCTACCCCACCTTTACCCCCAACGAAGACAATAGGCGTGTTATTTAACTGGCGAGCCAACTGCTGAAGCGGCTGAAAACTCATAATGAGCTCCTGTAAACATACTGATTTAAATAGGTGGGCAAGCCCCATTGTTATTGTTCAATTAACTAAGGCTAGCAGCAACCGCCATGTTGTAGCGGACAGCGCTCCATACCCATACGAGTATGCCACTCATGGAATTTTTCTAGAAATATAGGTTGTAGCTCTAAGGTATAAAAGCTGGCTGGATTATCAATGCCCAAGCTTTCTGCAAATAACAGTAGCATGAACAAATCTTCTTCATCACGCGCAGCGCGGGCAAGAGTTTGCCGGTATGGCGCATGGTAGAACTCGTTAAGTCCTTCAACGAAACGCTGCCACAATGAGAGCTCTTGGCTCATGGTTGTCTCCTTGATTGGCTAGGCCCTAAGTGCTGCTTAAGCATAACCCTGTCTAAATGTTAGCTTTTTATCGTATTCATTCTATCACTCAACATATCACCCTAACGAAAAACGCCAGCGACTGCCAGCGTTTCTTCTATCGTTATGAATATCTAAGTGCTTACCTATTCTAGAGACTAGCTAGCTTTTTTATGTTGACGCCATTCGCGACGTAGCACAGAGAAGCTCTCAAAAGTCACTAGAATAGTAGCGACCAGAATAATTAAATCCATGATGACCAATAACCAGTTGCCATCGACATAGAACGTTTTTAATTGAATTAATAATGCGAAAACCGACATGACGAGCAAGAAAGTTAACGGCAGTAAAGTGTACCAAATGGTTTTGCCATTACGTAGCAAAATTACGGTCACAATCATTAAGGTCAGCGCAGCCATTAACTGGTTGGTCGTACCGAATAACGGCCAGATAATCATACCACCTGAACCATCGATACCACCGGCACCAAAAGCCAATAGCAAACAAGTAGCCACGGCTAAGAACGTCGCCACAGTACCTTTTCTTAAGGCGGGCAGGTTGTAAATTTCACCAAATTCTTGGAAGATATAACGCTGTAGACGCACACCGGTATCCATCGTAGTGCCCGCAAATAGAGCTGCCATTACGGTCAGCATGGTTTGTGAAAGCACCATATCAATACCAACACCTGCATTTAGGATAGTCGCACCACCATCGATAAAGGCACCGATTGAGCCGTCACCGAATTTTTGATAGACCGCCTCCCAATCTGCCAGAGTCGCAAAACCTGCTGTAGCAGCTAGAATAGCACCTAAAGCTAGCATGCCTTCGCCGACCGCACCAAAATAGCCGACAAAACGGACATCTTCTTCTTTATCAATCTGCTTAGAGGTAGTACCTGTAGCGACAAGACCATGGAAACCTGAGATGGCCCCACACGCAATGGTCACGAACAATAGTGGCATGATAGACGGAGTGTCCATCGGCAAGTTATGGTTGATGGCTGGCGCGACAATATCTGGCGTAGCGATAAAGATAGCACCATATAACAAGATTAGACCAACGAACAACTGCAGACCGTTGATGTAATCGCGGGGTTGGAGCAACATCCAAACCGGCAGTAATGACGCAATGGCCGCATAAGCGAATAGGATGATAATCCACATAGCATTATCGGGCAGCCCCATAAAGGTCTCGGGCAGTACGATCGGGAACATAGGCCCTAGATAAATCAGCGTATATAGCGCCACAACCCCGATGATAGACACCAAAGGCAAGCTCATTTTATAGCGATAGATACACTGGCCGATAATAGCGGCTACGATTAGCGCACCCCAAACAGGCAGTACCGATGAAGGGGTCTTGATCATCATATTAGCGATAGCCACACCGAAGACGGCGTTGACCATGAGCAGCAATAAGAAGATGACAATCATCATTAAGGTACGAACGCGAGTGCCCATGACGGAGCCTGCGATTGAGCCAATAGACTGGCCTTTATTACGAATACTTGCCCAGACTGCGGACATATCGTGGACACCGGCCATAAAAATCGTCCCTAAGACGACCCAGATAATGGCCGGGACCCAGCCCCAGATGACCGCAATAGCCGGACCGATAATGGGTGCAGCACCCGCTACCGACGTAAAGTGGTGGCCCCAAAGGACATATTTATTGGTAGGCACATAATCGATGCCGTCTTTTAGCGTATGGGCTGGCGTGGGTATGCTGTTGTCTAGCCCCAAGATTTTTTTGGCAATAAATTTTGAATAGAATAAATAGCCGCAAATCATCGCAGCGACACCAAACAAGAGCACAATGGCACTGTTCATTTATCTCTCCCTAGATTGTATAAAACGCATCATCCTTGAATAACAACAGTTATAAGTGTGATGGATTGTGAGGTGGTAATAGAGCAGTATTTTGTCAAACTATGGTTTGAAACGAGGAATGTTGCTGTAAGTTGCTATAGGTAACTGTGGTGCTGCAAATGTTACCCGAACCAGTATAACAATATAATATCTATCAGTATGCTTTATTGGCCGATTATTATAGGTAAATTATAAAAAAATGCTATCAGAACTTGTCTAATAGCATTTATAAGGTTATCAAGCTTGATAATATAACCTTTATTCGTATTCTAAATCATCACCGACTGCATCAATTGCGCCCACTGCTTCAGCGGCATCGGCATCACTATTTTCATAATCGCTATCTTCATAATCGCTGCTAACCCCTTGCATTTGAGCACGCGCCATCGTCTTATACATAGACAGTATACCAAAGATGGTTTTACCAATCTCCGTACCCTCTCCTGAGTCATAATACTCACTCAACGACTTGCTATAGGCTTTAATATCCACGCTATTGCTAGCCGTAGGTACTTGTGCTGCTGCTGGCAAGTTTGGATAGGCTATTGGCATGGATGATAGGGCTTTATAGTGAGTTAAAGCATCTATGGTTAAGCCCTCGCCCGTCTCCACCCCAAGGCTATTTTGTTTTGGCATTTGTGCCCGCTGCATTTTCCATAACAATTGACCGTTGCCATTATAGCCATAGAGGCTTTGGACGGCCGTCAAAGGAGTTTGGTCAGGGCTAGCCGATACTTTCGCATATTGAATCTTGGTAGGTGCAGCGTTATTCAACACTTTTTTAGCGTCCTGAGCCGTTGCTAATTGTTTTTCGGCTTGAGTATCTTGAGTAGTAGCGGCCTCTTCTAAATGCGCTTTAATCAAGCTAAGGACTTGTTTGACGATAGCTTTGCTGGTGAACATGGCTGCGTTTGACTCTGCCTCGTCTGCTCCCGTCTCTAAATTGGTTTCGAAACTGCTTTCTACATTGGTTTCTAAGCCAGCTTCACTGGCGTCATCCAAGTCATTCGTCACCTCGGCATCAGCAGCGTCTTCTTCAGCAATCAGTTCTGGATATTTTTGCGTCAGCTGGTCATATAAATGACGCAAATATAGATTACTGGCTGCCTCACTGGCGCTGTCCGTTTGCTCTTGGCTAGCAATAGTCTGCGCCGTGAGCATAATCGGCAGATGCTTCGGAGCTAATGGTGGCGTCAATGTCTTGAGCTGTGCGGGGCTAATGAACTTAAATTCTTGCAGTGGTGCGGACTCAAGCGCAGCATCTAGAGCGGTAAAGTGACTTTTGATTAAGTCACGACCAAAGCCCGCTGGCAGGCTACCGTCATTGAGAGACAGTTTGAGCCATTTGTTTTGCCAAGTCGTCCCAAGTTTGTCATCGAGAGACTCTGATATAGCTAAAGCAAAGTTGTCTGCCCAAAAATAGATATCGCCGTTGCGCGCATCGATATAAATAGGTTGGTTAACGGCTGAGACATGATTGCGGGTTTGGTACTGAAAGGTAGGCAGTGCTGTTATAGCACCGGCAAAAGGCTTATACACCCCTTGTGCGCTGATAGTCATAGGCTTGAGCAAATAGGCCTCTAACAGTTTGGCTTTTTTGACTGATAAGCGCGTGTGAGTATTGTCATAGCCCGGTAAAAACTCGGTTTCTGATTCTTCAGTAGCTGCATCTTCTTCATTTTCTTCAGTAGCTGCATCTACCGTTTCTGTGGCGGCAACTGCTACGGCCTCTGCGGTATCATCCACTTGGCTATCTTCTTCATCGTCATACCAAGCGGCTTCAGTAGCCCCATCACCCCTAGCCTTTTCCCAAGCACGATACTCCTGATCACAGTCTAAGTAACTGGTCTTTAAGGCCTCGCGCTGCGGAGTAAAAGATTCATCATCTGCTGCCATACCTTGCGCTTCTGCTTGGGTCATCAAAGCCACATAGGCTTGGTCATGCACGTATTCACAGTGATTTTCTGCTGTCTCTGCCATTGCTAACTGCTGCGGAGTCGCTTTCGCTAATGCAGCTTGATAGTTTTGGTTCGAGACTTCGATAGACGTTTCATAAGCATAAGTACGAGTGCGTTGCTTTTGCCAAGTGTCTGCGATGGTCTTTTTGGCCAAAGCAGCATTTTTACTGTCGTTAGCAGAGTTGCTAGCCAATGGGCTGCTTGACGTTATCGGCGTGGTCTGACAGGCCGCTAGTGCCAAAGTTAGTGCTGAGATAGCCGCAATATTGGCTGGTATTTTTAGAGCCGAGCGCTGGCGAGAGTCATGTAATGGCATTATAAATATCCTATTAACCTTAAAGGTGTTAATCAGCGCTGACCGCATCATTATTATCATTAGTCGTGTCTGTCTTTACTGCAGGTTTACTCACGCTTGTTATGGTTCTGCGCTCATACTCTGAGGGTTCGTTAAGGGTCGTATTTGCTACTGCTGCCTCTTTCGCATAATCGGCATAGTCAGCATTGCCTTCATCGCTATAATCATCAGTGTCATCGTTGCCACTGCTTTCGCGCTCATAGTCATAACGAGCATAGCGGGCTTGCTCTAATTTATATTGCTTATCTTTAGTTGCCTGTAGCCAAGCATTACCATCGATTGGGGTGGTCGCAGATGGCGCAAAAGATTGGCTGAATAGTGGCGCTAAAGGATGCTGACTAAAGCTGGCTTGGTCATAGCGAGTTCGACTTAAGAAAGTAGACTTTGAGCCTAATAAATCGCCTCCCACTAGCGTACGTACCTGCTTGCCCAATAGGCGATCCGAGTTATCTAGGTAGTAGTAATTGACTCTATTAAAAGAGATGGGTCCGACGGCTTCTATTAATTGCAAAATAGAGCCGGCATCTTTGGTTTGATAGTGGCTATTGTACTCTTGCCATTTGTCGATACTGGCCTTAATTCTGGACTCTTCTGGAAATTGCTCAGGATGTGCAGCGACATAATCCTCTAAACTCTGTGCCACATGTTTAATGATACCGCCGACCATCTCACCTGTTTGCTTGCTGCCAAAGTTGACCTTGATAGCTTTCGTAGCGCCAATCTGTTTGGCATAAGCATCTTGGGAAATATCTACCGCAGTGAAGTACTCGCTATCTAGATTGCCCATGCTCTTTTCGATAGCATCCACGAAAATATCGTAGATCACATTGGCGGGCAGTTGCGTAGCTAATTCTTCCGGCATATTAAAGCGGACGGTACTCGCACTCATCTCTTCAGGTAAAGGAGCACTATCAGGTTTGGCGAGC
Organism: Psychrobacter sp. CoH-33_TS_01; assembly: GCF_058189395.1. Classification (NCBI taxonomy): domain Bacteria; kingdom Pseudomonadati; phylum Pseudomonadota; class Gammaproteobacteria; order Moraxellales; family Moraxellaceae; genus Psychrobacter; species Psychrobacter sp. CoH-33_TS_01. The sequence continues at coordinate 130,522 of NZ_JBVGQI010000004.1, forward strand.
GCGATGATAGGCAATACGGCGCTTGGATCAACCGTGATTTGAGCAGCATTAAAGTTGATACCCACTGGCAGCTGTATAGAGGACAGCATCGTTGGAGAGACAAAGTCATAGCTATAGACACTATCGAGCTGCTTATTTTTAGCATTAAATTTACTAACGCTATTTAAGGTTAAGTACTGATAGTTATATTGATTAGACGCTGCAATTTGCGCTGGCGTGCGTTTAAACCAATTAAACATTTGACCGACTACCCCAGAGTATTCGTTCATGCCGCCATAGCGACCCGCGTCTTCGGTATCTGAATCTGCCTCATAATCCTCAGAATCATAGTCTTCTGTAGCATAGTCCTCTGCAACATCAGAGTCGTCAGCCATATACTCTTCGCTACTATCTTCTTGAACACTGCTGTCTTGAACATAGTCAACTGCATAATCTTCTGCGGCAGCATCGGCGTCGGCTCTCATGACCGCGGCACTTGCTACTTCATCTGCGTAGTAGACTTGGTTATAGCTCTCAGCTTCACAAGCAGAAAACTCATAATACGCATCGGCGTAGGCTTGTGGCGCATTCTTATAGGTTTTGCCGGCTAGTCCCAGTGTCTTATGGGCTGACTCTAGGTTACCTGCACAAGCTACCAAACCTTGTTGATGATTTAAGCGGTTTTCTGTTAAGCCATAGGAGATATAAGCAGCGGGCTCCAGCACATGCAGATTATTTACCCGGTCATAGCAGACGTCGTAACTTTTAAATACGCTATCGTATAAGTCATAATCCATTTTTTTGGTGGATCTTGATGGGCTGAGCATATCGTTCAAATTACGATCAAACTGTTGGACACAAGCATTCTGAGCAGTGATATATTGCTGTTGATAGCCTGTAGCGGTGGTTAAGATATCACTATAACTAGATTTCGTCTCCGTCAGACAGTCGCTGTAGGCTTTTTTGAGCGGTTTAACTGCATTGGAGTTGGTCGTTAAGTTAGGATTGGCCTCTACTAGACCATCTAATTCATAGGAATAATCCAACACACAATCATTGGTATTGTCCACATAAGCAATAGCGCGGTCCGTAGCGGCCACAAAATCGTCTGACATTCCCGTCTGTCTATCAATATTATAATTATCAGTCGGCAATCTATCGTTATCTTCATCGATATAGTTTAGGTATAAGGCGGTCGGCTCTGCTAAGTAACGGTCTGCATCGCGGTATGGCTTTTCATAACTGTCTTCATCAGAACTGTTTTCATCAGAATCATAGGAGCCATCGCTATAGTCTTCGTCATCGAGTTTTTTAGCAAAGGTCTCAAACACGGTACGTAATAGACTGTCAGATAAGGCATCCACACTGTCTTCTTTAATGAAAGGTACGGCATGATGGCGCATTTGTGTCACGGCCACATGATCGCTAGTCAAATGACGGTGCAAAGATTGCAACAGGCGACGATGCGCATTCACATCCCCATTATTATCGTCTTCCACGAATAGAGCTTGATAAGCGCTGGTATTGGCAGTGACACGATTTAAATAATTGGCATCGTTGATGGTCGCCGCATTACTAGCACTGCTGTTAGCATGACCGCTCGTAGATTGGCAGCCGGCGAGCATGGCAGCGGCAATACTGATAAACAGAACGCTATATAAAGGTTTTGGAGGGGACAATAAAGTAGGGTTGTTATTTTTCATAATTGAGAGCCATCAGTCGCCATTATAGGCAAAATACCGTTGCCGCTAAGTGTATTATGATATGCAGAGCCATTCAACATAAACTTACAAAGGTTGATAATTTAGCAATATTATTGCTGAAAACCCATGGTTTCAAACGAATAATGCTAATTAAATGCAAAAGTTAATGATATTTAGGACTAAATAATCATATAATCGCGGTCCGCAACGATTCATTCCAAAAATTTTCTATAATCGACTTGATTAGAAAGTAATTTTGTTAGATAGTAGCGTATTTACAGTGAATGCTAGTAGACTGACTTTAGCACTCGTAATTAAATGAACCCCTAATTATTTATCGTGACCTTAAAAGGAATTTTAAATGGCGCATTATTTTGGCTTTAAACCTTCAGAGAAACTCGATGCCATGCTCAATGAAGCAGATGAGCTCATAACCAACGGCGCAGATGTCGACTACTACCCTTATCGCAATGATATCGCTCAGCAGATTGCAAGAGAGATTATCGATAACCTGTTGGTGAGCCTAATCGACGTCATTCCAAGTCCAGAGCGTCAAGCCTCTATGCGCAAAATCGTGCATTCTATTGAGAGCTCTACCGAGACTTTGCTCAAGGTATTGTTGGGTAAAGATGAAAGTGCCGACGTCATCCCTACTTTCAACTTTTTAAAAGATGAGTCCTTATTTATTGATAATGCGGGCGAGCGCCGTATTGGTCTCAAATTGCCAGAAGAGAGCGCCAAAGAAATTAACGCCAGTTTTGCGGCAGTAACGCCTGAGTCTGTAGACATTGATAAATTCAAACATGGTCTGCAAATCATGAATAATGAAGTCCTAGATCACTTCATCACTCGCTTTACTGCTACGCTAAAATTGGGTATGTTTAAACGTAAAGCGGTGCCAGTAGCTAAAGCGGCTATCAATAAAGGTCTCGATATGGCCATCAACAAACTGTTTCCGCAGCTGCCAGATGACTCTTTAAACCGCCTAGCAGAGTTCTATCGTCCCTTTATTGTCGAAATTAATGAATAAATACGTAATTTAGCGACGATGTTGTTGGGTTTGTTGCGCAATTCTTGGTAAAATAAGCAGCATTTTCAATGCAAGGCATATTCCATGACTCAAATCAGTAATCAAGAAATCGAACAGACCCTGCGCAATTCAGAATGTCTAATCAGCAGCATCGAAGTGGCTGCGGCTTATGAGCGTCTTGCGGCTACCTTAAATCTACATTATGTAGGCCTTAACCCTATCGTTATGGTCGTTATGAACGGTGGATTAATCCCAGCCGGACAGCTGCTGACTCATCTGACTTTCTACCATCGTATGCACTATATTCATGCGACGCGCTATCGTGGTAACGAAGGCACTAACGAGCTGGTTTGGAAATATCGCCCAGATGTGTCTTTAGAAGGTGAGCATATCTTATTGATCGACGATATTTTTGATGAAGGCATTACGCTAAAAGCTATCGTTGATGAGTTAAGCGTTGAAAACCCAGCGTCAATCAACTGCTGTGTGTTGTTAAATAAAGAACACGACCGCAAAGTAAACGACTTCGATGTCGATTTCGTTGGTTTAGATGTTGCTGATCGCTATGTTTATGGTTGTGGTATGGATTTCCACGGCTATTTGCGTCATCTGCCTGGCATCTATGCCATTAAAGAAGACAAAATGTAGTCTGTGATTGCGCTATAAAAAAGCACCCTATTTGGGTGCTTTTTTATGCGTATAGTATTTACACCTATTGGCTTAGCCATCAATTATTGATTAGTAATTATCAATAAAAAAGGCAGATTACTAATTATTCCTCAGCAAACTGCAAAGCCAACCCTGTCTGGCGCTCAGTTGGGGTGCTAATCGCTCGCGCAAAAGCCGTCGGTGTACTGTAAATACTTACCTGTTTTTTGGCACGTGTCACCGCCGTATAAATCAGCTCCTTACTTAGCAATCGCATATTGCTATCATCAAAAGTAATCGCTACATGCTCAAACTCAGAGCCCTGTGATTTATGAATGGTCATCGCATAAGCCGTAGCAATCATCTCGTCATTCAACAAATTAACCGCGATACCTTGCTGTTTATTCTCAAAAAACACCTCGAGCCCCTGCTCGGTCTGCAAACAAATACCAATATCTCCGTTAAATAAGCCGAGCTCATAGCTGTTCTGTAAGACCATGACCGGACGACCATGAAACCAAGGACTATTGGACACTGGCAGCTTTAATTCACTGATATGCCAATCACTTAAGTAGTTATTTAAGGCATGATCGCCCCAACGACCGTGGTGCCCTGCGGTTAAGATACGAAATTGATTGAGGGTAGTCAGCAATTCACTCACAAAGGTTTCATAGTCAACTTTAGGCATGGATTTTGCTAATTTTGACTTTTGTAGTGAATTCTTAATTTTATTTACGTAGTTTTGATAGCTATTTGAGAGGTTTTTAAGAATTTTATAATTGCTTAGGCTATTTATATTTTGATTGATAGTAATATTGGCGGTATCGTAAATATTACCCTCACTCATATTGCTATCAATACCATCTTCTCGAGATCTTACTGATTGAAAAGCTAAAGCTTCATCTTCTGCTAATAATTGCCAAATGCTCGGCATATCCGTCTTAGCACTATTAATCTGTACGGCTAACTTACCAATCCCTGAATCACTGCTAAAACGGCGACTTTCTGTCAACTCTTTATGCATCGTTTGCAACATCGGTATACGGCATAAGTCCGCCAGTACTGCTCCAGCATCGACGGCAGCCAACTGATTGGCATCTCCCAATAGAATCAACCTAGCGCCCGGTTTAATGGCACTGACCAAGTGGTTTGCTAACTCGACTCCTAGCATGGAAGCCTCATCAACAATCACAATATCTTCACTCAAAGGATTGTCCGTATGGTAGCGCGGCCGGCCACTCTGCCCGATACCGAGTAAGCGGTGAATGGTCTTCGCCTCTTGCAACTGCATACTCACGCCGGCTGCATCTAGAGCCGCTTGTAACGACTCCTGCATCCTTTGTGCCGCCTTCCCCGTGGGTGCAGAGAGAGCCAAGCTAGCGCTTTTATCTTTCGTAGCACGCTTAGGCAGTTTATCCTGATGCTGCGTGTCCTTTAGGGCAATAACCAGCTGCGCTACCGTATAGGTTTTCCCTGTACCAGGACCGCCAGTGATAATACTAAAGGCGCTATTATTAGCCATCTCAATCGCTGCTTGCTGCTCTGCATTAAGATCGGGATTAATAGCAATAGGCAATGGCTCAATCTGATAGCTGCTAATTTTTTGGATGCGCTGTGCTAATGTATGCTCTGCTTGCCAAGTGCGTTGTATCCATAAAGTTATGCTTAGGCTATTTTTATTATCAAGGTCTTGATAGCGGATGGGTGCTGATTCTTTGCTAATTGCCGTGGTAAATAGGTCATTCTCGGAAATGAGTTGAATAAATTTGCTTAGGCTATTTTCTATACTGGTCGTTAGCTGATTGCTGCTTTGAAAATATTCATATAACTTACGCCCTAGCTTATAGCGCTCCGTCAGTACTTTATGGTCTTCTCGCGGTAATGCTAATTGCATAACAACTTGTGGCCATTGTGCTAATAAAAGGGGGATTGACTCATTACTACTTAGGCTATTTTCAGTAGTGGTATTACCCCCTTCGTTTTGCATAGTCTGCTCTGCAACGGTTAGCATGGCTTGATCGATATACTCTGTCAGAGGAGACAGCAAAATCATTACCAGTTGTTGTTGCCAAGCATATAAAATAGCAGACGTATTGCTATCATTACCGCTATCATCAGCACTCAGGGTTAATACCGTATGCCCTTCTTCTAATTGCTGTGCTAAAGCGATAAATAGTGCCTTAAATAACCAAGCGTGCTTTTGCTCAGCGTGCTGCTCATTCTCTATAGAAGCACCAACAGCACTGCCCTCCCCTGCAAACGCGGTTTCATAGGCTCGTTGATTCTGTAGTCTTCTTTGCAATAAATAATCGCTGACCGTATGTGCCCACGATTGCGTTACCTGGCTGGCAGTATTGGGGTTGGTCTTGTTATTGACTGTTTTCATAATAGGGCCACTGATTTTTATAAGCATTTAATTAATAAAAGCTAAGTTAATAATGGTGGGTTTAATACTCGTTAAATAACGGATAAGCGGCAGCAGCTATATCACTGCAAAATCTGTTTAATTAGCTGGGCTAAAGCGCCAGCCTACCCTTACCTAATTAATAACCTGCATCTGTAGTAATAGAGCAAACCACTTTTGCCCCTAGCGAGAAGGCTTACCAAAGGCAGCATCCAACGCTTTAATAAAGTCGATGGGGATATCCCATTTAACGAGACCAAAGCGCTGTTGGGTTGCCATCGCAGAACCCTCCTCTTCACCGTCACTAGGCACCGCTAACGTACCGCGTAAAAAGACATACTCCACCGCACCAAGATATTTCTCTTCATTACCCACATAGTCGCTGATGCGAATTGCTAAGAAACGATGCAGCGCCACTTGGTAAATAGCGGCTTGTAGCCAATAACCAGCTTTGCTCATCGCTTCCGTTAAGGTCTGCTCATTGTATTCGCTTAGGCTATTTCCTAAATAATTACTCTTATAATCCACCACGTAATATTTGCCTACGTGCTCATAAACCAAGTCAATCTCACCACGTAGATAGCGGTATAGGTGGGGAATATTGTGCTTGGTTAGCACCACATGTTTATCGGGCTCATCAGGTAAATATTGTTGAAAGATATCATTCAACTTTTCCGCACGGAAAGTCTCTGACAGCCCCATATTAAACCCTAATTCAGCAAAGCGATGGCTGGTAGGAATAGCTCTTAAAGATTGGTTGGACGCCAATAACGGAGTCGCTAACACCTCATCTATCCATCCTATTAAGTCTTTATGGGTTGAATCATCCGGTTGGTTTTGTTGCTTATTTCTTGGCGCTACTTTATTCTCGCTACCCTTGTTTTTATTATCTATCTGACGCTGCTGCTGAGCGCTACTGGCATAACTCATCGGCAGCTGATAGTCACGAATGGCCTTATCAATGACGGCTGACCATAGCGTCTGTTCCGTAAAATCTATTTTTTCAAAGATTTCATGCAGGAAGGTACCTGCATTAGCGCCTTTGACAAAACTAAAGCGAATATCCTCCACTGGCTTCAGCCCCGCAAATTGAGCCGTATCTTGTGAGTTAACCGTATTATTCCAAGTTGGGGCAATATACAGGTCATCATCTACCCGCTCATCCATAACCGCCAAATCTTGGCTCTGCTCGCTAAGTTGGCGCGCTAAAGCCGTAAAGCTGGTCTTCGCCCAACCATAAAAGAACTTATCGGGCATCAACTGATCTAAATCAGGATATTGAATGGGCGTAACGCGCTTAGCCTCACCGTTTGGCATAGTTGCTGCTGGTGCTGATTTATCTCGGGAATTTTTTTGCAGGTCATGATAGGTAAAGACTTTACTGCCATCGAGCCAGCCCACTTGTGTTTGCAATCGTTCCGGTAAGACCAACTCCTTATCTTCACAACCAAGCCAAAAAAACGCGGGTCTACTCGTCAACCTGGTTTTCTTAGAGAGGTCTTTTAAGACGATATAAAGCTGCTCACTCGCCCGAGTAAAGGCCACATAACCCAGACGTTTACGCTCACTATAGTTTTCTATCGTTTCTATATTCGTAAAAAAATTCTCGTCATTAGGCTTGCCTTTAACCGGAGACAATTGACGCTGCCATCCTATCGCTTCTTCCGCTACATTAGTAGGCGTATTCGCGGACGGCTGTAATGCAGGGTTCTGTAACTGCTGTGCATTATATAAATATAGACCGTAATCCTCGCGCAAGCCGGCTTCAGGACTGTCGGCATCCATACCTAACACATAAACAATGGGAAACTCTAACCCTTTAGACTTATGGATAGTCATAAGTTGCACGCCAGACTCAGTCGGCAGGGGCTGCTGCGTTGCCCAATCGCCCGTAGGCGCAGTCTCCATATTTTGCTTATACCAAGACAACAGCTCATGCTCGCCCATATTCATACTGTACTGCGCCAAGATATCCAATAAATGACGCAGGTCCATAATATGGCGCTCCCCATCGGGTAATGCGGCTAAACTTTGCCAAGCGCCTTTGGGATGGATAGGACTATTGCCTAATAAATGATGCAATGCCGGTAGAATGCCCCGCTTTTGCCAACGCTCTGCCGCCTCTTTAATATGGGTAATAAAGTCTTGGTAGCGTTGTGAATTCCTGTCTTTATTAGTGACGTCACTAGACCCAGCGGCCACCGTCAAATCATTGTCTGCTGCACCGCTTTGGTCATGACTTAACATCATGGCTTTGACTTGCCGCAAGCTTAAGCCAAAAAATTGGCTCGTCAGTGCCCTATTGATAGTATCGCGGCGGTAAGAGCGCAGCATGGCTTCCATTAGCGCCACTAAATCTGCCGCCATCGTGGTCTCAAAAATGCTAACCTCGCTGGTGCTTAAGGTAGCCACTTTCAGTTTGGTGAGATAATCTTCAATTTGTTTTAGTTCTTTTTTTCTTCTACCAAGCACGCCAATATCATTGGGTCGAATCGGACGCCCATCGATAGTTTGCTGGCTCTCAAGCAAGGCGGCAATATGGTAAGCCGTCGCCTCGCTTTCGTCATAATCATTGTCATCTTTGGGCAGATGAATGACAGTGACTGGCTGCGTAGGCAATAAATCCTGCATGGTAGGCGCTAGCGATGTGTCTGCTGTCTGTTTATGATTCTCTACCTCAGTACTATTAGTAGCAGCTGCAGACTCTCCCAATAGTTGCCAAGACAGCTTGGTACTTTGATTATGGGCTTCAATATACTGATAGTGAATATTTTCGCCAAGTTCCGATAGAGAGTTGGCATTAGACCTTGAATTGCTTAGGCTATTTTCATCAGAAGGCATTAGTTCAAAGTCTGAACTGTCCTCGCTTGCTGTAGTCAGCGGTGCAGGACACCCAAACCAATGATTTAGCGCATCGATTAGGTATGCGTTGGAGCGACGGTTTAGATTTAGCGTCATAATACTATTGGGGAATTTGGCTTTCATATAGTTATAGTTGGCCACGTCGCCGCCACGGAAGCCGTAAATCGCCTGCTTAGGGTCGCCTACCAACAACAAGAAAGTGCTTATCTTTTTCTCTTTATCATTGCCCTCTAATTTTGCAATATTAGCGCCTTTGATCAGCTCTTCATGGGTCGGATTAGGATTGGTCTCGCTAGGCAGATAAATCCTTTCGATCATCTGCGCCTGCTCGCCATTGATATCCTGAGACTCATCAATCAGCGCCACAGGATAGTGATGACGAATATAGCGCGCGAGTTTATGCCCTTGTCTACCGGATAAGGCTTGGTTTAAACGGACCATCTGCAGGGTAAACGTCGTCTCGTTACGCTCTTCTAGGATACTTGCCAGCCTCTCTCTTACTTTTATGGCGATATTGCGGTTAAGGTTGGTGACGATATTGGCTAAATATAAATCCAGTTTTTCACTTTGCTCTATATACCTTTTGAATTGCTCAACAGAATCCAATTCATTAAAAGCGTTATTTGCTATTTCACCTTGTGCGTTTTTATAAAATTGCGAATAAAGAGTGTCTGTTTTGCCAAAAGCTTCTATTAATTTATTCTTATATTTATCTTTATTGATGTAAGGATACGCCGCAATACCGTATTTCTCTAAATCCCTTATTAGGTCTGCCCAACTGTGCCTATTGTTTGAGAGTTGACCTTTAACATCTCCATAGTATTCACCGCTTGGATCAAAATAAGCATGCAATTCATGACTGTTTTTTATGACGTTTGAGATTAAAGTTTCGTAGCTTTCTAATGAAAACTCACCTAAAAACACCTCATCAATAGGCGCAGAAATAAAAGTCAAAGCCTTAGACACGGCTTTGCGGTGGTTATCGATAGTGGTTATCTTGCCTTTCTCTTGTAGCAATTGATAAATCTTAGGCTGCTCATAATAAAGCTTACTTTGAAAGCGCCGCAGCTCATCATGGATGATACCGTCCGTGACCGCCTCAATATCTTCAGTGATGCCCATACCTTTGCGATAGCCGGTCTCCGCGCTATATTCTGACAGCCATTTTTGCGCCAGACTGTCCAAAGTGCCAACAAACAACTTATCCAAAGTGGTCAGTACCAAGGCGGTGCGTCGAATAGCATCAGATAGAGGGTAAGTCGTCACGTTATCCAATAAAAACCCTACCAAATGTAGATTAATAGGATCATCCACACGGTCACTCATGCCAGTCAGCTGCGCTTGCTCTTTTAGCCAATCCTCACGTGCTTTTATAAGTGCCGCTCGTTCGCTACGACTTATTTTCGGTAGTTTTTTATTTACTTTTGCGCGAGGTTCAGCGCTTTTATTAGCCGATTTATTTTGCTTACTGTCTTCCGTAGTGTCTGGCAATATCTGTAAGGCGGCAGGATACAAATTTTGCTCGTAGTCCGCATTGTCTTGTAGGTTATTTAACCATTGTAGGACTTGGAAAAAATCAAGCAGGCGCTCATGCACACGTTGGCGCATCTCTGCTGCTGCGGCTCGGGTAAAGGTCGTAGCAATGATCTGCTCAGGAGCACGCTTAGCCTCAATCAATAAGCGCAGCAAAATCCCAGTCAAGGTCCAGGTCTTACCGGTACCCGCAGAGGCTTCGATGAGATGCTCGCCTACCAATGCCACCCGTACCGCCGGTGGCAACTCATTTGGCGTAGCACTAGACGAACTTTGCTTTAGATCTGTCGGTGCAGATTGAACAGAATGATTAACGGGTTGAGAGGCAGTTTCAGTCATAGCAGTAATATCATTGTTTTAAGTTTTATGAAAAAGTAAAAATCAAGGTTAGCCCAACGCAATAGACCCTTCATAAGGAATACTCTAGGACACAAGCTAAGGGCTTTAAGACGCTTTGCTAAATGCCATTTTTTATTATTCCGTTTTATTATTCTGGTAGCGCCGCAAGGGCTTGGTACATAGGTCCATACATCGGCTCTGCCAAAGTCTTTAATGAGGCTGTTAAGGCAGAAAATATATCTTGTCCTTGCAGCACATATTGCCAAATAGCATGCTGCGCACAAGTATCGTAAACCCCGCCGGCATTAAACCCCGGTGCTAACCAATCGCTAAACTCATTACGGCGTGGGTAGTAAGGCTTAACTTCACCTGTCTTTTTATCAGGCTCAGTCGCTTTACTAAGATTATGAATATAAGTCAGCGCGTAGTCAGGCAAGAGCGTCATAGGTATTTGCCCGGTAAAGTTGGCAAAGACTGCCCATTTCACCAGCTCAATGACGGCACTTTCATAGACAATAGGCTCAAGTACAAAGGTGACTTTATCCTTAAAGTCCTTAATGGATACGCCAGACTTATTAAAGCGCCAAATGCTACGGCCATCGCCTGTGGCAACTTGCACAGATATGGTATGACGGGCTACCTGCCAATACAGGTGCGATAACCAAAAGCGCAGTAAATGATTGGGACGGGCAGAATTCGGCAAGATATTTAACCAAGTTTTGCTAGCAATGGCTTGTTCCGCAGGCACAGCCCCTTTAAAAGCAATCAGGTCAGGCAGCCAGTCTTTGATGATGGCTAGAGCGTCGCCATTAGTAGGCGCTTCTGCCGCTTCTGCCGCTACTGGCTCTTGGTTAGCGGCCTCAGACAATACTGCGAATACGCTCTGCAGGTCGACCTCAGTGATCACCTCTTGGGTGGGGGTCAGTAAGCTTACTGCAGGACTGCTATCGGAGTCAGTAGTAGCACGACTATCGATAGCAATATTAAGCTTTTGCAATTGTGCTCTAAAATCATCGCATTGGCGTTGTAGCTTGCTTAATTGATGCTTTAGCGTCGTCTGCCGTGCTACCCCTGCCGGCATCACTTTTTTATACACTAACGCTTGAATATCACTTTCTGTGGGTATGGTGCCGGCTTGATCAGTACTGGTACTATCCTCACTGTTAGCAGACTCCATCACCTGCAAATGCTTTAGCAGCTCATCATCAATTTGATAGCGAGTTAGACCATCCAATGACAAAGGCTCTTGCCGTAATAGCGAGGCTTCGGACTGAGTGATCAGCACTTGCTGTTCTCGCAAAAACTGCTTGGCAGGATGGCGTACTTGCCATAATAAGGACTGGATATCTACTTGCTCGATAGCAAAGACGTCTTGTTTGAGCGTATTAACCAACTCTGCGTCTGTCAGCTTGGTAGTATTAAACCCTAACAAGCTAGCGAAGTCTTTGAGCTCGCTAGTAGACAGTTCAGTAGTCTTGCTAGAGCGGGTCTTAGCCCCTAACAGCTTCGCCATAGCCTTATATTGAGACTCGCTAGGCAGCGTTACTGTCTGTTCGGCTGCCTCGTTATAACCCTTGCTAGCTATAACCTTAATCTTATCGTTAATGCCAGCACTTTTTTGACCAGTACGTTTATTTAACTCACTAAACACCGATTGCCATACTTGCGCCGGTGGATATTGCCGACGTTGCTCCAACTTCGTCCGCTGCATGGCGGTGTCCAACATTTTATGCCAATTTTCACTATCGCTGCTGTTACTACCACTATTGTTACTGTCTCTGCCTTTATGACTATGATTCTGCGTTATTAACTCGGTATTAGGCATAGGCTCTGCAGCGCTATACTCCCCTACCTCACTATCTACTTCAAATAAATCTCGGGCAAAAGGTAAGGCAGGATGCTGCGTGACCAGCCAGCGCTCCACCAACGTTGGTAAATAGCGCTGTACTTGCTCGGGCGTCACCGCGTCTTTGGCAGCGCTAGTCTTTCCCTCTGTCTCTAAATTATTCAGCGGTTGCCATTGCCATTTGACCTCACCTTGCAGAAATTGCAGCAGCTCGCTAACCGGATTGGCAGGCAGATGCTCATGAGTATCGGTGAGACTTTGACCGTTATAAAATATCCAACAGGCAGAGCGCGCACACAGTAGTGCATCTAAAAACGCCCCATTATCATCATCTTCGCTAAAGCGATCGCCCTGCTTTGACAGGCCTGCCTTCATTAGGTCATAGCGGTTATCCCGGTCGCGGTTGGGAAACTCAGAGATGTTCATATTGAGCATAACAACCAGACCGAAAGGCACATTGCGCAAGGCGCCAAAGCGACCAAAGGTAATTACCCCGGTAGGCTCCGCACTCACTTGCTGACTTTCGAGCTCATCCTCAATACTATCGAGCATAAAGCTCAATTTAAGCGGCAGTTTTTCGACATTGCTCAAGCGCTGCTCGAGGACATTGGCGGCATTATCAGAGGCTTCACTGCTACTGTAATGTTTATAGTGACGGTTGGCGCGCAGGCTCGATTTAAAACCGTTCATAGCCTGATAAATCGCGCGCATACTACGGGTCTGATCGACTGCCGCAAAATAAGTATGGATCACTTGTGACTCAATTTGTCCGAGCCATTCTTCTGCTTGAAAGCGCTGGTTATAATCATCACGGCGGGCTATTAAACCTTGATAAATACGGCATAAAGCTTCAATCAAAGGCGCATCATCGAGGCTAATACCCGCTAATGGCAGCGTTTTCTCAGGTAGCGACCCTTCAGGCCACTGTAGCGGATAGAGACTCGCATTCACCTCCGTCTCAGGCATGATTAGCCCTAGAGTCAACTTGTCTAGCGCATGAGCAAAGCTAAAGCGATAATCGTAATCGTACTGATCTAAACTGTGCTGCAGGTGGCGCTCGTCAAACCCACGGACGAAACCGGCTTGTATTAATAAATCACAGCCGCGGCTCATCTGCTCATGGGTGAGACCAAAGCTCTCATACAGTGGCGGCAGCATCAACCAGTCTAAAACCTCCGGCGCCTCAAAACGCGCACTCTCACTACCGAGCAAGCGATAAAACCCACTGATAGCTTCCCAAAGCTGGCGGATAGACGTATCGACGACCCCGGTCACTTTGGCGGGCAGTGTCAGCCCATCTTGACCTTTGCCATCGACAAACACCGAATTAATCAAGGCATGGTGGCGATCGACATCCGGTAATAGCACTACGATATCTGAGACATGACGCTTACTGCCATCGGGATTGCGCTCATTTAACCAGCGGCCAATCATACCGCGCAACACTTCTAACTGCCGCTGCAAACTATGGCAAGCATGAATGCTTAGGCTATTGTCTTGGTCTGAGACCGCCCATTCACGATGTTTTACAAAGCGCTTTTGCTGCAAAATCGAGTCTGAGTGCCACTCTTCGGGCTCAGCAAAATTCATTGACAGCTGCTCACCCAAGGCTTGACTGACTCGACCTGCGGTAGCCTGCTGGGTAGCGGACTCATCTAACATCAAAACATCGTTTTGCAAGCGTGCCAACAAGGTGTCATTAGGAAAATAGTCTGCCCAAGCATCGCTAGTATCAGCTGCCGAATACGCTAAGCTTTGTTGTTTATATTCTGGCTCATCTTCTTCAGTAAATCTATCCTGCCAGTCAATGACAATATCTTCATGAAACTCGTTACCCGAGAGATTGGCCAACATAGCAAAGGTCTCGCGCGACTGTTTGCCCAGCTGCGACAATAGCGCGTGCCCATATTCACGTAGAAAGACACTTTGCGGGTTGATAATTTTCTGTCGCTGTAGCCAGACTTTATCCACAATATCTGCCCAAAATAGCTTAGAGGGATTGTAGTGCAATAAAGTAATGTCGGTATAGCGAGACAGGCGCTGCAAAAAATCCAACTCATTTTGTGGCAGCTGCTGAATCGTGAAGATGCGCAGGGCTTTCGGTAGGGCTGCCCGCTCATTGGCGTGATTATCCTCTAGCGCTTGCCAAAACAAGTTTTCAATAGCGACACGATGTTGGTGCACGCCGGCAAACAAGTGATACCACAGGTGACGCTGCGCGGCTTCTAACTCGTCATAATGCGCTACCAGCCAAGGTGGCGTCTCCGTAGCATATTGATCAAAGCGCTCAGACAACTCGTCCTTTTCTTTAATCATGCCCTCAACATCGAGGCCTTCGTTTTTGGACCACTGATTAAGCCAATTGTCACGGTGGGTCAGATAGCGGTTAAATACCCGTGCTAGATCCGTAGCAAGTTGCCACAGCCGCGCCTCTTGTTGTACTTGATCACTGTCCGTCCCTAGCAACGAGGCCAATAAAGGATGTACCGGATGACTCTCATCTTCCATAATACTTTGGCGATAGTAGGTCAGATAGCCAAACAAACGCCATTGCATCACCGTGGTCGATAAGACCGCCACTTCGGGCACATTTAATAAAGCAGCGTTCGGGTTTTGTTCCGCCAACCAAGCGTTGTGCTTAGATAGCACATCTTGCATCAGTGTCCACTGATATTGACCCCAAAACTTGGTCGTCACTAAAGTGCTAATACCGGCACGACTGGCAATAGTTTTATCCAACCAATCGCCCAAGACCATCGAGGGTACGATAACCAAAAATTCTTCAAAGATAGATTGTTGTTTTGATTGGTAAGCTTTGAGCAAATGGGTGACTAGGCGCTCAGTACGGTGGGACTGGATAATGGTAAACATAGCAAACGAACCAAAAATTAAATTGAGACCAATGGGAGCAAATAAACTGGGATTGCAGGGCTTTTTATAATCTGAATTAGGGCGGGCTCTATACCAGAGTTGTTCTATTAACCCTCCAATTAGGGTCGCATGAAATCAGCTAAAATACTAGCGTCAATCCTGCTGATTGCGCTTTCTTACGACAGCCTATGTCGCCTGATATTGACATGTTTATTTAGTTTGATTGAAAACAGAGAGCGCTTGACTGAGGCTAACTATAACTGCTGACCCATATTGTAAAAAGATTGCAAAAAGGCAGCAATGATTAACGCCCTATCCCGCCTTTGTGATTAGGATTAAGGATTTCATTGACCTTAACTCATGTTATGATAGCCCGTGGATAGGCTTGCTAAAATACTGTATAGATTGGTAGCTATCCTTAATAGATTCCATGTTAATAATAATGTTGGTTATAATTTTTTCTAAGTTCTACTTTCTAAAATCACCTGCTTTATGCCCTATTTAAGGTAGTCCACTATTATGCCACTACGTCCTATCGATGCCATATTTGTCCATCAGCTGACCCGCTCTTACGTGATCTATCACGATGGTGAAATGTGGCAATTACCGCGCATGAAATTAGATTTGGCCTCTTGGCAATATCGTCAGCCCTATCGCGGCGCCTTAAAGGCGTTAACGTTATGTAGCTCACAAGCTATTGAGGACGCTGCTCTAAGCGCTAAGCTCAATACTTATGATTTGCCTAAGATACTACATGGCATCAGTGTGGAAAAGTTTGAAAGTTGGTGGCGTATGCATGGCTTTGAATGGCAACGTAACAGAAAACTGCAGGCAGATTCTGCTGAGCCTAATCTATCGAGTTAATGAGGGTATTGGGAATAGAGCTTTATGCTATCTAGTCAGCTAACTATGTTCACTAAAAAAATAAATATGCCCATAAAAATAAAATAGTAAATGAAGACACCGTTATGCCTTAAATAATTAAAAACACGTTGATAGGTGCCTAGTTATTTTAACCCACTGTTTGACTTACCTATTATCCTAGCGCTTCCTACCCTATTATGGTTTACGCTCTCTACTCACCTGCCTAAGACCCTGCTCATGCGAAGATTTAAATCTATATTGATTGGCTTGATATTATTAATCGCAACTTCATTGATGTCTCTTTTGAGCTGGATGTGGCAACGTAATAGCCATAATATCAATCCTTTACCGATACCGGCTAATGATACAGAGCTGTCATTACCTATTGATGGGGGTGACAATGAAGCAGAGGACGGCAATACTTCCATTGCAGAGACTGTGCTGCCGGCCTGTGCTGACGAGCAGATCCAGCCTGCGCTCACCGAAGCTATTATTAAATTTGAACGTCGCTATCCCAAACTAGATGTGCAAATCACTTACGTAGACTCGCCTCGTCTCTTACAGGATTGTGATATTGATAAGCAGGATATTCTGTTATTTGCGCGCCCAATCTCCGAAAAAACGCTAACTGCTTTGGAAAAAACCAATCGTAGTATTACAGCGAAGCAGAAGACTGCCTCTGAAGAAACGCCTCCTAAAGATAGTAAGACCGATCTCACTCCCTTTACCTATACACTAAAACAAGAACAACGCTTTGAAGGGGTCGTGCTGACCGATAGCAATCCTGCGCTGAACTTGCGCAATTATTTACTCTCTAGTGTTGGGCAAGATACCTTTGTCCAATTTGGTTATGACAGTATCGACGGCTATAGAAACCAAGTCGATGATTTATTTAATCCAAAAATGAAATCACTGTCGCAAAAAGAAGAGACTATCCTGCCAATCGTTGGTGAATAGTACTTTATGAATAGTTGATGATCGTGAAGCTATAATGAGGGCAAATCTATCTACTAACCCTTTATAGAATGGCTGACTAGGTTAATATATCTGTGAAAATGCCTACTTATCACTAACTATGGCATCTGCATTGCTTTCTTGACGGCTTTTTTTTACAATAGCTGAGCTTAACACGCTGGTGCATCCCGCCGCTGTTTTAGCGGTATTAATCGATATGTCCCTTCCCCTATGCGCCTATAGCTCAACAGGATAGAGCAATTGCCTCCTAAGTGATAGATCCAAGTTCGAGTCTTGGTGGGCGCACTTTTTATGTTTATTTAGATATAGCCTCGCATTACCCTAATTCTTTTAAAGCCTTTATAACCATAGTCATCGGTGATTCTTAAATACTTGCCAAACGATTTATATCGAGAGGCAGTGTGCTTATTGGGGTAAAGTAATGCTTATAATCACAATAAGGCTATATTCTCGCTTGCAAACCTCAACGACTAAAACACCTATCATTTTTATTTAATCAATCAATTATGAGTGAATAAATGCTAAAATAACAGTTATCACTTCATATATGAGTGTTTATAGTATGGATATAAGATTCGATTTTTATACGCCAAGTGAAATCGCTACTATTTTAGGTGAACGTTTAAAGACGCAACGATTAGCACTAAACCTAACACAAGCTACTTTAGCAGAGAAAGCAGCTATTGGGATTAGTACAGTTGCTCGCATTGAATCAGGTCAAGGCGGCACGCTAGATAATATGATTCGTCTTGCCATCGCACTGGGTATGATCAATCACTTTGCTGAGCTTTTTGATATCAAACCTACTAGCATTGAAGACATCATTGCTAAGCAAAACCCACGCCTGCGTGCCTCAAACAAAAGCGATGAGTAAATATATGCATCCACCGATATCAATCGTTAATATTTACTATCAAGGTTTTGGCGCAAAGCGTCTCGTCGGTCAGCTAGCAATGGACGGACGCCGTCCTGTGTTTGGCTATGATGCGGCGTGGCGCTCAACAAACCACCTAAGAATAAGCCCCCAACTTAGTATCCAGCATCAATCGAATAAACTTCTGAACCTGCTTCGGATTAGAAAGCAGGTGCATAGTCATACCTTCGTACGCTGCTTGGCTGTCAAATAGCGCGTCCATCGACGCATCTGGATACCCCCCAACATAATCTGTTCGGTACTGTTATTACTAAACTACATTCTTTCCTAAACTCAAACTAGATTTGACGGCAGGAGTCAGTCTGGGATCAGTACTTTATTCCATAGATAATCAGTGTCATTGCGTTAATAAAAGATCAATTACATATCAATAACCACGCTGATTTAATCTTTTATATTCATCACAACCTGCTTGTAAACCCTTATCACAGGTTTTTCCGTACAACTCCTTTGCTGTAGCTCTGTTCTGACGAAGACCCCCTAAACCATTTTCATAAAAAACGGCAAGTGCAGCTTGACCTCTAGCATCACCTTTATCAGCTGCTTTTTGAAACATTCTTCTTGCGAAGACAAGGTCTTGACGCACACCTTCGCCATCATAATATATCCAACCAACCTTAATTTGATAATCAACATTCCCTTGTTCCGCCCATTTTTTCATATCACTTAAAGTTTCTGGGACAGGCTGTGCAGCTCTTTGATCTTCTTTTTGCTTAGCTTGGCCCCCTAGATTATCAATCATTTGGGAGAGTTCTTCGTGGGTTAATCTCCTATTATGGTTAGAATAAGGGTTAGGCATAACAGTAGGATAGGTATAGCCACTATCGCTAGAACCAAAGATAGGACTTTGACCCAAAACATACGAGTCAGCAGCTACGCTAGTCTGTGTCATACCCACGCCTAGCACTGATAAAATAAATATTATTCTTTTCATAAATTCACTACCTATAACTTTTCACTAATCGCATGCCATTTTTCAACTTCAACTCTATTTCTTATTAAACTCAAACTAGATTTTACGGCTCCTCGCAAACCTGCTTCAAACTTTGACCAAATAAGGTTTGATTCAGCTTTTGATAGCTTTCATAAGCCTGTTCAGAGTCAACACGATACCCTTGATCAACCAGACATCTACCCAGACCAAAAGTTAGCAAATCAATTTTGGCATATTTAGCCGGATTACTAACTTTTTCATTTTGATAACGTGACATGGCATACCTATTTGTTAATGCGCGTTTTTCAACCAACTGCTGCCATTTATCCTGTACAGCAGCTTCATCTTTGAAAAAGGGAGCAATGTATTGCTTACACATCAGCGGACTCAATCTTATCGCTTGTAAGGGATCCACATAAGCAAAAATCTCTAACCGTTTTGTTTTATATTCGCTATCAATAGATTTAACCAACTGCTGTTTATAGTCTTGTGCTTGGGGCACCACATCTAGTCGCTCGACCTGACTCTTAATTTTCTGATACTCTTCAGTGAGTATTGCTAAATCAGCCATAGATATTTTGTCCAGTGCTGCAATATCCATAGGCGAATAAAAGCTCTCCAGATTGCTCCTAGTTAAGCCTCTTATAACGAAATGAGAGTTTTCGATTTGCTTAGCACTATACTTTTTATGGTCAAAATCACCTTCCATAGCGCATAAATCATCCTGCCATTTATAGACTTCGGCTTGGGCGCTATTAGTTACTGCTAGTAAGGCCATTATAGTCACAGCTAAAGCTGAATAACCTTTCATGGTTAAACTCCTTTTATCTCTTCGACGTTTCCCTTAACTAGTCCGGCGCAACTTATCATCTAATGAAAGAATTGAAATACTGAACTCCATTATGGAGCCTTTAGTAATATTATTTGCCACTCCTTCTGCACCATTCATCGCTATCTCTACTGAAGACCTCATATATAGTCAGTTCATACCACTTGCAAAAGGTGAGCATAACTCTCTAATTGTTTTTATGGGCTTGTTCTTGGCTAAGTAAAAACTCAGATATTAAGCGCGTTGACCAGGAAGTTGTTTTAAACATGCCCTCATAAAATCCACAATGACTGCCTTTTTTCGTAGTCACTACAATAATATTTGGCATCTCCTTAATAGTTTGTTTATAAGGTTCCAAGTTCTTAATATGACAAACAGGATCATCTTCTGCATTTAAAATCATTAAGGGGACTTTAATATCTTCAAACGTATAGATTGGGTTAGAGGCTTTAGCATAACTTTCATAGTCAGAAAACCCAGCCATTTTAAAATATATTTTTTCAAATTCGGCTAAAGTTTTGGCCTGAAAAATCTCCTCCCACTGGGGTATTTGTTGCCATATTTGTTGATGGGGCAAAATAAATTTCTGAATGAGTTTTTTAGTCATAACCTTACTATAAATAGGATGAACATTCTTAAACCCTATTTCAGTGTCATAACCTGGACAGAGGGCAAAAGCCGCTTTAATCGGTGTTTTTTCTGCTTCTTCTCCTAAATAACGTATTAACAGTCCGGTTCCAGCAGAAGACCCTACTGCATATAAATCAGACTTTGGGAGTTTTTCTTGGATATAAACAATCTGCTCTCTAAGGTCTTGAGGTGAGCCAAAAAGATTAATTTTAGGCACTGTCAAAGGCAGACTATCATGTCCACGACGCACACACAAAGCCACACGCCATCCTGTATAAGCATTCAAATCACGAACTATTTCTCGCATTGAATCCAGTGTGCCAGTAATAGTATGCAAAAGCACTATGGTTGGGGTATCTTCAGGCAGATCCAATCCAAACCAAGCGACTGCTGTAACACCCCCATCTGCCATAGTTAATTGTTCAATAGCATCATATTTTAAATTAACAAGTTTCTTTTTAACAATATCAAAAAATAGCAGGTGTATATGATGATTACGCAGCCAAGGAGTTGGATTATATTGTTGTTGTAATTGCTCTAGAGCTGTAACAGTATTATTAAACAACCCATCTTTTTTATAGTAAAGCGTCGGTAACTCAGGTTCTAACTTAAAAACTGACTTTACATTGGGTATATATTTCATCGTATTAAATATGCCTTTCATTTTTTTCTCCAGATATTTTGATTTATGCCAACATACTTACCCATTAGGCATTCATCAGATTAAGGACTGAACAGCTATCCTTTTTTTATATTCGCTATTTTATGCAGCAACGTTTTCTAGTATGGAAGTGATCGGATCAAAACCCAACCCTTACACCTCACCTTTGGCCGCATACTCTTCAAGAGACAATCGCACACGCGCGCCTATACTTCGCAATGGCTCAGGTGGTATCCAGCTCGGGACTGAATGATTAAGAATAAAGTCTAACTCCACACTCTCTTTATCGCAGATAAACTCTGCCAAATAATTACCCAAGTAAGTCCCTTTTGCTACGCCCACACCATTCATAGCTGCCACTACGTAGACACCAGAATCATGCTTTTTAAACACAGGCTCATGATTGAGGGTCACACATATCATGCCACCCCAAGTGTATTCAAACGGCACATGTTGTAACTGTGGAAAACGCGCTAAAAAAGATTTGCGATGTTTGGTTTTGGCCTTATCGAGTACCGCTTGATTGCTAGATAAATTTCGCTGAAAATTTAATGTATTACGAATAAAGATTCGCTTGTCAGAAGTTAAGCGTACGGTGGTTCCAGCAGGATGAGCGGACGTCAGCCCCCAAGGTTCTATGGCTTTAAATTCGCCAAGTTCGCTGTCATTAAGCGGACGGGTCATACTGGCATAGGTAAATATGGGCGTGATAGTGTTAGCAGATACCCCAAACTTTTCTGTAAAGGCATTGGTTGCTAGTACTAAGGTGTCAGCAGTGAGCTTTGCTTTCGGTGTCTGTACAATTTTTTGGTGGATATCTATTGCGCAGACCGCCGTGTTTTCTAGCAACGTGACATTGCTTGGTAGCGCACTGGCCACGGAGATAGCTAACGCTGCTGGGTTCACCAAAATATTACCTGATGTATATACAGCACGCTTGTAGTAGGACGTACCTAGTCTTTTTGCTAATGCGTCATCATGCAATACTTCGTACGGCTCCCCTATTGCCTCAAGCGTATTAACAAACGCCGTTAAGCTCGCAAAATGCTTTTCTTCATGCGCAGCTAGATACTTCCCTGCGACTTGCCAGCTGACATCAAGCCCTTGTTGTTCTTGTATACGCTGCAACCGCTCAATAGCAAAACCATTTAAATCGCGAAACTTAGTATTGACCTCTGCATTGGGGGCTGTGGGGTCTAGATTATGAGGTATATCAATAATAAACCCTGCGTTACGCCCAGACGCGCCTTGGCCAACTTGTAAAGCATCTATAAGAGCGATACGGGCTTCTGGGCGCAACTCAGCCAAACGACCCGCAGTCGCTAACCCTGAGAACCCTGCACCAATAATAATCACATCAAAATGCTCATCCTGCGTAGCTTGCTGTACTGGCATAGGCCGTTTAAAAGGCACGGACTCAAACCAGCCAAGCTGTCCATCTTGGGTCGGCAGGTTTTTTATTTTTTGCATTTAAGGCTCCGTCTTAGCATCAGCAGTCGGTTATTTGGTAGTTGAGTAGCTTGGTATTAAGGATTTGTTTATATGGATTTTTTCGAAACGTTATTTTATAGCATTCGTGTCAAGATATCAGGGCTATGGTGAAAGTGATCAATGAAAGCCCTGCCAATAACATACGTTAGCAGAACCTATTGATTGTTAAATGCAACGCTTAAATTTGTATATTTAGTTGATTATATCAACTAATTTAAGTAAAGTTGACTTTATCAACCAATTAATTGCTAAAGTAATGTTGCCTAGGGTCTATCGTGATGACAAAAAAACCGTTAAACAACGTATTACATCAACTGATGCACGCTTACAAACAGCTATTAGCTGAAGAAATTCATAGGCACCAGATTGACTTACCCGTCACTCACATCAGAATTCTAAAAGGTGTTCAATATCAAGCACAAACTTCAGCTCAGTGTACTGCCAACGCGATTGCTGAGTTTATGCAGCGTGACAAAGCGCAGATTACTCGTGCTCTAAATACACTAATTGATAGCAACTTAATCGTGAAGTTGGCTAACCCACTCGATGGTCGTAGCCAACTGCTCAGACTGACCGCAGAGGGCGCGCAGATTGTGTCACAAATCCAAGCTATTGATGATCATGTCCTTGCTAGACTCACGCAAGATTTAGACGCTGATTCCTTAGATGTATTTTTAAAAGTCAGCCGGACTATGATAGCGAACGCCTCAAAACTATCCACTAAAGATAATGCCATTAGCAATGAAGGAAATGCTTTATGAAAAAACCTAACCCACGAACTTTAGATGTCGTTGCTACCCGTTATATCACGCCTAATATGTGCCGAATCACGCTTGGTGGTGCGGGCTTGATGGGTTTTCCAGATGATCAAGACAGCGCTTATATTAAGCTCTTATTTCCATCCGACAACGAGGATACTCAAAAGCTTGATAGCGTTCAGCATCCTGAAAATACTCAAAAATCTGAGCGTGTCAGCAAACCTTTGATGCGCACTTATACGGTTAGCGTCCAGCGCGACAATGAGATTGATGTGGACTTTGCCATGCATAATGCCAAGGGACCAGCCTCTATGTGGGCACAACACGCCAAAGTAGGCGATCAAATCCTTATCAGTGGTCCTGGTCCTAAAAAACTTATTAATGAAGATGCCGACTGGTTTTTGCTAGTCGGTGATATGACAGCCCTGCCTGCTATCAGTGTTAATCTGGCGCAGCTACCTGCTGATGCTCGTGGCTATGCGGTGCTTGAAATCACTGATGAAGTGGACCGCCAAGTGTTAAAGAAACCCGAAAATGTTGAGATTTATTGGGTGATTAACGCCAGTCCAAATACGGATAGCAGCCCTTTATTAGACCACGTACAGCAGCTAGAGTGGCTGCAAGGTCAGCCTGCTGTTTGGGCAGCTTGTGAGTTTCATAGTATGCGTGCCCTACGCCACTACTTTAAAGTGGAGCGTCTTGTCCCTAAGACGCATCTATATATCTCAAGTTATTGGAAAATTGATAGCAACGAGGATCAACACAAGATTATTAAGCGTGAGGATGCTCAAGAGGCAGATTAAATAGCTAAAGAAATAGATAACTGCTCTTATTTCAATAACTTCTCAAAAATAGCAAACCGTGAAATGATCAGTATATCCAATAAAGCGATGCTGATTATGGCGATGATTGCGGTGGGAAAGATAACAGCAACCACCAGTAATACCATCATAAACCACACGGGTATAGACCTCTTGATGCCGCGTGCTGGTGGGTTAAGGCCTGCGACTTCTTCAGCACTGGGTCGACGTTGCCACCACATCAGATAACCACTGATGCAAATGGCAATAACGGCTAGGCAAAACAGTACGTTGGCCACCACACTCCATAACCCAAGCGTGCCCATATGTATGGCGATACCGGCTGCCATAAATTTGCCAAAGGCATTGTAATCATCAAAACGAATATCTGCCAAAACCTTACCCGAGTAGCGGTCAATATGTACGGTTCGGTCAGCGGTTGGACTATTCATATCGTAGCTCATAGAGTCTTGACTGAGCGTCCACACGCCTGTGTCGTCTTGCGGGACATTCATACTATAACGGCCTGTAAACCCTATCTCACGGGCGTACTGATTTACCGTATCTACATTGATAGGTATATTGGCTGAGATGCCCTCTTTACCTTTAGTTGTGCCCGACATAGGCATTGGGGTTAGCTCAAGCACCCAAGGCACTTCTTTGGTTTTACCACTGTTCAAGGCGCTGCCATGGGTGGGTCCACTATGAGCACCATGTACATGAGGTTTCGCCGCGCTCATATCCATAGCCGCATGTGGGTGCTTGGGGTCAACGGACATAGGCATGGGCGCCACACCCCATTTGCCCGCAGGAAACTGACTCCATGCCTGCACCACTTTTTCGCCCCAAATCCCTGCCCATGCCATTCCTGAGATACAGAAAAATAACAGCAGAATAGATATCCAGCTGCCTAGTGTGGCGTGAATAGTGCGAAAAAATGACCTTTTCTGCTTGAGGCTGGTACCATTATCAGGGACTAGCATGGCTTTGACAGACCTGCGTTTTTTCCACCATAAATACCAACCTGTCAAAATCATCAGGATAGTCAAAGAAGCGGTGGTTTCTTGAATATAATCACCCACTTTCCCCAGCAGTAAGTCTGCGTGTATATTATTGAAAGTATGATATAAATTACTGTCCGTCGGTATGCTTTGCACAATGTCAGCGGTGTATGGATTAACCGCCACCATGTTGTTTTGACTGTCTGATTGCACCTGAAACAAGGCCACTGTATCTGTGTCGCGAGGCGCAATATATTTCACCAGCGTGCTCTCAGGAAGCGTGGCTAGCGCAGCTTTGGCTTGAGTAGACACGGGAGCTTGTACCGTGGACTGCGGGGTGATGGTCAAACGATCATTTTCGCGGCCCGTCGTATTAGCCATCAGCAACATACCCAGGGCGCTACAGGCAAGAATAATCAGAAAAGGTGCTATAAAAATACCTGAATAAAAATGCCAACGCCATACGGTAAAGTAATGCTGACGGTTCTGTAGTTTTTGCTTGCTTGCACTCATCAATAAATCCTCTATAGTTATTAATCATACCGCCCTGTTCTTAAATCGACAGTCATCAGCTGGCGTACTAAAAATATTGCGTTCTGCAACCTGCCACGCTATTGAAACGATATTAAGAACAGAAGCTTTGAAGTTGTTGGAAGCTTTTAAGTTATTGAATACTACCTAGCTAAGAGGTGTCTTTTATTGCTCATGGTGCATTTGTTCGTGGTTCATTGACTCATGATTCATCTGTTCATGACTCATTGGCTCGTGATTCATTGATTCGTGGCTCATATTTCCATGATCCATATCTCCATGCATATTGGCCATGACCATAGGCACAGCGACGACGGCGAGTCCAGATATCATCATAATTGCGCCATTTAATTGGCGTAGACGCAGCCGACTAATGTGATGCCGTATCCAATTGACGGTTTCGTGAGTAGCCACCAGCATGGGTACAGTGCCAAGCCCGAAAGCAAACATTAAAACAGCACCCGTTAGTGGCTGATGACCGACTACGGCGATTAGTAACGCACCGTATACCAGCCCACAGGGTAAAAAGCCCCATAGCAATCCTGCTGCTAAGGCTTTGGGCACGGTATCTAAAGGAAATACTTTTTTACGTAGCGGCGCTAAGGTTTGCCAAAAGCGCATACCAAGACGCTCCAGCTTGTTTAAAAAAGGCAGACCAAGCATAGTCAGCCCCACAAAAACCAACACTAACCCAAGCAAGATGCGCGGCGTACTATTCCCCACCATCAATGGCTGCAATACGGTGGTGCCGATCAAACCGGCAATTAACCCTAATAGCGCATAACTGAGTAAGCGACCTAGATGATAGGTGGCAATAAGACCACGCTTTTTCGCTGGGCTGATGTCTTTCATAGATAGTCCAAACGCGGCGACAATCCCCCCACACATCCCCAAACAATGCGGTGACCCAAAAAAACCCATTAACAAGGCTGCAATTAACAATGCCATAGTCATAAAAATGACTCCTAAAACATAGCGTGAATAAGATCAGACCTTCAGTTTTCTGTACCACAGTGCAATCCGAGCAATTTATCTGCCCAGATTAGGGTGTGTCCTCAATTGAATCATGAGGCTAAAAGTGAGATAGATTTTTGTCAGTCCATGGAATTTTTGCAGAGAATATGAGCATATTTTCTAGAAATTTTCGCAGAGTGACGAAAATATAGCCAGTTTTAGTCCATTACACGCTAGTGTTGTTAATTGAGGACACGCCCTAGGTACTTACTGAATATTTTCTGACATAAATAGAGCGCACTGTCAGCACAATATTTTAGGCAAGCGTAGCCACACCAACATAATAATCAGAGCAGAAAACCAGCTCATCGATTAATAGCATGTCGGCCATACTTGATAAATATTGGGCTATAACTGTGCAGGGTGATGAGCAATGGATGGCTATCAACCCTAACTGCTTATGTGAGGATGGCGGTTGGAGGGGCGCGGACGAGGGGTCGTAAAAAGCTACTAGAATAGTAGCTATTGGTGTAGGGTGAAAAAAGGGCTAATGGGGCAGATAACTCAATCCATTCTGCTTCAGGAGGTGCAAAAAATTCTGGCACCATAACTGCAGACATGGAGAGACAAAGGTCACAGCTGATATGTTGTAGCGAATCTGGATCAGTATTACCAACATCGTGCCCGCTATGCGCTACTTCTGAGGAAGATTTTGCATCGACGACGACTATGGGCTGAACGGTTGGAGGCAGTGCTAGAGCGGCAGGTATTATAGAGTTAGTTGCTAGAGAGCTATTACCTAGAGAATCAGCTGCTAGAGAACGGGGGGCTTTATGATGATGTAAATGGTGATCTGCCGCATCATTCGCTAGATTGTCGTGGCTGTGGGTAATGTCAGCGGCTATCTGCTCATGCTGTTGCGCTACTGCTACGATGGGCGCCAGCTGAATACACACCCCATGACCTAAAGTGGCATTCTCATCCCACAGTGGAGTTAACAAAGGGACAATATGCATGATCCAAGCAAAAAATGCGAGCAGCATGCCGAAGCGCATCGTCACCGAGGATGGGAGAACAATTTTGTGACGCTTAGTAGGCATAATAAGGTCATCGTATTACCACCTGTTTGACATGGTAATTTTTATGGATAGAGGCTCTATCGGTGACGCATTATAGAAAGGCTATCTAACAAAACACAGGGGATTATTAGGGATGCCATTTTATTACAATGGCGAAGGTCTTCACAAGCTTTGTGTCTTTATTATTATCAAATCGGGTTTTAAATATAAAAAAGCCCCTCAAAACCATGACAATCACAGCTTTAAGAGGCTTTTATTTTTACGGGACTTTTCTAGCTAGTCATTAGAATGAAGTGCGACGATAATTGCGGTATTGCGGCAACCAGAAATTAGCTTTTAGGCGACGTTCTAAATTTTCGGCCGTTATCGGTAAAGCTAATTTGTCTTCAACTGCTTGAAAAGCTACGGCATAAGCTATCTTTTCACTGATTTCTCTAATAACTCTAATCGGCGGTAAGATAGCGCCAGGTGCCTTTTCATATTCCATAGAGATATCTGCTAAGGCTTGGCTGGCCGCCATAAGCATATTATCGCTGATGCTTTTTGCTCGTGAGGCCAAAACACCTAGGCCAATACCAGGGAATATATAGCTGTTATTACACTGAGAAACTTCGAAAGTCTGACCAGCAAAAGTGGTATTAGGAAAAGGACTGCCCGTAGCAATAATCGCTTTACCTTTACTCCAGTTGGTCACTTCTTGCGGCGTGGCTTCGACACGAGAGGTCGGGTTGGACAGCGGCAACACAATAGGATGTTCCGTATTCGCACATAAAGTTTCGATGACTTCCTGGGTGAATAGCCCTTTTTGTCCGCTCACGCCAAACAAGACGGTGACCTTACCTTGTTTGACCACTTGCGCTAACCCAAGCTTTTGACTCTTATCCCAATGCGCAATAGCGGCCTCTTTTTGCACTAGCGGCGTCTGGAACTTTTGTAGCTCGGTCATCTGGTCGGTCAGTAGGCCATAACGATCCACCATAAACACTTGACTGCGCGCCTGCTCTTCACTCAACCCTTCCCGCTGCATTTGGCGAATAATGTGCTCGGCAATACCACAGCCCGCAGACCCTGCTCCTAAAAAGGCTATTCTTTGTTGGCTCAGTTTTTCACCTTTATTCAAACATGCCGCAATCAAGGTGCCCACTGAAACCGCAGCCGTGCCTTGAATATCATCGTTAAAGCAACAGATCTGATCACGGTATCTGTTCAACAGTGGGGTTGCGTTTTCTTGAGCAAAATCTTCAAATTGTAGTAACGCTTCAGGCCAGCGACGTTTAACCCCTTGAATAAATAAGTCTACAAATTCGTTGTATTCATCACCAGAGATGCGCGGATTTCTCCAGCCCATGTACATAGGATCGTCGAGTAACTGCTGATTATTGGTACCGACATCTAATAAAATCGGTAGGCAATAGGCTGGGCTAATGCCGCCACAAGCGGTGTATAAAGACAATTTACCAATAGGGATACCCATACCGCCAATCCCTTGGTCGCCTAAACCTAAGATACGCTCACCATCGGTAACTACGATGACTCTTACCTTTTGTTTAGTAGCGTTTTGCAGAATATCATCAATTTTATGACGCTCAGGATATGAGATAAATAAACCACGCTTACGGCGATAAATTTTGGAGAATTGCTCACATGCCTGCCCGACCGTAGGGGTATATATAAGCGGCATAACTTCTTCAATATGCTGCTCAATCAAGTGATGAAACAAAGTCTCATTGGTATCTTGAATATTACGCAAATAGATGTGCTTATCCATATCACTGGTAAAGGAGCTCAGCTGGTGATAAGCGCGTAACGATTGCTCTTCGATGGTCTCGATGTTGTGCGGCAATAACCCCGCCAAGTTAAAGCTATCTCGCTCTTCTGAGGTAAAAGCGCTGCCTTTATTTAACAACGGCATTTCTAATAATATGGGACCAGCAAAAGGGATATATAAGGGACGTTCGTTTGGCATAATAGAATCTACTTAATAAGACTTGTGGTGGTGTAAAGAAAAGTGGGTTGCATAACTGATATCTTACCTTAGTGTTTAATACCGCACACTTCAGAGGGGATATCTATTAGAGCTATTTTTAGAGAGTTTTGAGGATGATAAAGTAAACACCATATTGTACTCGCACCATGCCAGAAATAAAGAATAGAAGCAAAATATTCACTAATTCATACAATTAACAAAGGCTGTAGCAGCACTTATTTTATGCAATGCAAGATGCACTCATGCTCTTAGCGAACATAAGGGATGAGGTCGATATGGTATTAAAGCGCTTAGATTATGAGTCTAGCATCAAGACATGATCAATATTGAATGCCTCTAGCACTCAGACCGCAATAAGACGTCTAACCTAAACGTTGAGCGTATC
Source organism: Psychrobacter sp. CoH-33_TS_01 (assembly GCF_058189395.1). Lineage (NCBI taxonomy): Bacteria > Pseudomonadati > Pseudomonadota > Gammaproteobacteria > Moraxellales > Moraxellaceae > Psychrobacter > Psychrobacter sp. CoH-33_TS_01. The sequence goes on from NZ_JBVGQI010000004.1 coordinate 160,550, forward strand.
CTCCTTGACCGCTTGAAAGACGATTCATTCGAAAATCTGAAAAATCGTTTTCTTAAACTAATCAGCGTTTTATAAGCTATAGGATTATTATAATAAAACCGCAGTCTCGATGGGCGCGTATTTGTCTGACTCATTATAAGCTTAATATTACCATTCGAACAGGCACAATCACATTCATATGTATGATTTTAGCTTTAACCACCCTCTCCCTAGTCCTCCTTAACAAAATACAATTAATATTCAATATTTTTAGCCATCAATTAAGCATCTCTATACACCAAGAAGTTACTTCGGTAACGCTGTTCACAATTAGACCAAACCAATTTACATTAAGCTACTGAATGTCACTCGGTGCTGAGCTAACCTTAAGTGTGAATAAATTTTACCTAATACAAAATATTTAATACTAAAATGAGGGCTATAAATTATGTCAAACAATACCAGCAATAAAGATAAGTCAGACAATGCAACTGACACTTCTAAAAACAAAGCGGTAACTGCAGTAGAAGTGGTAAAAGGCGATACCGTAGTCTACGAAGACGGTGATTTTGAAGATTATAATGCCGATAAAGATTACGACGCTGATGGCGAGTCTAAGTCAGGTAAAGAGAAAAAAGACGATACAGCCGCAAAGTCTGATAAAGATGAGCAAGCTGATAAAGCGTCTAAATCAGACAAAGAAGAAAAAGCTGATAAGGATTCTAAGTCAGATAAAGAAGACAGTTCAGATAAAGATTCTAAGTCTAAAGAAGATAAAGCGTCTAAAGCAGAAAAAGACGATTCTGATAAAGACAGTGACGCTGATAAAGATGAAGACGGCAATGCACAAGATAAGCAAGGTACTATCATAGCCAATCTATATCAGTGGGCTACCAAACTCAAAGATGACTTTATCTCGGATAAAGAAGATAAGTCTAAGTCAGAGTCTGCTGAAAAAGATGATGATGACGGTGATAGCAAAGAGAAGTCAGAATCAAAATCAGATTCAGACAAAGAAAATAAAGAAGACAAGCATAGCGCTACTATAGCCAACATCTACCAGTGGGCTGCGAAGCTTAAAGATGATGTGGCCTCTGAAGCGGCTAGCCTAACTGATAATGTGTCTGAAAAAGCGGTTGGTCTTATGCTTAAAAGACTGCTAGATGGTGTCGAAACTGAACTGCAAGCTTTTGATAAGCAAGCAGAAGAGTCGAAAGATTCAGATGCGAATAGCGATGATGAGCGTAAGAAAATTTCTGATAAGAAAGACAAGTATCAGAGCATGATTGACTTGCTACAAGGCTAATTTGGCTGTGTAAATCATTGATTTAGATGATTGCTAGAATTAATCTAATGTTAGACGTTTATAGTAAGCGTTTGGCATTGGATTTTTTATTGGCATTAATTTGTACCAAGAAAAGCACCGAGTCATAAGGACTGGGTGCTTTTTACTTGCAGCTTATAACTAGCTTCTATTATAGAGCTAGCTTTTATAGCAGCTCTTTACGCAGCTGCGCAGGGGACTTAGGCGACAATAAACCAGGCGCCACATCCAGGACGGTTTTCGCCCCAGTCTCGCCCGCCATATTCATTTTATAAGTAGCACGAGCATAGGCGACAAGGACGCTAGCGGTAAATTCAGGATTGCTGCCGAGCTTTAATGAAAACTCGATTACCTGATCGTTCTGCTGATCTTCCAGACCACTCACCCCACTACGAATGACAAAACCACCGTGAGGCATACTACGATGCTCACGCTCAAAAGTGGCTTGGTCAATGAAGTTGACAGTAGTGTCGTAGTCGGCAAAGTAATCAGGCATGGTCACGATAGTATTGCGCACAGTCTCTGCGTCGGCACCGTCTGCCAATACGATATAGCATTCACGAGTGTGTTTCTCGCGCGTGCTCAACGTGGGCTGCTCGCCATTACGTACGCGTGCCATAGCCGACTCTGAGGGTAGCGTATATTGTACCCCTGACTTCACCCCTTCCACACGGCGTACCGCATCTGAGTGCCCTTGGCTTAAGCCTTTACCCCAAAAAGTATAGGTCTCACCAACGGGTAAAATAGCTTCGCCATAGAGACGGTTGATAGAAAACAACCCAGGATCCCAGCCTACAGACAGCATAGCCACTTTGCCCGCTTGCTTGGCAGGGGCATCAAGAGCAGCAAAGTATTCAGGAATCTTGGCATGGGTATCAAAGCTATCGACGATGTTAAACAAGCCGGCAAACGCTGGACCCTGCTCGGGCAAGTCAGACTTGGAGCCCCCACATAAGATCAACACGTCGATGTCATCTTTATATTGGGCAATATCGTCCATAGCATATACAGGTACGCTGGTATCGATTAGGGTAACGGTGGCGGGATCACGGCGACTGAAGACACCTACCAACTCCATATCTGGACTTTGTTTAATAGCGGCTTGGGCACCGCGACCGAGGTTGCCATAACCGGCGATGGCGACTCTAATTACTGAGGTCATTATTATTAGCCTTACGTTAGTGTAGCGGACAGACATTTACTGCTGGCGTGATAAGTACCCTCTAATAAGGTTAGGTACTAGGGCTGCAGTAAGCCGCATTATAATAAAGGATGATTTGCAAAACGATATTATCATAACATATTGATTGAGAATCAAATTACGCTAGTTCGACAGGTTGGTGTTTTTATGGAAAAACCACCAAATAATCGCCCTCCTGCCAAGGGATAAACTTGGTCATGGCTTGTAAAAATACGGGATGCTCCAACCAGTGTTGTAGCCACTGCTGTAGGTTAGGATAAGGCAGCGCATAAAACACCTTGCGATCCACATGAGCAAATTGACGCACAAACGGCATAATGCCAATATCAGCTAGGCTCGGCTTATCTCCCAGTAAATAATCATTCTGCGTCAGCAATTCTTCTAAGACCTGTAAAAATACCTCACCTTGTTGGCGATACTCTGTCTGATTCATCTCAACATGACGGTCAGCATATTTATAACGGTCTAGCCAATGTTTAAACTCATTGTCATTTTTATCAATCAAAGCCTGCGCTTGTGACAAAGTCTCGCTGTCTAGTAATCCCTGAGGGTCTTGCTGCGCTAACGCCCACTCCATAATCTCGCGGCTTTCTTCAATCACCCTACCCTCACTCAGCTGTAAGACCGGCACCGTACCTTTCGGGCTAATGGCTAACATGGGCGCTGGTTTATTTTTTAGGACTATCTCGCGCAGTACTACGGGCACCTCGGCAAATAACAGCCCAAGGCGGGCGCGCATGGCGTAAGGACAGCGACGGAAGGAATATAGGAGAGGTAGTGAGGTAGAAGGTGTAGAAGGTAGAGTAGAAGACATAAAAAGGTACCGCAGTAAGTGTAAAATATTGCTTGTCAATAATAGAGCTGAGAATAAGTCATTTTATTTAACAATGGAAATTCGTTAAAAGTGGCTCAGCCCTTATAGAATAAGCATTATTTATAATATTTTAATTGGTAATAAGCAGTGCTTTATCAGTACAATAGCCCTGTATAGCCAGACAAACCCTTTCACTAAATTTGCATAAATAAAGACTGAGGGTATCACATACAGGCTATTTTACGGCAAAGACACCTGTGATCACTCAGCGCTATAAAGGTTTATTATGACGACTTATATACTCGACACTGAAACGACCGGTCTAATTGACCCACATATGACCGAGGCGGCCTACTCTATTGTCGATATCATCAATGGCAAGGTAATCGTACTACAGGAACCCCGCTCAAAACGCTTTAATCCTATGAAAGAGATTAGCTTAGGCTCAATGGCCACCTCGCATATTTGTGATGAGGATGTGGCGAACGAGACCCCGCATACCGAGTTTAAACTGTCCAGTAGCGTTGACTATCTCATCGGCCATAACATTGATTATGACATGCAGGTGTTAAAGAATGCCGGCGTCACCCATACGCCTAAACTCATCTGCACTCAAGCTATGGTAAGTCACCTATTGCCTACTTTAGAGAGCCATAAATTGGTCGCGCTACTCTATCATTTCCATAAAGATATTGCCCGCCAGCAAGCCCGTCAAGCGCATGCCGCTATCGCAGATATCTATTTCACGCAGCTGGTACTGGGTAGCCTGATCGACCTTGCTAACAGTCAAGGTCATAACATTGCGGATGTGGCGAGTTTATATGAGTTTAGCCAAATGGCGCGGGTCCCCACTCATATGTGTTTTGGTAAACATAAAGGGGCGGCTATCGCTGATTTGGCGGCGACTTCTGATGGTGCAGGCTATCTTAAATGGCTACTAAAACAGGATAGCGTTGATCCTTATTTAGCTCAGGCTTGCCAGCAGGCTTTAAAGTAATTTACAAGATGAAATCAGCAATATAGTTATAGGGTGGATTAAAGGATTTATTTGCTTAGGCTATTAACTAACTGCAATGGCTAAGGTATAGCTCGATGTTATATCACCGTTTATATCCTAACCTATAGAATGCTAAAGCATCTTGTTTTAGCGACCTAAAATAGCCAAAGTCTGTTGGTCATATTCTCCAGCGTAAAATTGCTGCAAAAGTTGCTCAAACACTTTAGGTTCCTTTGCCGCTAACGCGAACAGCGTCAATGAAGAGTGGAGCTTTAAATTATCGGGACGGCCAAAGATTTCTAAAGCCGTCTTATCAGTATGCGCTAATAATAGCTCCGCACATTGTAGTAAGCGCGGCCCTAGTATTTCGTGTTGCAGATAGTCCTGCGCTTGCTCTAAGCTGTCTAAAGCATAGCGCTGTGCCATAGTACTAAACCCTAGCCCTCGAATTTGTGGAAAAATGAACCACATCCAATGCGAACGTTTACGACCTTGCGTTAGTTCGCTGACGACTTGTGCATAGCTAAGGTTTTGCGCTTGTACAAAGTCTTCGAACTTAGCGGCATTCATAGTGCTGCTCCTATTCAAAATAGTCAGTACTTTATTCTGATAACGGTTTAACCATTAGGCTGGCAGGTTTAATTTATCCGGTCCAAAATCTATTATCGATATCAGCTTAGGCTATTTATTATAATCTACACAAAACGATTTCTAAGCCACTCGCCGCTCTATTAATACTAAGACAAAAACACCCTGTTTTCTATGTGCCCTACTTTATCAATTGTTACTTGTCTTTTCAGCCAATACCACCCAAGATAGATAGTCTCTAGCGATTTTATAAGTGAATAAATAAGGGTTATAAAGTATGTTTGGTATTATAAAAGACTGGCGGGAGCAGCGGATCTTAGAGCAAAGCCAATTTACTGACGCGGACTGGCAGCTAGCCGCTGAGCAAATCCCCATACTTAAACGCTTAACAGAGGCTGAGTTAGCGCATTTATTTGAGCTAGCGACCTTATTCGTACATGATAAGTCGTTTACGGGTGCGCAGGGCTTTACCATTACTGATAATGTGAAACAGACCATCGCACTACAGGCCTGCCTGCCTATTCTAAATATAGGTCTGAACTCGTATGACGGCTGGTCCTCTATTATCGTCTATCCGCGAGCCTTTAAAAGTGAAAGTACCATTACTGACGAGTACGGTATTGTGCATCAGAAAAACCAAAGCCGTAGCGGAGAAGCTTGGCAGCGCGGACCCGTTATTCTATCTTGGGATGACGTCGAGCATGCGGGCAACCGTGATGGTCATAATGTCGTGATTCATGAGTTTGTCCATAAACTGGATATGTTGAATGGTCGTGCCAATGGCTTCCCCCCGATGCAACCTGATATGGACCCTGCCCGCTGGACAGAAACTATGGCGCGTGGCTTTGAGGATTTTCAAGAGCATCCTAAATCTGGACTAGACCGCTATGGTGCTACCAATCCAGCTGAGTTTTTTGCCGTGCTCAGTGAAGTGTTTTTTGAGACTCCCGATAAACTAATTGCGGCTTACCCTGAGATTTACGAGATTATGGTGAAATTTTTTCGTCAGTCGCCTTTGCAAGCTTAGAAGCGGATTATGGACTTCTAAGCTTATGCTAAACTCTTTGTCATTATTCCTGTTATAAAACAGCTTTGCTAGCGCCAGCCGCCCGTGCAATCAGTAAATCTATCGGCGCGTCAGGGCTTAAAGTGCCAAAAGCCAAACCGTGCTCATTGCCCAATCGTGAGCTACAGAAGGCTTGAGCTATTTCGCTATGCTCCGTCTGCAATAAGATGGAAGCCTGTAGCATCAACGCTAGGCGCTCAATCACGTAGCGACTGCGAAATTCTAGGGTCGCAACATCCGCAAAACGACCTGCCAGTAGCTTAAGTTCTGCATCATAATCTGCATTTTTGCCCGCAGCTTTTTGCAGTTCCTTAAACAGAGCCTGCTGAGTTTCCGGCTCTTTATTAAGGGCGCGCAGCACATCTAAACACTGAACGTTACCGCTGCCTTCCCAGATTGAATTCAGCGGTGCTTGTCTATAGAGACGCGGCATCATGGTCTCTTCTACGTAACCAATACCGCCTAAACATTCCTGCGCCTCATTCACTAAGACCGGAGTCCGTTTGCATATCCAGTATTTACCAATGGCTGTGGCAATACGCGCAAGCGCGGCCTCATGAGGGTCTTTTTCTATACTGTCTACGGCGCGCGCAATGCGCATAGTCAAAGCTAAGGCCGCTTCAGACTCTAACGCTAAGTCTGCCAAAACGTTGCGCATGATAGGTTGATCAATTAATAATTTACCAAAAGCTTCGCGCTGGCTGGTGTGGTGAATAGCTTGCACGATAGCTTGGCGCATCTGTGCTGAGGAGCCAATCATACAGTCCAAACGGGTGAGCGCCACCATTTCAATAATGGTAGGAATCCCGCGGCCTTCGACACCTACTAACTCGCCAAACGCCCCTTGAAACTCCACCTCTGAAGAGGCATTCGACCAATCGCCCAACTTGTCTTTTAAGCGCTGCACTTGGATAGCATTGCGCGTGCCATCAGCACGAAAGCGCGGCACTAGAAAGCAACTGAGACCATTTTCAGATTTCGCCAAGACCAGATGCGCATCACACATCGGCGCTGAGAAAAACCATTTATGACCCACTATTTCATAAGTGCCATCGTCTTGTAGGATAGCTCGAGTGGTATTACGTCGTAAGTCTGAGCCGCCTTGCTTCTCTGTCATGCCCATACCCATAGTGCAGCCGTTTTTTTCTTCCATCGGCAAACTGCGTGGGTCATAGTCTTGCGAGAGTAGCTTCGGCAGCCATTTTTCAGCCAGGACGGGAGAATGTCGTAAGGCAGGAATAGCGGCATAGCTCATAGACATAGGACAACCAAACCCTGCTTCAGGCTGCGAGCCTAGGTACATGATAGCCGCTCGAGCCACATGCGCACTGTCTTGATCTTCATGACGCCAAGCAAAATTATTCATCCCGTATTTCACGCCGGCCCGCATCAAATCATGGTAGGCCGGATGAAACTCGACTTCATCTATGCGGCGACCGTAACTGTCAAAGTTGCGTAGTTTTGGCTTATTCTCGTTGGCCAACCAGCCACTGGCCATCATCTCCCCGCCAGTCAGTGCACCAAACTCTTGCAAATGGCTTTCTGCCCATGCCGCCCCTTCACGAATAACCGCTTCTTTGAGCGCAATATCTGTCTCCCAGGCATTGTAGGGAGTTAAGGCAAAAGGCTGATTGTGCACCTCATGGGTATTAAATTGATTTACAATTGACATAATGGTTATCTTCCCTGATTTTAAATGATACTTCCTATATTCCAATATTTAGTATTACATAATAAAACCAATACCGTCAACAGGTGTAATATGAATAAACCGACCCCTCGTCTACTGTTGTTACGCCTGCTAACCGTCGCCGAGAACAATACGTTAACCGCTTCTGAAGCGGTGCTAGCCGGCTCTATCTTTGCTATGACTGCTAATAGCATTCGGGTGACTTTGGCACGGTTGACCCAAGCAGAGCTTGCTGAAGCTATTGGCCCTGCTCACTATAAACTGGGACCTAAAGCCCAAAAGTTAGGCGCAGACGTAGCCTTATGGCATACCGCCGATAAAAGAACCGTCACCTCAGATGGGTCTTGGATAGCGGTAGCTACTGGCGGCCTACCTCGCAGTGATCGCAAAGTTTTACGGGCACGGGCGCGGGCGTTATCGCTATTAGGGTTTCGTGAACTCGAACAAGGCCTGTACCTGCGCCCCAATAATTTATTAGGGGGTGTTGAGGGGGTGCGCAAACGGCTGTTGGATTTGGGGTTAGAGCAGGAAGCAGCGGTGTTTAACGCCTGTGACTTTGATAACGATAGACAAGCTAAAGCGCTAGGGCTTTGGTCGGATATGCAGCTCGAAACCCATTACGAAAAGATGTCGCGGGAGCTCACTGACTGGTTGCAGCATATGGATGAGCTGCCACCTGAGGTCGCGCTGCGAGAAATATTTATATTGGGAGATGCCGGCATCCGTAGTGTGATTTTTGATCCTTTGTTGCCCGCTCCCTTAGTCGATGAGCAAGCGAGACAAAGATATTTTAATACGGTGCGGCGCATCAATGAGGAAGGTCGCAGGCTGTGGTTTGCTTTCTTTAAAGAGGCGAATACTGAGGGCGAGATTAATGGGGCTTAGTGGTTATATTTGAAGTCATTTATTTATGCTTTAACTCGCAACATAGACCATACCCATCCAAAAATCGTCAGTTTCATCAACCGTTTTCATTTCATAAAAAGCCTCTGTATTATCTGTACAGATATGCTCGATAATCATGGTTAATTCATTAAGTTCGATAAGCGATAAGAATCGTTGGCCTTCACAAAAAAATAATATATTTTCGATAATGCAGCCTGTGGGAATTTGCTTAATTAACTGGTGAGCTAGAGCTTTTAGTGCCTCTGAATCTGGCATGCCTATAGCCCTTACCTGTATAAATCTTGCCGGTTGTGTATACCAAGACGGTATCTTAAGATCATTGATATTGTAGGGATGGGTCATCTCAGAAGCTAATATGGCATCATATAGGGCGACAACTTGATCTACTTCATCAGATTGGCAAATCACTACCCCATCTATCACATCAAAATTATCAATGGTTTTTTTAGTAGTTTGTAACCCCAGTAAGCAAATTGCTCCGATTTTATCCTTTAGTTCGACCAGCGATTTTTCGTCCCAACCCTCATCTACATTAAAAAATCCACATTTTGATAATCCATACTCACTGGTGGTCGGTGAATACAAGCTAGTAAGAGGCATACCCTCTATCCAAAACGGCTTATCACGATGCTTTACGCTTAGGTTTGTCGGTAATTTCTTATAGTCGTCTTCCCTTACGATAGCAATGTCACTAGCCAACTGCTTTCTTAGATAATCCCGAATACTATTGCTGCCACTAGACCTACTAGGATCATGCAAGCCCTTACAGCCAAAGGGTAAGCCGAGTAGGAAATCAGTAGTCTCTTTAGATAAGTCAACCAACCTAGCAGTAGTCTCATCTTCAGCAATAGCCAAATAGTCTAGTTTTTTTAGCTGCACAATACTCTCTGGTAGCGTGGTAAGCGGATTGTCCACAATATCCAAATATTTTAAATTGCTGAGCTGACCAATACTATCTGGCAACTTTTCTAGCTGATTATCACTGACCATCAAGCGTCTTAATTGGGTTAACTGACCGATGCTTTCTGGTAACTCAGTAAGGTTTTTAGCACGGATATCCAAGTCTGTAATCGCCAACAGCTCCTCTGGATTACGAGGTAGTTGCTCTGCCGATACCTCAAAGTTATCAGCCCACTCCCATAACTCTGTCATCCAAGGCTCTGGCATAGAATTGGCAGTTCTATTATTGATTACTGACATCGTTTATATCCCTTTATTTGGTTAGGGTTAATGAGTTTAAACTCGTAAAGTTGCATGCTTCTGGTTAGTATTTGGCAAGACAGCCACTATCTTTTAACTTATTAAAAACTTTATCCATTTCTGCTAGGATTTTAACTGCCATTTTGTCTTCATTAATCATTACCCATGCCTCACTCGACCCCTTCCAGTCTGTTGGCTCAAAATAATAATAAGCGGCCCACAGAGCGGAAGAGCTGACTTTATTACTAGGTAGTAAAGTATCTAATACTTCTTTCATCTTATCTGTATGCGGACAAGATATTGCCTCATCTACAGAAATGAACTTAATCCCTAAAATTGGTCTGTCGAAATTTGCATTATCAAACTCGAAACAAACCTGTGCTTTATCATAGTCATTAATAATGAAACTAATTCGCTCGTACCTTTTCCCTTCACCGAAATAACTAATATCTAATTTATAGTCAGTGTTTTGACATTTTACTAATAAGTCTGTTTTCAGCTTTGCTATGAGCTCTTTTTTCATCCGCTCTACCGTATTAGACACTTGAATACTGGCCTCAATAGTCGCTGAATCTTTTTTGATAATATCTAAAACGGCATTGTCTTTACTCATATCCTCAATCCCCATAAACTGTTTTTGAATAAATTTGATTAACTGTGCGAGAAATTCGCTAACGCTATGATTCTGACATTCCACTTGGCAAGCCTTCAGCCAACCAATCAGGTCACTAAAGCGCAGATGGCTATATTGCTTAGCGTCTCTCCAAGCGTTTAAGGTCTTAGTATCAACGCTATATTCACTGGGTATTTCATTGTTTTCATTAAGATAGACGACGTGCCAAGCTTTATGACATCTATTCTCAAGCTCATCAGCGTAATCACTCATTTGTTTAGACTGATCCGCTGCGTACGGTTTATTTTCAATACAAATACCATAGCTATCAATACCCGCCTGACAGCTTAAATAGATATCCATACGCCGTTGCGTACCACTTTTCACAGTCACGTGTTCAAGAAAAACTTTAGTTTTATCTATGTTTTCAATAAGAGACTGCCAGTTAGGTTCGGCATAAATAGTAGGCAAACAATGCTCAACGAATAGCTTTAAAAAGGTTGCTTGCTGAGCATGACTGCCTTTTGGGTCGAGCAAAGCCGCTAAGATACGACTAAGCCCTAACTCATCAGTATTGATATAATCAAAAGTATTAAAATCTGGAGAAAGCTGACGGCTATAGAGTGTTTGCGCTGTCTCTAAAGCCTTCATTTTTTGACTAACTTCCTCTAGTAATGTTTGTACGGCACTCATCCTTACTGCTCCTTATTATTTAATAACAGTTATTCGTTGCTTATTCTGGCAGCGTGACTAGGTTAATCCTTATACAACGCCAAAGCATTCTGTAAACGTTCAAGAATGATCTCTTTTAAGTCAATTGGCGCTACTACCACTGATAGCTGCGACATACTCACTAGCCAATCTTGCAGGCGCTGCGTATTAGCCACGGTGGCCGTCACTTGATGCCAATCGTCCTCAATAACAGTGATTTTCTGATCTGCTGACAAGGGACGCTCGTAGAGATGTTCGCAGGCGTATTTTTGTACTTGCAAGACTAAATTGATTTTGGTTTTGTCCGTAAGCTCTAACTTGCCCAAGCGCTGTAAGCTTTTTAAGGTAAATACATCTCGCTCGACCCAATCCGGTATTGGCTCATTAGTAACTTGAGCGGTAACCATACGACAGACCGCAAAGTTACGATGCTTCGCTAATAACACCGAATCATCAATATTATCTTCAACAGGATCAAATCCGCTGAGATACATCATATTATCGATGAAAACCAAGCCTTTAGGATAAATTATCCTTTGCTTAGGCAGGTCATGCCATTTTTTATAATAGATAATAGTAAGCTGTCGACCTTGTAATAAAGCTTGATGAATACTAGCCAGTACCTCGCTATCTAACTTAGGGGCTTGCAGCATACTAGGTAGGGTAAGCAGATAGTTATGCCACTGGCCCAACGAGCTCTGTTCAAAGGCTGCTCGGTCATGGCGACGGATGGCTGACAACTTGTCGCTAATAGTATTTTGTATGGAGACGGGTAGATAGTTAGCCGTATAGTTGCTCAGCATCTCCCAAAAAAACAACGTCTGCTCATTAATGATATCGATACTAAAGTTAGGCTCGATATAAAACCGTGGCGTCTTACCACTAATATTTTGCTCCCACGCCGGCACTCTGACCAAAGCTTCGCTATAGAAAATAGTCTCGAATATATGCTTTAAACTGATCAGGTCGTTTTCTAAGTTCTTACGCTCATTGGCAAAACATGCCGGGTCATTCCCATAAGTGCTCATCAACTCTGTTAGCGATAGCGCCTGGTCTTTGCCCCTTGGCAAACACTGATAGAGGATGAAGAGTCGCTCTGATTTGTTATGACTGGCTATCGGGCTTGTTGGCATAGTCATCGTCTATACTAAAATTGGTTGGCGATGATTTAACTCTAGGTCATTTAAACACTTCATTAACGTGACAATTTTTTCTGAGACCTCATCAAGGTCAAAACAATCAAATTCCCATGAAATATCCCAAATAGTATTATTAGATTCGTGTAGGTTTTGCATGAAACTCTTTGGAAAATCTTTTGCTAATAAGGTCATAAAAGTATTAATTAATTCTTCTGACTTATCATTAATACGCAAATTAATAATGTGTGATACCGATTTTTCGTGTTTCCTGAGGCAGAGAGCAATATATGATTGGGCTTTCCAACTTGCATTGGAGAACTTTATTACTGGTTCATAGTAATACCATTTAACGTATTTCCTCTTACAAACAAAATCATCTAACCCACTATTATTCAAATTTAATTCTATTTTTTCACCTATTTTTGGCATTAGGTTCTCATAGATATAAGCACTTAGCTCAGTAAAGGCTTTAAAGTTTTCGGTTAGAAAGTCAATTTCACTGTTATTAATACTGCCCATTTTATTTAACTCCTTTAAATGCAATAAAAACTCTCTAGCGAATAGACCCCACTTGTTATAAGGGTTCTCTAGCAACGCTTTTGATAGTCGTATCTCAATAGTTTGTGCTAAATCTTGGTAAGATAGCCCATGCCAGCCGTTAGGCTCCAAATCATTAGCCTTTAATACATTACTAATCTCACCGTTCAGGCACAGCACTAACTTAACTAGTTTCTGCTCCTGTTCACTGTTCTTTTTACGGTCATTGATACGTTGCTCACCGTAGCTACTATAGTCGTCAAATGGGTTGTTCTGCTCGTGATAAATCTTACATTCGACTGCGATCACTGCTTGGTCAGTTTCTAAAACTAAATCAATGCGATTACCTGTAGCTGTCGCTACCTCAGTTTCTACACTCTGTAAGTGACCAAGACTAGCAAGTATCTCTTTATCTGCCAGAACGTCTTGCAGTCCATGCAGGAAACAATCGCCTAAACCATGTTCTTTTGTAGAGTCTAAAAAGAAACTTAACAACTCTGTGGTTGGATTTTCAAAATGTCCACGAGTACCTACATCAAATAAAGTCAGCTCTTTAGTAATGACATCCAACTTTTTAAACTTGTTAAACTTGTTAATTAGCTCTTTATAGCTGTCTATCTTAGCTTCACTTTTTAAAGCGCTCATTTATCTTCCTTACTTTTGAGGATTTTTGGCTAATGTAACATGTAACTAATAGATATCACTGATAAAAATCCTAATATTTGTTCACTGGAATCGCACCACTATAGCCGTACCATTATCATAAGCATTCCCAGCCGAGGTGTAGACTTGAGTCTTGAGAGCTCTTAGCCAAGCTTGTAAATCAGTCTTTGTATTGACGAGTTGCCAGTCATTACTAGACACTAAATCGTGGATACCATCGCTGCAAATTACCAGACAATCGCCGGACTGAATTTGTACCGTTTGGACGCTCGCCTCTAGCATCTCACTACCAGAAGAATCCTCCTCAGTAGTTAAGGCAAAGCATTCTGTAATGCTATATAAACTACCCGCCATGCCTTCACGGTTATAGTCAGCAAAGTCAGCCTGCCTACCCTGCTCCCGCGCTTGTTCATCTACCAACTCATTTAATAAGTTATGATCGCGGGTCAGACACTGCCAGTGGGTCTCGCCAGCGGCTAATCGATAGACCCGACTGTCGCCGACATGGGTTATTTGCAGCGTGATAATGTCAGCATCATTTACCTTACCGGTTACCATAGCTAGCGTTGCCGCTGCACCCCGACGTTTGGGCGCATGCTGAGTTTGTTTTAAGAGCTTATAAATACCTGCAACAGTGACGCTTAAGTCTGTAGTCCATAACCTTTTAATAGCTTTCACTATTGCTTTTGAGCAGTGTTGGGAATAGTTAGAACTGGCTACGCCATCAGACACGGCCAAACAAAACGGCGCAGTTACTACTGTAATTTCTGTGACACCTAGCACCTCTTGATACCAGTCCTCCAAAAAGAAAAAAGCATCTTGTTGCCGACCATTGCTGGCATTGCCTTGGAAAGTAATGGCGCAAGCATGGGCTATGGGATGGTTGTATGGAGCATGGGTCGAATCTACTGAGGAAGTCATAGCAAGGCATCCGATTTTAAGACTTATCAAACAGTATAAAAGACGAGCTATAATTTGGTTTTCTAGGTGCGCCTATAGGTAGTAATTTTAATAAATTATTATGTTACCTCCCCTTTAAATTATTTTATCAGCCTTGATTAAGGTCTATAGCTGTCTATTAGACCTACAATTCATCCCTTAGTTATGCTGATATTACTGCCGTAATCTGTTATCATTTCGTCCCTCAAAAATTTTCAATCTAGCAGCAATATTCAGCTGTTATCGCAGACCTCACAGTCAAATCTTAGGCTATAATGTTTCTGTAATTATGGTCTTATCTTGTTTAGTGTGGGGCTATCTGAGCCACTAGTTAAGCACTGGGTTACTCCTTTTCGTCCAATTTTAAGAGTCTTCTATGGCATTTGTACACCTTGGTATCCACAGCGAATTTTCCATCACCGACTCTATCGTGCGCATCAAGCCACTGGTAAAAGCGGCAGCAGCGGATGGGCAAAAAGCGCTGGCCCTTACCGATGTGTCCAACCTCTACGCGACTGTGAAATTTTATCGCGCCTGCCTAGGTGCCGGCATCAAACCCATCATCGGCTCTGAGATCATCATGGACGATGAGAATACTCGCATGACTTTGCTAGCCCTCAATAATGAAGGCTATCAAAACATCACCCGATTAGTTTCGCTAGGCTTTACCGAAGGCCGTAATGATCCGGCGAACATGGGCGTGCCTGTCGTGAAACGCAGCGCTGTATTAGAGCACGCTGCGGGTGTGGTCGTGCTATTGACTGAAAAGTCGGACGTGGGGCAAACGTTATTAGGCTCAATGCCAGAAAAAGTTGATGAGCTACTTGCAGACTGGCAAGCCCATTTTGGCGACCGCTTATATTTCGCGATTAAACGCACCAACCGTTCGGGGGAAGACGCCTTTATTAAAGCCGCTATCGAGACCGGTAGCCGTTTTAACATCCCGCTTATTGCCCATAACGACGTGCGATTCTTACAGCAAGAAGACTTTGATGCCCATGAGGCTCGCGTTTGTATCGCAGGCTCTTACGTGTTGGCCGATCCCAAACGTCCGAGAGACTATTCGGATGCGCAGTACCTAAAGACGCAAGCTGAGATGCAAGAGCTGTTTGCTGATTTACCGCAAGTTATTGATAACACGCTACAGTTGGCGATGCGTTGTAACGTGGTTCTGACGCTAGGTATTAACGTTTTACCTGAATTTCCGGTACCTGAAGGTGAGACCACGGAATCTTTTTTCCGCAATGAGTCAGCACGCGGCTTGAATGCCCGTTTAGATAAAATTTTCCCAGTAGCAGAGCGTGGCGACGATTGGCCAGAGATCCGTAAGCCCTATGATGAGCGTCTTAATTACGAGCTAGATATTATCTTAGAAATGGGATTCCCTGGTTACTTCTTGATTGTTATGGACTTTATTCGTTGGGCAAAAGCCAATGGCGTGCCAGTAGGGCCAGGCCGTGGTTCTGGTGCGGGCTCACTAGTCGCTTACGCACTGAACATTACCGATCTCGACCCCTTACATTATGACTTGCTGTTTGAGCGCTTCCTAAACCCTGAACGTGTTTCCATGCCCGATTTTGATATTGACTTCTGTATCGAAGGCCGGGACCGCGTAATCGATTACGTGGCGAGTCAGTACGGTCGCGATGCTGTCTCACAGATTATCACTTTCGGTACGATGGCCGCCAAAGCCGTAGTGCGTGACGTCGCGCGCGTGCAAGGTAAATCTTATGGTTTGGCCGATAAAATCTCTAAACTCATTCCTAAGACCCCAGGTATTTCGCTCTCTGAAGCCTTAGAGCAAGAGCCGCAGCTTAAAGACCTACTCTCTAATCCCGATAATATGGATTATGAAGATGCCAATGAGTTGTGGGAAATGGCGACTAAATTAGAAGGCGTCACCCGTAACGTCGGTAAGCATGCCGGTGGCGTACTAATCGCGCCCAAACGCATTACCGATTTCAGTGCTATCTATTGTGATGATGAAGGTCACCGCGTCAGTCAGTTCGATAAAGATGATGTCGAGGCAGTGGGGTTGGTGAAGTTTGACTTCTTAGGCTTGCGTAACCTCACGGTGATTAACGCTGCGGTCGAAAACATCAACCGTCGCCGAGTCTCAGAAGGTAAAGACCCCATTGTTCTAGAAGACTTACCCCTCGATGATAAAAAAGCCTATGCGCTATTGCAGGATGCCAAGACCACCGCGGTGTTCCAGTTAGAAAGTACGGGTATGAAAAAATACCTGGCCAAGCTGAAACCAACAGACATCGAAGACGTCATCGCAATGTGTGCCTTGTATCGTCCGGGTCCACTCGATGCTGGCATGGTGGAGATGTATATTGACCGGAAACATGGCCGCGAAAAGGTCGAGTACGATCACCCCAATCTAGAGCCTATTTTAGAAAATACCAACGGCGTTATCGTCTACCAGGAGCAGGTCATGCAGATCTCTCAGGTAATGGCGGGCTACAGTCTCGGCGGCGCTGACATGCTACGCCGCGCGATGGGTAAAAAGAAACCCGAAGAGATGGCTAAGCAGCGCGATATTTTTGTGACTGGTGCCACGGCGCAAGGTATTGATGAAGTCACCTCAGGTGGCGTATTCGATTTGATGGAAAAGTTTGCGGGTTACGGCTTTAACCGCTCGCATTCCGCAGCTTATGGCGTGCTGGCTTATCAAACGGCCTATTTAAAATGCTACTACCCTGCCGAATTTATGGCAGCGGTCCTCACCTCAGATATGAACAACACGGACAACGTCGTGTTCTTTATTAACGACTGCCGTGAAAACTTTGGGCTGACTGTCGTGAACCCTTCGGTGAATCGCAGTGAGTGGCGCTTTGTTGCGGATACGCCAACCAATATTATCTATGGCCTAGGAGCTATCAAAGGTGTTGGTGAAGGCGCAGTTGAGTCTATCGTGGATGCGCGTCGTCGTGAAGGTGACTTTAAAGACCTCTACGATTTCTGCCGCCGTATAGATATTAAAAAGGTCAATAAACGCACCTTAGAGGCGCTGGTACGTGCCGGTTGTTTCGACGATTTCGCTAAAACGCTTAGACCTGACTTGCCAGCAGATGCCGCTTATGAGATTCGCGGTGCCTTAATGGCGCAATTACCGAATGCCGTACAGGCCGCTGAGCAGGCACGTCAAAATAACGAAATCGGTATGATGGATCTGTTTGGTGATGCGAATAACGTCATTGAAGCACCGCCATTGCCTACTGGTGCCGAGCTGATTTGGGGCGATAAGCACCGCCTTAAAGCTGAGAAAGACACCTTGGGTCTGTACTTAACCGGTCACCCTATCGATGTCTACCGTGATGAGTTGAAACGCTATACCGGTGGCGCACGCCTCGATGACTTGTCGGATACCGGCTACAACGGTTCTTGTTATTTCTCTGGCCTAATTATGGACATTGCCAACTTTGGTACCCGCAGTGTGATTACCTTAGACGATGGTACCTCGCGCC
This sequence comes from Psychrobacter sp. CoH-33_TS_01, assembly GCF_058189395.1. Lineage (NCBI taxonomy): Bacteria > Pseudomonadati > Pseudomonadota > Gammaproteobacteria > Moraxellales > Moraxellaceae > Psychrobacter > Psychrobacter sp. CoH-33_TS_01. Next base: position 178,390 of record NZ_JBVGQI010000004.1, read on the forward strand.
TAGAAGTCAGCTGTTATGCCGAGCGTTTCAACCGTCTCAAAGACAAGCTCAAAGTCGATGAAGTGATTATCGTGAAAGGGAGTATCCGCGAGCGCGATGGTCGTATGTTTGCACGGCTCGACAATGTCATGACCATGGTAGAGGCGCGACTACGCTGGATTAAAAAAATCAGTATCAAGATTCATGCTGAAGATGTCAGTTTGCTTGAACGCATGCAGCCTTTATTAAAATCGGCGCAACCGGAAGTCATTCCGCAGATTTTAGATCGCAGTGACGAAGACGAAGGCGATTATTATCAAGGCGGCAGCTCCGAGGACGCCAGTGGTGAGGAATACGGACTCTATGACGAGGAAGGTAATGACTTGCTGGCCAATAGCTCCTCCAGTAGCGCGCCTGTCTTGAATAGTCGCCAACTCGAAGACGGCTGCTTGCCGCTCGGCCTCAGTATTTACGAAAGCTTTGGTATTGCCAATGTCAATTTATCAGAGCACTGGCGACTTTATCCGAATGATGATAACTTCCAACACCTTAAAGATTTGGTGCCGGTAGAGAATCTGCACTTTCATTTTTCATAGCTTTTCCGTCTACCGCCTAACGTGAACTGAGCGAATAGTGTTAATAAAGCCTGAGTTATAGTTTATGTCTGTAAATATAGCGCAAGTGCTGCCATAGACTTTGCTATATTGATTGCACACCTTGCTAGAACTAAATGAACGGCTTAACTGAAATAAGACTTTTGCTAAACTGTAGCTGTTATTGTTGGATGAGCCTTCGTACTTATTGTCGGGTATTTATTATCGGATACTTATTGTCGCTAAATTATCGCTAGCCTTTGCAGAAAGGCGCTTTATAGCTTTTGCTACAAGGAATATTTATGACTACGCCTAATGACTTGCCACCCCTATCTTTAAGCGCACAAGAGGTAATAGATACCGAGCAGTTTGAAGATATGCGCGACCTCTTAGAAGAGGATTTCTCCGACTTGGTACAAACCTATATTGTCGATAGTCGGGCTCGGGTAGAGAGCTTACGCGATGCCCTAGCCCGTGCAGATGATGCCACAGGTTTTGATATCGCTCATACTTTGAAAGGGGCCAGTGCGAATATCGGTGCCCCACGTCTGACCGAGTGCTGTGCACTAATGCAAGAAGCCTGTCGTCATAACACCATCACAGAACAAGGCGACTTGCTTGAGCATATTGCTGCGGAGCTGGAGTTGGTCGCTGCAGAGATTCGTGAGCGTTTGGCCTAAACTTATAGGCGCTAATATGTGCTAAATAGTTAGCTGCAGTGAAACCATAAGCTGCCCTAGCCATTTTTAACAACCTAAATTTTAATAGCTTTAATCTTTAATAACTAAAACGAGACAGCGTTAATGCCTACTGAAAGCCCGGCCACAGATACCCATCCTTTAGACTCTCAGTCAACGATAGACAGCTTGGCGAATAATAGCAGTACTGGGCATGAGCCAACGCAGGGCACTTCGGCAGAGAATAAGGATACTATGAGCCCTAGTGCAGCATTATCGAGCGTCAGCGACTATCTACAGTGCTTACAAGTGGTTATGGTGAATACGACCCTACCCGCTAATATCGGCTCAGCGGCGCGGGCTATGCATACTATGGGCTTGTCTCGCCTGACTGTGGTAGATCCCAGACTGCCTATCGATGACACCAGTGTGGCCCATGCTGCGGGTGGCACTACTGTATTGGACCAGGCAAAAATAACGGACACCTTAAGTGAGGCTTTAGCCCCTTGCCAACTTATTTTTGCAGCCAGTAGTCGCAGTCGTCATCTGCCTAGACCTGTCGTGACGCCAAGCCAAGCCGCCGACATTATGCTACGCTTTATTGAGCAGCACGCGCAAAGTCAGCACCCTAGCAAAGCATCAGACTGCGAGCAAAGTACAAAGGCTAACCAAGCATCGGGTACCACTACGCCCGCCAGTATCGCCATCTTATTTGGTCGTGAAGATCGTGGTCTAACCAACGAAGAGCTGGCCCTTGCCGATTATCATATCCAAATTCAGGCCAATCCTGAGTATCCGGTATTAAACGTCGCTTCAGCCGTACAGGTCATTGCCAGCTTTATCTTTGCGCAAATCCAAGACCATCTTGACCGGGCAGCCGCCAACACAGAAAGTGTTCAAGAAACCGAGACGCAAGTAGAATCACAAACTAAACCGGCGACGGATACAGCCCATAACGCTACCCATGAGCTAGACGTCATCCTAAGACAAGTTTGGGATGAGCCGGCGATTACTCATGAGCAAGCTCAGCAACTCACTGACCGCTTAACCGACTTAATGGTACAATTAAGACTAGCCAATCCAGAGCATCTGCGCGCCTTGCCACAGCGGTTATCGAGACTGACTTCACGCTTGCAATTGGATCAAAAAGAATACCAACTGCTAAGTGCTGTATTGGCAAAATTGACCCCTTAGGCTATAGCTTAGTAGGGACGCTAGCAGCAACCCTAAACCCAGTTAAAACCTTTTTAAGATTTTCAGCCTATATCTAACAGCCCTAATTAAGACCTAAAAAAAGCCACAGGATACGCCATGCGATCACCTAAATCCCTATTGAAAACTTTAAGTAACATTAAAAAAGAGGTGAGCGAGGATATTTTAGCCGTCTTTGACCGCGACCCTGCCGCGCGCACTACTGCTGAAGTTATTTTTACTTATCCCGGTATTCATGCCCTACTCTTACATCGCGGTGCGCATTATCTCTGGCAACAAGACCAGAAGTTTGTCGCACGGGCTATCTCTTACGGCTCGCGTATTATTACTGGTATTGAAATACATCCGGCTGCTAAGATTGGTCGCCGCTTCTTTATCGATCATGGTGTGGGCGTGGTTATCGGTGAGACTGCAGAGATAGGCAACGATGTCACCTTATATCATGGTGTCACTCTAGGAGGGGTCTCTTGGAACGAAGGCAAACGTCACCCGACATTAGAAGACGGCGTGGTAGTGGGTGCTGGCGCGAAAGTATTGGGACCCTTTACCGTAGGCAAGAACGCTAAGATTGGCTCCAATGCTGTGGTCGTCAAACCTGTGCCCGCTGGTGCCACGATGGTGGGTAGTGCGGCGCGAATGATCTCTGAGCACCATGATGAAAACGGCGCGCCTTTGGAGAGTGCAGCGAAAAAAGCGGATGTTAAGCATAAAGTTGACGCTAAAGATAAAAAGACAGATATGCTGGCGCAAAATAAAGTCAGCGAGCAAGATGCGCTACTACAGCCCGTAGATACAAAAACTTTAGAGCAGTCTTTAAGCAAAGAAGATTGCCAAAAGTTACGGTTAGCACAAGCCTTTGGTTTTACCGCTTATGGGTTAGAGCCCGGCTCGCAAGACCCTGTGGCAGAGGCCTTTGCTAAGATGCTGACCCATATTCAGCAGTCGGAAGCCCGTCTTGATGAGCTCCAAGCCGCTGTTTGCAAATTAGACCCAAACTTCTGCACCAAAGAGTATGAAAAATTATCGGCAAAGGATTTAGACGTTTTAGATTAAAAATTTTCGCTAACTTAATTCCTCTGTCGTAAAAATAAAAACCCTCTATAAAAATAGAGGGTTTTTTTGTCGCTGCTAAGCAAAATGACTGCTAGCTTTTAAGAGGATCCAAAGGTGCTGAAGCTAGGCTTAATGACGTTGTTGGTAACAGTGATGGCGAGGTTAATAACTCCTGCAACCCTATTTTTTCATGCTCCTTCAAAGGCAAACGGCGTTGTATCAAGCGCCATTCTCTATTTGCCTGCTGCCTAAACCCTAAGATATCGATATCCATACTGACTAATTTCACGGGCGGACTTGCTAAGGATTTATCGACATTGGTAGCACTGTTTTTATACAAAGTCTTCTCTGCTAGTAACCCGGTATCTAGTGCCCGTTGCCGCTCACATAATGTTTCTATAGCGGCAAAATACTCGCTTAATTCGAGGAAACTCAATGCCCTATTCAATTCAATATAAACGCATTGATTGGTATAGTCCGGTTTAGGAACGTCTGGCGCAGCGGTAAAGTCTGGATTGACCAAAGGCTCTGATACTATCATCTTACCCAGTTTACTTAACTGCTCACGTGTCTGGGCTAAATGAAAATTCGCTTGCTGATTACTGCCAATAGCTAATAGCACCGCAGTTATAGCTGTATCGCTGTCAATCGCCGTGTCGGCCACCACTAACTCTGAGCCAGCCAGTAGCTCTGGACTAGCCGCATCCATCCAGGCTATACAATCCGCTAAGCGGCCTGCACGAGCTGAGCCACCCGCTTGATGATTAGATATCAGCATGGGGATAAGCGTAGCTATTATAATAATTACTATAAATCATAGGATGTCGCCAGATAAACATGAGACGCAAGGAGTAAGATTAGCAATTGCTTAAGCCTTACTGCGGGTAATCTTTACGCCTACTGCTGAGGCAGCACTAATAGCGGTGGGCTTAGAGACTTTAATAGTGACTTGTTCGCAATCATAATTTTCTAGAATCTGTGCAGCTAAATGCTCAGCTAGATGCTCTAACAGTCCCGACTTGCTAGCTTGCGTCCAAGCGGTAACATCATCACAAACGGCTTTATAATTAATCGCTTTAGTCACATCATCAGTGGCAGCCGCAGGTTTAATATCCGTAAGCATCTGAATGTCTAGCAGGAGCGGTTGGGTAATAGCGCGCTCCCAATTAAAAATGCCAATGACGGCATCTATTTTTAACCCTTCAATAAAGACCATATCGCTATTTGCTGCCATGCTTATACTCCACTGCTTGCTAACGGGTTATTTGCTAATAATTACTTTATGAGCGGCTAAAAGATAATAGCTCATTCGTAAAGCGGATTTATTTAAACTTGGCTATATTAAGCTACTTCCGTGCCTTCTGGTACTGCCAAGCGTTTGCTAGGACGATTACGCCATAAATCAATGCTAAATAATAACAGCGCAAACCAGATTAGACCAAATACCGCCAATCTATGCATATCAAAGGGTTCGTTATAATAGAAGATGGCTAAAATAAAGATAAAGGTTGGGGTCAGATAGTTCATAAAGCTTAATATACTATACGCCACTTGTTTGGTCGATTTATTGAACAATAACAACGGTATCAAGGTGACTGGACCTGCTAGCATAAGCAACCAAATATTGGAGCTGACCCAAAAGTCTAGATGACTGCTCACCACGTCCGCCTGCCAAAACCACCAGAGACAAAAAGGCAGTAATAGCGCAGTCTCAACAAACATAGCATCAATGGCCGTCAATGGCGTCTGCCGTTGAATCGTACCATAAGTACTAAAGCTAAAGGCCAACACTAAGGAAACCCACGGTAAATTACCTAACATCACTAGCTGAATGACTACTGATAATAGCGCAAAACCGATAGCGACCCATTGTAAAGGGCGCAGACGCTCTTTGAATAATAACATCGATAAAGCCACACCCACCAACGGCCCAATAAAGTAGCCGAGACTGGCCTCCAATATCATGTCATTGTTGACCGCCCACACATAGGTTAACCAGTTCACCGCAATAATAATACTGGCGAAAAAGGTAATGCCCAACCATTTGGGCTGTTGCCTAAGGATACTAAACCATGCTGTGCGCCTACTGACCAACATAAATATCGAAACACAGATAAAGGTCCAAACGATACGATGGCCAATAATCTCGGTAGCGTTATAAGCCGCTAATTGCTTGAAGTATAGCGGGAATGCGCCCCAAATCATAAAGGCGGTAAGCGCCGTGATGACGCCTTTTTTAGTCGTAGTAATAGGGGCAGCGGGGGTCTTAGCGACAGCTGGTGTGGTCATAAGTGGTAAGCCTAAAAAAGACAACGCACCCAAAACTGGGCGCGGCGTGTAAAAAATCAATAAGATGGATGCAACATAGTGCAGAAACTAATAGGGCAAAACTCGATAAAGAGTTTAATAATAAATTTGCTAAGAATTTGATTTAGAATTAAAACAAGCGAGGTAGCGTATAACTAGATCAGTCATGGGCTACGGAAAGGCTATTTTAAGAGTTTGCTAGAAATAGAAATTTTAACACGAGAAAAGCCTTACGAGGTTGGCTTTATGCTGAATATATATTGCCTTAATGCTGAATCAAAGTACCTTTTGTTCAGTACAAGTGGCTTTTATTTAGTGCAAGTGCCCGCTATTTAATGAAATTAGCTATTATTTAGTGCAAGTAGCTGTTATTTAATAGAAATGCCGGTTATCTAATAACGCTTTTAAACTTGCCCATAATAAGAAAGCCATGACGCCCTAATTAAGGACTCATGGCTACATAATTTATAAGAACAGCTTTAGCAGCCGTACTATCTATAGGACTGTCTATAGGCGCTAATAGACCTTAAATAATCGGCTTAAATTATCCAGTCGCTCAATAGCTTACGCTGATTTTATAGCAATTGAAAGACCCACTTCGTTTGCCAACTCTGCAAAACCAGGGAAGCTAGTATTCACAGTTTCTGTGCCTTCGATAGTGATGGTTTCAGTGGCGCGAAGACTGGCCACAGCAAAGCTCATAGCGATGCGATGATCGTGGTGTGAAGTTACGCTGCCACCACCAAAGACAGGCTCAAAGCTGTCGGTTTTACCGCGACCTTCGATGATGATGCCGTCTTCAGTCACTGTACAGTCAATACCTAAAGTCTGTAGGCCATCCGCCATTACTGCGATACGGTCAGATTCTTTTACGCGCAGCTCTTTAGCACCAGTGAGGACCGTCTGACCTACCGCACAACTCGCCGCAATGAACAATACTGGGAATTCATCAATCGCTAGAGGTACTAAATGCTCAGGGATTTCAATACCGTGTAAAGTAGATGAGCGCAACGTTACATCAGCTACTGGCTCGCCACCCACATGAGTTTCATTGCTCAAAGTAATATCAGCGCCCATCAAGCGTAGAATATCGATAATACCGGTACGCGTTGGGTTCATACCCACTTGCGTTAGGGTCAACTCGCTGTCCTTAGCGATGACACCTGCCACCATAAAGAAAGCCGCTGAAGAAATATCCGCCGGGACAGCTATGTCGCCACCGGTGAGCTCACCACCCCCTTCAACACTGATACGATTGCCATCCACTTTTACAGGATAACCAAACGCACTGAGCATACGCTCGGTATGGTCGCGGCTAATTTCTGGCTGTACAACTGTGGTAGTGCCTTCTGCCCAAAGTCCAGCAAGTAGCAAGCACGACTTCACCTGTGCTGAGGCCACAGGCATATCATACTCAACCCCTTTAAGCGGCGTGCCTGCTTTGGTACGACCGGTGATGCTTAACGGTGCAGTCCCTTTTTGACCCGTAGACTGGATCAACGCCCCCATATCCCGTAAAGGCGCGGCCACTCGTTCCATAGGACGCTGTGATAGGCTCACGTCCCCTGTGAGCACGCTATCAAACTCTTGCGCGGCTAAGATACCGGCTAATAAGCGCATGCTGGTACCCGAGTTGCCCATATATAAAGGGGTCTTGCTAGGCTTAAGACCGTGCATGCCCACGCCATGAATCACGACATTGCCATTGTCTGGACCTTCAATCGTCACGCCCATGTCTCGGAATGCTTGTAAGGTCGCTAGCGCATCCTCCCCTTCTAGAAATCCAGTTACGCGAGTAGTGCCGGTCGCCAAACTGCCAAGCATGATGCTGCGGTGCGAGATAGATTTGTCGCCTGGGATGCTGATAGTGCCTGAAACGCTGTGACTGGGAGTAATAATGTAAGACGCTGACATGGTGTGGGTATCCGTATAAGGGGTGCTAGTTAACATGTGTCCAAAATGGCGACGGGCGGCTTGGGCACGGCCCAACAAGCCTAACATTGCCACAGAATCTTGCGTGACCATCAGCTCACGGAGCTGGGCTAGATAATCACTGTATTCATCGAGCGCGCTGACGATGGCCGACTGATTCGCTAAAAAGATATCGTGCCACATCTTCGGGTCGCTAGCTGCAATTCGGGTAAAGTCGCGAAAACCACCGGCAGCATAGCGAAAGATGTCCATATTATCATCGTGATCCGCCAACTGAGCGACCAAATTAAAGGCCAACAGGTGCGGCAAATGACTGGTATGTGCCAAGACTTGATCGTGGTGCTCGGGCGTCATAGTAATCACAGCTGCACCCACTGCTTGCCATAGCGAACTCAGCTTAGCAATCGCTAATGAGCTGGCAGTCTCTGGCGGACAGACAATCACATTATGGTTGACGAATAAATCAGCGCGGCGAGCATAGTAGCCCGAATTTTCTGCCCCAGCAATAGGGTGCGCAGGGACTAAGCCGCTAGGTATATTGTCACCAAATACGTCTTTCGCCGCTTCAATCACCGTGACCTTCGTACTGCAGACATCACTAATGAGACAATTCGTGGCTAATGCGCCCGATTGCATGGCTTGATAAATGTCTGATAACACGGCTTTGACGGCTTTAACGGGTACTGCAATGAGGATTAAATCAGCACCTGCGACTACCTCGGCAAGCTGATTACTGCCCTGAGTTAACAAACCTTCGCTAAGGGCGGCTTTAATGCTGGGTAGATGCTGATCCACCGCCGCTATCTGAGTACTTAGGTCATGGTCTTTAATAGCTTGCGCTAAACTGGCACCAATCAACCCTAAACCCACCACCACTACTTTGTTAAATAAAGGCGGTTGCTTGGCAATGGATTTAGTATTCAATGCAGTTTTAGACCCTGTTTTTGACGAAAGGTTGCCGGATACCGGCGGTATTTGACTCACAATGACTCACTTAACTCAGCATTAGATAAATCGTACAGCAGAAAATAGTAGGGTATGCTGCAACAGAGAGCTATTAAACATGCTACTAAATAGCCCGCTACGACTCCGATAGAATAGAGCGCAATGTATCAATGAGTCGTAGGTTATCTTCAGGCAGCCCTACTGTGACCCGTAGCCAATTGTCCAAGCCGTAGCCGGTCAATGGGCGCACGATAACCCCTTGCTCTAACAGCGCTTGATAGACGGCTCTAGCGCCCTCTACTTCTACCATTAAGAAATTGGCATGCGAATTAATAAACCCTAGCCCTAGCGCATCAAACTGTTGCTTGAGCCACTGCATTTGCTCAGCATTGCTAGTGCGAGAGCGGTCAATAAACTCTTGGTCTGTTAACGCAGTCTTGGCAGCCGCTTGTGCTAACCGGCTAACATTGTAAGGTTGACGAATACGATTGAGGACGGCGGCAACATCAGGATGGCTTAGCGAATAGCCAATGCGCAAGCCCGCTAGACCATAAGCCTTAGAGAAAGTACGCACTAATACCAAACGCTCAAATTCATCCAGCAGCGCGCGGTTATTACTCTCAGGGCAATACTCGATATAAGCTTCGTCAATGACGACGAGCACATGCTCTGGCATCGCTTGCAAGAAATCACGCAACTCTTCCGTCGTAAGGAGAGTGCCCGTGGGGTTATTCGGATTGGCAATAAAGACCACTTTGACATTATTACACTCAAGCACCGCTTGGCGCATGGCGTCTAAATCATGACCATAACGCTTGGCGGGCACTTCAATCCCCGTAGCGCCTTGCATCTTGGTGACCATCGAATACACCACAAACGCATACTGGCTATAGACCACGGCATCATCGCTGCTAATAAAAGCACGCGCTATCATATCTAGTAAGTCATTAGAGCCATTGCCTAACGTGATATGCGAGATATCCGTATCGTTAAAGTCCGCTAAGGCTTGCTTGAGATAGTAGCCATTACCATCGGGGTAACGTGCTAATTGTCCTAGCTGCTCGGTAATCGCGAGCGTGACTAAGGGGGAGCAGCCCATAGGGTTTTCATTACGGGCGAGTTTAACGCCATAATTAAAGCCATATTCACGAGACAACTCTTCAATTGGCTTGCCAGTTTGGTAAGCTTGAATCGATAAAATACTGTCATAAGCGGGAGGTAATGGCACGGTGTTCTCCAAGCAGAACGAAAAAATAAGACTAGCAAAGTCGTACAGATATACAGCAATAGGGTAAAACGAAACTCAATGTTTGCAACGCAAAGCTAGCAAAGTATAGCCAGCCAAATTGATTAATAGGTTGGTTAATCAGCGGGTTAAATTAATACCAGCCCAATAACCATGCCCATCTGGCGTCCTATATTAAAATTTAATATAGAACGCCAGATAACCTACTATAGCACTGCTTTAGGATAAGAGCCTAAGATACGCACATCTTTTACTAGAGGGCGAATATCGGCAATCGCTGCGCTAACATTAGGGTCATTAATATGCCCATTCATATCGATAAAGAAGACGTAAGCCCATTTGTTTGGACGCTCAGGACGGGTCTCGATACTGGTCATAGAGACGCCATGCGCTGATAATGGTTTTAAGATTTCGATCAACGCCCCGGCTCTATCATGTGCGGAGACGACAATAGAAGTCTTATCTTGGCCTGAAGGTGGAATGGCTTCATGACCAATGATTAAAAAGCGCGTGGTGTTGCTAGGATTGTCTTCGATATTTTCATACAGCTTATGCAAGTCGTACTCTGCTGCGGCAACATCACCAGCGATAGCCGCTGAATGCCACTCATTTTTGAGACGACGTGCCGCTTCACCATTACTTGATACAGCTACCCGCTCAACGTTCGGGAAATTCACATCGAGCCAATGACGGCACTGAGCTAGTGACTGTTGATGCGAATAAATACGGCTTAAGCTATCGACCTTAGTATGCTCAGCCACTAAGAAGTTTTGATGGATAGGCAGCTCGACCTCACCAATGATATTTAACGACGATGATAAGAAGCCATCTAAAGTATGGTTGACCACGCCTTCTGAAGAGTTTTCAACCGGCACCACGCCATACATAGCCGTCCCTGCTTCGACTTCACGGAAGACGTCCGTAATAGTAGTCAAAGGCACAGTATCAGCAGCTTTGCCGAAGTGCTTTAACGCAGCAGCGTGAGTAAAGGTGCCCAATGGGCCTAAAAAGGCAATGCGCTGCGGCGCTTCTAAAGACAGACAAACCGACATGATTTCGCGGAATAAACGCGCCATCTTTTCATCGCTGATAGGACCAGCATTACGCGCCATCACGGCTTTAAGCACTTGCGCTTCACGCTCAGGACGATAGAAAATAGGATGCGCCTTATCGTTACCGCCAGCACTAGCATGAGTCTTTTTGACCACCGCCACTTGCTGCGCTAACTTGGCACGCTCATTGATTAAAGTGTGGATTTCACAGTCTACTGAGTCGATTTTTTGGCGAATAATATTTAAAAATTCTTGATCACTATTGGCGGCCGCTAGGTTATTGTTCTCTGCCGCATTATCCGCGCTCATTGCTTGCTTAGCTGTTTCAGACTGCTCTGAAGACTGATTACTCATTCCGCCCTTCCCTTATTTATTGTGGCATTACTGCTGTGATTTAACAGTAGTGGTCTATTTGCCCTTACTATACCAAAAACCTTGCGATGTGCCCATGTCAAAAACTATTTTTTAATGGTCCATGGTCTAGATGAGCAAAACTATTGTCTTAATTACTAAGTAATTAGCTCTATTGCTCATCATTCTGCAATATTGTCCGCTTATCCTAGGCTTTGTTCGCAGTCGCCCGTCGTGACTTATAGTCTGATACTATAATCGGTGTTACCATAAGTGCATTGGCGAATCACCATAAGTTGAGTGCTGGTCATCCAGATAATGGCCTATAGGCGCTATTATTGCGCCCTTAGTATGTACTCTATGGTCAGCCATCGACTATAACATTGATTGAAATCAAACGATTCCCCGTAACTCTTTTTAATAAAGCCAGTAGAACAGGACACCCTATGAACGCGCTTGAACAACTCCGTACCATGACCACCATCGTTGCTGATACTGGCGACTTGCTTGCCATTGAGCGCTTAGCCCCTGTCGATGCCACGACCAACCCGAGCTTAATCACTAAAGCCCTTACCCATCCTGATAAACAAGCGCTGCTATCAGACAGTCTCAATCAATTCCACGGCGATATTGACTCAGTCATTGATTCGCTAACGGTAGAAATTGGTTGCGATATTCTCAAATTAATCGAAGGCCGCGTATCTACCGAAGTGGATGCTAGATTGTCCTACGATACTGATGCTACGATTAGCAAAGCATTAGAATTTATGGAAGCCTATGACAAGGCTGGTATTAACAGCGAGCGCGTACTGATTAAGATGGCGGCGACTTGGCAAGGGATTAAAGCGGCAGAGGTCTTAGAAAAACAAAACATTCATTGTAACCTTACTCTACTCTTTGGTCAGCACCAAGCCGTGGCCTGTGCCGATGCCGGCGTGACGCTAATCTCTCCTTTCGTGGGTCGTATTCTAGACTGGCAAAAACGCCAGCAGAACCGTCAAATAGTCCCCGTTGAAGACGATATGGGCGTTGAGTCTGTTCGCTTAATTTACCAATACTTTAAGCAGCACAATTATAATACCCAAGTGATGGGCGCAAGTTTCCGCAGCCCTGAGCAAGTCTTAGCGCTAGCCGGCTGTGATCTATTAACTATCTCACCCGATATCCTAGATAGCTTGGCCAATATGAACATTAAGGTTGAGCGTCAGTTATCGCCAGATATGGCCGTCAAAGCTATGGATAAAGTCACGTTAGATCAAGCCGCCTTCGATGCCTCGTACCAAGAAGACAAAGTGACGCAAAATTTATTGCCTAAAGGTATCGATGGTTTTATCGCGGCTAGAGATGAATTGGCGGCTACCCTAGAAGCGATGAAAAGATAGTTTAAGACTAGGAATAGAGTGTAATTTTGATCAGCGTTTTTTCCTTTTGGCTAATTAAAATTACGACCATAAAAAACCCTGCTAATGATTAGCAGGGTTTTTATTTACCAGTATTATGGTATTAGCAATAAACAATTAGCTCTATGCTCTAAATATAACCACTAATTAAGCCGTTAGCACCGTATATACCGGCGTTGGGAAGCTGCCATGCAGATCTACTAAATCTAATAATACCAATGCACCCGCTACCTCATGTTTTGCCAAGCAGCACAGTTCATAAGCGGTACTCAAAGTACCTCCAGTGGCTAAGATATCATCCACTAACAACACTTTAGCAGGCGGCAGGTTATCTTGCATCTCCAAGGTATCGTTGCCATATTCCAACGCATAAGACTTATTAGCGACCGGTGGCGGTAATTTACCCGGTTTTCTTAGCAGAATAATCCCTTTATCCAACCGAGCTGCCAATAAACTGGCAAAGACAAATCCGCGTGCTTCGACTGCGGCTAAGCAATCGACTTCATCGAGCAGACCGTCAGGCAAGGCTGCAATTAGCGCATCAATGACTGGCGTGATATGGGTACGCAGCAACGGTGTAATGTCATAAAAGTCGATACCCGGCTTAGGAAAGTCTGTCACAGTACGAATAACTTGCCAAAATTCGTGATCTAAATTCTTATCACGTGGCAGGAGTTGGTGAGTAGTGTCGGTAGGCGCTGAATCGATAGCAGTCATATATCCTCTTTATCTGGACGTTTGGTCATGTGAAGACCCCACTCAATACGTGGCATCCCTAATTCAGGGCGCATAGTAGCATAGCTTTGCTGTAATTCCATGCGCTTAGCGTAACTATTCGGCTAATTATCGCCACCTTTCACGCCTAGCCACTTATAGAAATGACCCGATAAACTTAGAGCGCAGTATGGCAATCGTCGATAAGTCTAACCATCAGTCCATGACTGCTCTGGCGCTACAATAAGCACTAGCATACGTTTACAACCGTGCACGGTATGATAGAATATTGCGACTTTAATAATGGGTCATGAGTCCCTATATAGAGAGCAGTGTTATCCGTTGCAAATTTATACGTTGCAGACGGTGACGACTCTCTTAACTCACCTTTTAAAGCCCTGACTCAATTGAGCTATTCAATAGGAAACCGTATGAAGCGTTATGAATGTATAGTCTGTGGATGGATTTATGATGAAGCTTTGGGCTGCCCTGAAGAAGGTATCGCCCCTGGCACTAAATGGGAAGATATCCCCGATGACTGGACTTGCCCTGAGTGCGGCGTTGGTAAGCTAGACTTTGAGATGCTAGAGATGTAATGCTTATTTTACCCCTAATGAACTGTGACCTGCTATGACTTATGTAAGCTCTACCAACGCTGCCGCAACGGGCAAAGTACCTACTATTAATACTCTTGCTAATCCTGACACCCAAGCCAAACATGCGCCCTGCAATCTGCCTGATAGCCGTTGGCAGTGCCTCGGTGAGCATGATTGGCAGCCTTCAAGTATCACCGAAGGGCTGTATCAAACTATGGTCGATATCGGCGATGGGCTAGAGCTGTGTGTAGAAGCCGGTGGTAATCCTGAGCACCCTGTATTGCTGCTTATTATGGGCTTAGGGTCACAGTTGATTTTTTGGCCCGATGCTTTTATTCACCGTTTAATAGCAGCGGGCTATTTCGTAATTCGTTTTGATAACAGGGATATTGGCCTATCGTCAAAGGTTACGAATCCTGAAACTGCCAATATTAATCGCATCAAAATGATGGCGCGTATGCAAGCGGGTTTGTCTAATGCGGATCAGCCGGTAGCTTATACCCTGCATGAGATGGCGGATGACACGGTGAAATTGATTGAGGCTTTTAAGCTGGATCAACGCAAAGAGCCTCCGCATATAATGGGCGCCTCCATGGGGGGTATCATTGCGCAGTTAATCAGTGCTACTCGTCCCGAACTGGTGAATAAGCTCGTGTTGTTATTTACCACCAATAACCGTGCGTTTTTAGTACCGCCAAAACCTCGCCAACTCAGCACCTTAATCAAGCGTCCTGCCGGCCAAGAGCGCCAGGATATTATCAAGCATAGTATTTGGTTTATTAAGACCATCGGCTCACCTGGCTTTGTCGACGAGAGTATGGTGGTAGATAAATCCATACTGCACTATGAGCGCAGCTACCATCCCACAGGTCCCGTACAACAGCTGAGCGCTATTTTAGCGACCGGTAGTATTCGCCCCTTTAGCCGTCGTATTCAGGCGCCTACCCTCGTCTTGCATGGCAGCGCTGATGGCCTATTGCCGCCTGCTCATGGCAAGGATGTGGCCAAGAGTATTCCCAATGCAAAATTTGTGCTAATTGATGGTATGGGGCATGATTTGGCTAAATATTATCAACCCTTTTTGGTCAGTCAGATTTGCCAACATCTACAAAACTAAGCTTAAGGCCGGTTTACGCTAGACGAGTCAGCCAAAAAAGTTATAATAACGCTTAGATAAAGACAGCAAAGGGCACTGGGAATATTTCCTAAGTGCCCTTTACCTTGCCCATGGTCACAAAATTTTTTTATTAATTGAGTCAGCGTTAATCACAATTCACATTAGTGCCTTCTTTATTAATACAAATCTTGAGGCCACTTTTGAGACTGCCCACCCAAGCTTTGTTATTTTTAAACGTAAATGGTTTGACGCCTTGATAACGAGCCTCCTTATCGACACCAGCGTCATCGAAACGGAACGGAATAACCAGCTCACCACCCAGATTCACAAAGCCCCAATTGTTGGCAATACGCACGCCCGCTAACCCTTCTGCGAAAGGCATGACCTCATCGAATGAATAGGTAATCATGGTCACATCTTGATCATCGACAAAGCCCCAACGGCCATCTTGTTGATGCGGATATAAAATGGTGAAGCTGTTGCGTGGTGGAGCAGCGTTGTTAGTACCGCTATTGTTAGAGCCACTATTGTTAGCAGCCCTATTATTGTTATTGGCAGATTGCGGCGCTGGGGCAGATTTAATGATATTGCCTTTTTTATCGAGTGCCTGCGCCCCTTGACCGGCTTTGGTCACCTGGACACGGCCACTGCGATAATCGCCCATAGTGGTGATATCTCTAGAAAAAGAGACGACAACTTTATTACTGGTATTAATGACCCCATAGCTGCCATTACTTTTGACGACAATCAGGCCGTCAGAAACTGGGCGCGCCCAGCCATTTACCCCGTCTGATAAAATATCGTAAACAGCGGGTACGACTTCGCGACCTTTTAAATTTACGTAGCCGACTTTATTGCCACGCTTTACAGGGATGAGACCACCGCTTATTTTATCGGCAGCGACTTCTTGATAGCGAGAGAGGTCCACCACTCCTTTACCGTTTTTATCAATTAAGGCTACGGGAGCACCAGAGTCCTTGACCGCCAAGAAATAACGTGAATCTGCCGTACAAGAGACATGTTTATAAAAACTCTTGGGCACCTTACAGCCCGCTGCATGAGCTGGCAAACTCATAGCACTACTCGCTAAAAACAGGGCGGCAGTCAGGATATAGACTCGGCTGGGTTGGTATCGAACGACTGGTCTAAACATCGGGGCCATTATAAACATCTCTCCGGTGGGTGGGGCGGGTTGCGCTATGAACAACTCTTTAGCACAACGTAGCTCGGCTAATTTAACAAATTTTTTGATACTTCCCAATACGGCTTCTGTAAGGATCGATTTAAGTTTTGTGCTAGCAGTACTCACCATAGCACTAGCCTTATAGCAAAGTACACTGCGCCCATAGGGATTAACAGACCATTTAGCAACCTTCTTAAATGTAACCGTAGCCTTAAATAGAGCGTACTTAGGAAGTCATCACTAGTTCAGCTTAAAGTCAAACTCAAAAATCCTAACTTTTACATTAATCAAATACGTGCAGTAGTCTGCATAATACAAGGAGGTCAGATGGCGGACGTACAGCCACAGCATACCAGCTCACAATCAGCCTCATTAGGGCTCATCATTGGCTGTATTATTTTTGGCCTTGGCAGCCTAATCGTGGCTCATGTGGAGGTCGGCGGTTATGCGATGGCCTTTTGGCGTTTGGCCATTTCTGGAGTGGTCTTTACCTTGCTGGCTCGTTGGAAATCGCAACCCACTCCAGCCTCCCGTAAAGCCTTAATTTATGCGCTGCTCTCCGGTGCCTTTTTGGGCTTTGATTTAGCTTTATGGCACGAGAGTATCTATGCAGTAGGTCCTGGCATATCGACGCTACTAAACAGCTTGCAAATCTTCTTTTTAGCGGCGTTTGGCTACTTTATTTTTAAAGAGCGGCAGACGATTTTTCAGTTGATTAGCTTAGTCATTGCCCTAGTGGGCGTCACCTTTATTGCCAGTCCTGAGTTTGCTAATAACACCCATGCGGCGCGTGGCTTTATTACCGGGATTATTTCAGGCGCGATGCTCGCCAGCTCTATGACTTTTATTCGCATGACCCATGATGCGGCCCCTACCCCGATATTCGTATTGATGCAGCGCATTAGTATCGGCGGTAGTATAGCGATGCTCATACCTATGCTCATGTTAGACCAAGGTAATATCTTGCCAAATACGCTAAATGAGGTGGGCTGGATTCTAATTTATGGCACGGTTATGCAGTGTTTGGCTTGGGGGTTGATTGCTTACTCTATCCCCAAACTGTCTTTAGCCTTAACCGGCTTACTGCTATTGAGTGAACCCGTAGCGGCGCTATTGATTGACTATCTATGGTTGTATAAACCCATCAATACACTGCAATGGCTCGGGGCGGGCTTGACGATGTTTGCCATTTATTTAGGCTCTCTCAAGCCCAAGCCTCTGCTGGCCGATGCGAAGCTTCGCCGTTACCGTTTCTTTGCGCGTTTTTATCGTCGCCGTTAGTTTTCATATTATTGCAATGGAGCGGAATCCCTCCCCAACCCTCCCTTTACAAAAGTGAGGGGATAAAACCTATTGAAATCTTAAAAGGTTTATAGTCCCCCTTTTTTAAAGGGGGATTTAGGGGGATTTTCTTTAAACCATTAAAAAAGGGAGCCTACTTTAATTAGGCTCCCTTTTTATTAGCGGCGTTTTATGAATACCTACTCAGTATTTCATCAGCAATAGTATTAAGCCTTGTTTGACTGACGGTTAAACAAAGCGTTTAGGATAATCGCCGCTAAAGTAGCGGTACCAATACCACCCAAATCAAAGCCACCCAAATGCAGATTAAAGTTACCCGCACCCATGATGACCGTCACAGCGGCAATGATAAGGTTGCTGTTTTTGCTAAAGTCGATGTTGTTATCGATCCAGATTTTCACCCCAGCTACGGCAATAAGACCGAAGACTACGATAGACGCGCCACCTAGCAATGCCGGTGGGATGCTTTGGATGAGCGCACCAAATTTAGGCGATAGACCTAACAATATAGCTACGACACCTGCTAGGACAAAAATCGTAGTGCTATAAACCTTCGTTACCGCCATGACGCCAATATTTTCAGCATAAGTCGTCACACCTGTGCCACCAAAGCCAGCTGAAAACGTCGTTGCTAAGCCATCTGCGAGAAATGAGCGACCGATATAAGGGGTCACGCGGGATTTCGTCATGCCTTCTACCGCTTTAAAATGGCCTAAGTTTTCAGCAATAAGAATAAAGGCTACTGGAGCAATTAAGATAATCGCATTTAATTCAAAAGTAGGCGTATGTAAAGAAGGCAAACCAACCCAAGCTGCTTGCTGGACGCCGCTAAAGTCGATGGGCGTACCATAGCCCAGACCATTGGTCACGACGTAATAGATGAGGTAAGACAAAATCAAACCGACTAGCAATAGCAGACGACGTAACATGCCTCGGGTAAAGATAGCCACGCTACTAATCATGAGCACGGTCAAAGTCGCCATCCACGCATCAAACTGATTGGCCGATACCCCTTGAATGGTCACCGGTGCTAAGTTTAGACCGATAATCATTACGATAGCACCTGTTACGACAGGCGGCATTAGACGCTCAATCCAACCGGTACCCGCCTTCATGACCAGTAAGCCTACCGCTGCATAAATCGCACCACAAGCCATGATACCGCCAAGGGCGACACTTAGGTTGCCGTTAGGACCACTGCCCGCGTAAGCCGTAGCTGCGATGACTGGACCAATAAAGGCAAAGCTCGAGCCCAAATAGCTCGGCATGCGACCACCGGTAATCATAAAGAACATGATAGTACAAATACCGGACATCAAAATAGCGAGGTTGGCATCAAAGCCCATCAATAGCGGGGCTAATACTGTCGCACCAAACATGGCAAAGGTATGCTGAACCGCCAATAAGACACTTTTACCCGGTGGCAGGTACTCATTAATGGCGACTGCATGTTGATCTAAGTTGCCTTGGAAAGGACGCCAAGTCGGAAACCATTCCCCATTATCAAAGTCAGGATTATGTTGGGGGCCAGAGTCGTCTAAGGCACCATTGTGAGATAACGAAGTATCTGAGTCTGTCGTAGGGTGGTTTAGCGCCATAGTGAAGTCCTTAAATTCGGGAGAGGAAGAGGCTGTTACGGGTACACAGTAGAGCTTGCGGCTTCAGCAGTATTAGGGTGGCCGGCTTGCCAGCAGGTATCACTAACTTATGTTATAAAAAAGTTATAAATACGCTAATTGTCATCAACTTGTCATAACCACTTGCTAATTTTGATATTAGCTTAGTGGCGACTTGCTGCTTTTATTAGTGGTCTCAAATGCGATTATTTTAGAGTTTGGACACGAGTGAATTCGATTTTTGACTGTAGCGGATAACTCACCAACCTCTAAACCCTGCATATTTTAGGCTAGAAAAACCAGCCAAGAGACTACCCTTAAGACTACCTAGGATGCCGCGCGAGAGAATTGTACCGAATTAGTGACTTGATAGCGATGCTTTTACCCTTTAGCCGCCTATTTTTATCTTAGCTGTTGTTTATCTTCACTGCTATTTAGATTAGATTTTTTATCTAAGCCTTTTTTCATCACACATTATTGACACACATCGATATCGTAAATCTTGTTTTCACTATATCCGCTCAACGCTTATACCCTCGCATTAGCCCTTCCTCCCTCCTATCGAGCGTGCGTGACCCTTCATGACTACCCTTAGCACCATGACTACTCTAAACACCGTAAATATTAGCGACTCGCCTTATAAGATTAAGCGTAAGCGTTCTAAATACGCGAGCTTTATGAAAGCTTATAGAGTGCGCACTCCCAAATATAAATTTTACGTAGAATGTGGTGGTGACTCTACAGCACCCGTCGTCTTACTTATTATGGGCTTAGGGGCTCAGTTCTTAGTGTGGCCCAATGAATTTTGCCAACACCTTATTGATGCCGGTTTTCAAGTGGTGCGCTTTGATAATCGCGATTGTGGCAAGTCTAGTAAATTCAAACATAAAAACGCCCTGACTACTCAGCATCTCACCTTAACCCGCCAGCTCAAGCTACTGGCGCAATTTAAGTTGGGGGTAAAGCTGCCTTCGCTAGGTCGCTACTATCGCCGAATTTATGATGAGAGCGCTACCAATGAGCTGCCTATTCCTTATTATTTAACGGATATGGCAGAGGATACTTATCATTTACTGAATGCCTTGCAAATCGAGCGCTGCCATATCATAGGTATGTCAATGGGCGGTATGATTGGGCAGATTATAGCGGCTGAACACCCTGAGAGAGTAATAAGTTTAGGTTTACTTTCTACTAGCAATAATAGGTTTTTATTACCAGTGCCTAGCGTAAAAACGCTTCGAAATCTTCTGCGTACGGCTCCTCCCAAACAAGACGTGGAAGCGGTTATTACCCATACTGTCGCCCTACTCAAAGCCATCAGCTCAGCTCAATATTTTGATGATAAGTTGGCCTATGGCAAGGCTCGCGTGTTATATGACCGGCGCTTTTACCCCAAAGGCGTCACCCGGCACCTATTAGCTATCTTAGCGACCGGCTCCCTAAGGCCTTATAATGCGCGGATTAAAGCCCCGACCTTAGTCGTTCATGGCAGCAAGGACCGACTGCTCTCTGCGACGCATGGGCGTGAAGTGGCTAGAGCTATTCCAGACGCTAAATTTGAGTTAATTAAAGGTTTAGGCCATGACATTCCCATTGAGTTAGCGGCAGAGATTAGCCATTTGTTTGTTAAGCATTTTAACGAGGCACAGAGCTTAGTTAAGTCTTAAGGAAAGCTTGGCATCCAGAACGCAATTAGTCTTAATAGTTACGCATTGATTTAAACCACTACCTTAGGCTAATGGCACCTTATAACCCCTCTTAATTCATGTCATTAACCTAACTCATAAATTATTTGTCTATACATTAATAAACCACTTGGAGTATGGCCATCGCATCAGTTATGCTATAGCTAACTTTAAGGCATTATTGATGTAATATTATGATTAGCGTATTCGATTTATTCAAAATTGGTATTGGCCCCTCCAGCTCACATACCGTCGGCCCAATGGTGGCTGCTAATACTTTCTTATCGGCTGTTGCTAGCCACTTTGATTTGACAGCCGTTGCGCGTATAGAGGTCGAACTTTTTGGTTCATTAGCGGCGACTGGCAAAGGTCACGCGACTGATACGGCTATCCTTTTAGGTTTGCAAGGCCATCAGCCCAGTACTATTGATACTCGCCTGACCGAGGAATATTTAGACCCTATATTTAATGAGCACACGCTGACGCTAAATGGTACGCACCAAGTCGCGTTTCATTATGAGCAAGATGTGCTTTGGCATGGCGATATTGTGCTGCCTTACCATCCGAATGCTTTGACGCTACGGGTCTATTTCGCTGAGCAGGCCGGTTATGCGCAGAGCACTTATCAACAAACCTATTATTCGATTGGGGGCGGTTTCATTATAAATGAAGAAGCGGCAGGCAATCCCGATGTGGATCAAGCCAACCCTTCTATTGGGGCTATACCCTACCCTTTTAATAGCGCCGCCGAGCTGTATGACCAATGTCAGCAGCATAAATTAAGCATTAGTGAGTTGGTGATGGCTAACGAGTGTCATTACCGCGAGCGTAAAGATGTACTCGATTATCTAGATGCTATTTGGCAAGTAATGCAAGATTGCGTGACCGCAGGCTGTCGCAACGAGGGTATTTTACCTGGCGGCCTCAATGTGAAACGCCGTGCTCATGACTTATACCAACAGCTATCGGTCGAATTTGACCAGCCTGCTGCCAACAATGACCGCTTGCAAGCAATGGAGTGGATCAACCTGTATGCCCTAGCTGTGAATGAAGAAAACGCCAATGGTGGTAAAGTCGTCACCGCTCCTACTAATGGGGCAGCTGGCATTATTCCCGCAGTCCTACATTACTATCGTGATTTTTTACCCAGCTATAATGCGGACGGCGTCCATGACTTCTTATTAGTAGCCACCGCTATTGGTAGCTTAATTAAGCAAAACGCCTCGATTTCTGGAGCAGAAGTGGGTTGCCAAGGCGAGGTCGGCTCGGCCAGCTCTATGGCGGCGGGCGCGCTAGCACAAATATTGGGCGGCAATGTCGCGCAATGCTTAAATGCTGCTGAAATTGGCATTGAACATAACTTAGGATTAACTTGTGACCCTATCGGCGGCTTAGTGCAAGTGCCTTGTATCGAGCGCAATGCTATGGCTGCGGTTAAAGCTATCAATGCCGCTAGACTGGCCTGCCGTGGTAATGGCGAGCACTGCGTCTCTTTAGACAAAGTGATCCAAACCATGAAGCAAACGGGTGCGGATATGTCGGATAAATATAAAGAAACGGCTCGCGGTGGTTTAGCCGTCTATGCTGATAGTCGCATTCCTACGGCAACGGTTGGGGTGACGGTGAACTATAGCCAGTGTTAGGCGTTATGTTAATTGGCATTAGTATAGACAATCCAGCTGAAAACGGAAACATAGCGAGTCACTATTATAAATTTTCTGGCTAGCAGTCATAGGACGACTGAGGCAGGCGCAAACTTATAACAGTGACTCTGTAGCCAATTTGCGTGGACTACGTATAGCTTGAGTCCATACAGCTTTGCTGTATTTAGTGACTAAAAGTAAAAAGTAACGCCCATAAAAAAGCACCCAAATCGGGTGCTTTTTTACGTCTAAAAATTATTTCAATCTAACGTGCTAATCCAATTTTAAAAATGATTACTGGACAACAGTAGGTTCAGCAGTTTTAGAAATCACGTCATTTAGAATCCAAACTGGGCTTACTACGCCAGATTCAGTATCCGCAACGGCTTCTTGACGCACGTCTAACATGTAACGATAGTTAGGCTCATAAGTGAAACCTTGGATATTACCGTTCATAGTCGTGTAGTTTTTCTGATGCGCTTGACGGTACTGGATACATTCTGATTTCACAGTATTACCAGCAGTATCCACGATATCACAAACGGCTTTACGCGGAGCAATCTCAACTTTAAAGCTTGGGATTGGCACAACTTTCACTTTCATAGGTTGGCCTTCAACGACCATTACTTTTTCGTCAACAAGACTTTGAGTAGAACAACCAGTAGCCGCAAAAGCAGTTAATAGAGCAGCGATAGCTAACTTTTTCATAAATACACCTTAAATTCATCAATAGTTAAATAGACGGTAGCAGCAGATGGTTTTGTTTTTAGCGAACCTCTCTGAGCTTTTGTATGACTCAATTCGTTTTACTTTTTTCGGAGACTTGCCTGAATGATCATCTGCGTTACCCAATTAATAACCACTACGGACATCTTAAGCCAACACTAGCACTCATCTGTAAATTTAGCCTAAAGCTATAAATACGTATGCTCTAGATACCAATAAATAGCCATATAATGCTGTAGTAGTCGTTCTTTAAGCACATTAAGAAGTATAAAAGGGCACACCTTTTCCCTCTATAACTCATTTGTAACTTAACGTCAGCTTATGCAACAGACTTCTTATTTGGTACTTAAATACCACAGTACCCACTTACTAAAGTGGTTGTATAAAGCCAGCTAAGTCAAATAGTGAGAACGACCTATTATGATTCGAATTTATTTAAGCTTATCTATGCCTATTTTAAACTTACCCACGCTTATATAGCTGCCTAGCCCATTTATAAAAACAACCCACAGACTAGGCAAACTATTAGCTGCGGTAATCCGCATTGATTTTTACATAGTCATAAGACAAATCGCAGGTATATACCGTATCAGCAAAATCCCCACGCGCTAAGTCGATATGGATACGTATCTCAGGGCGGCTCATTACCTCTTTCCCTGCTGTCTCAGTATAGCTTTCAGCTAAGCCGCCGCGCTCACAGATAACCACCTCATCTAACGAGACATTAATGCGACTGGTATCTAAGTCTTTGACACCCGCGTAGCCAACCGCAGCTAATATGCGGCCCCAGTTAGGATCGCTAGCAAAAAAAGCGGTCTTAACCAATGGAGAATGGGCTACGGCATAAGCCACATCGCAACACTCTTGACGGTCGTTACCACCAGTGACATTGACTGTGATAAATTTAGTCGCCCCTTCGCCATCACGGACGATTAATTGGGCTAAGCGTATAAAGACCGCCTTAAGTCCTGCGTATATCGCCTCGTAATGCGGATGCTGGTCACTGTCAATCACTGAGCCTGACGCAGCACCAGTCGCTATTAAAGTACAGCAGTCATTGGTGGAAGTATCGCCATCGATAGTAATGCGGTTGAAAGAATCATTGGTAATTTGCAGCAGCATTTGCTGCAATAAAGGCTGCGCGATATTAGCATCGGTGGCAACAAAGCCTAGCATCGTCGCCATATTAGGACGGATCATGCCCGCCCCTTTAGAGATACCGGTAATGTGATAACTGCTGCCATCGTCCGTGCTCACTTTGAGACTGTCAAGCTTAGGCACGGTATCTGTAGTACAAATCCCTTTCGCGGCCCGCGGCCAATTATTAGCGTCTAGGTTTTGCTGCGCCGCGGCTAGCCCCGCAATAATAGCTTCGTGATTTAGCGGCTCACCAATCACACCGGTTGAATAAGGTAATACCGCTTGTGGCGTGACACTCATAGCAGCAGCGACGCCCTCACACACAGCTTGCGCCCGTGCCATACCATCTTCACCCGTACCTGCATTGGCGTTACCGGTATTAATAATCAAATAGCGCGGCGTCGTCTCAGCAATATGCGCTCTCAATAGACACACAGGCGCGGCACAAAAGGCATTGGTAGTAGTAACTGCAGCCGTAGTGGCGTTTTCTGCTATCTCAATCAATACCACATCATCGCGGTTTTGATAGCGCACGCCAGCAGCCGTGACGCCCAATCTAATACCTTCAATAGCGTGAATAACTTCTGGTGGGGCAATATTTCCTACAGGCATACAGAGTCCTTATTGTTAGGGGTTAATGGAATATTTATGGGCGATTAATAACGCGTCCTGCTTAACTTAATTTCTTCTTAATTTAGTTTATGCTTAGCCGACTTTATACAAATTTACAGCTACTTGCTAAAATTAAAAGCGGACCAGATTGGCGCATGATCCGATGGCTTTTCCATCGCACGCAGCTCATAGCTAATACCGGCATCAACACAATGTTCTTTGATATCTGGCGTGCAGAGGATATGGTCAATCCGTAGGCCGCGTTTCGGCTCATCATTGAAGCCGCGGCTGCGGTAATCAAACCAACTAAATAGGCTGTTATCTTCTGGATAATGCAGGCGATACGTGTCATGCAAATCTGTAGCCATTAGTGACTGATACCACTCGCGCTCCTCCGGCAAGAATGAGCAACTGCCTTTTTTCAACCAACGGGCAGCATTGACTTCACCAATACCAATATCGATGTCTTCTGGCGAGATATTCATATCCCCCATGACAATGAGCGTACGCCCCTCGCCCTGCAATTTTTTAATATAGTCAATTAAATCGGCATAGTAAGCACGCTTCATCGGAAACTTAGTTTCATGACTGCGATTTTCTCCTTGGGGAAAATAGCCATTGAGCACATCAATCTCACGACCCTCAAAGTCATAACGACCATGAATAAAACGTCTCTGCGCATCTTCAGCATCACCAGGAAAGCCTTTTTGCACAAATATAGGCGCAACCTTAGACAATAATGCTACGCCGTAATGACCTTTTTGGCCAAAATACTCAACGTGATACCCTAGCGCTTCGACATCGGCTAAAGGAAACTGCTCATCATGCACCTTAGTTTCTTGCAGCCCCATGACATCAGGGTCGATGATGTCTTTTACCGCTTCAAGTTGATGTTGGCGAGCACGGATACCGTTAATATTAAAGCTGACAAAAAGCGTCATTATTAATCCTATTATTAAATACTTAGAATAAAAAGAAAGTGAATAGCATCAAGAGAGCTAACAAAGCCCATTATCATACTAGTTTTCGCCTCGTTACGGTAGGTCAGTCCATTGAATAGAGTTGCTGCTAGTAAGTGCTGCTAATAACTGTCTACCTATTGTCGACACCTATTCGTTGCCCGTGTATTTATGCCAACAACATTACTTTGCTAGCGAATACTCAGTAGCGCTTTAAATAGTGTACACTTATTCACTGAATCCATTTATGATGATATGATTATTCTCGTTATAATTAGTCGTTATAATTAATCGATATAGTTGCCGGTAAATTTAATATTTACTTTATAGACTTTTACTTGGCGTAAGGCTTGGTGCTATGACCGGTCAGCACTTACTGCATGCTACGCCTACTTGCTACTGACAAAGATAAAAGAGAAATCCTATGCTAACCGCGCCCCTCTTTCACCATAACTATCAAGTTTATATCAACCATACCGATGCCGGTGGCATTGTTTATCACGCCAATCATCTGGTTTTTTACGAGCACAGTCGCCGCGATTGGTTTGCGAAATTAGGATTAAATGCTTATTTTTTTAACACCTCTTCTTCGGTGATGAATCAAGCGACGCATGCGGATAACGGCACAGGAGCTGCTGCGCACAATGATATCCATCACTTCGTGGTGGCAGATGCCCATCTTAAGTATCAACAGCCTATCTTGTTGGATGAAACCATCGCGGTCACTATTGATAAGGTCACGCTAAGAGCTGCTAGTTTGATATTTGAGCAGAGCATTTATCGCCTGTCTAAAGAGGGAGTAGACTTGACAGACACGACTGATGAGCCGACGAATGTCACGCCAGCTTTTGTGCAAAAAAGCCAACTGTTGAGCCAAGCCCGTATTGTCATTGCTTGCGTCCATAACGAATTGGTGTTAAACCCGGAGTCCAAGTCAGTAGCCGCTGAGGGCAACCCCTTAGCCAGTCGACCCGAACTTAAAATACGCCCTGCTAGACTACCGCAGTCGCTGCGAGAAGGTATAGAAAAAGTATTAGCGGGTTAATCTCAGATTTACATTGCATCAGAACATTGCATCAGCACATTGAAACGGTAATATCCCATACTACTGCAGGCTTAATATAAAAAACAGGGTTACATTAAGAAAGTATTTAGCTACAATGAATTACCTTTTATCAACTTTATAGTACCTTTTATATTAAGTTCTGGTGAAGGACGGCGCATATTTGGCTATGGACAGTTAATTTTGCCTTATTCATTACGATAATTGTAATTTTTAGTTTTTCGCAATGGAATTGCCCTCACTGCGCAAAAATCTTTTAGGAAGCGCTGCTATGCAAAAAATTTGGTTATCTCAATACCCTGAGAGTATCCCTGCTACGATCAATCCTGATGCTTATGAGAATGCGACGCTCTTGTTTGAAGAGTGCTTTGAGCGTTATCGTCATCATCCTATGACTATCTGCATGGGCGTAACCCATACCTATGGTGAAGTAGATAGCGCCTCAATCGCTATCGGCGCCTGGCTGCAATCACAGAATATACCGAAAGGTAGCGTAGTGGCCTTGATGATGCCGAACATTCCCCAATACTTACCTACGATGATTGGGATTATGCGTGCAGGCTATATTTGTACCCCAGTCAACCCTTTATATACGGGTCGCGAGCTGCGGCATCAACTTAATGATTCTGGCGCTGAAACGATTATCCTAGTTGATAATTTTGCACAAGCGCTTGAGCAGGTGGTCGACGAGACTAAGATCAAACGTATTGTCCTATCTAAGATGGGCGATATGATGGGCCTAAAAGGCATGCTGGTGAATATTGTTATTCGTCAGGTGAAGCGTTTGGTACCTAAATATAAACTCGATAGCACTCGCCACACCGTCTATAAATTTCCCGATATCCTAAAAAAAGGCCGCACCCTACCCTTACGTCAGCCTAAAACCAAGTCGGATGCCACGGCAGTTTACCAATATACTGGCGGCACTACCGGGCTGTCGAAAGGCGCGATTCTCACGCATCGCAACGTCATTGCGGCGGCACTACAGACCGAAGCTTGGATTAGACCCGCGACCCGTGAGCTTAAAGAAGTTTACATTAACATGGTGTTAGCGCTGCCGCTGTACCATATATTTGCCTTTATGCTCGCCCTATTGGGTATGCGCTCTGGCCATACTTTTATCCTGATTCCTAACCCGCGCGATATGCCAGGCTTTGTTAAAACCCTGTCTAAACAACCCTTCCACGTCTTCCCTGGGGTCAATACACTATTTAAAGGTTTGCTCGATCAGCCGAACTTTAAAGACCTCGACTTCTCGCACTTAAAAGTGACGCAAGCAGGTGGTATGGCAGCGAGCGAGCAGACGGCCAAGCAGTGGTTAGAGACCACGGGCTGCCCTATGGTCGAAGGCTGGGGGATGAGTGAAATCTCAGTGGGCACGGCCAACATTGTGACCGACAAGAATTTTAATGGCACTATTGGTATACCCATTCCTAACGTCGATGTGGTAATTAGAGACGAAAATGGGGTCGATGTGGAGCTCAATGAGGCGGGCGAACTCTGTATCGCAGGGCCAAACGTCACCTCTGGCTATCTAAATAAAGACAGTGCCGAATTCTTTACCCCTGACGGCTATTTCAAAACCGGTGATATCGTGAGCATGGACGAAAAAGGTTATATCAGCCTGCTCGACCGCAAAAAAGATATGATTTTAGTCTCTGGCTTTAACGTCTATCCAAATGAAGTAGAAGCGGTTATGTTAGATTGCCAGGGTATTTCAGAAGTGGCGGTCATTGGTGTACCGGACGAGCGTCAAGGCGAATCAGTCAAACTGTATGTGGTACGCTACGACAATAACTTGACGGAAGCTGAGATTAAAAACTTTGCTTTGGATAATTTAACCGGCTATAAGTGCCCGCGTCATATCGAATTTGTTGATGAATTGCCAAAATCTAACGTCGGTAAAATCTTACGTCAGAAACTGCGTGAAAAGCATAAACTTGATCATGGCTAAGCTCGTCTAGCAAACATATTCAAAATCTTTATGCTATGAATAATCTTAGAAACAACCGTCCAATAAAAAAGCCCCGTTATCATTAAGATAGCGGGACTTCTGTTTGTTTATTAACTAGCAACCAATCACTAGCTATAAACTTTTTGCAGAATATTAGTCAGAATAATTTAGCGCATTAAACGACTATCGCTCTCAAGCTTAGCCATCACTTCTGGCAATTTTTTTGCTGCCGTGCTGATGAGCATATTCAAGGTACCTTGGGCCGCATTGGCAAAGCCTAATTTCTCTGCAAAGGTCGGTTTTTGACGCGAATGTAGCGCGTATACTTCGTGCGATTTCATGCGTTCAAGTAAGTAAGCATCTGAAGTCTTGAGCGTATCCACCAACTTAAGGTGCAAGGCATCTTCGCCATACCAATGATCACCGTTAGCTACCTTATCTAGTTCGAGCGTTGGGCGATAAGTCGTCACAAAGTGTTTGAATAAGGCGTGGGTCTGCTCGAGCTCTTCCTTATACTTGGCGCGGTCGGCATCATCGTTTTCACCAAATACGGTCACGGTACGCTTGTATTCACCTGCGGTAAACATCTCGTAATCGATATCGTTTTTCTTTAGCAATTTATGGAAGTTAGGCAATTGCGAGACCACCCCAATAGAGCCAATCACCGCAAAAGGCGCTGCTACGATTTCATCAGCGACGCAGGCCATCATATAACCGCCACTGGCCGCAATTTTATCGACACAAACGGTCAGCTTTAGTCCGGCTTCTTTTAAACGCACCAATTGTGCAGCCGCTAAACCATAGCTATGCACCAACCCGCCGCCTGACTCTAGGCGCACTACTACCTCATCACCCTTGTCAGCAGAGCTGATCAACGTGCTGATTTCTTCGCGCAAATGCTTTACTGCAGAGGCTTTGATATCACCATCGAAGTCGAGTACGAAGACTTTATGGTCTGTATCTTTGTTTTTATCCTTACTCTTAGCAGTCTTAGCTTTTTCTTTTAGCGTCTGTTTGGCTTTTTTGGCCAGACGTTTTTTCAGCTGCTTTAGCCCCTGCTTATCCGTTGTGGCTTCCATTAAGTCTTGGCGGCGCTGCTCTTGGTTTTTATTCAGGTGGGTGACCCTAAGTTCGACAGGGTTTTTTGCGGGATGAAATAACATAATGGACGTCCTTATAACTTTTATATTGAATGCTAGATATCGAAGGCTCAATGGGTGTTTATAGCTCTGTAGCTCATAATAATAAAGAATAACTGTAACTTAACCTGCTCTAAAACTGGGCAAATCTTAAAAGAGGGGGTTATAGTAATCGCTAGTATTGATAAGACTCAGTTATATTCCTGTATCGTCTTAATATGCTACTCGACGCAATCAATTTCAAGGGCGTGCGGTTGTAACAGAGGCTAAGATTGGGCATAATGGTCGTTTGATAAAAATTAGTTAATTTTATTACTTTGTACTCAAATTTAATGTGGACGACAAATTTATGATGCGTAACGAGTATTGCGGAGCAGTCACCGAAGAGCTATTAGATCAAACCATTACGGTAACCGGCTGGGTGCATCGCCGCCGTGATCATGGCGGCGTGATATTTTTGGACATGCGTGACCGCGAAGGCGTCCTTCAGGTAGTGGTCGATCCGGATACCCCTGAGGCGTTTGCCACGGCCGATGCCGTACGCCCTGAATATGTACTTAAAATTACTGGCCGAGTACGCCGTCGCTATGAAGGCACTGAAAATGCCAATATGACCAGCGGTCAAGTAGAGTTATTGGGTAAAGAAATCGAAGTATTGGCCAAGTCAGAGACCCCGCCATTCCCATTGAATGATGACAACACGACAGTCTCAGAAGACTTACGCCTAAAATATCGCTATCTCGATATGCGTCGCCCGCAGATGCAAGAGCGTATGGTCTTCCGTGCGAAGGCGACTTCGACGATTCGTCGCTATTTAGACGATCACGGCTTCTTAGACGTTGAAACACCTATCTTGACTCGTGCTACTCCTGAAGGCGCGCGCGATTATCTAGTGCCGTCACGTACACGTCCCGGTAACTTCTTTGCGCTGCCACAATCCCCACAGCTGTTCAAACAGCTATTGATGGTGGCAGGCTTTGATCGTTATTACCAAGTCGCTAAGTGCTTCCGTGACGAAGACTTACGTGCGGATCGTCAGCCTGAATTCACCCAAGTGGACATCGAGACTTCTTTCTTAAATGAAGAAGAAATCATGGACATCAACGAAGGTCTGATTCAGAACTTGTTCAAGACCATGCTAGATGTTGATTTGGGCAAATTCCCACGTATGACTTATGCCGAAGCGATGCGTGACTATGCCTCAGACAAGCCTGACTTGCGTATCCCGCTAAAATTGATTGATGTCGCTGACCTTATGCAAGGCGTTGATTTCAAAGTATTCGCTGGCCCTGCGAACGATCCTAAAGGTCGTGTTGCTGCCTTACGTGTACCTAATGGCGGTTCACTATCCCGCAAGCAAATCGATGAATATACTAAGTTTGTTGGTATCTACGGCGCGCGCGGTCTGGCTTATATCAAAGTCAATGACGCTAGCAATATCAATAACGGTGTCGATAAAGACTCTGGCCTACAATCGCCAATTATCAAAAACATGAGCGATGAGGTGTTGGCTAGCTTGGTTGAGCGTACCGGCGCAGAAGATGGCGACATTATCTTCTTTGGTGCTGATAAAGCTAAGATTGTGAACGATGCGATGGGTGCTTTGCGTCAGAAAATCGGTCTAGACCTAGAAATGACCACTTGTCAGTGGGCGCCATTATGGGTGACTGACTTCCCGATGTTTGAAGAGACTGACGATGGTCGTTGGACTTCAATGCATCACCCGTTCACGAAGCCTAAAGGCTCAGTAGAAGAGCTGAAGAATAATCCAGAGACTGCCCTATCTATCGCTTACGATATGGTATTAAACGGTACTGAAGTGGGTGGCGGTAGCTTGCGTATCAACACGGTTGAGATGCAAAAAGCAGTCTTTGATGCGCTAGGTATTTCTGATGAAGAAGCCGATGAGAAATTCAGCTTCTTACTCGATGCGCTTAAATTTGGTGCGCCACCGCATGGTGGTCTTGCTTTCGGTCTCGATCGCCTAATCATGCTTATGGTTGGTGCTAGCTCGATTCGCGATGTCATTGCTTTCCCTAAAACTAAAACGGCTGATTGTCCATTGACCCAAGCCCCAGCGGAAGTAGATAACAAGCAGCTACGTGAGCTAGGTATTCGGGTTCGTGAAAAAGTCGCAACTGAGGGCGGCGAATCTACTAAGTAACCGATATAGATAATTTATATGCTAATGAGTTGATTCACTGATTCATTAGCATCCTAATTAATTTATATCACAGTTACTGGGTAGCTTTTGCTAGCTTGTCATAATGAATCCATTTTTTTTCTTTAAATTCGTGCCACTGTCTGTCTTGCAGATACTGGCACGTTTTATTGCTTGGGTTATCATAAAAAACCCTAACCTGAGCGTTATGCGCACTATCATGACCAATTTGCGTTTGGTCTATCCTGATAGTAGTGCCCATAAGTTGCAGCTGCTCACTGAGCAGATTGTCCTAAATCAGTGTCTAAGCGGAGTTGAGTCCATTAAATGTTGGGCGATGCCACCAGCTTGGAGCCTTCAACAAATTCGCCAAGTTCATAATCAATCCATCCTGACTGATGCTCTTAATAACCCCAAAGGTATGTTGGCTATCGTGCCGCACCTAGGGACTTGGGAGATAATGAACGCGTGGCTCAATCAATTTGGCTCGCCAACTATTATGTATAAACCGGTCAAAGGCCGGCTAAGTAATGACTTTGTGTTAAAGGGTCGCCAACGCTTAAATGCCACTTTAGTGCCGACTGATGGTCAAGGCGTCAAAGCGATATTTAAGACCTTAAAACAGGGCGGCTTTAGTATTATTCTCCCCGATCATGTTCCTGAGCCTTCAGGTGGCGTCATCGCTCCTTTTTTTGGTGTAAATACCCTAACCAGTACACTAGCGCCCAAACTGGTGAGTAAGACGAAGTGTGCTCTGGTGGGCTTGGCCTGTATTCGCCGTGAAGATGGCACGGGTTACGACATTCATTGTTATGATATGAATAATCCCCAGCTTTATGACCGTGATGCCACTATTGCCACGACAGCTATGAATGAAGCGCTTGAACATATTATTAATGCTCACTTTACCCATTACGTTTGGGGCTATCGCCGCTTTAAATACTTGCCGGTGATTCATAATCCTTATAAGCTCAATCCTGCTGAACTTAAAGATTATATTCAGCAGCATATTTTGCCAACAAGGGCTTTGCAACAAGCTGCCAACGCTCCACTATCAGCCGCTATCTCAGATACTTCTACGCCATCTCCTACACGCCAAGATGACCGCTAGACCCCATACTCGCTTAAGGACTACCTATGCCTTCTACAACGCCTATTAGCCAAGTTCAAGATACTGCTACCCCGGTAGCCACATCCGACAAACGCTATATTATTTGTATGAAATGGGGCGATAAATATGGTGCCGAATACGTCAATCGCCTTTATAATATGGTCAGTAAAAACCTGACCTTAGACTTTGAGATGGTCTGTTTAACCGATGATACAAGTGGTATTGATGCTCAGGTAAAGTGCTACCCTATCCCTGAACTTAATTTGCCCGCCGGTCTGCCAGAACGCGGTTGGAAAAAACTCACCACCTTTAAATCTGAGCTTTATGACTTACAAGGCACCGCATTATTCTTAGATATCGATATCGTCATCGTTGATAATATTGATTGCTTCTTTGAATATGAAGCAGAGCATGAAGACAGCGTGGTCATCATTCGGGACTGGAAAAAACCTTGGCGCATGGTGGGCAACAGCTCAGTCTACCGCTTTAAAATTGGGCAAAACACTTATCCTAATCTACTGACTAATTTTGAAGAGAACTTCGTAAAAATCAGCGGTGAAGTCCGCCATGAGCAGGCCTATCTGTCCAATTATTTACGCGAGCACCATCATTTAGAATATTGGGATAAGTCGTGGTGTGTAAGTTTTAAATACCAATGTATTCGCCCTTTTCCACAGAGCTTAATACAAGCGCCTACGCTGCCGGATAATGCTAAAATCGTCATTTTTCATGGCGAGATTAATCCCCCTGATGCCATTCAAGGTGGCGGTGGTAAATGGTATCGTCATGTGAAGCCCAGCCCTTGGTTAAAAGACTATTGGCAATAACTCCTTATGCGCCCGTATAGTGATAGCGGGCTTATTACAAAGGCTAAATATCAATAGGCCACCCCTACTGCATCAGCCTACCTATTGGATACTATTATGGGTCTGCCCAATACCGTCAAAATTAAAGCTGGCAATCAGCTGATTGATATTCAAGCTTTTAACGCGCAGCAGGCTGGACAAAGCCTCTCACAACAGCCCGTGCAAATACTGGCTTCTGGCCCTTCTGTGGCTAAGCTGGCCTTTACCGACGAAATACTAGCGACGGCTACTATCTTTGTAAATGGCAGCCTCAGTTTGTTGGGACAGCATGACTTTAAGTCCGTGGTCGGCTATGTGATTAGCGACGCGCGCTTTGTGAATCATCAGACGGATATCCTCACAAAATATTATCAAGGTCAGCCGTTATATGCGACCTTGGCTGTCTTTGAAGCTATTGCGGCTTCTCAGCCCGAAATCTTCATCCGCTATCATGAGTCTATGCGGGTGATCTTCCCTGTAGATAGACCTTGGGGCGTGCAAGTCAATAAACCTTGGCATGGCAGACTGCCTTTGGCCGCTAAATTGTTTGATAAACATTGGCTCAATAGAAAGAAACCTTTAGCAGAATTTGCTTCACATCCCAGCTTTGTCATCGACAGCCAGTCACAGCCACAAGCCATTGGCGTGTCTTTGGATATGAGTCATGGTTTCGTGGAAGCGGGTACTGTCGCCTATGTAGCTGCTCAATTGGCCTATGCGCGTGAGGCTGCTGCTATTCATCTATATGGCATCGATTTATTAAACAGCAATCAACCCCGTTTCTATGAAAATAAAGACAATAGTGCGCCGAGCAAACTCGATAAGGCCATTAGCGATCGCATCGTGCCGTCGTTTGATTTAATGGGTCAGGTCTACCGCGAGCATGGCGTGTCAGTGATTAACCACTCTCCTATTTCTAAAGATTTATTTAGTGAGCTAGAGATAGCGGCTCATAAATAGCGCGAGCTATTAGTAGGTTAAGCGTTGAATAAATAGGTTGAATGTTAAATTAATGATTATCTTGCTGATTTTTTTATGCTTATAGCTTATTAAATTTTTATACCGATAAACTGTAAATACTCTCGAGCAATCGCTTGTGGCAATAGCCCTGAATTCAGAGGAGCATAAAAGTCCATGGGCGCTGCCATAGTACGATCTATTAAGCGGGCCAACCCTTCGATATCGTCCACAGGCACTAAGTTTTGCGCGGGTAGCAACTCTCGAGGACCAAAAGGACAGTCTGTGCTAATGACAGGTACTCTTAAGGCCTGAGCCTCTACGATGACATAGCCAAACCCTTCAAACTTAGAGGCTAGCACCATAAAAGCGGCCTGCTGAATCAAAGGATAAGGATTGGCTTGATAGCCTACAAATCTGACCTTATCGCTTATCCCTAGCGCTATTGCTAAGTCTTTTATTTCTTTCTCTAATCTGCCCTTCCCTACCAATACTAGCGGCATCTGACGCGATGTCAACGCATACGCCTCTAGTAACTCTGCATGCCCTTTCATAGCATCAAACGATCCCACGTGAATAAGGTAGTCTTTAGCCACTAAGGCAAAGCTGTCTAAATAAGAGTTGTCTAAATCAAAGTTGTCTAAATCAAAAGGCTCGGCAGCAGCTTGCGCAATCTCATCCACATTACACGGGTTATAAACCGTTGCCGTTTTCGTTGAATTACCAATGAGCGACTGTAAGTCTTGTCTTGCCCCCTCGCTTACACAGCTACAAGGGTGTGCTCCATAAATCATTTTGAGATGGGCTATGGTTTCCTCTGGAGATTCTGCCAACTGGGTGGCAAACTGCCGAGATAAAGCAGTATGTAAGATGTTGACGATATTAGGCAATTGGCTATGAGCCATGGCACGATTCAATTTATGAATATTGACTAAGATTAAATCAGGCTGACCAATATTAGCGATGACATAGCGGTCTATATTATCTGCAACTTCTTGGTACGGTGCTGTTTGATCAAAGTCTGCTGGAAGTTTAGCAGGGTCATATCCCAAGACATGATAGTGGACTCGTTCATCGAGCGGAAACTCTAAATCATCCTCTAGACACAGCACATGAGCTTGCGTGCCCAACTCAACGAACGCACGCGCTAATATTGTCACGGCACGCTGTGCTCCGCGGCCTTCTAAGGATTTAATCACTAGCAATATAATGGGTTGGGCCATACTAACGCCTATAGTAAAAGAAAATCTAGCAGATTAAAGTATGCCTACATACAAGTCAGATTTATAGAGGGACTCTCAAGCCAGTCCGATGTAATAACTGTCAATGTACTACATTCCTTGCACCTGTAATTTAAATCAACACGTTATATTGCGCTATTGTAATAATGGCTGACTTATTATTCATCTACGTTATTATTTTCTATCTAAATTGTCTTTTGACCTAGCTTTTATAATAAAATCTTATATACTGCCGTTTAAATAATTACCTGACAATATATATTCGCAATTATATCAGCATCTTATGTTTATTATTATACATTTAGATAATGACAGCATACAAACAATGAGGTCGAGCTTAGGTAGCTTCCGCTACTTTACGTTATCAATAAAATCATGGTCACTATGTTATTATTCTTTTTTTCATCTTCTTTATAACTGCCATATTCTCTACTATTAAAAAACTGCCAAAGACGCTAAGTCTCAATGTGATTGGAATCGTTTAAAATCTATACCAATAGTATTTCTGACTAATAATCTCACAGTAATCTTAACTAACCCTGACTTATAGAGTGACCTATGACCGAAACTCCTACTTCTGCCTCCTTAGAAAACCTCACCTCAACTGATAGCTTTGTAGTATGTTGCTTCTTTACCGACACTTATTTTGACCATGCTATGTCCTTAAAATCTTCACTTGATGATTTTGGCTTAAATTACTATTTTAAACGGGTCGAAGATGCAGGTTATTGGGAGGCTAATACTCGGATAAAGCCACATTTTGTCTTAGAGTGTTTGGAGAGGTTCCCTCAGAAAGATGTCCTTTATCTCGATGCAGATGCCATGGTCAAAAAACCTTTAGATTATTTTAATCATATTGATGCTGATGTGGCTTTTTATAAGACTAAAGGATTACCAGGGATGTCACACGACTATCTTGCTAGCACTATGTTTTTTAAAAATACGCCAGCTACTAGACAATTGGTTGAGCAATGGATAGCAGAACAAGTGGACGGCAAGCGCACCCAAGTCGATCAAGATAGCCTTGATGAAGCTATGAATAAACTCGAATCTACATTGCGTATTGAACCGCTAAATCCTGGATATATTAAAATATTCGATAAGAATTATGAAGGTGAGGTTTACATCGAGCAGTATCAAGCCAGTCGTGGGCAGACCAAACTTAAACGTCAGCTCATCCGAAAACGCAACAAGGCTATTATTATTGGTCTAGTTGTAGTGCTAGTCGTTGGAGTTTTTATCCTTCTTTAGTAACAATACCCAAGGAAAAATCAGCTTTTAAGAAATATTTTTTAATTAATCTACTGGTCTTTATCTAGGAGTTTTATATGGCGATCCCTCAGAGTAAGCTTTTTGCTAACGTCATTAGCGAGTCAAAGCCTGCTGAATTTAGTAATGCCATTGTGTTTAGTGTGGACGCTACTTACTTGCCTTACGCTATCTTCGTCGCCAATCAAATCTTGACCAAAGAGCCCGACATAGAATTAGATATTTGTATTTGCTTACCTGATTTATCAGCTGTACCAAGCAACTTTATCTCTTCTAAAATTCGCTTTGTAGAAATTGCAATTGAGGGATTAGAGTTATTACCTGTTGGAAAGCTCAGCTTGTCAGCCTATCATCGATTATTTTTACCTGAACTATTGAAGCAAGACTACCAATATTTAATTTATCTGGATGCTGACACTTATATACTTCGAGCTTTTAGTAGCGCCATCTTAAGTACTATTGAAAGCTTTGATGACAGCTTCTGCGTAGCGGCTGCCATGGATATTTGTGAGTTACAAATAGAGACTGTCAATAAAAATAAACTGAATAAAGTTCAAAAATACGTTTCCCAATATCACCAACATAACCATATATATAGGAATTCTGGTGTGTTGGTCTTCAATATTGAAAACTATCTAAAAAAAGACTGTCGCAATAAAATCATTAATTATGCTTTTGATAATTTACAAAGCTTACAATGCCATGATCAGTCTGCTTTAAATGGAGCTCTATTAAATGAAATCGCTCTACTACCGTTCAGCTTTAATTGGCAGGTTCATAAATTAACTTATAACTCACTAGATGAATATAAGCCTTACATATTACATTTCATTGGAGAAAATAAACCTTGGTCGTTGATAAATCACCTAACTCATAATTATTATAATGATTATTTAGAATTTTTTAATAATTCTTATGATTCTGCAAATCTTGATATTCTTACCCAATATGAAAGGCGTCTAAAACAACCCAAATATGACAATAAGGTTAAAGAGATCGTCTCTAGAGAATCGCAAAGGTTAAAGCAAAAATTATTACTAAAGCATACTAACCCGCATAGAAATATTGATAAGATAAAGTCTTCCTTAGCGGATAAGGGGTTAGTTTAAGGTAAGCTTTCAAGAAAACCCTAATATCAAAAAAATATTGCTCTAGTTCATTAAACACCAGTTGACTCTAAGGGATAACTGGTGTTTTTTATCCGCATCCTATCGTTTATTTTGATTTTCTTATCTGTGCTGATTGCTATTGATAGTAGCGAATAATTTATGATGTAAATTAAACTCAGTGAACTACTTATCAAAGTCTGACATTCCTAAAATAGTACTTATTCAGCTAACGTGCATAACGTCCATATTTGTATCATTTCGACGTCAAACCTTGAATGAGGCCTTATAATAGCCCCTCCATTATTTACTAATAAACATCATGCTTGATACTGACTCATTAGGTAAATCATTGAATATAATAAAGCATTGGCGCAACTTCGCTATTTTCATAGCCCTCTACTTCCTAATCTGGGCAATAGCACCCGCCCTACTCAGCAGCAGCGTGCCCTTAGACGTCAGCGAAGGGATTAACTGGGGCAGTGAATTTCAGTGGGGTTACTATAAACACCCCCCTTTATCTTCTTGGATTCTATTTAGCTTTTATGATGTCTTTGGCCATTTTGGGCCTTATCTGCTCAGTCAACTCTACGTTATTTTGACCTTATGGTTGGTTTATTGCTTAGGTAAGAAGGTCATGTCAGCCGACCGAGCGCTGCTAGGTACGGCCTTGACGATGGGCGTGGTCTATTACACCTACCCTAGCCTAGAGTTTAATCATAACGTCGCGCAGTTCCCAATTTGGGCAGGGCTATCGTTACTGTTTTATCAAAGCGTCACTCACAATCGCTACCGAGACTGGCTACTCTTTGCTCTCGTCGGTGGCTTGGGTATGCTCACCAAATATAGTGTCATATTTTTATTATTACCGATGGCAGTGTACTTAGTATTGCCCAAGCAATGGCCTCTGCTTAAGACGCCGAAGCCTTGGATTGCCGCCATACTGATGCTGGCTGTATTCGCCCCACATTTTTATTGGCTGAGCCAAAATGAGTGGCTACCGCTGACTTATGCCAATGGTCGCTCGCATGATGGTAATGAAGGGAGTAGCTTAGGCGCCCACTTTAGTGGTTTTGGTTTTACCCTAGCGCAGTTTATAGCCCATGTCCCACTATTGGTAATGCTATTAATTCTACGTAAATCGGCCTCTATAAAGCAGGCATTATCAGTGCCGCTTAATACAGTTTCTTTGAGTGGAACAGCGCACAATGCACCAAATACAACCACTGCTCCAAACACGTTAAATAACCAGCGAACGCTCACTGAGCAACCACTAAAATTACTAGCTTACCTTTGGTTAACCCCATTGCTATTATTAATAGTGCTGAGCCTAGTATTGGGCCTAGGTCTGCGAGATATGTGGGGGATGCCCATGTGGTCGCTATCGGGCTTGCTATTTGCCGCTATTATTCGACCTAGCGCTTTATCTAGCGTCCTACCCAAGTTACGTAAGTACCTAGTCATTTGGCTTGGTCTAGTCACAGTGTTAATGCTAACCTACTTAGCCTTCGGGCATAGCATTCGTGATAAGCCTTCGCGGATGGATTGGCCTGAGCAAGCATTAGCCAGTCAGGCGCAAGAGACCTGGCAGTCGCTCAGCAGCTGCTCATTAGATAGTGTATCGGGCGATCGTTGGTTGGGTGCGCTCGTCGCAATGAATTCAGCGCCTAGCAAGTGGCCTTCACAGATGATTTCTGGTACTGCTAGCTTATCTCCTTGGATGACGCCGCAACGTTTGGCTGAACAGGGAACATTGGTCATGCAATTGCCGGAAGAAGAGATGGTCTTGCCCTTGATTGATACCGCTAATAAAGCCAACTTTGTGCATCATCAAGGTCAATGGTCGCTGCCTTGGCCCCGCCAGCCTAATGCTGAGCCGCTACTCATCGATTGGGAAGCTTATGTGCCAAAATCCTGTGCCGTTGTTAGTAAATAGCGGGTTGGTGATAGCCAAGCTGCTGCTATCTAACGTGCTCAGCCCCCATTTATTCCCCATTCATCTGGGTTTGAGGTAGTTATGAATACTCAGTCCTTTTATCTTTCCATCATCTTGCCTGCGTATAATGATGCCGAGGCTTTGCAGCGCTTTTTGCCGCAGGTACTGGACTTTGCGGCGACCTTACCGCAGCGTCAACAAATCATCATCGTAGATGACGGCAGTCGTGACCCTATTCAGCAGGTCGTTGCAGAGATGATGAGTCGCTGTCCTGCCAATGTGCACCTACAGCTTATTCGCTTATCGCGTAACTTCGGTAAAGAGTCGGCATTAAGTGCAGGACTCGCTCATGCAACCGGTGATTATGTGGCTATGTTAGACGCTGACGGTCAACACCCGCTATCCGTATTACAGCAGATGCTGACCATGATGCAGCAGCAAGGCGATATCGATATGATTGCCGGTATCCAAGCTAACCGCCCGCATGAAAGTCAGCTCGCCAAACTCTTTAAACGCAGCTTTTATCACTTTATCCAAGATACGCGCCGTTATGAGATTCGCCCTAATGCCGGCGATTTTCGTGTGATGAAGCAGAAAGTGGTGCGTGCTTTGATGTCATTGCCCGAGCGACAAAGGTTTATGAAGGGGCTGTATGCTTGGGTCGGCTTTCAGACAGTATATCTGCCTTTTACTGCGGACAGTCGTGATACTGGCGAGAGTAAGTTTAACTTTGGCAGCCTCTTTGAGTTGGCGTTAGTGGGCATAACCTCTTTCTCCCAACGTCCCCTTAGGCTCATCTCGCGGATGGGCTTTATCGTCTCGCTATTGGCTTTCTTATATGGTTGTTATATCGTCTTTGAAACCTTGATGTTTGGCAATAATGTCGCCGGTTGGGCCACTGTCGCTGCCGGTATTATGTTCTCTACTGGGATTCAACTGGTCTGTATTGGGGTGATTGGCGAATACGTGGGTAGACTTTATGAAGAGGTCAAACAGCGGCCGTTATATTTGATTGATGAGACTATCAGTAGCGATGATTTTATCAAGCAAACCAGTGATAGCGCAGCATCTAAGACTATGCAAACTGCTGATACACTGCCTACAGATACGTCCTCATGAGTCAGCGTATAATCAGTAAGCAACTCATTAAGTTCATCGTTATGGGCAGCTTAGCGGCTTTAGTCCATCTTGCTGTACTATATATTGCCGTTACCTTTTTAGATATTGCACCTGCTTGGGCCAATGCCATCGCTTTTATAGTCGCTTTTGTTGTGAGCTTTATCGGTCATTTAAACGTGACTTTTAAAGAAAACCACCTTGCGCAGACAGCCTCTGTCTCTAGCCGACTGTTAAAATGGTTTATGAGTGCCGTAACAGGCTTTATGCTCAATCAAGGGTTGTTTGTGCTGGGCTTAGCGTGGCTTGGTGAGTCCTATTATTTGCTCATCTGGTTTATCGTGACTGGCATTGTTACTGCATTAAGTTTTTTATTGGGCAAGCTATGGGCCTTCAAATAATGAGTCATAACGGCTATTTAACGTTCACCGTTGGCATAAGTTACCAAGCTGATAGTCTATTGCCGATACCAAGCCATTTTCATCACTATAGTGATATGCCTCTATGAATCAAACTACTACCCCTATGCAAAGCTCCTCCTCGTATGAGCGCCAAGTCATTATTAATATTGACGATTTAGGGTTGTCCGATTCCGTCAATGAGGCTGTGATAGCCTTAGGCACTTTAGGCAAGATACGCTCGACCAGCTATATGGCAGGTGGAACTATCTCTGAATCGCAAATTCGCTCGTTGACGTGTTTGCAGTTGGAAGTTGGTCTGCATCTAGACTTTACTGGGATTTACCCCTCGGCTCTAACGCAATCACTCTCTAGCGTGCTCATGGCCAGTTATCTGCGCCGACTGGATAAGCAAGCAGTAACGGCTTTGATTCATCAGCAATTAGATGGCTTTGAAGAGAAGTTTAATCAGCGACCTGTCTTTATAGACGGTCACCAACATGTACATCAATTCCCCGTCATTAGAATTTGTCTAGCGAATGTCTTACAGGCTCGCTATGGGGACGCTAAGGCTACAAGCCATGCGAAAATTAATATGGCGGCACGGGTAACCACTCCATTAGTTAATGATTTAAAGTCTTGGATTATTTATGTTTTAGGTGGCCCAGCTTGGCAGCAATTATGCCGACACCATCAGATGCCGACCAACGGAAAATTCGGTGGAGCTTACGATTTTGAGGCCAATCAAGACAAATTGGCTAAACTTTGGGAAAGCTGGTTTGCTAAATGCCCGTTAATAAATACGAACGCTTCCACAAGCGAGCAGCAGCAGTCCCCTACGCTTATTATGTGCCACCCCGCTGTCCCTAATAACGGTTGGAAAGACGAAATTAAAGCCGCGCGTGAGCAAGAGTTTCAATGGCTGATGAGCGACACCTTTGCTGCCCTTTGTCAAAAGTATCAGGTGGTACCTATGGGTTGGCAGTCATAAATCCATATGACATAGTTAATGCTTTTTAAAACGGACATATAGCGAGTTACTGCTGTAAATTTTCTGGCTAGAAGTCATGATCTGACTGAGGCAGGCGAAAACCTATACCAGTTACTCTCTAGCAAATCTTGACCAGACTGCCTCTAAGAAAGCTCTGTCCTTAAAAAAAACCCTAACTCCTAATCCTAAAAAAGCAAAAAGCCTGTTATCACTAACAGGCTTTTTTTATGCGCAAATTTTACTTAAACTTTAAATCGGCTTTGAGATTATTCGTCAATAAAGCTTAACCAATCCATATACTGCTCATTGCGGCCATGGACCACATCGAAGTATAAGGTTTGCAGTTTTTCAGTGATTTCACCACGGCCACCATTGCCAATGATACGGTCATCGTATTCACGGATTGGCGTGACTTCAGCGGCAGTACCGGTCATAAAGATTTCATCCGCTAAGTAAAACTCATCACGAGTAATACGACGCTCAGTCACTTTAATGCCTAAATCTGCAGCGAACTGCATGATAGTACGGCGGGTAATACCGTCTAATGCGCCACCAGCGAGGTCTGGCGTATGCAGTTCACCATTCTTCACTAAGAATAAGTTTTCGCCTGAACCTTGGCACACGTAACCTTGCGAATCCATCAAGATAGCTTCGTCATAACCGTTACGGGTCACTTCTTGGTTCGCCATGATAGATACCGGATAGTTGTGTGAGGCTTTGGCCTTACACATCGTGATATTCGGCATATGGTGCGTGTAAGAAGAGGTCTTCACACGGATACCTTTTTCGATACCCTCTTCGCCAAGGTAGGCGCCCCAATGCCATGCAGCAACCATCGCATTGATGCTGTTATCGTGCGAAGAAAGACCCAGCTTTTCAGCACCGACCCAGATAAGCGGACGGATATAAGCCGAAGCTAAGTTATTTTGCGCTACGATATCTTTATGGGCTTGCTCAAGGGTAGCTTGGTCATAAGGGACCTTCATTTGGAAGATTTTAGCAGAGCCCAGCAAGCGATCGGTATGATCTTTTAAGCGAAATATGGCAGTGCGACCATCATCGGTCTGATAGGCACGAACCCCTTCAAAAATAGCCATGCCGTAATGTAGGCTATGGGTCAATACGTGAACTTTCGCATCCGGCTGTTCGACGATCTCGCCATTGAGCCAAAGTTTGCCGTCTGCAGTTGCCATACTCATAATTTTGTCCTTGTCTTATTATCATACAGACCGCTATCTTATAATAGCCATCTGCATAGTGTCATTGAGCTTTGTAGGTGTTTTACTACACGAAGATACGGGGTAACTGAGCCCGTTTTACTTAAGTGACCTTAAGCTAAGTTAGATTTGCTTTATAGATGCAG
Organism: Psychrobacter sp. CoH-33_TS_01; assembly: GCF_058189395.1. NCBI lineage: Bacteria > Pseudomonadati > Pseudomonadota > Gammaproteobacteria > Moraxellales > Moraxellaceae > Psychrobacter > Psychrobacter sp. CoH-33_TS_01. The sequence goes on from NZ_JBVGQI010000004.1 coordinate 223,080, forward strand.
TGTAGGATTATAGCACTGCCTCCGATAAGGATTGCAAGCATTTAGTTTATTACTAAGCAGCAGAAAGCTTTGAATACTTATTCAATGAGCGTTGGCTTAGGGCCTGCAACCTCCTAAAGTTTCAAAATTAACCGGCTTTAGGATTAAAAGCTATCATTACAGCCCCGTACTAGCTTTCTCCGTCTTCACGACTGGGCATATTGTCTGACATGCTGCTGGTCGCCACGCCCATAAGATGCTGCCACTGCGCCTGCACTAAGATACGGGTCTCGTGCCAAAGTGACTCTTCTACTGATAAGGTTTGCTCGGATAAGGCCAATTGATGCGTGGCGGCTCGAATGCGTAGATAGGCCTTGGTGAGGTCATCGCAAGTTTGCTGCGGCCAAATCCCTAAGCTGGCTAGGGTCTCAAAAATACGTACGTTATCAGGCCATTTGGTCAGTTCTGGATACTCATGCGCATAAGCTAATACGGCAAATTGTGCCATAAACTCGATATCGACAATCCCGCCAGCATCTTGCTTAAGCTGAAACTTACCGCTCTGCTGCGCCCATTTATCACTGCCCAGATGCGTCTGCATTTTAATGCGCATACTGGTCACATCTGCCCGCACTTCCTCTAGGGTACGTGGCATAGTCAACACATCACGACGGATATCATTAAAGCGGGTCATGGCTCGACGATCCCCGCAGATAGCTCGTGCCCGTACTAGCGCCTGATGTTCCCATGCCCAAGCTTTATCGCGTTGATAAGTCTCAAAGGCATGACTCGATACCACCATCATGCCGGCATTGCCAGAAGGTCGGAGGCGCATATCAATCTCATAAGCGCGGCCGTCACGAGTCTGGGTATTTAGGTAAGTCATCAGCTTTTGTGCCAAGCGTGCGGCAAACTTCATCCCACTCACCGACTTCTCGCCGGTACTCATGGCTTGCTCTTTGATTTGGTGCAAAAAGACCAAGTCTAAGTCTGAGGAATAAGACAGCTCAAGCCCGCCCAACTTGCCATACCCAATAATAGCAAAGCCACAATCTGCCTCGGTAACCGGGTCACCATTATGGCCTATCGGATAGCCATGGCGTTTCACTAAACTGGCAAAGGCGCGCTCTAAGGCAGCCTCTAACACTACTTCAGCGATAAAGGTGAGCGAGTCTGACACTTGCATAATAGGACGCTCAGCGATGACATCACTTGCCGCCACAGCCAGCACTTGGCTCTTTTTAAATAATCGTAGGACGCTCAGCAGCTCCTCTTCATCATCGGGCTCTACTCGCAATAACAGCTGCCGCAGGATATCGCGCAGCTCCACTTTATTGGGCAGATGACGATAGCGCTGCTGCAAGAAAGTATCTAGCAATACCGGATATTGGGCTAATTCGCTAGCAATCCAAGGACTAGCCGATAGCATGGGGATAAGACTGACCGTAGCATTCGGGTTTTCCGCAATCATCACCAAATAGATAGAGCGGCGGCAGATAGCTTCTAATAGGGTAAGTAATCTAGGGACAGCGGTATTGACCGAATGCACTTTATTCGCTTGGGTCAGCAAAGCATGCACGATGACTGGATAGGCATTATCGAGACGCTCTTTTGCCTCATCCGAGAGATTGGCCACCATTTTTGAGGACCAAAATACTTGTAAACGTTCTATATTTTCTGGTGATAACAAGGTCTCTAACTGCTCTAACTGCTTGGCAAACGGCTCTTCTTCGGCTTCATCTTCTGGCAAAATGCTAGGAGATTGCCGCTCCGTCACCATCCGCTCAAAAGGAATAGACACATTATCGCGGTGAGCATTCAGCACATCCAGTAATGCGTCCCAATCGCTAAACCCTAAGGTTATCGCTAAGTTATGTCGCCATTTCTCATTGCTAGGCAAGCGTTGGGTCTGCTGATCATGGATAGCCTGAATCCCGTGCTCTAGCCGACGTAAAAAGCGATATGCTCCTTCTAAATCCTCATACGTTTGCGCATCTAGGTATTCTAGCTCATGCAAGGCCTGCAAGGTTTGCAGGCACGATTTCACCTGCAGTTGCGGTTGTCGCCCTCCATAAATGAGCTGAAAAGCCTGTACGACAAATTCGATATCACGAATCCCGCCCGCCCCTAGCTTGATATTATCCAAGTCCTCGCGCTGAGCCACTTGGTTTTGAATCAAAGACTTCATTTCACGCAAGGCTGCAAAAGCACTAAAATCAACATAGTAGCGAAAGACGAAAGGCTTAATCAACTCATCAAGTTGCTCAGCAAAATCCTTACCTATGCGACTGACCTCACGCGCCTTTAACCAAGCAAAACGCTCCCATGCCCGGCCATGATTGGCAAAGTACTTTTCTAATGCTGCCAAATGAATGGCCAAATCACTACCATCACCCCAAGGGCGCAAACGCATATCTACGCGGAAAACAAACCCATCTGCTGTATTGGTGTCGAGCAGCTTAATAATCCCTTGACCCAAGCGGTTCATAAAGCGCTTATTATCAATACACTTAGTGCCTTTCGACTTATGACCATCGGTCTCACCATACGCTTGATGGATAAAAATAAGGTCGATATCGCTCGATAAGTTTAATTCTTTAGCACCGAGCTTACCCATAGCCATAATCGCCATATCATCGATTTGGCGCTGCCCTTGCGCATCTATAAAGGTCGGTTGCCCATAGCGGCTGACCAGCTGCTCATAAGTATAATTTTTGGCAAAGACGATACAGCCATCAGCAAATTCGGAAAGCTCGTCAGTCAGCTGCTCAATAGTGGTTAGGCCGAGGGCATCTTGCCAAATCCAACGCATCATAAGCAGCATTCTCAACCGACGCAGGCCACTCATCACGCCCGCCTCATCAGCGACTTCATAATCTTCGTTTAGGGTATAGTCCTGAATGAGGTCGTCAATGTGCTGATTGGTCAGAGTAGTATCGAGCGGATAACTGCGTAAAAAGGTCTGGCAAGAGTTGGTTTTATTCTGCCAAATCTGATGCGCAAACTCACTGGCTATGGCCAAGCGCTCAATCTGTGCGGCTGTGGGGCCATGATTAGGGGTAGATTCAAAAGTACTGCTAGCAGCAGGGTGGTCAGGAGGAGTAGCAGAGGGAGAAGAACTAACAGAAGACCGTTCAAGTTGAGTGGCTGAGGACATGATTATGAAAGACTCCTAATAGCGTATGCCTTAAGCCTATCACACTTTTTAGCGATTTTATGAGACCACTCTATAATATAATCGCAATATTACCGTATACATTATTATAGTTATAGTAAATACACCTTGTAATGCTACCGTATAAAATAGTAAGGCGCTGCGGGCACAAGCGGTCTTATGATGGACCTAATTAAGTTATATTTGCAACTGCTTTTCCCCACCTAATCGCCCTTAAAGGACTAGGCTATTTAACAGACGCTGAATCAGCGGGGTGAGTTGGGCCAAGCCTGCGCCTATTAATGCGCCAATGGCCACATCGGTCGGATAGTGTAAGCCCAGCACCATACGCGATAGCGCTACCAATAGCGCAAAAGGCACCATCAACCAGAGTAAAATAGGAAAATAACCACCCAGCGCACAGGTAAATAACACGGCTTGTAAGGTGTGCCCAGAAGGAAAGCTAAAAACATCTAATGGCCGCTCACCCATGATGATGACCTGATGCACCTGATACGGCCGTGGTCTGACCGTCTTTATTTTTAGTATTTTATACAACCCTACTCCAATACTGCTCGTTAGTATGATGCTAAAAATCGGCAGCCAGATTGCCCAGCCTGTAGTGCCCAACCTGTACTGTGACAGTAAAGCGGCGAATAACATCACTCCCCAAAACCAACCATCACCGAGCCGACTCACCGACTTAAAAAAGGCGGCGATACGTTGGTAGCTTGAGTAGCGGTTGATATGGATGCAAAGCGAGGTATCCCAGTTGAGCAAGTGATTGGTAGTCGCGGCTAAAGCTGGATAATCATTGAGATAGGTTAAAAAGGGATGCTTGGGGCTGTGAGATACATGGGCGGATAATTTAGTAGGCGTCTTGGGAGGCTTATTTTTAACATGAGCCTGAGCCTGGATTCTTGGAGGTTTATTAACAACCCTATTAGCAGGCATCTCCTGCCTTCCTACCACAGTATAATGCTGCTGAGAGGCAGAATCGATAAGGGGCGATTTAGCTTGTAGCTTTGGTTCGGGCAGCTTCATAATCGTTGCTCCAAAAAAGACCAATAGATAATGACGAATAACCTCTGAGCATTTGGGCGTGCAGGCCCTTAAACAGAAACAGAAACAGAAACAGAAACAGAAACAACTACACTTAAATCACGGCCAGGCTTAAAAAGTATAAACCCTGCTATAAACTTTAAAATAACTGTCGGCTAAAATAACTAACAGCGGTAACAAACCTTTAATGGGTCGGGTGGCTATGAGGGTCTTTACTACCTGTTAATACACTCGCCTTAGACAGGGCCACTTTTACCTCAGCTCTATCACGCAGCGGTAGCGTCGCGCCCTGTTTAAATAAAGTCTGCTCTGTTGCCGGCTCTAGCCTTAATAACTCTACTTTTTTGGCTAATGACTGAGCCTTACCCTGATGGGCAGCTTTATTTACTAATACGTCTTTAAACATCGTGAGCATTTGCTCAGCGGGACGTCCCCAAGACATCTCTAACACTTGCGCGCGCGCCTGCTGTCCAAGTTGTTTTAGTTGCTGTACCTTGGGCAACTCGCTCACCATAGCTATAAACTGTTGGCTATCCCCTAGACTGGCTAGCGCGCCACAATGCTCATCGACCAACATGCCGGCAGCCGCATCATCAAAAGCATAAACAGGCAAACCACTGGCCATAGCTTCGGTCACGACATTGCCAAAGGTCTCCACTTGGCTGGCAAAGATAAAGGCATCACCACTGGCATAATGCTCAGCCAAAGCCTGCCCCATTTGTGCGCCTGCAAAAATAATATCATCGCTACCGCGCACTAAAGACTGTAGCCGAGCTTTATCTGGACCGTCCCCAACGATAACGAGTTTCATAGCCCGGTGCAGTTGCTGCATCTGCAGGGCTTGATAGCTTTTAATCACTAAGTCCACCCCCTTTTCAGGAGACAGTCGACTCACCATAATGAGCACGGTATGCTGCTGACCCGCTCCCCAAGATTGCCGCAGTACCTCTGAGCTTTTGCTAGGGTTAAACCGCTCTATATCTACCCCACGACCCACGTGTACAAGACGTTTAAAGCCGAATGCCGCCAAGTCATTTTGCGTTTTTGGGCTGGGCACACAAGTGGCATCTGACCAATTGTGAAAGTATTTAAAATAAGCCAACAAAGGTCGCGCTAACAGCCCGATACCAAAGTGCTTACTAAAATCATGGAACTGCGTATGATAGCCCGTCGTCACCGCGATTTTTAGGCGTTTGGCCGCCAGCAATGCCGCTAATCCCAACGGCCCTTCTGTAGCAATATGGACGATATCGGGCTGTATATCCTGCAGATAATGCTTGATACGGCTATAGGCTGGCATCCCAAATTGCAACTCTGGATAGCGTGGAATCGGCATCCCTTTGACTGCTAGCATACTGGTAATAACCAGCTCATCTGCCTTGTTAGGTTGTGCCTGACTTTCTTGATAATCGCTACTTTCAGAGCTACTGCTACTCCTACTACTAGCACTGGCCACCACGGGAAACTCTACTGACGTAATATTTAGTTTAACAATATTTTCACGCTTTTTAGGTTTAATTAAGCTGATTTCATGACCCATTGCTGCTAAGTGTTGCATCAGTTGTTTCAGGCTTAAAGACACCCCATTCACCTCGGGCAGCCACGTCTCTGTCACTAAGACAATGTGCAGCTTATTGGCTTGCGCATTGCTCTGCGGCTCTACTAGAGGATTGCGGCGATAATTGATCGTGGCCATATTTTTTATCCATCCCTGTAACTATAGGCTTACCTTAGCAAAATCAGTTGACAGTTTTATGGCAGTATTAACGCAATTCCATGACAACGGTCTACTTTTCAACCCTCTAAATAAATGATTATCCTAAAGTTTTTTATTGCCCTAGTATTACTCTAGAGCAAGTGCTCTATTCATCCAATCAAAGTGGTCGCCATACGCTACGACCCGCCAGAAAATTTATATCAGTGACTCGCTATGTGTCAGTTTGCAACAGGACTGACACATAGCAATTCATAGTAAGTATAAGGTGAGGCTTGATTGCGATAACGCTACTGAAGCGCCACAACACTACTAAGCGCTGAGTAAGTCGCAGCCCTTACACTATAGGCTGCAAACTTCCTAACGATAAAAACTCAATACCTATCTCAACAACCCTCTTAACGACTATTTTAACAACTGTCTCAATCATCCATTTAATAACTCAATACATTCAATAACTATAGGTCGCCACCATGCATAACACCCAACAAAACCAACAAATTGTCCTCGCCGCCCATCCTAAAGGCATACCTACGCCAGATACCTTTAAAATTAAGGCTATCGATATGCCGGAATTGGGGGCTAACGAGGTATTACTAAAAAGTATTTATGTCTCGGTAGATCCAGGTATGCGCGGCTTTATGGACAAAGGCGATGACGACGCAGCAGGGAATAAATATGAGCTGAATAAACCCATTACCAGCAGAACCGTAGCGCAAGTAGTGGCCAGCAACAGTGCTGACTTTGCGGTCGGCGATATCGTTCACGGCCGCTTTGCTTGGCAAAAGTTCCAAAGCGTATCACCTGATGGGCTAGAGAAGGTTGACCCCAGTCTAGCTCCCATCTCTACCGCTGTGAGTATGCTAGGCGTACCCGGCTTGTCTGCCTATTTTGGTATGCTCAAAGTCGCCAATATTAAAGCCGGAGATACGGTCGTGGTCTCTGGTGCAGCGGGTTCTGTGGGCAGCATAGCCGCTCAAATTGCCAAGATTCACGGTTGTAGAGTGGTTGGGATTGCTGGCTCAGCGAAAAAAATCGCCTATTTAGAGACCGATTTAGGCTTAGATAAAGGGATTAATTATAAAACCACTGACGATATGACAGCGGCTATAGCTGACGCCTGTCCTGAGGGCGTTGATGTTTTCTTTGATAATGTCGGTGGTGAGTTGTTTGATGCGGTATTTGCCAATATTAACCCTCATGCGCGTATTGCCATCTGTGGACAAATTGCGGATTATAATAATGATACAGTTGCTCAAGGGCCGCGACCTATGCACACACTAATCAAAAAGAGCGCACGTATGGAAGGGTTTGTGGTGTTTAACTATGCGGATGAGTTCGATGCGGCTAAAAAGCAGCTCGCTAAGTGGTACAATGAGGATAAATTAAAGTATAAGGAAACCCTTACCGAAGGCTTTGCTAATATCCCAGAGGCCTTTATCGGGCTATTTTCTGGAGAGAATATCGGCAAACAAATGGTAAAAGTGGCTGACCTTGACTCATAACCCAATTTGCTTTTCTATACTGCTCTAACCAAGACTCTTTACTGGCCTAACCGAGACTTTTACTGACCCAACTAAGACACTTTTAACCGTGTGTGATACCCAGCTTATGACTATTGACGCTCCGCTTTCTGTAACCCCAACTGCAAATACCGCCGCTACCCTGACCCCGCTATTGCTTATTACTGCTGACCCCAGCCATCCGTTAGCCGCTATGGCGCTGCGTTATGCACAGGCTTATTTAGCGTCGTCTGAGAATGAGCCTGCCTTGCAGGTATTTTTCTATGCTGATGGTGCCCATACTGCCAATCGTTTGCGCTGGCAATCTGCCGATCAAGCGGACATCACACAAGCTTGGCAAGCCTTAGCTGAGCAATACCAACTGAGCTTACCGGTTTGCGTGAGTACAGCTTTAAGTCGCGGGATTAGTGATGAGGACAATAGCCAACGCCATCAATTGCAGGGCGATAATCTTGCCGCAGGCTTTAACTTGGTAGGCTTAGGAGAGCTGGCGATGCTACTACAGAGCGATTGCCGCGTACTGCAATTTTAGAGGAAGGTTATGACCATATTAGTGAAACTTTGCACGCCGACTGAATTGGCCAGCTATGAAGGCTGCGCCTTAGCCTTGACCTTGGCAACCTTTGGCCATGAAGTACGGCTGTATTTAGACGCGCCGGTGTTTGGGGTTTTGATGCAACCTGAGTCGCGCTTAGCAGGGATGATTAAGTCGCTAGACTTATACGATATGCCGCCAGCTTGGTTGCCAGACGATGTCTTTAGCGGTTGGTTAGTGGGCATGGTGCCTGATGCCTTGGCAAGTCAGCTTGAGTTGGTCCCTGAAGCACTGAACGACCATCCATTCGAGCAAATTTTGACGTTTTAAACGGCCGCTAACCCTCTAGCCACCCCATTATTATTTTGAATTTTAAGTGGTATTTATGAGCACTTTGTATCAACTGCATGGCAATTTAACCTCCCTAAAACAGCATATCGACACGCTAGCTATGACTTGGCAGCCGCAAGATAGCGTCTTGCTATTGGGCGAGACCGTCGCTTATTTGGATTGGCTCGATGCCTATATTGCTGATAGCGAAATGCCGGAGATGACTTTGAGCCGTCTGTACGTGCTACAGGCCGATATTGATGCGCTATCTCTCACGACCCAACAGTATCTCAATATTGCTTCAAGAGCCTGCCAGGTATTAAGTGATAGTGACTGGGTTGCACTGACTTTATCCCAATATGAGACTGCTAGCTCAGTATTAGAGAGCCCATCGCCCAATAAATCTGCGGCGAACCCACAGTTTAGCAAAGTGGTGACGATTGCGTAGGGCTTTGACCGTAAAACCTTGCGCTTCAAATTCTACCTAGTACTAAGCTTAAAAGTCATCTTAATCTTAATCTTAATCTTAATCTTAATCTTAATCTTAATCTTAATCTTAACACCTAGAATAAACCCCTATGACCCAATCCCCTACTTCAGCCTTAGACACCTCTACCACAGCTACTGAGCCTAACCAACCGTTTGCGTTGGATGCCGAAGGCCATCTGCTAGACCATCGTCTATGGACGCCAGAAATCGCGCAGCAGCTTGCTGACACTTTGGCCGTTGAGCTGACCGCTTTACACCTACGCATCTTGATGCAAGTGCGCGAGTTTCATACAGAATTTAATCATCCTCCCTCTACTCGGCCTTTGATTAAATACCTTATGAAGACGTTACCGGATGACGATATTAGCAATCAGCGCTTGCAGGCGTTATTTAATACGGGGCTAGTAGCCCGCCATGTCAATCGACTTGCTGGCTTGCCCAAACCCCCCAATTGTTTGTAAGGGTCAACGTTACAGAGCTATTGTCAGTCCAAGCAAGAGCCACATGACGCTTTATCGTCATAAAAAAAAGCGTAATCCTTGCTAAAGCATATTCAGACCAGATGATAGGCAGACTCTATAAGGCAGTTCAGGTTGCCTATTTAGGATTAAAAGGCACTAAATTATCATAGCCTGTACTCTGCCCTTCATCCCCTTTAAAACCCTGCTGCCGCCACACTTCATATAGGCAAATTGATACGCTGTTGGCTAAATTTAAACTGCGTGACTCGGGTAGCATTGGCAATCTTAACCAATTGGCCTCACCAATATCTGCTCGAATATCTTCCGGTAAGCCTGCCGTCTCAGAACCAAATACTAAAGCAATATTGTCCTCATCCCCTTGACTGCTGAAGTCGTAGTCATAAAAAGGGTGGCTGAGCTTAGTGGTCAATGCCACCATGTTAGGACAGTTGGCCTGTTGTAGCGCCATTTTGGCGTCTTGCCAAGTTTCATGCACTAGCATGTCCGCATATTCATGATAATCCAGGCCCGCTCGACGCATCTTTTTATCTTCTAAATCAAACCCTAATGGCTTTACCAAATGCAGCTGTGCTCCTGAATTGGCACATAAGCGAATAATACTGCCGGTGTTATTAGGAATTTTGGGGCTGACTAATACAATATGAATGGTCATAATTGGCTCTTAAATGGTTTTATTAAAGGTTTTGTATCTGCAGAGTAACGTCAAATTACGTAGAAACCTGCGTATTTATAGACTCTTGCAAAAATATGTTACAGTTTTATGGCGGTAATTACACTTTGCTACTGGGCAGGCTTTTTTCATTTAACTATGATACCCCTAATGAAGGGCGGCAGCCTAAATCTAGTCATTCACTGCTTACTGCTTTGTAAGGGCGCTTTGTCTCCATATGGTGGCATGGTTCTTATTTATTACACCGTATATTTTTTAATGTAGGTTTAATCAGAGCGCAAAGTTAGGGTATTGGCTTTAGGTGAGTACTTTACTTAAGTGTTGGTCTGATTTATAGCCTTACTTGGGTGCTAGTGTTTTGCTCTCTTTCACTATCGTGGTTACGTTTGATTTATAGAAATCAAAGGCCCTATTTCCTTACTTATTTAGAGGTAGTTATTATGAAAAAAGTTATCATTGCATCTTTAGCAGCTATGTTCGTTCTTACTGGTTGCAACACGTTCAAAGGTCTAGGCCAAGACGTGTCTAGCGCTGGTGATGCTGTAACTGACGGCGCACAAAAAGTTGAAAACAAAATCTAATTTCCCTAGATTTAGTGCTGATTTACTTCACAGTAGTCGCACCTAGTTTTCAAAAAAGCTCATCTTTTGATGGGCTTTTTTTATGTCTGACCGTTAGTTAGCTTATGCAAGCTTTTATAAAAAAGCATACAGCACTTGATTCAGATAACGCCGGCCTTTGTCGGTAGTGAGTAAGCGCTCAGTATCCTCTGTCAGTAAACCCTGGGCGATAAGCGCGGCCACCTGCGGTTCAATAGTCGCTTTTGGCAGTCCAGTGCGTTCTACGAAAGCTTGCCACGTCACCCCACCCTCTAGTCTGAGCGCATTTAGCATAAACTCTGCAGGCAACTGATCCTGAGGAATGGCTTCAAAACCCACCGTTTTCGGATAAAGTAGAGTCGAACCAAGTACAGTCGCTGTAGACTTCTCATACTGGCCCGCTGTCTCTGCAGCCTCATTATGCAAAGTATTCGCCACCTGCCATTTGTCTTGATCAAGATAGTCTTTGGGCAAGCGTGATTTACTAAACCGGGCAATTTGTGGTCCTGGCGCTGCTGTGTCATAGGCAACTAATCCTACTGCTGACTTTAAATGAGCGTCTGCTGCTAAACTTATCTTGCCATGGGCACCTGCGCCGATAGCCAGATAATCCCCAAACTGCCAGTAGTTCACATTGTGCTGACACTCTCTATCATGCGCGCCTGCCCAAGCCGAGACTTCGTAGCGGCGATAGCCCAACTGCTGTAGCCTAGTCTGTCCTGCCTCTTCGATATCTGCCAAGGCATCTTCGTCAGGCAATAAGGGCGCATTACGATAAAATACCGTATTCGGCTCGACCGTCAGTTGATACCAAGAAATGTGCGTCGCCCCAGCATCATGCGCCTGCTGGATATCGTACAACGCTTGCGTACTGTTTTGTGTGGGTAAGCCATGCATCAAGTCCACGTTGACCCGCGTAAAGCCCGCCTGACGAGCTTGGCCAATAGCGGTTCGCGCTTGCTGAGGGTCATGGATACGCCCAAGGGTAGTTAATTGTGCGCTATCAAAGCTTTGCACCCCGATCGATAGCCGATTAATCCCTACCTCAAGATATTCGGCAAAGGGGGCGTGCTCAAGCGTGCCTGGATTCGCTTCCATCGTCACTTCGCAGTCGGCTATAAAGGGCAATCGCTCGCGTAAGCCTTGAAAGAGGCGCTGGTATTCAGCTATCGGCAATAAGGATGGCGTGCCCCCACCGATAAACACCGAGCCAATAGAGCGACCCTGTAACCAAGGAATTTGCGCACTGGCATCCGCTAATAGCGCATCGACATAAGCGCTATACATGGCAGCATTGTCGAGACTGGCGCTCAACTCGTGCGAATTAAAGTCACAATACGGGCATTTCTTTACGCACCAAGGGATATGAATATACAGCGCTAAGGGTATGGCAGAGATAGATAACAACATGATAAAACAGCCTAACGCAAAACATTGCTAAAATAAAAGAGTGCTAGGATAACGATTTGAGGCGTTAATGAACAGCTTTGTTCATAAACAGCCTTAATGACAATAATGACCACTGCTGCCCTAGCCGCCTACTAACGGCTATTTTACGCTCATTTACTAGTGAATGATTGAATGAGTGTTATTCGATATGCTTTGAGTGTGGTGGCCATAATTTTAGCTAGACATCCCCTTAGGCGCATGAGCATCAAACTATCGATAACAATAAAAGAGACAGACAATGAAATATTGGTTAATCAAATCCAACCCCAAGTGTTTTGGTATTCATGACTTAGAGGCTCTCGATACGGAGATGTGGGAAGGTGTGCGTAATTATCGCGCTAGCAATTTTATGCGCGATGATATGCAAGTGGGTGATCAGATTATCTTTTATCACTCTAGTGCCAAACCCTCTGGCGTGGTTGGCATCATGAGCGTTGCTACTGCAGGCTATCCTGACCCCACGCAGTTTCACCCCGAAAGCCGGCATTACGACCCACGCTCTACGCCAGAGAAACCACGTTGGTATGCTATCGATGTAAAATTTGAGCGAGCCTTTTCTGGCATTCTACCTTTGCCAAAACTGAAACAAATGACTGTATTAGAAGATTCGCTATTGTTACGTAAAGGCTGTGAGCAACTGACGGTATTGCCGCTAGAGGCAAAACACTGGTACGCCATTATGGATGCCGCGGTAGCAGAAGGGTTGATTGAAGATATTGAATAACCGCTTTTTTATCACCCTTTATAAGCCCTTATAAAAGGGCTTTTTCTTTGCCACTGTCTGCACTGCATTAAATATCAGAATTAAAAATCATCCTTCTTCTTTATCTCAGCTGTAAACCCTCCTTAAAGACTTTTTTAAACTCCTGTTAATACCCACCAAAACCACCTTAAAGTTTGTCTTTGACAGCTTTAGAAAACCTAAAGTTTTGTTAACGTTATCAACCAGTCAGCGTTAGGTGTATGAGTTTTCGGCTGTTATAATACTGTGACTTATTGACTTAATATACTGTACAGATACTGGATATGCTTAACGCATCGTGGCTGTTTTTACCCATTGCCGCTGTCTTTACACCTGGTCATTGTTTCTATCAACATACTGTACTGTACTTTTGATTCTCTTTAGATCACTACTACTCTTTAAACGATCACTGATTTTTAGAGACTAACAGCTGGCTATAAATCTCGCCCTGCACTCTACGCAGGCGACTGATTATCAAGTCCTCAGATTAAGACCACAGTATAAGTATATTTCTAGACAATCTGAATCCCAGATAAAACCAGACTTATCTCGAATTCAGGTTATTTTATTTTTGTAAGCCGCATCAAGAGAAGGATCATAATATGGAAATTACCTTAAACGGATATTACACGCTGATTCTAGCGACCCTAGTATTGTTGCTAGGGCGCTTTTTAGTGAGAAACATCAAGTTCTTAGAGGACTTCAATATCCCAGAACCTGTCGCTGGTGGTTTGGTTGCGGCCATTATCGTTTATGCTCTAAATTTAATCGGTGGTTATAGCTTTAACTTCCAGCAAGATTTGCAAACCGCTTGTATGTTGATGTTCTTTGCCTCTATCGGTCTTAGTGCTGACTTCGGCAGGCTTAAAGCTGGTGGTACGCCCCTATTGATATTCACTGCCGTAGTGGGCGTGTTTATTGTCCTACAGGACGTCGTGGGCGTGGGCATGGCGAGTATGCTCGGGCTTGATCCTTTACTGGGCTTAGTCACAGGCTCTATCGCCTTGACGGGTGGTCATGGTACAGCGGGCGCTTGGGGCATCACTTTAGAGGAGCAATATGGTGTAGTGGGCGCGACGACGCTAGGTATCGCTGTGGCCACCTACGGCTTAGTAGCGGGTGGCGTGATTGGGGGTCCTGTTGCGCGCAGATTGATTAATAAGCTAGGGCTTAAGCCTACCCCTATGAATCCTAACCCTAGTGAAGTAGAAAAACTGGCTGCTGAGCAGTCACTCTACAGCACGAAGCATAGCGAAAGTGAAGTTCATGCTAATAAAGAAATGTTTGAGAAACCGGATAATATTCGTCTGATCACTGCGTCTTCTACTATCGAATCTCTAGCGCTATTTGCTGCTGCGTTGGCTTTTGCCGATGTCATGACTATAGTGGCTAAAGACACTTGGTTTGAATTACCTACGTTTGTATGGGCACTAGCGGCTGGTGTTATTATCCGTAATGCCTTAACCATGATTTTCAATTTTGATATGTTTGACCGTGCTATCGACGTCATTGGTAACGCTTCTTTGAGCTTATTCTTAGCAATGGCTCTATTATCATTGAAATTATGGCAGTTGACAGATTTGGCGGGTCCTGTATTGATCATCCTACTGGTACAGACTCTAGTGATGATCGGTTATGCTTACTTTATTACCTATAGAATCATGGGCAAAGATTACGATGCCGCCGTGTTATCAGCGGGTCATTGTGGTTTTGGTATGGGCGCGACCCCTACCGCTATTGCCAATATGCAGGCAGTAACCGATCGCTACTTACCTTCGCACAAAGCATTCTTAATTGTGCCTATGGTTGGTGCTTTCTTTGTCGATATCGTCAATGCTACCGTACTGCAAATTTTCACTAAACTGCCGTTTATGTAAGCCACTACTTTGCCACTCTCTAGAGATTTTTTATAACTAGTTTTTTATAACTTTTAGAGCGGGCATCATCAACAGGGCTATAAAAGGTACGTTAACATTAGGCTATCCTGAGTGAGTTGCATCTTGCTCAGGATAGTTTGCCTTTATGCTAGCTATAATCAAGCTATTTATAATTAGACTATCTTATAGTTATCCCGTCTATAACCATTGCCCTCTCAGACTAGCGAGCGCTTGCTGGCAGAATTTTAGTAAAATAAATACTGACTGTTACGCTGTCACACTATATTCTAGTGACCCTGACCTCTATCTTAGCGATGCTTATACTGTCCTAGATAATCACGATTACGAATAAAAAATCTGTCGTAATTAAGGCATTTTTTGCTCAAGACATACCTCATTTAAGAGACCTCAAGGATCCTCTAGCATGCTAAAACACAACCGCTCTATGCTCGCGCTTAGCTTAATGACTATCACTACTGTAGCCCTAAGTGGTTGTGGTGGCGAAGAGACCGATAAGATTAAAAGAGAATACGACCGTATCTCAGACCAAGTCAAAGCAGAATATAAACGTGTTGAAGCCAAGCTCACAGACAATGAAAAAAGCATGGCCGAGATTTTAGAGTCGGTATTCTTACCTGAAGAGAGTTTAGATAAATTCTTAGATAAAATTACCCCAGAAGGTGGTAAAGGTGGTTTGTACGCCGGGCACTTTATTGAACTTAATGACGGTGATGCCGGCGATATAGATATCGGTGCTTTGTACTTTGATATCAGCAAAGCCGGCGCTGGTAGCATCGATGGTCGCGTCAGTTACCAGCAGCAGCCTTGCCAAGATAACCGTACCCTCGCTACCGATACTGCGGTAAAAGTAGACAATGTCATCGTGGGCAAACTATCCGGCAGCTTAGATACCTTAAAGTTCTTAGATGTGAAATACGTCAACGATTTAGGTATTGAGACGCCCAATATATTAACCACCTTTAGTGGTAAGTTTAATGACAAGATGGCGGGCAGCCCTTGGTTCGGCAGTTTTGAATACCAAGATGGTCTGGGCGGCACCCAGCTTTCTTCCGGCAACGACGGCTGTAATGTCCGTTATACGCTAAGCGACCGCGCCAACTTCGTCACTTACCCCTTAGATTATAACAAGGGTGAGCTTAAAGCCGATATTATCGGTACAGGCAGCCAAGCACGCTTAACGTGGAAAAACCCTGAAAATACCGCTACGGTATTGGTCAGCCAAATTAATGTGAATAAGGCAGAAAAGGGAGCGAATGGCTACGTGCGTAACCAAATCTTGACGGCGGGCGAGACTCAATTTACGCCAGCCGTTGATGCTACCCCGACCAACTACGCCTTTGTCGTCCAGGCTTTTGATAAAGATAATAACTTTATCGGTTATCAAGCGCGCGTGATGGACTTACCAGAAGCCCGTTAAGCCAATGGGCGCTAAACAAAGGGCGCCAAGTCATAGGGTTTAGTTTAGGCTATACACGGCCCTAATTCAGCTTAATCAAGCCCTCTTATACAAGCGTTCAGACCTGCCCATCTTGTGACAGATCGGCAGGTCGTTTTTATTCATGGCTTTCTAAAGGACTCATTAGAAGTCGCCAATAGCGTCTGAGTAGTGGATATCAAGGTCGATAGTCCAGCAGACCATAATTCAGTTAGTGATTTAGTAAGTGATTTAGCTATGCTCACGGATTTTAATTTCTCTCAGTTCACCTTCCATAGTCGTCGCCTTTGGGTTCTCGTCTTACCCATCTTAATTACCCAATTTAGCCAAGCTGCTTTAGGCGTGGTGGATGCCATTATGGCCGGTCGCGTATCCGCCTTAGACTTGGCTGCGGTTTCTATTGGCTCAGGGATTTGGTTGCCGTTATTTTTATTGGCCACGGGTATCTTGATTGCCACTACACCGTTAATTGGTGAAGCGGTTGGCCAAGATAATATGCATCACGTGCCGCATATCACCCAGCAGTCGTTATGGACAGCGATAGCTTTGGGACTAATAGGCTTCGTGGTGGTCAACCTTATGCCCAATGTCTTGCCGTTGATGGGCGTACCTGCGAATATCGTCCCTAAAGCCAGCCAGTACCTCCACGGGGTCTCCTTTGGCTTTCCGGCCATTGCCGCCTACGCAGTATTACGCAGCTATTGTGAAGCGTTAGGGCGCCCGGAGCCAGTGACGATTATTAGTATCATTGGTCTGCTCGCTGATATCCCCTTAAACTACATCTTTATCCACGGTCTATTTGGTATGCCCGAGCTTGGCGGCGCGGGTTGTGGGGTTGCAACTGCGATTGTCCTATGGATTAACGTTTTATTATTAGCCACCTATACGCATTTTTCTAAACAGAAACAGATTGCTAGTACCCGGTTTTTCTATAGCTTTACCAGCCCCAATCGCGAGCAAATCACTAAGCTATTAAAACTAGGCGTGCCCATTGGCGTATCCATCTTTTTTGAAGCTAGCCTATTTAGCTTAGCCTCTTTGGTTATCAGCCCTTTGGGTGAGCTCGCCGTCGCGTCCCATCAAGTGGCCTTAGCCGTCACCTCACAGCTATTTATGGTGCCCATGTCACTGGCGATGGCCTTAACCATTATGGTGTCCAATCGCTTTGGCGAGCGCAATTTTACTGCCTTACGCCATGTTCAGACTACGGGGCTAATTTGGACCGTCCTCATTGCGGTTGTGGCCATGGTCATGGTCTGGATATTCCGCCCGCAGTTGGCAGCGCTATTTACGGATAACCCTGTGGTACAAGAGCAAGCTATGTATCTGCTTATCTTTGCCTTAGGCTATCAATTATTCGATGGTTGGCAAGTCAACGTTGCCGGTATCTTACGCGGCTTGCAAGATACTACGGTACCGATGTGGATTACGTTATTTTGTTATTGGTTGGTTGCGTTACCTTTAGGAACCTATTTGGTGCGTTATACTGATATCGGCGCTCAGGGCTTTTGGATGGCGCTGGTAATGGGCTTACTGTTATCCGCTATTCTCCTCACCTTCAGATTGCGCCACCAACAACGAAAAATTCAGCTAAATTATGGGCTGTAGCGCCAACAGTAAAGGGACTTAATAAACAAATAGATAACAAAAATTGTAAGTGTACATATGTACATCGATTGCTCATTGCGGCAAATATAGGTATGATTAGCACGTATTGTATAAATATTTTGTTACAGTCGCTTATCGCTAGTTATTAATGGTTTATTCTATTGAAAAATATAATTTAATTAGCTAGCTTTTAAGCTGTTTTTTAGGCCAAGTGACTGTTACAACGTCATAGGGCGACGATAATTTATACCTTTTTTATTCTATTATTTTCATTATTAGGCACAAGGCATACACCTTTTATGGACATTGAAAAGATCCGCACCTTAATTGCACTTATGGAAGAGAGCGAGCTGGTTAACCTAGAGGTTAGCAGCGGGGATGAGAGCATTAGTCTGACCCGTCATTACGACGCACCTATACCAGCCATGATGGCAGCTCCCGCTAGTCTTCCAGCAGCAGGCGCACCCGACAGTAAGACCGCGACCATGAAAGCTGGCAGTGTTGAGACCGCCCCTATGGTTGGGGTTTTCTATTCAGCACCCAGCCCAAATGACCCTCCTTACGCCAAGGTTGGACAGAAAGTTCAAGCCGGTGATACCCTGGGCATCATCGAAGCCATGAAAATCATGAACCCGTTAGAGGCCACTCAAAGCGGCGTCATCGATGAGATTTTGGTCGAAAATGCCGATGTTGTGCAATTTGGTCAGCCTATCGTTCGCTATAAAGCTTAATCGCTGTAGCTACCTTTAGGGGATTGCTTAACATTACTCTAAAGCGTCTAGGGCGACAAACCAGTTGATAGTCAGCTTGATAAACTGAGTTTGCGCGGCGCTTTGGCATACGAACAAAATAGGACGTACTCATGATAAAAAAACTGCTGATAGCCAATAGAGGGGAAATCGCGCTACGTATCGTCCGCGCGTGTAAGCAGCTGGGCATCGAAACTGTCGGTGTCTACTCTACTGCCGATGCAAATTTAATGCATTTGCGCTTTGTTGACGAAGCGGTCTGTATTGGCAAACCCAATGCCAATCAAAGCTACTTAGATATTAATACCCTACTCACTGCAGCAGAAATCACTGGCGCGGATGCTATTCATCCTGGCTATGGTTTTCTATCAGAAAATGCTGAATTCGCTGAGCAAGTCGAGCAAGCAGGGTTGACCTTTGTGGGTCCCCACGCTGATCATATTCGCCTGATGGGGAATAAAGTCTCTGCTATTAATGCTATGAAAAAAGCGGGCGTTCCTACGGTGCCCGGTTCGGTTGGTCCAGTCACCTTGCATAACGCAGAAGAGCAAGCTCGTCATATCGGTTTTCCGCTATTGATCAAAGCGGCCTCTGGTGGCGGTGGTCGTGGTATGCGTATCGTTGAGCATTTCGACCAGCTGGTCGGCCAAGTCCAAGCTGCTAAACAAGAAGCCGAGTTGTGGTTTGGTGATGATACGGTCTACATGGAGCGCTATCTTAAAAACCCTCGCCACGTTGAAGTGCAAGTCTTAGGGGATGGTAATGGTAATGCCATTCACCTGTATGACCGTGATTGCTCACTACAGCGTCGCCATCAGAAAGTACTAGAGGAAGCCCCTGCCCCCGATATCCCAGATGACGTGCGCGAGCCTATCTTATTGGCCTGTGTCAAAGCCTCTGAAGATATTAACTATCGCGGCGCGGGTACTTTTGAGTTTCTTTACGAAGATGGTCAGTTCTTCTTTATCGAAATGAACACTCGTGTCCAGGTCGAGCATCCGGTCACTGAGATGATTACTGGTATCGATGTCGTCGTTGAGCAGCTAAAAATTGCAGCGGGTTACGGATTATCGTATCGCCAAAATGAAATCGTCGCGCATGGTCATGCTATCGAATGCCGTATTAATGCCGAAGATCCAGCGACCTTTATGCCGTGTCCCGGTACGGTAGATCAATTCTTTACGCCCAACGGCTCAGGAGTGCGTTTTGACTCGCACCTCTATCCAGGCTATGAGATTCCGTCTTATTATGACTCATTGATTGGTAAGCTAATCTGTTACGGTCAGACCCGCCAACAAGCGATTGCGAAGACCTTGCAAGCGCTGGATGAGTTGATTATTACGGGTATCAAAACCAATATGGCTTTACATCGCGATATCATCCTGACAGATGAAGACTTTACCCGTGAAGCGCAGAATATTCATTATCTTGAAGATAAGCTACTCAAGAAGAATGACAAGACTAAAGCAGACAAGGCTTAGGCTATTTTGCTAATCACAGCGCGTTAATAATGGCTATTTTATAGTCAGCCAATAAAAAGCCCTTTTTCTGATGGAGAAAGGGCTTTTTTATGAGTAAAGTTCTAGTATTTTAACTCTCTACGGCAAGATACGTTTAAACGAAGCAAAACACTCCTCACCTTCAGGATCAGCACACCATTGCATCTTATTGTCTTTATGGTTTAAATAAGCGACTATGGCCTCATCCGTTTGGTCAATTTGATTGCCAGCGCAGTCGACTTCATTATTATCATAAACTGTCTTGATAGCGATAATAGGTAAGCCTTGGTCAGGATGGGTTACTAAATACTTGCCATAAGTCCATTCCGCCCCGCTCACTGCCCACATATTATTGTCTTCGCTAAAGTTATATAGCTCACGACAGCTGCCCTGCTCCATAGGTTTGCCTTTTACCTGTAGATGGCTAGACTCTTCTATAGTCACTACATCGGTCACTGCATCATCCGCCATAGCCACAGCTTGCTCGGTATTTTCTGCAGGCCTAGCGGCATCCCGTGCTTTCGCCTCGTTTAAGTCAATCTCCCATTGCCCAGCTATGGCTGGAAGACTGTGGGTACTAATGACCGACTTGCTTACGGGCTCGCCAGAGGTAGGTAGTGAGGCCAATACGGCGGCTAAACTGAATGAAGCAAATGAGATGGGTTCCATATCTACTCTTATAATCTAGGGGCGGGTTAGCCGCCAATGAGGTTAGCTAATGCCCAATTTATGAAAGTGAGGCTGTGCTACCAGTCGCTTGAGCCAATACCTGCAGCGGACTGCCAGTAGCGCAATCAAATCAGTAGTGACCACTATTAAATAGAATAACGGAATGATTTCACTACTTTTACCAACTAAAATGTGCAAACAATGCTAAGGCATTTAAAGGTTTATTATCCCTGAAAATAGGACTAAAAGCTGTCAATTTAGCGTAAGCCTTCTACCCATTAATTACAACCTCTAATCATCGGCTTTTGCACTGAATTACTGATAAGACGACATACTATGTCGCTGTGTCTTATCGTTTATCAAGTTTACCCTTCATGAAAGCATAATATTAATTCTTATTATAAAAAAGGCCGCGCTAATGATTACAGCACGGCCTCATATCTTTGCAGTCTAAAACTTATAACTTCCTAAGCACCGGTAGAAGCAGGGGCTTGAGCTAACGCTGATAACGCCCCTTTCAGCATCGCTGAGACCGTGCTGGTGCAAGTGCCAATCCCTGAGTAAATCTTACCATCAACCGTGAGCTGAATATACGCTGCAGCGTTGGCATTGGTTTTGTTTTCACGGTCGGTCTCAATCTCAGACTCATCATAGTTGAGGTGATGCGGGCTGATAGCATGCTCGGCATAGTTAATGATATGTACTGAGCTGCCCATCGTCTGCGCGAGGCCATCGATAAAGGACGATAGCGGGCCGTTACCCACCCCATCAATATCAACAATCTCGCCGTACGCTTTGACCTGTCCGACAAACTGGACCTCACCGCCTTTATTATTCACGCTATAGTCGAGCAATTCAAAATCAGACTGCTGCAAATAGGTGCGCTCAAAGGTCTGTAATATTTCATCATTCTGGAGCTCACGCGCCTCTTTTTCCGCTTGGTTTTGCACGACGCGGCTAAAGTCAATCTGCATCCAACGTGGCAAGTTAAAGCCATAGTTGCGCTGCAAGATATAGGCGACGCCACCTTTACCAGACTGGCTGTTAATACGCACCACGTCTTGGTAGCTACGGCCAATGTGCGCAGGGTCGATAGGCAGATAAGCCACGTCCCAATGGTCTGCAGTCTCTGCGTGTTGAGTGTTGTAATCCAACGACTTTTTAATAGCATCTTGATGCGAACCGCTAAACGCAGTAAAGACCAACTCACCCACATACGGATGGCGTGGGTGCAATGGTAAATTATTGCATTCGCTCACCACTTGGACGATTTCGCTCATATTACTGAAGTCGAGCTCAGGATCTACGCCTTGGCTAAATAGATTCATTGCCATGACCATAATATCCATATTCCCAGTGCGCTCACCATTACCGAGCAAGGTACCTTCGATACGATCTGCGCCCGCCATCAATCCAAGCTCAGCTGCAGCGATACCACAACCGCGATCATTATGCGTATGCAAACTCACCACGATATCTTTACGGCAGCTTAAATGACGGCAAAAGTATTCAACCTGATCCGCGAATATGTTGGGGGTAGACGCTTCTACAGTCGCTGGCAAGTTAATAATAACCCCTTGACCAGATTGCGGCTGCCACACCTTACAAACCGCTTCACACACTTCTATAGCAAAGTCGGTCTCGGTCTGGCTAAAGCTCTCTGGTGAGTACTGGAATACCCACTCCGTCTCTGGATATTGCGCGGCGTACTGTTTGACTAAGGTCGCGCCATCGATAGCGATTTGCTTGATTTCTTCCTTAGTTTTGCCATAAACCTTATCACGCTGCACTCGACTAGTAGAGTTATACACGTGGACAATAGCGCGCTTGGCCCCTTTCAAGGACTCAAAAGTGCGCTGAATGAGGTGCTCACGCGCTTGTACCAAGACTTGCAACGTTACATCAGCAGGCACATGGCCTTCTTCGATAAGCTTGCGGGTGAAATCAAACTCAACTTGCGCCGCAGAGGGGAAGCCAATCTCAATCTCTTTAAAGCCCACATCGACGAGGGTCTTAAAAAAACGCATTTTTTGGTCAATGGTCATTGGGTCAATCAGGGCTTGGTTACCATCGCGCAGATCCACACTCGCCCAGATTGGCGACTGGGTGATTTCTTGATCAGGCCAGGTGCGAGCCGTCAGTTTTGGCGCAAAACCAAAAGCACGATATTTACGATAATCGAAGGCAGGATTTTTTGGCGTAATCTTAGAATTTGCTGGAGTGGTTGTGCCCATGAGTGAGTCCTTGCTGTGATTCAAAGTTAAGAGTTAAGAAGCGAATTAATGAAGCTAAAAGGTTATATCCATAAGTACTGACGAAGTTTCAATAAAATCATTATAGCAAAGTGCTAAGAGTGATAATCAACAAATAACGCCTTTATTTTAATAATATTAGAGCTTTTTGCTAAAATTATAATTATAATTAGTTAAAATCACTAATTAACGGTCTTATATGAAAAATGATAGCATAACGCCAGAATATGACGCGATCGATAAAAAGATTATCGAGCTGCTATTGGTCGATGCCCGCATGAGCGTGACCGAAATTGCGGAACGGGTCAATCTCTCTGCCACGCCATGTGCGCGCCGCATCAAACAGTTGGAACAAAGCGGCATTATTACTGGTTACCATGCGGCGACTGATCCGCATAAACTGGGCTATCGCCTCGCTGTCTTTATTGCCGTCGGTATGGACAAGCATACTGCTGAGCGCTTCGAGCAATTTGAAGAGAACGTTAAAAGCTTTGATGAAGTGGTCAGTTGTAGCATTGTCACGGGCCGTAGCGAGGACTATCTCATCAAAGTTTTAGTCCGTGATATGGCGCATTATGAAGAATTTTTATTGCATCGCTTAAACCGTATCGAGGGGGTGAGCCACGTGCATACCAGCTTTGAGCTACGCGAAGTGTTTAGTCGTAGTGCGGTATAGACTTAGAATGAGACTTAGGCAATAAGCGAATCAATAGGATAAGGACTAAGCCGATAATAAGCCCCCCACCTGCGACCGCGAGTCCTGCATTAAAATTATCACTCTTGCCTGCCAAAGCCACCGTCACGAGCGGTCCTAAAAACTGCCCTATTGCATAAGCGAGCGTGGCTAGGCCAATCAAGAGATTAGAATAGTTTGGATTGACCTCTTTAATAATCCCCAAGGTCATCGAGACGATACCGACAAAGGTCGCCCCAAGGATAATCGCATTACCATATAAGCCTAGCGCTCCTGGGCTCAACATGGGTAAAAACATGCCAAAGGCTTGTAGGATAATCAAGCCAATCAGCGTTTTAAATTCGCCAATATCTCTCGCTAACCGTCCCCATAGTGGGTTAGAAAAAGTGGCAAATATCCCGACCAATAGCCAAATAAATAGTCCTGCCTCTTGACCTGATAGTCCCTGCCCCGACCCTGAGCCTAGACTCTGGGTAGCCATTACGGGCAAAAAGGTCGCCGAAGTAATATAGCCAAACCCAGACAGCCCATAGCTGATCAATAGTAAAGTAATCACATAGCCTTGATTGGCCAAAGCGGCTTTCATGACGCCGCGCAATTGACTGAGCTTGGCGCCTATAGAGTTGGGCTTCAGCGTTTGCACTGAGTCGCTCTGCTTGCGCGCAAGGTCTGCTTGCTTAGTAGCGACATAAGGGCCACTAGACTCGAGCGCTTGCTCGGTAGCGCTAGGTCGGATTTTAATTAACAATAGTAATAAGGGCAAACTGGTTAGGGCGGCAACCCACCAAATAGTAGCAAAGTGATAGCCCATCGCAAAAAGCGACCAAGTTAGCGCAGCCGAGGCGGTAATACCAACGCCGATACCCCCGTAATGGATGGTCGATAGCATAGCTCGTCGCGACATACTAAAGTGCTTGACCACGTAAGAGGAGCCCAAAATCATGGCGACCCCACTAGCGATACCGGCAATGAGACGTATCACTTGCCAAATGAATAACGACATATCGGGTATGGCAAGCGCCGCTGTGGTCACAATACTTATGAGACTGGCGATAATCAGCGCCAACCAAGTATGCCGCTGCGGCACAAACATGGCGATAATAGCGCCTAAAAAATAGCCGATGTAATTAATAGAGGCGAGCCAGCCGGCCATAGCCGTTGATAGCCCCAGTTGCACGATAATGTCGGGTAGCGTGGCAGTGAAAAGAAACCGGCCATAGCCCATGACGACCGCCATACCATACAAGCCAATCCAGGCAATAGCGACTTCACCAAAACGCGAAGGCGACACTGTAGGCGCCTGTGGGTTATCCATAACTTAGCATCCAAAACTCTTATTCATTAACCGCAGTTAGCCCTTAAGCCCTTTTTAAAACCTTCCTATTTACAATAGGCTAGCAATATATGCAGCGCATAAATACAGTAGCTATAAACCCCGTGCTTAGCAATACCCTCGCCATAAATAATAGCGACTTAGCCAATAGCTCGCTTATAGCGTGCAGGAGGAAAATAAGGACAAAAAAATAGCCAGAACAATACGCTGCCCTGGCTATTCAATATTAGCTACTAAATACTAGCTGCCTCATGCTAGCTTTGATCATGAATGAGACTAACTCGACTGTCGCTAAACATATCCATACCCGGCGCTAAAGTGCGCATAAAGCGGTCAAAATATAGCATTTGCTTGGTCAATAGCGCAAAGTCACGTGGGAAATGGAGACCATGACGTTTGCCTGTCTCGACGATCTCTAACATAATTTTATTCAATTCATCCGCTTGGTCTTTGGAGTTAAATGGCTTGCCTGAGGTATAAGTCTTATCGTCGGTCACCACTGCGCCCACCATTCTTTGTAAATCGGTGGCCAACTGCGCTTCATCCACTTGACTGCGCTCATGGGTCATCCCCATATCAATCATATGATGCGCCATACCGGGATAGTCATTATCTTGCAGCGATTGCATCATGCCCATACAGGCGCGCCAGCTTTCAGGTGCTAGCTTACCCACGATACCAAAGTCTAAAAAGCCAATGCGGCCATCGTTCAATAACATTAGATTGCCCGCATGCAAATCTGCATGGAAGCTATTGCATAGCATCAGGCTTGCAAACCAAGTATTCAGCGTATCCGCCATCACCTGAGCTGGGTCGGCACAATATTGGCGCATGGCATGCTCATTGACCATAGAGACGCCGTATAGACGGCTCATCGTCAACACCCGCTTAGTCGTCAACTCGCGTACGACATCCGGTGCAACGACTTTAGTATTACCCGTCATGCTGAGGAACTGCTGGAAGTCACGAATGTTTTGCGCTTCAGCGACAAAGTCTGTTTCCGCTAACATACGCAGACGAATCTCATCAATAATCGGGGCGATACTGGCAAACTTCATCGATGGCATCAAGACTTCCATCAGCTTAGTCACGCCATGCAACACGCCCAAATCAGTCTGCATGATGGTTTCGACTTCAGGCTTTTGTACCTTCAACACGACTTCAGTACCATCGTGCAAGGTCGCTGCATGCACTTGCGCAATTGAAGCTGACGCTAGCGGTGTAGGCTCAATATGTTTAAACAGACTCTCTAAGGTCTCACCATCACGCTCTAACTCAGCTCTCAGTACCTTCTCGACATAACGATAAGAGATGGGCGTGGTCTGATCCAAGCAATCTTGAAAGGCTAAGACGTATTCGCGCGGAAACAATGACGGTGTACTGGCGATAAACTGACCGATTTTGATATAAGTCGTGCCCAACTGCTCGAAGGTCTCTTTTAACAGCTTGGCATCGGGCTTTTCGCCTTTAGCCACACGCAGTGCTGACAGCCCAGCCACGCTTGCCGTCTGCCGTACTCGATTCAGGACGTTAAAGGAATGCTTTAAAAAATTGGGTCGGGTTGCTTGAGTCATAATAGTCATTCAACTGGATAAAAGAATAAGGTTAGCATTAAAATCAGGTTGGTATGCCCTTGGTGTCTGCACAATCAACCGGCCTTGCTACAAATAGGACAAGCAGGATCTTGCCGATAGCCTATACTGCGTTGGCGCATACGCTGACCGTCCCATAGCAATAATTGCTGCGCTAAAGGGTTACTCTCTAAGCCTAAATACTGCAAGGCAGCATTGGCTTGCAGCGTACCCATTATTGCGGTAGTACTGGCTAGGACCCCTGAATTGGCGCAATTTTGTTCTGACGACGCGTCATTCTCAGCAGCATTAGTGCTGCTAGCAATACTGTCACCGAACACACAATGATAGCATCCTGACGCCTTGGCCGGTTCGTACAATGCTAGCTGCCCAGTCATAGCAATCGCGGATGCGGACAGCAATGGAATAGCGTGCTCCACACTAATACGGTTGAGCAGCTCACGTATCGCAAAGTTGTCCGTACAGTCTAGCAGCAAATCTGGCCATGCCGTCTCTAGCGCTGTAGCACTATTGACCGAGGGATTAGCAGGCCGTTTTAGTAGGTCTGCCGCGTTATCCGAGTCTACGCGGGCGACCTGATAACTGATAGTGACCAGCTCATTAATCTCAGTCAATCGCGCAGCGGCCACTTGGGCTTTAGGCTCACCTACATCTTGCGGTAAAAATAAAGTTTGCCGCTGTAAGTTGCTGATTTCGATAGTGTCATCATCAATCAGATGAATATGACCCACCCCCGCACGTGCTAGGGTCTCAGACGCCGGACACCCTAAGCCCCCTGCCCCTACGATGACAATACGGCTATTCTTTAGTCTTATTTGCGCATCGATATCCCAGCCGTCTAACAAGACCTGCCGAGAATACCGCATCAATTCATTATCCGTTAGCATAATACCATCACCTTGAGCGTTGCTAAGGTTATGGATGCACAGTCGATATTCTTCAAGTTTATAAGGGTCATATATTTTTTATATTTTAAAATGAGGCATTTATGAATAGTTGAGCAGCAGCAACTTATCTATATTTTCAAAACGACCGCTTAAATTTAACGACACTACCTTTGCCAAATTAGCATCTACAAATGGCTTTTTTTAACCATAAAGAAGCCGCTGTATTATAAGCGGCTTAGGGCAGGAGTGGTACGAGTAGATTGTATTAGCTCAGTGGCGAAGTAGACTTTAACTTACGTAAATTCCAATCGCCCAGCCCTTAATCAACGATTTGCAAATATTTTAGCGTCTGTAATAACCCCTGTTGAAAGTCTTGGGCTAAGCGGGCTAACTCAGCCAAATTGTCCTCGTCTCCCACTAAATTATTGCCTTCTTTTATTAGGCATTGCCCTTGGCTTTTGAGGAGCTGCCAAGCAGAATCCACCCAAGCTTGCGGCTCGGTAGCCCCTTGTTTATAAGCATTTAAAAATAGCATTGGAACTCTAGACACGTGCACGCTACCGCCTGTGACTGGACTCGCCAAATTTGCTGTCTCTGCTCCGTTAACGTTTTGCTGAATAAGATGCGCGTTGAGAGCGGCACATTTTGACCGCACAGCTTGGATCATCGCTTCATCTTGCACCAATACTATATGCCCTTTACTGTGCAAAATTGCCAAGGCTTCAGCTAATAAGGGGGCATCAAACATTGCAAGCAACTGCTCTTTGATTGCGGTGTAGCTATGAATTTTATGGTCAGACAATAGGGCTATTAACGGCTGATAAATATCTTCGCGCAAGTCTACATTGCCAAGCGTGCCCACTATTTTGAGCTCAATATCTTTGGGATTGACCACTAATAGAAAGCGCAGCGGTTGCCAGTATTGCTCAAGCTGATGGGCGGATAGCGTGCGTGCTCCTTTTACCCAGTAGTCGCGGCGAAAGATTTTATTTTGCATATAGTCTTTGCTGGTTTGCACAAAGATAGGATCGGCTAACTTATCCAGAAAGGCTTGTTGCTCATTGTTGAAGTTACTCGCTGAAAAGTCTTCTAAATAGTTGGCTGAGCTAACGTAAGACAGCTTAGCAGGCGCTAAGGCTTCAGCGACTTGCGAGAAATACAGCGCCTGCCAAGATTGATTAAAATATTCATGGACGAGATAGCTAGGGTCTTTTTCACTATTTTGTTGAATACGGTCGAGGATAGCCGGAGCTTGCAGAATCATGGACGGGGATAACTGTATCAGCGCTTTGCTAAAGTCAAAAGCATTGGTGACTCGCTCAAGCTGGCTCTCTTTACGACTGCCGACTACTTGATCATATTGACTCAGCATATGCTGTAAGGGCGCAATCGTCGACCAACCTGGTAGCGTGTTATAACTAATATAGACGGCACCACCAACGCGGAGCTTGCGACGAATAAAATCAATAATAATCTGCTGATTTTCTAAAGATATCCAAGCCCAAATACCGTGGAGACCAATAAAGTCGAACTCAGGCAAATCATCACGCTCACAGAACTCTCTAAAGGACTGGTCATAAAGGCAAGCATTATTACCGGCAATCTCTGCTAACTCTTGCGCAAAACCCACTTGTGAGGGGTTAAAGTCTGTGCCGTACCACTGTACTTCACTGGCGCTAGCATGGATATTGAGTGACACGCCTTGGCCAAATCCCAACTCACAAGCATGGCTCACTTTTGGCGGCGCAATGCCTGCCATTAAAAAGGGAATAACCGTATTGTTTGGATTTAGCTCTGAATAATACCCATAGGTGTAATTGATCTCACTAACGTACCCTTCTGACCACTCTGCCATCTTTTATTTCCTAATTATTATATGCTACAACCTGTCACGCTATATAAACGCTGGCTGATAGCTATGGGCATATGAAATAGATCAAAGGGTATTTAAACACACTCTGTGCGCTTTTAAAGCAGATTACTTTTTTAATCGCTCCAAAGAGCTTCTTAAGATATAAATCGCCAGGACAACGCCTAGCGCCGTAAAAGCCGCAATGCCTATCTTGGTGCTGTCCATATAGATGGCGTAGATAATCACCACCAATACGCATAAGCCGAAGAAAGTCCCTAGGTACAATCCCCAAACGAATAGCTTTTGGTTGTGTTCTTGGTTGGCGATATTGGCATCATTGATTTTTCGGGTCTCGGCCATTTGAAAATTGGCAATATCATCTTGTTGGGCTTGCGCTTGCTCGGTGAGCGCTAAGATGCGCTCTGCTGATCCGGGCAATATCTCTTCGTATTCACGGACTAAATCTGCTGGCGGGTAAGGCGTGTAATACTCTGCCTCTTCTTGCGTGGCGGACAACTCTTGTCCTTGCTGCAATAAGGTGGTGCGCGTCGCCCGCTGATTTTGGCTCATCCGCTAGGACATATCGGCAGGTTGGCGTTTGACTTGCCGCTCAATCGTTTTACTGGCTTGCCGCATGCGCTCACCGGTCGCCTGCCAGTGTTGCGCAGTAGCTTGTGTCCCAGTAGTGACCTGATTGATAGCATCCATTTTATGGGCGGGTTGAATATTGGCTACTGCCTGCCGAGTGGGCGATATCATCGCTCCGGCAAAGCCATCGAGTAAAGCTTTAGTCACGGTCATAGCTGTCTCCCTTACCTTTCAGCATGCGCTAGTGTGTCTTGCTATGACTTTTATCCTAACAAAACCCACCCTTGTTCGCCAAGCCTTTTTGTAAGATAGCCTTGATAAATAAAGGCTCCAGCAGTATTACTGCTACTAAAAACACAATTTTTTATTTTCGAAAATTCCTTTATTATCTTATCAATATCAGTTGATTGTCTTGCATCATCATTGGTCTAAATCACACCTTTTTTAAATAAATTTTAGCGTATAAAAAAAACAGCCCAAGGGACTGTTATTTTATGACAATGATTAAAATTAAAGTTTTTAAACGTTTTCCTTTAAGCGTTCTAGCACTCCCATCGTCACCCGATCATTATCCCCATAATCTTGCACCGTCTGTACCTTAACAAATCCCGCCTCGGTAAATATCTGTTGAACCGCTGCGCCTTGGTCATAGCCATGCTCAATCGCTAATAACCCACCCTCTATGAGATAATTTATCGCCCCACTGACAATTTTCTGAATATCAGCTAGACCCTTATTATCAGCAATAAGTGCCGATAATGGCTCAGCGCTGAGGCTATCAAGGTGCGTATCTACAGGGTCAATATAAGGCGGATTAGAGACAATAACTTGGTATTTAACCTGGCTGGGCAACGAGTTATACCAATCGCTCTGGATAAAGTTAATGGTCAGCGTGTCATTTAAAACAGCATTCTGCTTAGCAATATCGAGTGCCCCTTGGGAATAATCCACCGCAGTCACTTGCCAATCTTGCGACTGCAACCCTAGCTCATACGCCAAACTAATAGCGATACAGCCACTGCCGGTACCAAGGTCTAATAATTGGTAAGGTTTTTGCGGGTTAGTATTATCCAAATCATTACTTAGGCTATTTTGCTTTGCTAGATGATTAAATGTATCAGCCTCTACATTAGCAGCTATCCACGCTAATACTTGTTCAACTAATATCTCAGTATCAGGGCGTGGTATCAGCGTGTGCTCATTGACCTTAAACTCTAATGACCAAAAGGCTTGCTGACCCGTCAAATAAGCCAATGGTATGCCTGCCTGCATCTTGGCGATACCGGCTGCAAACGCCGACTGTTCTGCAGCGGTTAGCAGATAATCACTGTCGGTGATTAAGAATGAGGCAGGCTGCTGCACAATATGTAATAACCACTCATTCACCCAATGCACTGGGAGAGCGGTGCCGTCTGCCTCACTTAAATAGCTACGACGTTTTAGCGCTTTAATAGACGCATCATCTGTAGATATACCATTAGAATATTGATTTGCTGTAGTCATTATTTATTCAGACGCTCTATTTATTCAGAAGCTCTAGGGGGCTCTTGGGTATCTGTGAGTGCCGGGTTGGCTTTGGTCAATTTATTGCTACCATCGCTATCCCCATAGATATCATCATTATCGCCAATCACAATATGCTTATCGACCAGATAGATAATCAGCAAGATAGGCACCCCTATCAGCGCGGTAAAGGTAAAGAAGAACGGATAGCCCAAGTTATCCACTATGGTGCCTGAGTAGCCGCCCAATACTTTCGGTAATAGCGTCATTAATGAGGAGAAAATCGCATATTGCACCGCGGTAAAGCGTATAGAGGTCAATGCTGATAAGAAGGCAATGAACACAGCACTGGCCAGACCAGCCGCTAAGTTATCAAAAATCACGGCCGTATACATGACCGGTAAGCTGCCCGGATGATAGGTCAAAACTACAAACAGCATATTACTGACTGCGGCCAAGATGGCACCGATCATCATCGCCTGCATCATACGTATCTTTTGCGCCAAGATGCCGCCTAAAAAGCCACCACCGATGACCATAATCACGCCAACTAACTTCACGGCAGTAGCGATATCGGTTTTACTAAAGCCCATGTCTTGATAGAAGACGTTGGACATGACCCCAGCGACGATATCAGAAATACGATACAGACCAATCAAGGCCAACAGTAATAGCGCCTTTTTCCCATAGCGGCGGAAGAAATCGACGATGGGCTCAATCCAAGTGACATAGGCCATTTGCTTATTCACTAGACCTACCATGACCAATAGGTAGCCTACCAGTAACGATACCCCTAAGCTTGACAGCATCCGGATGACTTCGTATAAGAATTCAACCGCCACGCTCTCACTATCTGGCAGCACCTGACCTACATAGATAAATGTCATGACGAAAGCTGAGACGGCTAAGGCGAATACAAAGACTAAGCGGCCATAATCGCTCGCTTTCTGCTCAATACGCACTTGCTGACTAATCGGCTCCTTAATTACTAAAGTCGTCACTACCCCGACGCCCATAACGGCCGCCATAATCCAATAAGTGTTGCGCCAGGCTTCATAACTATATAAAGCTTCCGTCGAGCCGAAATAATCTGCTAAATACAGCGCCCCTGCTCCCGCAAAAATCATCCCTAAACGATAACCAGCGGTATACATGGCCGATAAGACCGACTGCAAACTGGGCGGTGCCAACTCGATACGATAGGCATCAATAACAATATCTTGCGTGGCAGATGAAAACCCGAGTAAGACTGCTCCCACTGCCATATAGGTCAACATATCGTCATTAATAGGATTGACGCTGGCCATAATGCAGATAGCGCCAATGATTAGCGCCTGCGACACCAGCATCCATGCCCGTCTTCGCCCCAGCCACTTCGTTAATATAGGCAATGGCACGGCATCGATCAGCGGTGCCCAAATAAACTTAAAAGAATAGCCTAACGCTGCCCAACTGAAAGTCGTGACCACGCCACGTTCTATACCCGCCTCTCTTAGCCATAGCGATAGACTAGAGAAAATTAATAGAATAGGAATACCAGCGGCAAAACCTAAAAACAGCATGATAATCGCACGGCGATCCAGATAGGCTTTCGCAGCCTCAGACCAAGACTTCTTGGCGACGATGCCGTGGGGATGAGCAGGTGGAGTTGCAGACATAATGGTGGAGCCTAACCAAGGGGATATATAGAAACTATCCAGATAATAAGAAGACTTATTGCCAACTGCTTAGACCGTGCGAGCCTGCAAACCTACTAACTGCTCAGTTATAACGGCATCACGGTAGGGATTGGCAAATTCAGCTATGGTACTGCAGAAATTCTGTAATGACCAGTACTGATGCGCCAGCATAACTTGCACCATTTGCTGAATAAACAATACTCCTATCAATGCGTAAGATACCCGTAGCGAAAGCTTGAGGTAAATATAAGTCCTAATGACACTGGCATGATTACAGGAGTAATAGCAACGTGGCGAGAAAGCTAAGTCGTTCTAACGTTTTAAATTATTAATAATTAGCTACTCTATGATTCATTATACAAATACACACCATGGGTTTGATTAACTATTCAAATCATACCGGGGATTGTATTGTATTTAATAAATCAACAAAATCTTTTTACTCTAGCTAAGCTCACCTCTCAGCCAAGGATATGATTATGGACAACAATACTAATACCCCAACGGGCAAATGCCCTGTAGATCACGAAGCTGCGAAACAAAATCTTAATCCTACTAACCCTGTCTCTAAGACGGCTTCTCAAACTGTCGCTAATCCAGAACGCGCCGAAATTGGTGATGACCATGGCCCTACTATCCATAGCGAAAATGTAGACAGCGATCATACTCCGGAGCGTCCCGCAATGAGCGGTTGCCCCGTCATGCATCAAGCCCATACTTTGCAGGATTCTTCCGCCACGGATTGGTGGCCAAATGCCCTCAACCTAGATATTTTGCATCAACACGATACCAAGACCAACCCTTTGGACCCAGATTTTGACTACGCCAAAGCGTTTGCTTCACTGGATTTAGAAGCCGTAAAATCTGACCTGAAAGATTTGATGACGGACTCACAAGAGTGGTGGCCAGCCGATTGGGGTCATTATGGTGGTCTGATGATTCGTATGGCGTGGCACTCAGCAGGCACATATCGCAAGAGCGATGGCCGTGGTGGCGCAAATACCGGCAACCAACGCTTTGCGCCATTAAATAGCTGGCCGGATAATGCTAACTTAGACAAAGCCCGCCGTTTGCTTTGGCCGATTAAGCAGAAATATGGCAACAAGCTCTCTTGGGCAGACCTTATGATTTTGGCCGGCAACATGGCTTATGAATCAATGGGCTTTGAGACCTTTGGCTTTGCCGGTGGTCGCGCCGATATTTGGCATCCCGAAAAAGACATTTATTGGGGTAATGAGCGCGAGTGGCTAGCCCCAACAGAGCAGCGCTATAATGATGATGGCGACCGTGAGTCGTTAGAGAATCCTCTAGCGGCTGTGCAAATGGGCCTCATCTATGTCAATCCTGAAGGTGTCGATGGTGTCCCCGACCCTATCAAGTCAGCACAAGATATTCGCACCACGTTTGGCCGCATGGCGATGAACAACGAAGAGACTGTCGCCCTTGCAGCCGGTGGTCACACCGTCGGTAAATGTCATGGTAATGGCGATGCTACCGTGTTAGGTGATGAGCCAGAAGCCGGTGATATCACCGACCAAGGCTTTGGTTGGCTCAACCCTAAAGGCTCAGGCAATGCTGGCGATACGGTCACCAGTGGTATCGAAGGCGCTTGGACCACCAATCCGACGCAGTGGGATAATGGCTATTTCGAGATGCTGTTCAAACATGATTGGGCACTATCAAAAAGTCCTGCCGGCGCACATCAGTGGGAGCCTCTGAACATCAAAGAAGAAGATATGCCGGTCGATGCCCATGACCCTAGCGTACGTCGCAAGCCCATTATGACCGATGCTGATATGGCCATGATTAAAGATCCTGAGTATCGCAAGATTTCAGAGAAGTTCTATAACGACCCTGAGTACTTCTCAGAAGTATTCGCTCGAGCTTGGTTTAAGTTGACGCATCGTGATATGGGCCCGAAGAGTCGTTATATTGGCCCTGATGTACCGGCAGAAGACCTCATCTGGCAAGATCCTATCCCGAGTATAGACTATACTTTAGATGATAATGAAATCGCTGAGCTTAAGGCTAAAATCCTAGACTCAGGCCTGAGCCGCCAAGACCTAATTAATACCGCTTGGGACAGTGCTCGCACTTTCCGCAACTCAGACTATCGTGGTGGGGCCAATGGCGCACGTATTCGCCTAGCGCCACAGAAAGATTGGGTAGGCAATGAGCCCGCGCGCTTACAGACTGTCCTTACAGCACTAGAGGGCCTACAAGCAGACCTTGAGAAACCTGTGAGCCTAGCTGACCTGATCGTATTGGGTGGTAGCGCGGCTATCGAAGCTGCAGCTCGCGGCGCGGGTGTCGATGTCAGTGTACCGTTTACCCCTGGTCGTGGTGATGCGACGGATGAGATGACCGATGGGGAGTCTTTTGAAGATTTAGAGCCACGTCATGATGGGTATCGCAACTGGGTGAAATCCCAATATGCGGTCTCTCCTGAAGAGCTACTGCTCGACCGCAGCCAACTTATGGGGCTCACGGCTCCTGAAATGACCGTACTAGTCGGTGGCATGCGCGTCTTGGGGGCCAACTATAGCGACAGTCAACACGGTGTCTTTACCGACCGGGTCGGCGTGCTAAGCAACGATTTCTTTGTCAATTTGACCGATATGAATAACAATTGGGTGCCCGCTGCTAAGACGGCAGATAACAACCTTTTTGAGATTCGTGACCGTCAAACTGGGGAAGTTAAGTGGACCGCCACTCGGGTTGACTTAGTCTTTGGCTCCAACTCTATCTTACGCTCATACAGCGAGCACTATGCGCAAAATGACAACCAAGAGAAGTTCGTCAAAGACTTTATTAAAGCTTGGGTAAAAGTGATGGATGCCGACCGCTTTGATGTTAAAGGCTAAAGGGTCAACCGCTAGGGTTATCCGGCCAGTACCGGCCTGCTGAATTTAACAGTCGAACTCAACAGTTTAACTCAAAACCTGAGCTCAGAAACCGAACTAAAAATTGAGTTAAATCTAGTATTTACCTAACAAAAAGGCAGTCAGTATCTTTACTGGTTGCCTTTTATTCATTTATAGAATATAAAAATACTAATAATTAATTTATTAGAATATAATATAGCGACTACACTGTAGCCCATAACGCTGTATGACAGCAAAACCTACGGATAGGGACCATTTACGTCCAATTTATATTAGCTATTCTTTGATATTGGGCCGCATTGGCCCTGTTGTCTTATCTCTATCAAATACCTTACTGTGTTTTAGGAACTCATCATGGCCATCAATGTCGTCGTCAACCAGCGCCATTTACAGATTCAATTAAAGCAGCTTGAGACCGTTTGGCATACGGTGGTCAATGGCTATAATCTCAGTCAGGCGGCAAATGTCCTGCACACTAGTCAATCGAGCTTATCGAAGCATATTGCTGCGCTAGAAAACCAATTAAAAACTGAAGTATTCGTACGCCAAGGTAAACGTTTGACGGGTCTCACGCCCATGGGTGAGTCGCTGCTGCCGCATATTGAATCGATATTTGCAGAGATTCGTACGATTGAAAACTTAAGCTTAGATTTTAACAATCCGCAGACCGGCACCTTAACCATTGCGACGACGCACACGCAAGCCCGCTATGTGCTACCCGATGTGATTAAACAGTTCCGTGAGCGCTTCCCTAAGGTCAATTTAATTTTACAGCAAGCCGATCCAGAGACAATCGCGCAAATGGTTATCCGTGGCCAAGCAGATATCGGCGTGGCTACCGAGTCGCTACTGCATAATAATTATCTACGCTGCCACCGTTACTACGACTGGTCGCATCGCATCATCGTACCCAATGACCATGAGTTGGCCGGTGAGACCGAGATTGACTTACCAACGCTCGCCAGCTATCCCATCATTACCTATCATGGCGGCTTTACTGGCCGCGGTGCTATTGACCAAACCTTTACGGATGCTGGGCTTGAGCCTGAAATCGTCCTTGCTGCTTTAGATGCTGACGTGATTAGCACTTATGTAGGTTTAGGTTTGGGTGTGGGTATCATCGCTGAAATGGCGTTTGAGCCGCGTCATTACCCTGAGTTGACTGCCATCCCTGTCGATCATTTTGGCCGCTTTACCAGTTGGATGGCGGTGCGAGACGATGCTGAGATTCGTCAATATGGTCGTGCCTTTATCGACTTGTGCCAAAAGCAGTTTGCCAGCTAGGTGCGTCTATTAAATAAGCCTTAAATCCAGAAAAATAGTCTCTGCCTTTAATGGCATTATTTACCGCTAATAAACTATTTCACTATCCTAAAGTCATAACCCTACTAGCAAAGTTGTTAGTAGGGTTTTTTGTGTAATTGTAACCAGTTTATTTATGGTCAGTATTATGGGTTTATAATTAACTCTCTGATGCGACTCGTTTATATAGGAATACTTTTGAGTGAGCGTACAAATATCTGCGCACTGTCTGCAAGAGTGCTATTAAAACAGCAGTACTTTTTGCACGATATTAATTTTGCACCATCTCGTCAATCCCAGTATCACTACTTAGCTTAAGTCACCCAGCTGACTATTGCAGCTGCACTGATTAAGCCGACTTTTAACTTCTCCTGCTGTGAGTCAGGTTATGGACCGTCATAACTGATTATCGCTAGCAAAGATGGAATACCCATGGAAAAATTTGTCGCCATTATTATGGCTCTATTCGCGCTGCCGCTATTGATTGGTGGTGGCTACCTGTTGTCACTTGGAGGTAGCCCCTACTATGTCATCGCGGGCTTAGCGATGTTGGCAACCGCCTTTTTATTATTTAAACGTCATTGGACCGCCTATCTGGTCTACGCTATATTTATTTTAGCTACGGTCATTTGGGCCGTCTGGGAAGCAGGCTTCTATTGGTGGGCCTTAGCCACTCGTTTAGGCTTCCCACTCATTTTTGGTGCTCTCATGCTATTGCCTTGGGTCGCCAAAAAGATGGGCATCGTCTCGCCAAAAAACAGATATAAAGTCTTATTAGGGCCGGCAGACAATACCTTGTCTACGGAAGCTGGCTTAGAGACGGGCGCTGTCGCCGAGCCTATCGTAACGGCAGATAAGGTAGAAAATGATGCGATAGTTCAAGACAACCCTAAACCAAATAGCGGCAGCCCTGCCTATTATTGGGCCCTGTTAGCCAGTGTCGGGGTGGGCGCATTGGTCGCTTTTGGTAGTATGGCAAACAATGCTACCGATAAGTTAGGCCGGCTAGATTTAGGTAATGAAGTCGCTGATGCCAAAACGGATACAGCCGCTGCCACTACCACAGCAAATCTAGGCGACCCACTCGCTGATGGCCGCGAAACGCCGGATGGAGAATGGAGCGCTTACGGCCGTACTGACTACGGTCAACGCTACTCGCCACTGGCACAAATTAATACCAGTAACGTAAATAAACTCAAGCTCACTTGGCAAATCCAGACTGGCGACGTCAAAGGGCCTAACGATATTGGCGAGACCACTTATCAAGCTACCCCACTAAAAGTGGGCAATGCGCTGTTCTTATGTACCCCGCATAACTGGGTCATGGCGTTAGATGCTGATAACGGTGAGAGTCTTTGGACCTTCGACCCTAAAGTTGGCAAAGACTTACAACGTCAGCATCAGACTTGCCGCGGTGTGTCTTACTATTCTGGCCGCAGTGCCGCTGGAGACACGGCGACCGCTACAGACTTAAAAGTAGAAAAGGTCACGGGTAACACCTTTGAGCAGCCTGCTACTCAATGTGATGCCAAGATTTATATTCCAACTTCCGACGCGAAGCTCTATGCTTTAGATCCAAAAACGGGGCAACGCTGTACCGATTTCGCCAAAGATGGCGAGCTCGATCTTATGCACAATATGCCTTATAAACAAGATGGCTATTATTACTCTACCTCTCCACCTATCGTGGCGGGTAACGTAATTATTGTCGCCGGTGCCGTCAATGATAACTATGATATCAACTCGCCTTCAGGCGTGATTCGTGCCTATGATGTCAATACTGGTGAGCTGATGTGGAACTGGGATTCAGGCAATCCTGATGAAACCGCTCCTTTTGATGTCAATGACCCCACCCAAACTTATATGACCAGCTCCCCCAACTCATGGGCGATTGCTAGTGCCGATGAAGAGCTTGGTTTAGCATACTTCCCGATGGGCAACCGTACGCCCGATCAGCTAGGCCGTTATCGCACGCCTGCAGAAGAGAAATACTCGACTTCAGTAGTAGCGCTCGATTTAAAAACGGGTAAAGCACGTTGGGTTCAGCAGTTTGTGCATCATGACCTTTGGGATATGGACACGCCTGCGCAGCCAAGCTTGATTGACCTAAATACTAAGGATGGTCTGCAAAAAGCCTTAGTCGTGCCTACCAAACAGGGTGACGTCTATGTGCTAAACCGAGCTACTGGTGAGCCTATCCTGCCGGTTGAAGAGCGTCCTGCCCCGCAAGACTATCTCATCGAAGGTGAGCATGCCGCTCCTACGCAGCCTTTCTCAGCACTGAGCTTTGAGCCTGAGCCTCTCGTCGAAAAAGACATGTGGGGCGCCAGCTTACTCGATCAAATGATGTGCCGTATTGAATTTAATAAGCTCAATTATCAAGGCCGTTATACACCGCCTTCGTTACAAGGCAGCTTAGTCTATCCGGGTAACTTCGGGACCTTTAACTGGGGTGGTATCGCGGTTGATCCTGAACATGGTGTGATGTTTGGCATGCCCACTTACTTAGCCTTTACCTCTAAGCTGATTCCTCAAGAGCAAGTCAAAGGCGCGACCAATGAAGGTGAGCATGGTGTCAACGCTAATATAGGGGCTGACTATGCAGTTGAATTAGGTCCCTTCCTATCGCCACTTGGTGTCCCTTGTCAGCAGCCACCTTGGGGTACAGTCGCTGGTGCAGACTTAACTACAGGTAAAGTCGCTTACCAACGTAAAAACGGTACCGTACAAGATCTGTCGCCTATCCCTGTGAAGTTTGAACTGGGTGTGCCGGGTATTGGTGGTCCTATCATTACCAAAGGTGGGGTCGCGTTCTTATCAGCCGCTACAGAAGATAACTTCCGTGCTTATGACTTAAAAACGGGTAAGGTATTGTGGAACGAACGCATTCCTGCCGGTGGACAAGCCACGCCAATGACTTATCTCAACTCGAAAGGGGAACAGATGGTCGTATTGGTC
The DNA here is from genome assembly GCF_058189395.1 of Psychrobacter sp. CoH-33_TS_01. Classification (NCBI taxonomy): domain Bacteria; kingdom Pseudomonadati; phylum Pseudomonadota; class Gammaproteobacteria; order Moraxellales; family Moraxellaceae; genus Psychrobacter; species Psychrobacter sp. CoH-33_TS_01. The sequence continues at coordinate 263,191 of NZ_JBVGQI010000004.1, forward strand.
GCGGGTGGACACGGCTCTGTCGGTACTAAAATTGGGGATTATGTCTTGGCTTATAAACTAGCGGATTAACTTCTCGTTTATTCAACCGTATGACTAAATAAAAGCAGGTGACTAAATAGGCGCCTGCTTTTTTTCTTATGCCTGTTTTACTGATGCCTATTTCTATTGTAGCTTTATGCAGCACTACCTTGAAACCTCCTTTATGAACAAGCATATACCTTGCATAGCAAAATAATAATGACTACAGCATCTGCTTTTATCTAATGCTAGCTGTCCTTCTATAACAAAGCTGCTATTTAATAAAATACTTCCTTAATATAAAGAGAATTCTATGACTATCCCCCTATCCTTTTTAGACCTAGCCCCTGTCCCCGAAGATAAAACTGTCGCTGAAGGTATTCAGCAAACTGTCGAAGTTGCAAAGCTTGCAGAGTCGGTTGGTATTAATCGCTATTGGCTGGCTGAACATCATAATATGCCTGGGATTGCCAGTGCCGCGACTTCAGTACTATTGTCCCATATCGGCAGCCAAACCAGCCGTATGCGGATAGGCTCTGGTGGCGTTATGCTCCCCAATCATGCGCCTATCGTGATTGCTGAGCAGTTTGGTACGTTACAGGCCCTCTACGGTGATCGTATCGACTTAGGTCTTGGCCGTGCCCCGGGTACGGATGGCGCTACCTTTAGAGCCCTCAGACGCCAAATGCAAGACGCCGACCGCTTTCCGCAAGATGTGCAAGAGCTGCTGTTCTTTTTGGGCAATGACTCGAATGACAGTCCTGTGCAAGCCTTCCCAGGTGCTAATAGCAATATTCCCGTTTGGATATTAGGCTCCTCGCTGTTTGGCGCTACTTTGGCGGCAAAGCTGGGTCTGCCTTATGCCTTTGCCTCTCACTTTGCCCCGCGGATGATGACGCAAGCTATCCAAGCGTACCGCGAGCAGTTTGAACCCTCACAGTATTTAGATAAGCCCTATGTGATGCTAGCGGCGAACTTATTATTGGCCGATGATGACGAGACCGCGCGCTACCACTTTACTTCGACCCAGCAGAGCTTTGTACGTCTGCGCCGGGGTGGTCGTGGCCAGATGCCAAAACCAACGCATAATATGGACAACATTTGGAGCGCTCCCGAAAAAGCCATGGTGGATGATGCCCTAGCCGTATCCTTTGTTGGTAGCGTGCCGACCGTACAAACCTTACTGCGTCACTTTATTGACGAGCATCAACCTGATGAGCTGATGGTGACCGCTAATATCTATGATCAAGCGGCAAGATTACGCTCACTAGAGCTAATTCCTGAGCTGGGTATATTTGATTTAGCTCAGTAAAAACGACCTATTAGTAGGCAAAAAACCCAGACCATATGGCCTGGGTTTTTTCTAGCAATTTTATCTTAGTGACTTGCTATGTGCTTTTTTTAAACTTAATTTTCTATCCGGCTTAAGGCCAGTATTAACGACACAGCTTTTCGGCTAATAATTTCGCAGAGTCGCCATTGAAATCATAAATATCGCTAACTTTGCAGTCATTAGCATCACAAGTTAGGCTAAAGTCTTTATAGCCCTTATCGTACCCGCCCATACCATCATGAAAAATGGATTCGGCTCTAACCCGGCCTTTACCCACCATACTGTAGTTGATGTGATCCGCATCGTTCAGCATATAGCCATTGCCTTCTACCAATTTCATAGCCTCAACCGCATCGAAGCACTCGGTTAAATCACTAGAGCCATCCTCATATTGAATCGTGCTGTTGCTGCTCGCCATACTAAGGGCTTTTTGCAGACCACTATCTGCATATTTATATAGCGTCTTATCGATATCGTAATCTTCATTCGCCGACAGCTCAGCCAACGCTTCGTTATACATATTTTCTATCGTAGATAATTTCAAATCATCATTGGCATGGACTAATGAGGTGGCCATTAAGGATAAAGCCAGCAGCGCTATTTTACTTTTCATTGTGCAATCTTCTTATCTTGAGTGGTTTATTGCTTAACATTGTTTGTCATGGTTTGTCATTACTGAACTGGACCCATCATTATAAATTAATGCCGTCGATTTCAGATAAATAATGCGCCTTATTACATCCAGCCCGCCCCCCGCAGCATAGCCGCACCGATGGCCATACCAAATAGTGATACCACCGTCGTGAACGCTAAGATATTAGCCGCTAATACCTCATTGCCCCCCATAGCCTTGGCCATGACATAACTGGCTGCCGCCGTGGGTGAGGCCACCATTAGAAATAATACGCCCATGTGTACGCCAGTGAGACCAAAGCCCAAGCCTACGGCAACTGCCAACAAAGGAGCGATAACGATTCGCCCTATACTCGCCTGCATGGATAAGCCAGAGGGGCTCAGCATCGATTTGATATCGATAGTGGCCCCTGCACAGATTAAGGCTAAAGGTAGCGCAATAGCGGCTAATAAATTACCCGTTTGTAGAATAACGCCCTGTAATGTAGGCAGCCCTAGCGCTTTATAAACGAAGGCAGAGACTAAAGCAATAATGAGGGGATTGGCTATGATCTTTTTACCAATCATGAGTATGCGACCGCGCCCTGTGGTGATGCCGGTAGAGACCCGGCTTAGGGTAATGACGGCTAGCACATTAAAGACAATCGTAATGATGCCCATATAGACGGCGCCTACGCTTAAACCCACTTCGCCATAAGCATTCGCTACGGTCGCCAGCCCTAAAATCGCCATATTGCTACGGAAGATACCTTGCACAAAGACGCCCTGATCTTCAGGCTGCTCAATGAAGCAACGAGCATAGATTTCAGCACCACCAAACAGCAATAGCGTGACTAGTAACCCTGCGCCGATTAACACGATTTGCTGGCTATAATCTACCGAGCTGTTGGCGACACTGAAAAATAGCAGACAAGGCAGCGCATAATTAAACACCATCTTTGACGCTTGATCGATAAAGGCTTGGCTCACCTCACCGCGACGCTGCATAAAAAAACCTAACCCCATCAAGACAAGGTTAGGCAGAACAATAGTGATGGCAAAAATAATAGCAGCAGACATGGACGGCTCATTGACGAGTAGCGCGGGGTGATAAACCCACTTTACTGCCTTTTAAGGCGGTAAAAATACGCTACTGTTGATGGTATGTAGCAAGACGAAAAATAACATAGGAAACAATATAAGAAACCACGACTACCTGCAATAATGCATTAGGCAAAGTAGCCGCTGTTTATGTGCTCTCTCTTATGACGATGCGAGGGCAGCTTTGGCTTTTTTCTGTTTTTTTACCGTCATCGCCAGCAACTGAATCGCTGCCGGTGTCACGCCACTGACTCGGCTCGCTTGCGCTAGGGTCACCGGGCGCACTTGCGCTAATTTCTGTACTATTTCATTGGATAGCCCTGAGACTACGCTATAGTCAAAATCGACCGGTAGCGCGGTATTCTCAAGACGCTTCATCTGCTCGATGTCATCGGCTTGGCGGTCGATATAACCGGCATATTTGACCGAAATTTCGATTTGCTCGCCGACTTGCGCATCAACTTTTGAATCCGTAATCGCGGCAATATCGGCAAAGTGAATCTGCGGCCGTTTAAGCAAGTCATAGGCGGTAGCTTCTTTTGACAACACCTCCCCCGTTTGCTCAGCTACTCTGGCGCCTAGCTCATTGCCTGGGCTCGCCCATAGCGCTTGCAGACGCGCAGATTCGCTAGCGACCGCTTCCATCTTACTCTGATAAGCCTCCCAGCGTGTATCATCAACCAGACCCAGCTTACGGCCCTCTTCAGTTAAGCGCTGATCGGCATTGTCTTCGCGCAACAATAGACGGTATTCGGCACGGCTGGTAAACATGCGGTACGGCTCTTTGGTGCCGTGGGTAATCAGGTCATCGACCAACACCCCCAGATAAGCTTGATCACGGCGTGGCGTCCACGTCTCCATGGCTGGATTGTCTTGGGTCGCTAAGGCAGCGTTGGCTCCGGCCAATAACCCTTGCGCGCCAGCCTCTTCGTAACCGGTAGTGCCATTAATCTGACCGGCGAAATATAAGGCATCGATGGACTTGGTCTCAAGCGTCGGCTTTAGATTCTGCGGATCAAAGTAATCATACTCAATCGCATAGCCTGGACGGGTGATATGAGCATTCTCCAACCCTTTCATGGTATGGATAAACTCTAGCTGCACATCGAAAGGCAGACTGGTTGAGATACCGTTTGGATATAACTCATGGGTGGTGAGACCTTCGGGCTCAATGAATATCTGATGGCTATCTTTGTCGGCAAAGCGGTGGATTTTATCTTCGATAGAAGGACAATAGCGTGGCCCTACCCCTTCGATTTTGCCAGAGAATAGCGGTGAGCGATCCAAATGTTGACGGATGATGTCATGGGTCTGAGCATTGGTATGGGTGATATAGCAATTGACCTGCTCAGGGTGCATCGAGACGTCGCCCATATAGCTCATCACCGGTAGCGGCGTATCGCCAGGCTGTACCGTCATAACGCTAAAATCGACTGTGCGCGCGTCAATACGAGCCGGTGTACCGGTCTTGAGACGTCCGACGGGCAGTTTGAGCTCCCGCAAACGATCGGCTAATTTGATAGACGGTTGGTCGCCCGCACGGCCGCCTTTGGTATTATCAAGACCGATATGGATAACCCCACCTAAGAAGGTGCCTGAGGTCAGTACCACGGTTTTGGTACGGAAGATAATGCCGGTTGAGGTCACGACCGCACAGGCCTTACCATTTTCCACCAAGATATCATCAGCGGCTTGCTGAAATAAATCCAGATTGGGCTGATTCTCTAGCGTATGGCGAATAGCGGCTTTATAAAGGATACGGTCAGCCTGCGCGCGCGTAGCCCGTACCGCCGCTCCTTTACGGCTATTAAGGACACGGAATTGAATACCGGCCTTATCAGTGGCTAGCGCCATAGCCCCACCTAAGGCATCAATCTCACGCACCAGATGCGACTTACCAATCCCGCCAATAGCCGGATTACAGCTCATCTGTCCGAGCGTCTCGATATTATGGGTCAGGAGCAGCGTTTGCGCACCCATGCGTGCAGCTGCCAGCGCCGCTTCCGTCCCTGCGTGCCCGCCGCCAATGACGACGACATCGTAAGTTTTTGGATATTGCATGTGTGCCTCGCTTGACCGCTATCAGGACGCCCTATAATGTTAGGGGCGCCTAAGCCGTCGTAAATAATGGTAGTAAGATAAGTTGGCAAATTATAACAAATTTGACCTAGGCAATATATGGCTTCATTGCAGTGGTTTACTTAAATAACGGCAAAATTAGGGATCAGGTCAAAAAATCAATTTGCCATGACGCTGAATCTTATGAGCACCACCTGTTGATGCTTTAAGCCCTAAGTCCTAAGCCCTAACCTCTAAGGTTTTACTCTTTTGGACTTAATGGCACAATACGGTCGGTCTGACCACTGGCAATATTAATACCGCTGCCATAGCCTTCTGGATTAATCTGTAAATACGCATTCATTTTCCCAATAGCCTCGCCGTCATTACTGGCCAAGATACGCGCTTTAATGGGCTCAACGGGAGGGAGTGGCAAGTTCTTTAACAACGATAACAATTGCTCATTATCGCCTTTCTCGACGACCATAGTTATAAGCTGGCGGGCATCAACCGGTAAATCTGAAGTGCTTTGCGCTAATAAGGCTAAATGATAAGCGCCATAGGTATCTTGATCCGCGACAATACGGCGTTCAATAGCAGTATACGTGCTTTCTGTAGCGCCGCCAGCGACACTCAGTAGATGAATACAGCGTAAGGCTGAGTTGGCCTCATTGTCTGCAATAGCAATAATCTCAGCAGACTTCTCTTGCAGACGGGCACGTTTTTCTTCTAAAGTTTCGGCTTGAGTAGGAGCATTATTCATAGACTTAGTCTCTTGTAAGGTCTCGTGTAAATTCTCTTGCAATGCAATATAGGCAGTTGTAGCGAACGCCGTAGAGGCAAGCTAAAAAGACAAAAAAACCTAAGCGATGCTGCCATCGCTTAGGTCTTCGGCTCATCACAGTGGATCAGCGTCTTACGCGGCAGGGCTATGCTCTTCAACCAGTGGCTTTAGCTCACCAGATTGGTACATCTGTAAGATAATGTCTGAACCGCCCATTAACTCACCATTAATCCACAATTGCGGGAAAGTCGGCCAATTCGCAATCTTTGGCAACGTTGCACGGATTTCAGGGTTTTCTAAGATATTGACAAAAGCAAACGGACGGCCGATTTGCGTCAATACTTCGATGGCTTTGGCAGAAAAACCACACTGTGGGAACTGCGGAGTGCCTTTCATATATAGAATCACTTTATTATCAGCGATCTGGTTACGAATTAACTGTTCAATGTCTGGCGTGGCTTGTGGCTGGTCGCTCATAATTATTCCTTACAGGTTAGCGGGTGGTCGCAAATACTAGCTGATGGAGCAATAAGACTAGTAGGGTTTTGATAAAGTAAATTTTTAGCAAAGTTTTTTAACAATGTATAGCTTAATAATTATTATGAAATAGGTCACTACTACTAAGTAGGTAGAGCTTATATTTAAATACTCAGGCTTAAGCCCCTATATTAAGTTACCGGATTAAGTTACTGGGCTTAGCTTAATTCGAGCTGGTTTACGAAAATATGGGGGCAGTTATTAAGATTACAACCACATCGGTCTTTGAATCTCTCATTATGGGGCTGCATGATTACGCTATAAACGCTGCTGCCCACTAGCATAAAACTTTATTCAACTATTGGTGCAGTGGTCTCAGCACGCTTTGCTTCAGAAGACTTTGACTCAGCACTCTTAATTAACAACACCACAGCACTAACCATAATGCCTTCTTGACGCCCGGTAAAGCCTAACTTTTCCGTCGTGGTGGCTTTGACACTGACGTTACTAATATCCGTCCCTAAATCTATAGCTAAATTTTGCCGCATCGCCATATTATGCGGTGCCATTTTAGGCCGCTCACACATAACTGTCACGTCTAAATTACCCAACTGATAGCCCGCTTGAGTCACTAAGCTACAGACATGGCGCAGTAAGATACGCGAATCGAGGCCTGCATTGGCATCATCAGTATCGGGAAAATGCTGGCCGATATCTCCTAAGGCTAAAGCGCCTAACAAGGCATCCGCGACGGCATGCAAAACCACATCACCATCGGAGTGGGCCAGCAAGCTGTGCGTGTGCTCAATCTGCACCCCTGCTAAGGTAACATATTGCTCGACCTGACCATTATTATGAAAGGCATGCACATCAATACCTTGTCCTATTTTAATCATTACCACCACTGTCCTTTTACTGGCTGACTGCCATCTTCGTGTTAAGTGAGGTTTATCCTCTGCTACCGATGCCATATCAATGTTATAATTATCCTTAAATTCTACCACAGCTTAGCGCCAATTATTTATGTCTGACTCACAAACTGCCCCATTACCCCCTGCCCTGCAGGCTCTTGCCCCTTTAAGCCTCGCCGATGTGCCAAATCCAAGCCAAACTCGCGTGATTGTCGGGATGTCTGGCGGGGTCGATTCGTCGGTCTCAGCCGTGTTACTGCAACAAGCCGGTTTTATCGTCGAAGGCCTGTTTATGAAAAACTGGGAAGAGGACGACGGTACCGAATACTGTACGGCAATGGACGATTTAGCGGATGCGCAAGCGGTCTGCGATAAGATTGGCATGGTGCTACATACCGCCAACTTTGCCATGGAGTATTGGGACCGGGTCTTTGAGCACTTCTTAGCCGAGTATAAGGCGGGCCGTACCCCCAACCCCGATATCTTATGCAATAAAGAAATTAAGTTTAAGGCCTTTTTAGACTACGCGCTGACATTAGGCGCTGACTATATTGCGACTGGCCACTATACCCGTCGTAGTACTAACTATACCAATGCAGATGGCTTAGAAGTCGCGCAGTTATTACGTGGACTGGATAATAATAAAGACCAAAGCTACTTCTTGCATGCGGTTGGCGGTGACAAAATCGCCAAGACCTTATTCCCTGTGGGTGAGTTAGAAAAGCCGGAAGTGCGTAGAATAGCGGAAGCGCATGATTTAGCTACGGCGAAGAAAAAAGACTCTACCGGCATTTGCTTTATTGGTGAGCGCCGTTTTAAAGACTTCTTACAACAGTACTTGCCGGCTCAGCCCGGCGATATCGTCACCGATGATGGCATGGTAATCGGTCGTCACGATGGCTTGATGTACTATACGCTCGGGCAACGCGGTGGTATTGGTATTGGTGGTGTTAAAGACCGTCCAGACGAGCCGTGGTTTGTGTTAGCCAAAGACTTGGAGGCCAATCGCTTAATCGTGGGGCAAGGCCATCAGCACCCCATGATGATGAGCCGATCCCTGCGAGCTTATAAGCTCGACTGGGTCGCTCGCGTACCACCACAAGATATCTTTAGTGAGCAAGGGCTGCGCTGTACGGCGCAATCGCGCTACCGTCAACCTGACCAAGTCTGCTATGTCAAAGCGGCCAATGCGGATGGCTCTGAAGTGTATGCGGTCTTTGATGAGCCACAACGTGCGGTCACCCCCGGCCAGTCTGCGGTATTTTATGTGGATGAAGTTTGCTTAGGCGGCGGGGTTATCTGCGCAGTGGATGAACCTATCTAGCGCTATTGCCTTGTCTTTGACCGCTAACGTCCTTATTTAAGCCCCAGTCTTCTGCGTAAGTCTGGGGCTTATTTTTGTCTATTAGCAGCCTGCTTTAGAATAAAAAATGACTGACCTCAGTCTTTAAGTTTACCTTAATTATAAAAACTTTAAACCCGTAATTATTAACCTACACAGCGCTAATAATAAGTAAATATAAAAAATACAAATCAGGAAATAAATATTAATTTAATTTTTTATTAAAATTTTTTAATCAATAAATCTAATAGTAGCTAATTATCATTTGATAATATTTATTAAATTATTTATATGAAATTCTTATCAATAGATGTACTGCTAAAACGGCATAAATGTTGACAACACCCTTTCTTTTAACATTTGCTTTGCTTGCCTAGCCTATTGCCTACGCTATTGACTGTCTAGTTTTCAAATAATTTTTGGGATACTTATTACTAAAAATTATTTATTACTGATATCTTCTTGATAGCCCTTCAGCCCAATAAAACTCTTATTTTTTAATAATTATTGCTGGCTTAGCAGGCTACTTTTATTGGAATTTAGCCCCTTTTCTTACTATTTATTTCTTTTATTTATCAGCTTATTACCATTAATTTTCTCTAAACATGTTTATCGGTCATTGTGTTTATGGAAAAAATGCCTTATTTTATGATGCACCGTATTTAGGGTGAATCGTAAACATATCAGATAATTACTCGGCATATTTTCGAGTGACTAGCCTGATTTAGATAAGGACAGCTGTATATGAAAATGCAAGACGTTATTAACGATCTAGAAAAACGCTACCCCCATCAGCCTGAATTCATCCAGGCCGTTAAAGAAGTCGCTATTACTATTAGTAGTGTCTACGATTCACATCCAGACTACAGCCGCTGCAATATCTTCGAACGTTTAACCGAACCTGACCGCATTATTAGCTTCCGTATTAACTGGGAAGATGATCAAGGTAATATCCAAGTCAACCGTGGCTGGCGTGTCCAATTTAGTAATGCTATTGGCCCTTATAAAGGCGGGTTACGTTTTCACCCAACCGTCAACGAGTCGGTCTTAAAGTTTTTAGGTTTTGAGCAAATCTTTAAAAATGCATTAACCGGTTTGCCTATGGGCGGCGGTAAAGGCGGTTCTGATTTTGACCCTAAAGGCAAATCAGATAATGAAATCCGTCGTTTCTGTTACGCTTTTATCCGCGAGTTGTATAAATACATCGGTAAAGATGTGGACGTACCTGCCGGCGATATCGGAGTTGGTGGTCGCGAAGTCAGCTATATGTTTGCCATGTACAAAAACTTAACGAACGAATATAGCGGTGTATTAACCGGTAAAGGTGTTGGGTTTGGCGGTAGTTTGATCCGTACAGAAGCGACAGGCTATGGCGCGGTTTACTTCCTAGAAAACATGCTAGGCGTCCACAAAGATAACTTGACCAATAAGCGTGTCCTCGTCTCTGGGGCCGGTAACGTCTCGCTACACGCTGCCGAAAAAGCGGCAAGCTTGGACGCTATCGTGTTGACCGTGTCAGACTCGCAAGGGACATTGTATGATGCCAAAGGCTTTGACCAAGAGAAAATCGATTGGCTCAAAAAGCAAAAAGAGCAGCGTAAGCCTTTAGAAGAGTATGTCGCTGTCTTCGGTGGTGAATGGTTAGCGGGCCAGAAACCTTGGCAGTTCGAAGCCGATATCGCCCTGCCTTGTGCTACGCAAAACGAAGTGGATATTGCAGAAGCCAAGCAGATGCATGAAAATGGCGTCAAATATATCGTTGAAGGCGCAAATATGCCTTTAACGGCAGAAGCGGTCGATTACATCCGTGAAAAGAATATTCATTATGCCCCTGGTAAAGCCGCCAATGCTGGTGGGGTTGCTGTATCAGGCCTCGAGATGTCACAAAACTCGGTACGCCAGTATCGCAGCTTTGAAGACTTAGACTTGCAACTGCATCGCATCATCAAAGACATCCATGATAGTGCTATGCGTGCCGCACAAGCTTGCCAGCCTGAAGATGCGCCTTGTATCGACTATATGACTGGGGCCAATATCGTTGGCTTTAGCCGCGTTGCTGATGCGCTCGTCGCGTACGGCATCTTAAACTAATACTCCGTTCACATTGAACTGAAGCTAGTTGATTTTAATAAAAAAAGTGTGCCAGATTAACTCTGTCACACTTTTTTTAGGTTTAAAATTTGTACCTTCCTATAGGAAAGTTTAAATAAATTCGACTCATAATAGGCCGTGCAACTGGTAAAAATTTTTATGGCTAGTTGTAGGTCATAAACTTACAAAGGCTGCAAAAAATTTCTCCCAGTCGCACTATATCGGTTTTAAATCTAATCAACTATATGCAAATTTATACTTCTTATTCAAACTTATAATCTAACAATAAACCTACTGGCTTGCGTCAGTAATATCAATTGCTTCATTAAGATCAGTCACCTCAGCAATGTTATAGGTCAGCTGTGCAATAGGTTGCAGCGCTGAATTAAACTGATAAAAACGGATGTCATAACTGCCCGGCTGCCAGCCATCATAGGGCTTAAAGCTCACCCAGTTTTGCTCACTATTTGCGACGATATCTTTCTTCTCAAACAGATACACTTGTCCTGTGTCATTATTCACCCATTTGACGAATACAAACGGGCTACTGGGTATTTTGCCATGCGTGTCTAAATGCGCATAAAGTTTGGTTTCTTTAGGCAAACGAGTAGTATCTAGAGTTACCGTTGGCATATCAGGGTTTGCCGATAGCTTAATATCACCGACCAAACGCTGATTATCATTGGGCTTATACAGCTCTTCAATCGCACGCTTAGCAAAGCGTCTCTTATCTGTGATGGCCGAGCTGGCCTCCTTCGCCATAAATTTATCCACGTATTGCCCCAACACATAATCGGGCATGCCTTCGATTAGCGCTAGTGCCTGCGTTTGCGAGTAGTCATTAATAGAGACGCTTTCGGCGGGACTCAGCTCAGTCAGTGACATTAAATCGTCCGTATTACTAGCTGCTGTGTCCTCAATCGCTGCGGGAGTCTCCGCTATAGGCGCATGATTATCTATGGGCGCACTCGCCTGCTGCAACAATTGATCCATCTGCTGTTTGGTCATGAGCAGATAGGTGGACAAAGCGCCCAATGCAAAAGCTATGAGCACCGTAGCTATGGTCAAGGTCTTATTCATTTGGGATTATTTCGCCTCATAATAATAAAGGATAGCTCTACTCTATAGTATAAACAAAACAGCACCTACTATTGAGTAAGTGCTGTTGGTAAGCTTGCAAAGGCTTAAAAATTTTATCTATAGCCACTCTTATTTAAAACGCTTACCTAATGAGCCACTGATATAAATTTCCTGGCTAGAAGTCATAATATGACTGAGGCTGGCGTAAACTTATACCAATGGCTCTATGTCAAATCTTGAGTGGCTTGGCTAGAATGGTTATTGGCAAGTAAATAGGTAATCATTTACTTTAATGCTACCTGTCTTTGATTGAAGACCGCCTGCTAGAATAATTTTTCCGTCATCCGCACAGATAACCTCTGAAGGCTTACCTTGATTTAAGAAACTGAGGGTAACTTTGCAGATATTGCGCTTCTGGCCATAAACAGTCTTACCATCAGTCTTACAATTTTCAGTATTTTCAGGATCAAAAGGCTTGGTTACTTCTTTAGTTAGCTTACATTTAGCAGCTTTACACATGGTGTCAGTTTTACAGGCTTTTTGTGCAGCTTCCGAAGGGCAGCTGTATTCATTACCGTTAAATATTTTAGTCTTATAAGAAGTCACATAAGAGCCACTACTGTCGCTATCGCCGCCACAACCACTCAAGGCTAACGCTGAACCCAACACTACGAAACTTGCCACACCTATTAACTTCATTATGCTCTATCCCTATCAACACTAAACACGGCTCAACCCAAAGTGTTATAAACTTTCAATTGTTATAAACTTTGCAGCGCCGACATGATTAGCTGGAGTATTCATTAATAAAAAACCCTTAATTTATTATTAAGTGTTTGTATTTTCGGAATATAACAGTATTACCAAGGGAAGTAAATTATTAAACAATTGCGGCTACCGCCCTTTTTTGTCGTAACTCTTGTTATAATTGCCCTCTAAAATTACCCTGTTGTTCTTTGACACCTTTTGTCCTCAACACCACTGCTCGGCACTCCTTTGCCGATTTCACTTTTATTTTTAAGGCGACATTATGACCTCTCTTACTGCGCTCTCTCCTATCGACGGCCGCTATGCCAGCAAAGCCGACAGCTTACGCCCCTATCTGTCTGAATTTGGCCTAATTAAAGCTCGCGTCACGGTAGAGATTCGTTGGTTACAGATGCTGGCTGAAAACACAGGTATCACTGAGCTTGCGCCCTTTGATAGCGAAACGACTGCCTTCTTGGATGAGATTGTCTCAAACTTTAGTGAAGCTGATGCACAAGCTATCAAAGATATTGAAAGCACGACCAACCATGATGTGAAAGCCGTAGAGTATTTCATCAAAGACAAATTCCGTGGCAATGCCAAGCTCGAGGACAGCCTAGAATTTATCCATTTCGCTTGTACTTCTGAAGATATCAACAACTTATCTTATGCTTTGATGTTAAAAGACAGCCGTGAAGTCGTACTCGATAAGATGCAGCAATTGACCGATGCGCTAGCGACTCTTGCTAAGACGCATGCTGACCAACCTATGCTATCGCGCACCCACGGTCAGACAGCTAGCCCGACGACCCTAGGTAAAGAGATGGCGAACGTCGCTTACCGCCTCGCCCGCCAAATCAAACAGTTCAAACAAGTGGAACTATTGGGCAAAATTAATGGCGCAGTAGGTAACTATAACGCCCATTATTCAGCCTATCCTGATATCGATTGGCAGCAAGTGGCTGAGCAATTCATCACGGACAGCTTAGCGCTAACGTTTAACCCGTACACCACCCAGATTGAGCCACACGATTATATCGCTGAGCTATTTGACGTAGTACGTCGTTTTAATACCATCTTAATCGATTTCAACCGTGATATCTGGCAGTACATTAGCTTAGGCTATTTTAAACAAAAGCTAAAAGATGGCGAAGTTGGCTCATCGACTATGCCGCATAAAGTCAATCCCATTGACTTCGAAAACTCGGAAGGCAACTTAGGTGTCGCCAACGCTATGCTCGCGCACTTAGGTGAAAAACTGCCGATTTCAAGAATGCAGCGTGACCTATCAGACTCTACCGTATTGCGTAATATCGGTGTGGGCCTAGCGCAAAGCATGATCGCCTATGATGCTTGCTTAAAAGGTATCGGCAAATTGGAAGTCAACCCTGCCCGCCTAGATAGCGATTTGGATAATGCACAAGAAGTCTTGGCTGAGCCAATTCAGACGGTTATGCGCCGCTACCGTGTAGAAAACCCATACGAGAAGCTAAAAGCGTTGACTCGTGGTCAAGCTATGACGCGTGACGACATGCTGACTTTCGTAGACGGTAATGAGCTAGACGCGGTCGCTGAAGATGCTAAAGCACGCTTGCGTGAGATGACACCAGCGACTTATATCGGTAATGCAGCTGAGCAAGCGCGTACTATCGATACGCATATCGCTAAGCTAAATGAAAAATAGATTTGGTTTATTTAGATAAGCTATAGATCATAACAATGAGCTAAGCGTTTTATTAAAGACGCTTAGCTTTTTTCGTTAATAGTGTATGGTTAATAGTTCATGCCTAATAAATCAGCGGTTTGCTAAGGAGTAGCATTTGCAAATACTGGAAAGTAAGACGCTAGCAATAGCGTTGGGGAGTTGTCGATTAAGAGGCACCTTTGCAAAAGTCATCACCCTTGATTAGGGGTTCTAAAGCTGTCTGGATCAGCTCTCTGATAGTTATAATCGTTATGCTGCTCGCCAGCATTAACCCTTTAGAGTGGTCTAGCTATCTGTTGCATCAAGCCGGCACGCTTCTTTTTATGGGAGCAATGCTACTAGCTTATCGCTATCTTAAGATAAGTGCTCATGCTTATGTTCTAGCCATGGTGTTTTTGCTTATTCACATTATCGGTGCGCGTTATCTCTATTCGTACGTGCCTTATGACGTTTGGATGCAATCGCTATTCGGCTGTAAGTTAAACGACTACTTTGGTTGGCAGCGCAATATGTACGATAGACTCGTGCATTTTAGCTATGGGTTGCTACTCTTTGCCACGATGTATGAGGCTCTCAAAGCTGTCTTGCGCCTGCCCTCACCACGCCAGCTCATTGCCATCACCTTAATGCTGAATATGGCCTCGAGTATGCTCTATGAGCTGTTTGAATGGGGCATTGCCATGACGCTCTCAGCGGAAGATGCGGAAAGCTACAATGGTCAGCAAGGCGATATGTGGGATGCACATAAAGATATGGCGTTGGCGTTATTAGGTGGGGTTATCAGTGCGCTTGTCTATACGGTGACACCTTTACGGGCATTGCTGCGTGAACCCTAGCCACGGATAGTAGGCTTCCTTTAGCGATATATTAACTTTACTACGGTGATCATTGAGGAAGTGATCTATCGCAGTGCGAAGAGGGCCAAGCAAATCTATCCAAACCATTTAGTAGGGCATTTATTTTAGATGGCGGGCTTAGATTACGGGCGCAGTATGTTTTGATTAGGTTGGCGTCAGTATGCTGCGGTATAATATCGCATATAAGCTATTAATTTATCACGACATGAGACTACCGTGATAAGTGCCCGCTCAGTCTGCTAGGTAGATCAGCGCCTGCACCCACTAGCTAAACTTAACTTAACTTATTTTTTCTTTCTATCCTCATCTTCATCGTCGTCTTCGCCACCCGGTATAATGGCTTTACCTACCGCGACCGTCCCTTTAACCACGCCTTTCGTAGTTTTATAGGCTATTTTCGCAGGTACGGTGACAATTTTGTGGACGCAAGCTTGTAAAAACAGCGTGCTGATTAAGATAACTATAAGGGGAAAAGGTTTCATAAAAGTCCTAATAATGGAGGTTGGCTGGCAACCATGAGACAATGCTAATAATAAACTATTAGCGGGCTTTTCTAAAGCACCCTACTCCCTTATCTTCACCGCATTCGTATACCCTGTAATCTCACGACCTAGATTCATCAACGACCCGGATTATTTCATGACCTCTTTAAAACTCTGTTTGCCCGACTCTATCACTCCCGCCCAGTTCCTCGCCGATTATTGGCAAAAAAAACCACTGCTCATTAAACAAGGCCTGCCGAAGCTGGTCGGTATGTTCGAGCCTGAAGATATTTTAGGGCTGGCCCTAGATGAAGAGGCGCTGGCTCGCTTATTGGTGAATGACCCTAGCAATGCTGATACAGAGTCTCCCCAATGGACGATGAAAAAGTCACCATTAAGCGATGCGGACTTAGCGCCTTTATTGGCGCAAGACGGTAGTAATCAAAACCGTGCAGACGATACGCAATCTAGCAACTGGACCGTGCTGGTACAGAATTTAGAACAATGGTCACCCGAGCTTGGCCAGTTGTGGCAGTCGTTTGACTTTATTCCGCAGTGGCAGCGTGATGACATTATGGTGTCTTACGCGCCAGCAGGAGGCTCTGTCGGTCGCCATTATGACGACTACGATGTTTTTTTAGCGCAAGGATTTGGCAGTCGCCGTTGGCAGTTGGGGCAATACTGTGATGAAACCACTGCTTTCGTTGCCAATGAACCTATCCGTATCTTTGACGATATGGGTGAGATTATTTTTGATGAAGTTTTAGAAGCCGGTGATGTGCTGTATGTCCCACCAAAACTGGCGCATTATGGCGTCGCTGTGGAGGATTGCCTAACCTTCTCCTTTGGTTTTCGCCGTCCGAACCTCATGCAAGTACTCGATAGCTTGGCGGATGTGGCCACCAGCGAGCAGAGCTTATTTGTGCCGATGTTGCTGGAGCAACCTCTGCAGTCCTCAGGAGAGTTGCAAGCAGATAGTATCGCGCAAATCAAAGCGCAGCTTATCGACATGCTCAGCTCAGCTCGCGGCGATGAGCTCATTCGTCAGAGTGTTAGTGAAGTCGTCAGTAAACGCCAGTACGACCTACTAAACCCTGAAGAAATTATCGAAGATTACGAATTGGTCGAAGCTTTAGCTACGGAGGCTACTTTAAAAATTGATTATAGCAGTCGGCTAATTTATACCCAAGATGCTGACGGTAGTATTAGTATTTACGCCAATGGGCAAAGGTTAGATGATATTAGTAGTGTCGAGGCGCAATTGCTCAAACATCTAGCGGATGGGGGCACGATAACCAAAGACCACCTCTCTACAGACGATTATGAAATCGATCCCGCTACCGTAATGCAGTGGCTAGAGAATGGTTGGGTGTGGTTAGATTACTAACAGCTAGATTACTAAGAATACTGGCGTTAACTGTAGCCGTTTAAATAACCCGTAATAAAAAGCCCGCCGTAATCTAATTATGGCGGGCTTTTTTAGCGCAATCTAACAGACTATTAGCCTTAACTCAGCCAATACTACCGATGATTACAGTAGGAAGAAATAAGCCCAGAGGCCGACGAGGACCACTGACACTATGTTTAGCACGATACCAACGCGCACCATTTCGGCCTGCTTGATTAATCCAGTACCGAAAACAATAGCGTTAGGCGGCGTAGCGACCGGTAGCATAAAGGCACAAGAGGCGCCGATACCGATAATGAGCACTAAGACCTCATGAGGTAGTCCCATATGTTCAGCAATGGCCATAAATACAGGCACTAATAAAGCAGCAGAAGCGGTATTAGAGGCAAATTCTGTCAAAAAGATAATGAAGGCAGAGATGGCAAACATCACCACTAATAATGGCGCGGTCGTCAAGGCATTAGCGACCGTCTCCCCCATGACTAGTGAGGCTCCTGACAGCTTTAGCACGTTAGACAAGGCAATACCGCCACCGAAGAGCATTAACACACCCCAGTCAGTGTTATCCGAGACTTGTTTCCAAGAGACCAACCCTAAGCTCACTACTGCCGCTGCCGCACTCAAAGCAATGATAGAGTCTAGTTTGCCAATACCAAAGATAGTTTCTAGCTTAGCACTGAATATCCACGAGATAGCAGTTATTAAAAACACGATAATGGTCAGGATACGTGGGGTCGTCCATGCAATCTCTTGATCCAACGTGGTATTAATACGCACATTAAGATTGGGCTTGAGCACCATATACATGACGCCTAATAGCACTGGGAGCAGTACTAACATCACAGGGATACCAAACTTCATCCAATCAAAGAATGATAGATTCAGAGCTTTGGCAGCGATGGCATTAGGAGGAGAGCCTACTAGCGTGCCAAGACCACCCAAGCTAGCACAATAAGCGATACCGAGTAAGACGAATACGAAAGTACCGCGATCTTTCTCCCGGTCTATTTGTGACAACATACCAATGGCTAGCGGCAACATCATGGCAGCAGTAGCGGTATTGGATATCCACATTGATAGCAGCGCAGTGGCTGCAAATATTAGCATGACGGCGACGTTTAATCGTCCACCCGACATAGAGATAATCTTTAGGGCAATCTTTCTATCTAACTGCTGCACATGCAAGGCTGCTGCTAAGGCAAAGCCCCCGAAGAAGATATAGATAATAGGGTCAGCAAAGCTGGCCAGCGCACTGGTGGTATCAAAATCTGGGATACCAATAACGACGCCAATAATCATAACTAAAATGGCGGTAATGGTTACGTGAACAGCTTCGGTTAACCACAATGCCCCAATAAACACCAACATAGCCAGACCCTTATTCACATTAGGGTCAAACTGCAAAGTGTTATATATCAGCAAGCTAACTAGAGCAGCAATGGCGACAATGATAAGGCCTTTGCCTGTACCTTTAGGAAAAGTATCGGTAAAGAGATATTCATTACCATCAACGGGCAGGTGGCCGTCTAATGGTGGTTTTTGCGGGTTTTCTGACATGAGGATTCCTTATCTTGTACGCTAGTAGCTTAAATATACAATAATGGGCTGACTTTATAACATAAATTCATGCTAATTAGTTAGCCTAAATTGGAATACTATTATTAAAGTCAATGACTTAATTTATACTTAACAGTTTTTATTTTTTACAATACCTTAATCGAATTATTAACTTGGTCTTATCTAACGCTCTACTTATCTTATATGCCATTTAATAAGACAGCTATTAAAAAACCCGCCATAATCATTATGACGGGTTGAGTATTTTTCAGAGCTAGAGCTAGCAACTAAACCAGAGGTCAAACTAAAAGTATAACCCTCAATAGCTATCGGCCACTACTGCTGCGGCGCATAGACCGATACCATAACTTCTACTCGGCGGTTGGGTTGCAAGCAGTTGATAAGCGCCTGAGTGTTGGCAGACTCTGTGCATAGCGCCACCGGTTTGGCCTCTCCAGCACCCGTAGCGCTGATAGTGGCGGCATTGACACCCTGCTGGATTAAATACGAACGCACAGTATTGGCACGGCGTTCAGACAGTTGTAAATTATAAGCATCATCGCCTAAGCGATCGGTATGACCAGTAATGACTACGCGGCTATTGCCTTGGTCTTGATACTTTCTTAAAACTGCAGCCAATTCATCAAGAGACTGCTTTCCGTTAGGCTTTATATTGCTGATTTGCCATTGGTCAAAATCAAATAGCGCATCGGCTGCTAAATTAATTTGCTCATTAACGATTGGCGTAGCGACTACCCCACTTGATGCCTTCTCTACCTGGGCATACTTAGCACAGTCATTAGGCAGCCAATAGAATTGCTGGGCAATATTGTCTTTATCAAAGATGACTTTGAACTGACACTTCTCTATTGAACCATCGTCTTGATAGAACTTAAAGATATAATCCCATTCTTTAGCATGTTGGCGCTCACTAAAATGCGGACGACCAATCAACTGGTACAAATCGTCTTTATTGACGCCGGCACGTACCTTATTTAGATTCTCACTATTTGGAAAAACACCTTCTTTTTCCCAAGCCTTATCCATTTCAGGAAATACTAAATCTGAGGTCGCTACTTGACCTTCGGAATTAATGTTATGGCTTAAAGTACTGGTACAACCGGTGGCTAGCACAGCAGCAGCTAAAGACATGGAAATGGCTAGAGATTTTAATACGCTGGTAGGTCGAATGTTCTTTATCATTGTTATTCCTTAATGGGCTTTGACAATTAATGAGCTTTGATAAGAGTGACCAGTAGCATAAGGGTGCGCCCCTATACTACTGGTCTGAGAAAGTACGCTCTACTTACCAGTGCATACCAACGCCTGCTGCAGCCCCCGCATTGCCTTTGGTATCTGCTGAGCCGTTGATCTTGATGACCCAACGACCATTATCAGACAACTTAGACATACCGACGGCTACTGCGCCCTCACCGTTATAAGTCGCGATACCACCAGAAATCATGCTCTTACCTGGTAGGAAAGCTTGTGGCATAGAGGCCATTGCCATAGCAGAGGAGATACCCGCGTTGGCTTCTTCCTGCACCCCATCTAACTTATAACCTAGGTCATCGACGCTGTTGGCGACTTTGGTGATGGCTTGGTTGGTGTTGTATAACTGACCACCATTAACTGCATCATTGCTGCCTTCCGTAATCTTGCCTTCAGCTACATTGGTAATCTGTTGATTGCCCGCGTTAATACCTTGCACCGTCACACTTGGTGCTTTAGTAATAGCTGTGCCATTCTTATCGACGAAGGTCATACCATCAGCACCATATACAGTACCGTTTTTAGCGTTTGAGACTGTGACGCCATTGGCACCAGTAGTCGCTTTATTACCATCTTTGTCCGCTACTGTGCTACCTGCCGCACCATAGTTGCTTGTATTACCAGCAGCATCTTTCACATTAGTACCATTGGCAGTCAACGTGGCTGAATTGCCTTCACCATCCTCTGCAGTGACCGTTTGCGCGGCAACTGATTTCACAGTGATGTTATCAGCTAAGCCCAATTGCACCCCATCGGTAGTAGTTGTGCTAGTAACATTACTATCGCCCTTAACATTGATGGTATCGCCAAGCTGATAATTGTTAGCTGCAGAACCATTACCGAAGTTAACGCCTTTGCTCACATTACCTGTAGTAGTACCGATATTAGTCTTTAAGGCTTCAATAGCTTGATTGGTACCGTATAACTGGCTGCCGTTAATAGCGTCCGTACTGTCTTTGCTGATTAAGCCCGCCGCAACGTTTTGGATACGACGCTCAGCATCTACATCGCCCACACTCACGACACCAGCTGCTGTGCCACCTGCATAATTGTAAGTCTCGCCATTGATTTTGCTTTGGTTATAGACGGTGGTACCAGCAGTTGAGTTACTAGCTTCAGTAGAAGCCGCTGACTTACTGCCTAGGTTTACTGAGTTTTCAGCCGTCTTAGTCACGTCATTACCGATGACGAAACTGTTATCAGTAGCGACAGTGTTGTCATTACCTAGTGAGTAGCTGCCGTCACCTGTAACCGTAGACGGATCACCGATAGCACCAGAGCCAGTACCTGTGACGACGTTACCTGTGCCGATAGCGATACTGTCAGCACCTGTTACCGTGGCGCCTTTACCGATAGCGATACCATTGGTGGCTTGATTGCCCACTTTGGCCTGATAACCGATAGAGGTACTGTAAGCACCGCCTGCACTCGAGTCTATCGAGTTAGTGGCTTGCTCTGGAATTTCAGAACCCGCTGTCTCATCATTCACGTGGATGAATTTAATACCTTCTTCATTCATCTTATTGATTGCACCAATAACTGAGTTATTGATGAACTCAGCTTGGCCAGCGACATTATAAGTAATTAACGCATCTTTACCCGCTTGCGTTAAGTTGCCCTTATCATCTATTAATATCTTGCCATCCTCATCTTTACCAAGGGCTTGAGAGAGATTAGTGACATTATTAGTGACGTTGGTTACATTGCCTTGGACTTGAGTCAAATCACCGACAGTAGCCGCATTTTTCCACTGAGCGCTTGAGGATCCTTCAGCTTTTATTTGTTCAACCGTCTTACCTTCAAGGCCACTAGCCACATTTCTGATGACCGTATTACCCGCATCGATACCACCTTTGGTGATACTTGGTGTGCCCGCAATAGCCTCACCAGTAGTCGTGTCAATGAAGGTTAAGCCCTCAGCGCCATAGCTGGTAGCATTACCCTTACCGTCTTGAACAGTCATACCATTAGCCGCAGTCATTGTTTGATTACCAGCAGTGTCTACAATTGTATTACCGGTAGCCTTACTAACATTGGTATTACCGGCGTTATCAGTAATAGTTGATCCGGCAGCACCATAGACACTTTCGTTACCATTGATGTCTTTGACCTTTGTACCATTAGCAGCAGTAATAGTCTCATTACCATCTGCGTCAGTAATCTTGCTACCTGCTGCACCATAGTTGCTTGCGTTACCAGCAGCATCTTTAACATTAGTACCATCAGCTGCAGTAATAGTTTCATTACCGGCGTCATCAGTCAGGGTATTGCCTGCTGCAGTGTTGGCATTAGTGTTGCCATTGGTATCGACGATGGTCGAACCCGTAGCATTGTAACTGCTGTTATTACCTGCAGTGTCCGTCACCTTAGTGCCAGTGCTATCAAGCTTGGTCACGTTGCCATTGCCATCATTGGCAGTAACCGATTTAACGCTAATCTCCTCAGCTAGATCGTAGTTGATGCCGTTATCAGATACCGTAGCTACTAGATTACTGTCTTTATTGGTGTATTTAACCGTTTCGCCTAGTTGGACGTTATCTGTAGTGCCATTATCTGCAGCAATATTAAAGCCTTTGTTCGCCTGGCCTTGAGCATTGGCAATCGCTTGGTTGGTCTCAAACAACTGATTGCCATTGATAGCATCCGTGCTGTCTTTAGCGACATTACCAGCAGCTACATCTTTGATAACCGTGTTGCCTGCGCTGATACCTGCTTTGGTAATACTTGGCGTGTTGGCAACTGGATCACCATTGGTATCAAGGAAGGTTAGGCCTTCAGCGCCATAGCTAGTTCCTGCTCCCGTCTTATCACTAACCATGACGCCATTAGCAGCAGTCGTCGTTTTATTGCCGGCTTTATCGCTGACTGTTGAGCCATCTGCTGTAGTAATAACTTGGTTGCCAGCGGCATCTTTAATGCTGCTACCATTAGCGCCATAGTTACTAGCGTTACCTTGATTGTCCTTAACTTGAGTACCGGCAGTCGTGAGTTTAGTAACATTGCCATCTTTATCATCAACGGTAACGCCAGCGTTGTTAGTAACGGTATTACCCGTAGTCACGCTACCAGTCGCACCTAAATCAAGGTTCTTCTTCAGGCTGTACTTGATGGTGTTGGCAGACTTAACCACTTCTAAGTTGTTCTCACCAGCAGCCGTACCGATGTCTATGGTGTCGCCAGCTTTCACTGCAGCGCCATTTGCACCATTAGTCTGTAGCGTGAAGCCTTGGTCTAATGCACTGATGGCATCGCCAACGTTGTTGCTGTTAGTACCATTGACGCTGTAAGTCGGTGCACTTACTGTACCCGTCTTATCGTCATAAGTAGCGCCGCCACCTAGGTTGCTTGCCGTGCTGTTGCCTAAAGCATCAGTCTTTGTGCTGCCAGCAGTGGCTAAAGCGTCTAATTGACCTTTATTCACTGCATCTTTCGTCGCTGTGCCGTCAGCCACATTAGTGATCTTGTCTCCACCAACATCTAAACCATTGGCCGTGCTGGTCAACACCGTGCTGTTGGTAGCATCACCAACAGTAACTTGCTGAACACTGATTTGGTCCGCTAGACCAAGTTGAACCCCATCTGCAGTGGTGACGCTAGTGACATTGCTGTCACCTTTAACATTAATGGTGTTGCCAAGCTTGTAGTTGTTGCTCGTTGCGCCATCACCGAAGTTGATGCCTTTATTAACTTCACCTTGGGCAGCACTAATAGCTTCATTAGTGGTATTGAGCTGATCACCATTGATAGCATCAGCACTACCCGCAACAACACTGCCAGGAGCGACATTCGTAATCTTCTTGCTGCCGGCATCAATACCTGCTTTGGTGATGCTTGGGGCGTTAGTAATTGGCGCACCGTTCTTATCAAGGAACGTTAAGCCTTCAGCACCATAGTTGGTTGCATTGCCTTGGTTGTCCTTAACTTGAGTACCAGCAGTCGTCATCTTAGTAACGTTGCCTGCTTTGTCATCAACGGTAACGCCAGCGTTGTTAGTGACGGTATTACCCGTCGTCACGCTGCCAGTCGCACCAAGATTAATGTCTTTATTTAGCTTAACGGTTAACGTATTTGTGTCATTAGAAACCACACCAATATTGTTGTCAGTTAAGGTCGCTTCAGCAGCGCCACCACGTACCTTGAGCTCTTCACCAAGTTTGCGAGTGAAGACCGTACCGTTGTCGCCCGAGAACTGTAAACCTGAGTTAGTTAGGCTGTCTTTAACACCCAATAGCTGATCACCATTGATAGCATCAGTACTACCTGCAGCAACACTGCCAGGAGCTACGTTAGTAATCTTCTGGTTGCCCGCGCTAATACCCGTTTTAGTGATGCTTGGGGTATTGGCTAGCTCATTACCCGTCTTATCAAGAAAGGTTAAGCCTTCAGCGCCATAGTTAGTAGTGTTAGTACCATCAGTTACTTTAGTGCCAGCAGTCGTCATCTTAGTAACGTTGCCTGCTTTATCATCAACGGTAACGCCAGTATTGTCAGTGACCGTATTACCCGTCGTCACGCTACCAGTCGCACCTAAATCCAAGTTCTTCTTCAGACTGTACTTGATGGTGTTGGCAGACTTAACCACTTCTAAGTTATTCTCACCAGCCGCCGTACCGATGTCTATGGTGTCACCCGCTTTAACCGCAGCGCCATCCGCACCATTAGTCTGTAGCGTGAAGCCTTGGTCTAATGCAGTGATAGCATCGCCAACGTTGTTGCTATTCTTACCATTGACTTGGTAAGTCGGTGCACTAACTGTACCTGTCTTATCGTCATACTTAGCACCGCCACCTAGGTTATCTGCCGTGCTGTTGCCTAAAGCATCAGTCTTGGTACTGCCAGCAGTGGCTAAAGCGTCTAATTGACCTTTGTTCACCGCATCTTTCGTCGCTGTACCGTCAGCCACATTAGTGATCTTGTCACCACCAACATCTAAACCATTGGCCGTGCTGGTCAACACCGTGCTGTTGGTAGCATCACCAACAGTAACTTGTTTAACACTGATCTCGTCCGCTAGACCAAGTTGAACCCCATCTGCAGTAGTGACACTAGTAACATTGCTATCACCTTTGACGTTGATGGTGTCGCCAAGCTTGTAGTTTTCGCTCGTTGCGCCATCACCGAAGTTGATGCCTTTATTAACTTCACCTTGGGTGGCATTAACAGCTTCATTAGTGGTATTGAGCTGATCACCATTAATAGCATCAGCACTACCCGCAGCAACACTGCCAGGAGCGACATTAGTAATCTTCTGGTTGCCCGCGCTAATACCCGTTTTAGTGATGCTTGGGGCGTTAGTAATTGGCGCACCGTTCTTATCAAGGAACGTTAAGCCTTCAGCACCATAGTTGGTTGCATTGCCTTGGTTGTCCTTAACTTGAGTACCAGCAGTCGTCATCTTAGTAACGTTGCCTGCTTTATCATCAACGGTAACGCCAGCGTTGTTAGTGACGGTATTACCTGTCGTCACGCTACCAGTCGCACCAAGATTAATGTCTTTATTTAGCTTAACGGTTAACGTATTTGTGTCATTAGAAACCACACCAATATTGTTGTCAGTTAAGGTCGCTTCAGCAGCGCCACCACGCACCTTGAGCTCTTCACCAAGTTTGCGAGTGAAGACCGTACCGTTGTCGCCCGAGAACTGTAAACCTGAGTTAGTTAGGCTGTCTTTAACACCCAATAGCTGATCGCCATTGATAGCATCAGTACTACCTGCAGCAACACTGCCAGGAGCTACGTTAGTAATCTTCTGGTTGCCCGCGCTAATACCCGTTTTAGTGATGCTTGGGGTATTGGCTAGCTCATTACCCGTCTTATCAAGAAAGGTTAAGCCTTCAGCGCCATAGTTAGTAGTGTTAGTACCATCAGTTACTTTAGTGCCAGCGGCCGTCATCTTGGTAACGTTGCCTGCTTTATCATTGACAGTCACACCAGCATTGTCAGTAACGGTATTACCGGTAGTCACACTACCAGTAGCACCAAGATCCAAGTTCTTCTTCAAGCTGTACTTGATAGTGTTATCGGCTTTAACCACTTCCAGATTGTTCTCACCAGCAGCCGTACCGATGTCTATGGTGTCGCCAGCTTTCACGGCAGCACCATTCGCGCCATTGGTCTGTAGCGTGAAGCCTTGATCCAATGCAGTGATAGCATCGCCAACGTTGTTGCTATTCTTACCATTGACTTGGTAAGTCGGTGCACTAACTGTACCCGTCTTATCGTCGTAAGTAGCGCCGCCACCTAGGTTATCCGCTGTGCTGTTGCCTAAAGCATCAGTCTTGGTGCTGCCCGCTGTGGCTAAAGCGTCTAATTGACCTTTGTTCACCGCATCTTTCGTCGCTGTACCGTCAGCCACATTAGTGATCTTGTCGCCACCAACATCCAAGCCATTGGCAGTGCTGGTCAACACCGTGCTGTTGGCAGCATCACCAACGGTAACTTGTTTAACACTGATCTCGTCCGCTAGACCAAGTTGAACCCCATCTGCAGTGGTGACGCTTGTGACATTGCTATCGCCTTTGACGTTGATGGTATCGCCAAGCTTGTAGTTTTCGCTCGTTGCGCCATCACCGAAGTTGATGCCTTTATTAACTTCACCTTGAGCGGCATTAACAGCTTCGTTAGTGGTGTTGAGCTGATCGCCATTGATGGCATCAGTACTACCCGCTGCAACAGCGCCAGCAGTGACATTAGTAATCTTCTGGTTGCCCGCGCTAATACCTGCTTTAGTAATGCTTGGGGCGTTAGTAATTGGGGCACCGTCCTTATCAAGGAACGTTAGGCCTTCAGCACCATAGTTGGTTGCATTGCCTTGGTTGTCCTTAACTTGAGTGCCAGCGGCCGTCATCTTAGTAACGTTGCCTGCTTTGTCATCAACGGTAACGCCAGCATTGTTAGTGACCGTGTTGCCCGTCGTCACGCTGCCAGTCGCACCAAGATCTAAGTTCTTCTTCAGGCTGTACTTGATGGTGTTATCGGTTTTGACGACTTCTAAGTTGTTCTCACCAGCAGCCGTACCGATGTCTATGGTGTCGCCCGCTTTCACTGCAGCAGCATCCGCACCATTGGTCTGTAGCGTAAAGCCTTGGTCTAATGCGCTGATGGCATCACCAACGTTGTTGCTGTTCTTACCATTGACTTGGTAAGTCGGTGCACTTACTGCACCGGTGCTAGCGTCATACTGCGCTCCACCACCTAGGTTATCCGCTGTGCTGTTGCCTAAAGCATCAGTCTTGGTGCTGCCAGCAGTTGCTAAAGCGTCTAATTGACCTTTGTTCACCGCATCTTTCGTCGCTGTACCGTCAGCCACATTAGTGATCTTGTCACCACCAACATCTAAACCATTGGCCGTGCTGGTCAACACTGTGCTGTTGGTAGCATCACCAACGGTAACTTGTTTAACACTGATCTCGTCCGCTAGACCAAGTTGAACCCCATCTGCAGTGGTGGCGCTTGTGACATTGCTATCGCCTTTGACGTTAATGGTGTCGCCAAGCTTGTAGTTTTCGCTCGTTGCGCCATCACCGAAGTTGATGCCTTTATTCACTTCACCTTGGGCGGCATTAACAGCTTCATTAGTGGTGTTGAGCTGATCACCATTGATAGCATCAGTACTACCCGCTGCAACAGCTCCAGGAGCGACATTGGTAATCTTCTTGCTGCCGGCATCAATACCTGCTTTAGTGATGCTTGGGGCGTTAGTAATTGGGGCACCGTTTTTATCAAGGAACGTTAGACCTTCAGCGCCATAGTTGGTCGCATTGCCTTGGTTGTCCTTAACTTGAGTACCGGCAGTCGTCATCTTAGTAACGTTGCCTGATTTGTCATCAATGGTAACGCCAGCGTTGTTAGTGACCGTGCTGCCAGTAGTCACACTGCCAGTCGCACCTAAATCCAAGTTCTTCTTCAGGCTGTACTTGATGGTGTTATCGGTTTTAACCACTTCTAAGTTGTTCTCACCAGCAGCCGTACCGATGTCTATGGTGTCGCCCGCTTTCACTGCAGCGCCATCCGCACCATTGGTCTGTAGCGTGAAGCCTTGGTCTAATGCGCTGATGGCATCACCAACGTTGTTGCTGTTAGTACCATTGACTTGGTAAGTCGGTGCACTTACTGCACCGGTGCTAGCGTCATACTGCGCTCCACCACCTAGGTTATCTGCTGTGCTGTTGCCTAAAGCATCAGTCTTGGTGCTGCCAGCAGTTGCTAAAGCGTCTAATTGACCTTTGTTCACCGCATCTTTCGTCGCTGTACCGTCAGCCACATTAGTGATCTTGTCACCACCAACATCTAAACCATTGGCCGTGCTGGTCAACACTGTGCTGTTGGTAGCATCACCAACAGTAACTTGTTTAACACTAATCTCGTCCGCTAGACCAAGTTGAACCCCATCTGCAGTGGTGGCGCTTGTGACATTGCTATCGCCTTTGACGTTAATGGTGTCGCCAAGCTTGTAGTTTTCGCTCGTTGCGCCATCACCGAAGTTGATGCCTTTATTCACTTCACCTTGGGCGGCATTAACAGCTTCATTAGTGGTGTTGAGCTGATCACCATTGATAGCATCAGTACTACCCGCTGCAACAGCGCCAGCAGTGACATTAGTGATTTTCTGGTTGCCCGCGCTAATACCCGTTTTAGTGATGCTTGGGGCGTTAATAATTGGGGCACCGTCCTTATCAAGGAACGTTAGGCCTTCAGCACCATAGTTGGTTGCATTGCCTTGGTTGTCCTTAACTTGAGTACCGGCAGTCGTCATCTTAGTAACGTTGCCTGCTTTATCATCAACGGTAACGCCAGCGTTGTTAGTGACCGTGTTGCCCGTCGTCACACTGCCAGTCGCACCAAGATTAATGTCTTTATTTAGCTTAACAGTTAACGTATTTGTGTCATTAGAAACCACACCAATATTGTTGTCAGTTAAGGTCGCTTCAGCAGCGCCACCACGTACTTTTAGCTCTTCACCAAGTTTGCGAGTGAAGACCGTACCGTTGTCACCCGAGAACTGTAAACCTGAGTTAGTTAGGCTGTCTTTAACACCCAATAGTTGATCACCATTGATAGCATCAGTACTACCCGCTGCAACAGCGCCAGCAGTGACATTAGTGATTTTCTGGTTGCCCGCATTAATACCTGCTTTAGTGATGCTTGGGGTATTGGCTAGCTCGTTACCCGTCTTGTCAAGGAACGTTAGACCTTCCGCACCATAGTTAGTAGTGTTAGTACCATCAGTTACTTTAGTGCCAGCGGCCGTCATCTTAGTAACGTTGCCTGCTTTGTCATCAACGGTAACGCCAGCGTTGTCAGTAACGGTATTACCCGTAGTCACGCTGCCAGTTGCACCTAAATCCAAGTTCTTCTTTAGGCTGTACTTGATGGTGTTGGCAGACTTAACCACTTCTAAGTTGTTCTCACCAGCAGCCGTACCGATGTCTATGGTGTCGCCAGCTTTCACTGCAGCGCCATTTGCACCATTAGTCTGTAGCGTGAAGCCTTGGTCTAATGCACTGATGGCATCGCCAACGTTGTTGCTGTTAGTACCATTGACGCTGTAAGTCGGTGCACTTACTGTACCCGTCTTATCGTCATAAGTAGCGCCGCCACCTAGGTTTCTTGCCGTGCTGTTGCCTAGGGCATCAGTATTAGCTTTGCCAGCAGTCGCTAAGTTATCCAACTGACCTTTGTTCACTGCATCTTTAGCCGCTGTACCGTCAGCTACATTAGTAATCTTGTCACCACCAACATCCAAGCCATTGGCTGTACTGGTCAATATTGTGCTGTTGGTAGCATCACCAACGGTAACTTGCTGAACACTAATCTCGTCCGCTAGACCAAGTTGAACCCCATCTGCAGTGGTAACGCTAGTAACATTGCTATCACCTTTGACGTTAATCGTGTCGCCAAGCTTGTAGTTGTTGTTCGTGGCGCCATCACCAAAGTTGATGCCTTTATTAACTTCGCCTTGAGCCGCTGCAATTGATTGATTAGTGGTATTGAGCTGGTCACCATTGATAGCCTCTTGGCTACTCGCAGCAACAGTGCCAGGAGCTACATTAGTGATTTTCTGGTTGCCCGCGCTAATACCTGCTTTCGTGATGCTTGGGGCGTTAGCAATTGGAGCACCGTTCTTATCAAGGAACATTAAGCCTTCAGCACCGTAGTTGGTCGCATTGCCTTGATTGTCCTTAACTTGAGTACCGGCAGTCGTCATCTTAGTAACGTTGCCTGCTTTGTCATCAACGGTAACGCCAGCATTGTTAGTGACGGTATTACCCGTCGTCACACTGCCAGTCGCTCCAAGATTAATGTCTTTATTTAGCTTAACGGTTAACGTATTTGTGTCATTAGAAACCACACCAATGTTGTTGTCAGTTAAGGTCGCTTCAGTAGCGCCACCTCGTACTTTCAGCTCTTCACCAAGTTTGCGAGTGAACGCCGTACCGTTGTCGCCCGAGAACTGTAGACCTGAGTTAGTTAGACTGTCTTTAACACCAAATAGCTGATCACCATTGATAGCATCAGTACTACCCGCTGCAACAGCTCCAGGAGCGACATTCGTAATCTTCTGGTTGCCCGCACTAATACCCGTTTTAGTGATGCTTGGGGCGTTAGTAATTGGATCACCATTGGTGTCAAGGAAGGTTAGACCTTCAGCGCCATAGTTGGTCGCATTGCCTTGGTTGTCCTTGACTTGAGTACCAGCAGTCGTCATCTTAGTAACGTTGCCATTACCGTCATCCGCTGTGACCGAATCGACTTTGATGTTCTTAGCCAAATCGTAGTTGATAGCGTTATTACTAACCGTGGCTACTAAGTTGCTATCCTTATTAGTGTAGGTGACCGTTTCGCTAAGCTTAACGTTATCCGTAGTACCATTGTCAGCGGCAATGTTAAAACCTTCATTTAAAGCTGCCACTGCATTATTAATCGCTGTAGTATTACTAGAGATATCACCAGCATTTTTGGTGATGTTCTGAGTGTTATTAGCAATATCTGTAGCATTGGTAGCTACATTATCTTGGGTAGCCTTTAATTGGCCAAAGTTGACCGCATCAGTAGTTGCAATACCGGCAGCTACATTAGTGATTTTATCACCACCAACGTTCAGCCCATCAGCAGTACTACTCAGAATTGTATTGTCTCCTGTAGTACTACCAACGATGACTTTGGAAAAAGTTGGGGTATCAGAGAAATCTAGTTCAATGTTGTTGCCTGTTCTAGTAGCGGTAAGATTAGGGTCGTTAGAGATTACAGTCTGTAGCGCGGTGTCTGCTTTTGCCAAACTATTTTTAGCAGCAGTATTCAAGTCTACTGTGTAAATAGTTTTATTCGCATCAGTGGTATCTGTTTGGCTAGTAACTGTAGTATTGTTTCCAGCAACTACACTACTGGTTTTAGCACTGCTATTAATGACATTTTTTAGTTGACCAAAGTTCACAGCATCGCTATCCACCTCTCCAACTGCAACGCCAGTAATCTTTTCACCACCCGCATCAAAACCCTTTGCGCTGACTTTACCTGTGAAGGTTGGAGCATTTAGTAATTGAATATCAACTTTGCCGTCAGTAACCACTGTTTTGACGTTAGCATTGCTTGAATCACCAGTAGCACCACCACTAATATTAAAAGTACTACCAAGCTTTTGCTGGCTACCATCAGCACCAACATCGTTTAGTACATTGCCGGTAAAGGTTAGAGTACGATTAACCGCCGTATCTAAAGTACTTAAGGCACTACCGACATTATTACTGGTAGTCGTCGCACTCACACTTGGATTATTGGTTAGCGTATAAGAAGGTGCTACGTACTCACCTGTGCTAGGATTGATTTTTGCCCCACCGCCTAAAGCATCTTGAGTAGCTTTCGCCGCTTCATTTAACGCCTTACTGGTAATGAACAACTGACTGCCATTAATAGCATCAGTACTGGTGGCATTTATATTACCAGCCGCGACATTAGTAATTCTACGTTCAGTACCAACCCCGCCAACTGACACTACAGAGGTTGGTGTTCTTCCGGCTGCCTTATCATCAACATTAGTAGTAGAATTAATCCGATAAGTGCCTGAATTAACAATGGCGGCTGTTGTAGAGCCTTGACCTAGTGCCACATCACCATTTTGCGCATTTGCCGTGGCTTGCCTACCAATCGCTACTCCATCAATTTTATTTGTTGTTGAATTAAGTCCGACCGCAACTGCGCCTTGCCCGGCTGCAGATGACGCCGGACCCAGTGCCACCGCACCCTTTTTGGAAGCTTTAGAGCCAACACCCATAGCCACTGCTGCCTCTGCTGTGGCAAACGATCTCACTCCTACTGCTGTAGAGAAGTTTCCTGAAGATATTGACTGAACCCCTACCGCAACACTACCCGCTCCTGATGATTCAGTTGACACATATTCGGTTGGATTAAGTGTAACGCCTGTAAGATTTTCATAGTCCTGACCATAAGCATTAATAACCCTCTTAAGATCATCCCCACCTATAGCTACAGAGGAGTCACCTGAAGCCCTAGTATTAGCCCCTAATCCAACAGACTGATCGCCTTTAGCCTGCGCATCGTTACCGATAGCAATACTCTGGGCATTTTGGTCTCCACTGTCTACTTTAGTCGTGGCACCTCCGCCTATCGCAATAGCCTGGGTACCAGCGGCATTTACTGCAACACCAATGGCCACTGATTGCGAACCACTAGCTATCGTTTTGTCATAATTCTTTGTATCTTTATTCGTAGCCCCCGAGCCAATAGCAACCGAACCTGCTCCAGATGCAACTGTTCCTTCACCACATGCAACCTCATCGCTAGAACCTCCAGAAGCAACTTGGTTAATTGCAGCTGGACCCGTGCAAGTTGCATCAACAGCAAAAGCCGTAGAGCTCAAACCCAAAGACAAAAAGATAGCCGCCGATAGTGTGGTGAGTCCACTGAGCCCCATCGCATAACGGCTAGTGGCCGCCTGACCGCTCTCCGAACTCGCTACCGAGCCAACCGTACCACTGCCTTTTTTGCCATGGGCACGCGCAAATTCAGCTACTGCGACGAAAGTGCCTGTTGCTTTACAGAAGATAACTTTATAGATATGGTTCATATGATTCCTATTGACTCAATTTATGTCGGATATTCTGATGGTAATAAAACTAATATTTAAATATTTTGTAAAATAAGATGTTGAATTTAATCGATATTTTTAGTGATGACACTTAAGAATAAAATCTATACATCTAGTTATTTTAGTGCGCATTTTGTAACTAAGATTCTGTAACTAAATGATTTTATCTAAATATTTATATGATTTAACGTAATTTAACCTAATGATTTCCACATTAGTTGAGGGGTTTTAGCTAGCATTATTTTTTATAATATTCTTTGCTACGACCATAACCCTGCAGTTTTTTTTCTCGCCTAGAAAGAGAGTG
Organism: Psychrobacter sp. CoH-33_TS_01; assembly: GCF_058189395.1. Lineage (NCBI taxonomy): Bacteria > Pseudomonadati > Pseudomonadota > Gammaproteobacteria > Moraxellales > Moraxellaceae > Psychrobacter > Psychrobacter sp. CoH-33_TS_01. Next base: position 296,438 of record NZ_JBVGQI010000004.1, read on the forward strand.
AAACACTAACAATCATTAGAAATATTAGCGCAAACCTATATGCAGCCTATGCTTTAGGTTAGAAAACGGTTTATTCTATATATTTTTTTATGAGAAATAACGCACTGTTAGATGAATGGTCATTAATACCGATAAGTTGTTTAGTTAGAAAATATAAACATTTGATTATTATTTTTATATAAAACATGATTGTAAGAATATAAAAATCACTAATGCAGATAGGGATAAATATAAAACTAGTGCACAGATGTTTTAAATTAACAGGAATATAACTGATTTACTATATATAAACAACATAAAGATTTTATATTTATCAAAAACTTAAGAGTATGTTTAAGTTTTTGCAATATTTTAGTTAAAATAGAAAACATATATTTAATGAATTTAAAAACAATAGTTTATTATATAATTAAGAAATCAGAAAATAGACTAAAGTTTATCTTTTGCTATCTGTTATTAAAATTCTATATCTGACAAAAAAGACAACACTAAGTAAATAAAACACTCACTAATGCAACAGTCATTAGGTTGAACTCCCTACTCATCCCCTATAGTATTTAGTCATGCCAGTTGTAATGATTTAGAACTAAAACACACATACGATAAGGAAATTATTATGTCTAACAATAAAGTAGACCCCACCACGAAGATGGCTCCAAACGATATTAACCAAGATGGTCTGGCTAAAGAGAACCAACAGCGTACTGATGACTCAGCATTAGATATGATGCAAGGTATGCATGAACATGAAGACCATAATGAAGAAGAGGAAAAATAGTTAAAGACTATATAACCCCTTAATTCTTCAAAGTTATTTTATAAGACTCGTTTTTAGACACAAAAAAAGCCGCTGAAATAATCAGCGGCTTTTCTATGGAAGCTAGATTTTTATCGATATAGTGGCACGGTCAAACGTTCAAGATTATCAGTCTGCATTCACTTCAGGCAAGCGGTCGGAAGCTAAGTTATAGATAAAGGCGGCAGACAGCACAATCCCGATAGGGACAAATAACGCACCGTAGCCAACCTTCGTATATAAAAAGGCGCCGACTACCCCGCCACCGCAAAAGCAGTACCAGATAATGGCTTGAAATCCCAAGGTCGGCTTACTGATTGAGCGGCCAGCCAGCCAATTGCCAATGGCAGCGCCCATGTCTGAAGTCAAGCCCGTTAAATGCGTGGTACGAATGACCGCTCCGCTATAGGTTGCTACCATGGCATTTTGTAGCCCACAAGCCATAGCAGCGGCTAATTGCCCTAGATAATCGTGTTGTTGATAGAGGAAGTAGCTAATTAGTAGCAGCCCTGCCTCCAAATAAAGAGCTCGACCATAACGGCGGCCTAGCTTTAAGGAGGTCTGGCCAATGATAAAGCCGCTCAATATCGCCCCTATCAAAAAAGAAATCAGTGAGGCGCCGATATATAAGAGACTTTGCCCATCAAAATGAGCAATAGCAGCAGAGAATAAACTGACGTTACCTGTGACATGCGAGACCGATAGATTGGTAAAGCCCATCAACGCGGCAGTATTTAAGCTCCCTGCACTAAAGGCCAGTACGGCGCCGCCCCATAATATCCATCTTGGAAGTTTGGTAATCATACCCGCTGCCTAAGCTCTTTATACGCCAAAAATGGGAGTATTATAACCAAAAAAGACAGCCCTTTGGCTGCCTTCCTACTGAACGACCTTTAATATGTCAAAGGGTTAGAACTTATACTTAGTCCTTTGACGGCTTGGCTAAGGCTAGTCGTCGCCCATCATCAACTGCTCGCTGATGGCTACGGTATTGAAGCCCGCGTCGACGAATAAGATTTCACCAGTGATACCAGACGCCCACGGCGATAACAAGAATAGCGCGGCATTACCGACTTCAGGTTGCGTGACGTTGCGCTGTAGCGGTGCTATTTTTTCGTTAATATCTAGCATTTTACGGAATGATTTAATCCCACTAGCCGCAAGGGTACGGATAGGACCAGCCGAGATAGCATTCACGCGAATGCCCTCTTTGCCCATTGAGGTCGCGAGATAACGCACACTGGCTTCCAAGCTCGCTTTTGCCATGCCCATCACATTATAGTTCGGCAATACTGAAATGCTGCCTTCATAAGTTAGAGTGAGTAAAGAGCCATGACGCTGCGCTAATAACCCACGTGAGGCTTTGGCTAATGCCACAAAGCTATACGCTGAGATATCATGAGCAATCTGACTGCCTTCACGCGTGGTCACTTCGGTAAAGTCACCGTTGAGCTGGTCCATCGGGGCAAAGCCAATAGCGTGAACGACGCCGTCAATACCATCGCTCCAATGCGCTGCAATCTGCTCAAAACAAGTGGCAATAGAGTCATCAGATGCCACATCACATTCGAGCACAAGATCGGCACCAAACTGCTCAGCGGCCATATCGACACGCTTTTTAATCTTGTCATTGGGGTACGTCAAAATCAGTGACGCGCCTTCTCTATGGAGCGCTTCTGCAATCGCCCAAGCGATAGACAATTTGCTGGCAATACCCGTAATGACAAAGCGCTGACCTTGGAGTAGCATGGTGTATCCTTCTAAAATTAAATGAAAACTATAATAACTTAGCTAGCTGCTAGCCATATTTAGCCTGAAATATAATAAATAGTAAAACAAAGATGTCGCTTAGTTTACGACTGTTTACTTAAAACTGCAATCCCAACCCCGTTACAGTTACTTATTTGCAAAAAAACTCTATCATGCTAACCAGATAAGCTGAGCGCTGCTAAAGTTAGCTTTAATTTATTTCATGCTTTAAAGCTGATAATTGCTTATGAATTGAACTTTTATTTAGCAAATCCTAAAAATGCTTATAAACGGGAGGTTTTTACGAAAAAACCTTTACAAATTGAGTTTAGGAGTTAAGCTATAGCCACGTTTTATCACCCTGATTTGTGACCTGTGCCATGTCTGACCAAAATTTTCCAAACGAAGTTCTTTATAGCAAACTCATTGCCTCTACCGGTGAAAATCTCCAGCGCCCCGGCCTAGTAGATACCCCGATTCGTGCAGCCAAAGCTTTTTCATACCTAACCCAAGGCTATGAGCAGTCGTTAGAGGAAGTGACTAATAAAGCAGTGTTTCCTTCGAGTAGCCGCGAGCTAGTATTGGTACAGAATATTGAGTTTTATTCGCTCTGTGAGCATCATATGTTGCCTTTCCATGGCGTCGCCCATGTCGGTTATCTGCCGGATGGTCAGGTATTAGGGCTGTCGAAATTTGCTCGTATTATCGATATGTATGCGCGCCGCCTACAAATCCAAGAAAACTTAACTGAGCAAGTGGCTCAAGCCATTATGGACGTAACGGGCTGTAGCGGTGTCGCTGTGGTCATGGATGCCTCGCATATGTGTATGATGATGCGCGGTGTCGGCAAACAGCACTCAACTACTCGTACCACCTCAATGCTAGGCGCCTTTACTACGGATATGCAAGCCCGTAGCGAGTTCCTCAACGCTGTGCCAAGACGTCAACCTGCCTTTGGCTAATCTGCCTTTTAGCGCCTAGTGGGTGGTTTATCTTTATTAATACGATAATTAACCGCTAGGCAGTCTCTGCATACTGCCATGCTCATGCCTAATAACCTCATACCTACTAGCGTTGCAGGTTTAAGCGAAGTTTGCACTAGCCACACTGGCTTGCATCAGCTGTTTTGAGTAGTCATGCTGTGGCTGATTAAACAGCGCTTCGGTCTCTGCCATCTCGACACACTGGCCTGCTTTTAGCACAACGATATGTTGGCATAGCGCCCGCACCACGTTTAGGTCGTGGCTAATAAAAATATAACCAATAGCAAAATCTCGCTGAATCTGCCGCAATAGCGCCACCACCGTCACTTGGGTAGTACTGTCTAGTGCCGAGGTCGGTTCGTCTAAAATAATCAATTTGGGTCGCATCACCAAAGCTCTAGCCAATGCCACCCGCTGCCGTTGACCGCCTGATAGCTCATGCGGATAGCGATCAGCCAACTCTACCGGCAGTTGCACCGTGGTCAAAGCCTCCAAAACAGCCTGTTCGCGACGGGCCTTATCCTGTCCCTGCACCAATAAGCCTTCCTCAACGATTTGCCTGACGGTAAAGCGCGGGTTAATACTGGCAAACGGATCTTGAAAGACCATCTGTACTTCAGCACGAAACTGTCTTAGCTCAGCCTTACTCAGGCTATAGATATCTTGCCCCGCTATTCGGGTCTGGCCGGTCACTTGGGCTTGCTGGCTCAGCAGCCGCGCAATGGCCAAAGCCGCGGTGGTCTTACCCGACCCTGACTCACCAACAATGCCTAAGGCATAACCGGGCTGCAAGGTAATGCTCAATGACTCCAAGGCCGCTGACCAGGTCTTGGTAGCGCCTAGCCAGCCCTTTTGTAGAGGATAGCCCACGCCTAGGTTATCAGTAGTTAATAACGGCGTTTGTTGCCCTTGCCCTTGACCTTGAGTCGAGGTTGTCTTTGAAGGGGCTTGTGGATTGTCTTTAAGCTTCTCTAATTCTGCTATCGATAAAGCACTGCCAAAATCATGCGCCATCAATAGCTTGGTATAGTCGGCTTGCGGATTGGCAAACAGTGCCTCGGTAGCGCCTTGCTCGACCACGCGGCCTTGCCGCATCACAATAATATTATCGCTATAGCGGCGGACTAAATTTAGGTCATGGCTAATTAATATCATCGCCATACCGTACTCAGCTTTTAGCCTATTGAGCAGGGTCAGTATGTCGTGCTGCAAGGTGACATCGAGCGCCGTGGTGGGCTCGTCAGCAATCAAAATCTTCGGGCGCTGCGCTAGAGCCATAGCAATCATGACCCGCTGGCGCTGCCCTCCTGAGAGCTCGTGGGGATAGCGGGCAAGTTTGGCTTCAGGGTCGGTGATATTGACATCATTAAGCAGGCTTAACCGCTGCTGGGCAATCTCAGACTTCTTTACGCCGGCTAGCATTAAGCTCTCGGCAAGCTGGCGTCCCACCGTATGCAAAGGATTTAACGCGGTCATTGGCTCTTGAAAGATCATGCCGATACGGGTACCGCGAATCTGCTGAAAGCTATGCTCGCGTTGTTTGTCCTGCTTGGTCGCACTGCTGCTCAAGTTCGGCTTATTGGCTAATGGTAACTGCCCGACCCCGGCCAGCGTCAGCTCACCAGATATGCTTAGGCTATTTGTTAATAACCCCAGCAAAGCCAAACTCGATATCGATTTACCCGATCCGGACTCGCCTACAATCGCTAGGGTCTGCGTGCCAAATAAGTCATAAGATAATTGGTCTACTAAGGTTGCATTGGCTGAAGCTATCGTTAACCCGCGTAACGACAATACCGGCTCAGCATGAGAATCAGCAGCGGGCGCATTGATAGCAGGACTATTAGTAGTAGAGCCATTAGTGTTTTGGGTCAAAAGCATCGCGTAGCCCCTCCCCAATAAAGATCAGTAGCGATAAAATAAAGGTCAAACTAAAGAATCCGGACAGTGCCAGCCAAGGCGCATCTAGGTTATTACGGCCTTGCACCATCAATTCTCCCAATGATGGCGAGCCCGGCGGCAAACCATATCCCAAAAAGTCTAAGGAGGTCAGCGCGATGACATTGGCCGTTAAAATAAAAGGCAATTGCGATAAGCTTGAGGCTAAGGCGTTGGGTAAGATATGGCGGGTCATAATCTGCCAATCAGACACCCCTAGATTATGTGCAGCCCGTACGTAATCAAAGTTACGCGCACGCAAAAACTCAGCCCGCACCAGACCGACCAGTCCCATCCAACCAAACAATAGCATCAAGGCAAATAGAATATAAACGCTGGGGCTAAATAAGCTGACTAAGATAATAATCATAAACAGCTGCGGCATGCCACTCCACACTTCCATAAAGCGCTGCCCGGCTAAATCCACCCAACCGCCGTAATAGCCCTGAATAGCGCCCACGATAATGCCAATCATTGCCCCTGCTGCGGTCAGTGCTAAGCCAAACAATAGCGAAATGCGCATGCCATACAAGATACGCGCCAACACATCACGGCCGACATCATCGGTACCGAGCCAATTTTGTACATTGGGCGGCGCAGGATAAGGCACAGCCCGTTCCACATTAGGGGTCTGATCGGCAAAGGGTATCGGCGGCATGACATAGTAGCCGTCCGCGTTAATAAGCGCTTTTACTGCCGGGTCCTTATAGTCGGCTTCGGTTTCAAAAACCCCGCCAAAGCTGGTCTCAGGATAGGCCTTAACGATTGGAAAGTAATAATCGCCCTGATACTGCACCACTAGCGGCTTGTCATTGGCAATGACTTCCACCGCCATACAAAGGACAAATATAATAGCAAACAGCACTAAGGCAATCATAGCCAAGCGATTGCGCCGAAAGCGCTGTAGTCGCGCCCGCCAAATAGGGTTGCTAAATAATGACTTTTTAGCGGGCATAGCGGGTTTAAAATTCCCGCTTTGATCGGCTGTACGATTATGCATAGAGTCGGGCGTTACAGAATCTGACATTTAGCGTCCCTCAAAGTCGATGCGAGGATCGATTAAATGATAGCTAATATCGCTGATTAACTGCACCAGTAAACCCACCAAGGTAAAGATAAATAAAGAGCCAAATATCACTGGATAATCACGCTGCTGAATGGCCTCAAAGCCTAGCAAACCTAAGCCATCAAGCTTAAAGATAATCTCGATCAAAAAGTTACCAGTAAAAAAGATCCCGATGATAGCCGCCGGCACGCCAGCAATAATAATCAGCATGGCATTGCGAAAGACATGGCCGTATAACACTTGTCGCCACCCCAGTCCTTTCGCCCTAGCAGTGAGCACATATTGCTTACTCAGCTCCTCCAAAAAACTAAACTTGGTCAGATAGGTCAGGCCGGCAAAGCCGCCCACCGTGCTCGCCAATAGCGGCAAGGCCAAATGCCAAAAGTAATCTTTAATTTTACCCAAGGCGCTGAGCTGATCGAAATTTTCCGAGGTGAGATTTTGCAGAGGGAATAATTGCCAATAGCTACCGCCAGCAAACAATACCAGCAGAATCACCGCAAAGACAAAGACCGGGATGGCATGTCCGATAGCCAGCAATAATGCCGAGCCTTTATCAAAGCCGCTGCCATTGTGTACCGCTTTATAGATGCCTAAGGGGATAGCTATCAGGTAGATAAGCAGCGTACTCCAAAGCCCTAAGGAAATAGACACCGGCAGCTTATCGATAATCAACTCGGTAACCGGCTGGCCTTTAAAGAAAGACTCGCCAAAATCGAGGGTGGCATAGCTCTTTACCATCAACCAAAAGCGTTCAGGGGCGGATTTATCAAAGCCGTACTGAGCTTTGATCGCCTCCACCATCTCATCGGACAAGCCACGCGTGCCTTGATAAGTGCTTTGACCCTTCGACCCGCCAGCCGCATTAGGATTGACCGCATCAAACTTTGCCGCTTGTTCAATCTGCGAGATCTGCTGCTCTACAGGACCGCCTGGTGCCGCCTGCACAATGACAAAGTTGGCCAATAAAATTAAAAATAGCGTCGGGATAATGAGCAGCAAGCGCTTAAGAATATATCGACCCATAATGTCTATCCCAACCTGCTTGATTGCGTATTAGTAATTAATATTAATAATGAACATCAATAATGAACATCAATAATGAACATCAGCGAACACTTAGTAGCTAAGCAGCATCTAAGATTAAGCAGCAGCTACCCACTAATAATATAACTTAGAAGTTATCTTTAAGCTCGCGCAAAGCTGCGAAAATGGTTAAAGGCTTCTCATCCGCTAAGCTGATTTTTTCTTTTACCCCAGCGATGACTTCGAGACTGTCCGTGCGCAAGAAGACATTCACTTTGCGCTCATGGGCCAAGGTTACCGGTAAGGTGGGTTTGCCATGCTTGGTTTTTTCTTGTGCGATCTCCAAAGCGGCTTGCATAGCAATATTATCCGGCTCAATACTTAAGCCAAAGCGTAGATTATTCGCCGTATACTCGTGAGCGGGATATAGCAAAGTGTCTTCTGGCAAAGTATTCAGACGTTTAAAGCTGTTATACAATTGCTCGATAGTGCCGGTAAACACGCGGCCACAACCGGCGCTGAATAAGGTATCACCGCAGAAGACGTGCTTTTGATTGTCAATATCTAAGACATACGCCATATGATGGTTGGTATGTCCTGATATATCCCAAACCTGAACACTGGCGCCCCAAGCACTCACCGAACTGCCATCTTTAATCGTTTGGTCGGGGTCTACCCCGTGCTCAGCATGGGCGACCACATGGGTCATTGGGAAGTATTCACGCAACTCTGCCACCCCGCCGGTATGGTCAAAATGATGATGGGTGGTCCAAATCGCGGTCAAGTCCAAGTCCTGCTTATTAAGAAAAGCCGCTACTGGCTCAGCTTGACCTGGGTCAATGACAATCGCCTGTTTATTGGTATCGTTAATCAGCGTCCAAATATAATTGTCCGAAAAGGCTTTGATGGGTTGGATAGTAATTTTCATAAAATTCCTTGGAAAGTATTGTGCGCTAAAAACAGGCTAGGCCAAACAGGGTATAGGGATATCTGTATACAAATCTAGGCCTTAATTGTTTACGGCAGCCGATCAGCGTTTTAAATACGCATTAATTTTGGCTTCAGCCGCCTGATCGACCCACCAATAGTCAATCCCCACTGCATTGCTCGGCAGTTTTGCGACATGACGGTATTGATCCCAGTAAGCGACGTTTGTGGTCGATTTACCATAAGTCGGCACTAGATAGTAGCCGGCGCGTAATAAGCGGTCTAGCACTTTGGTGTATAAAATAATTTCGTCACGATTATCAGCGGCTATCAGCTTGGCTATCACCGCATCAATCGCTGGGTTTTTAATGCCCGCCGTGTTGCTATTGCCCACTTCATCAGCGGCTTTACTGCCCCAAAAGTAGGCTTGCTCTGCCCCAGGCGACAGACTCTGGGCAAACACATCCACAATCATATCGTAATCGAAACGACGCACCCGCTCGTAATACTGCGGAGCATCAACTTGGCGCAGTTTGGCATCAAACCCTAAGCGCTGCAGACTACGGATATACGGCAGTATCACCCGCCCCATAGTGTCGCCGGTCATCAAAACCTCTAGCTTGGCCGGTTTGCCATCGGGCTGATAGAGGTGCATATCTTGATAATAAAAGCCTGCGTCTAATAGCAGCTGCCGCGCTTTGAGCAAGCCTTGCCGATTAAAGCCTTTGCCATCAGTTTTAGGCAGTTGCCAGGCTTGCATCACCTCTTGACGCTGCACCGGCTCAAGTTTGGCCAATAATGGCTTGAGGACTTGCAACTCTGCCTTTGAGGGCTCACCTTTCGCTGCCAGCTCTGAGCCATGAAAGTAACTTTGCGGGCGCTCGTATTGACCATGAAATAAGGTCGCATTCATCCATTCAAAATCATAAGCCGCGCTCAAGGCTTGGCGTACCCGAATATCTTGAAACAGCGGCCGGCGCATATTCATCACAAAGCCCTGCATCGGCATCGGGTTGCCATTAGCGATTTCTTCTTTAACGATTAAGCCTGCTTGTGTGGCTGGAAAATCATAAGACTTTGCCCAATTGGACGCTTTATTTTCGCTACGAAAACGATATTGTCCAGATTTAAAGCCTTCAAAAGCAATCTCATCGCTGCCATAGTAGACAAACTTGATCCTATCGAAGTTATAGCGGCCACGATTGACCATCAATTGTCGCCCCCAATAGTTAGGGTCACGCACATAGGTCACGCTACGGCCTGCATCTACCTTCGCGAGCTTATACGGGCCACTGCCCATAAGCGGGGTAAAGCTGATGCTATCAAAGTCGCTATCGACGGTGGCTTTAGAGAAGATAGGAAACTGCCCTACTGTAAGTAGGATTTCCCGATTGTCTGCGGACTGAAAGGTAAATTTCACCCTATTGGCATCGAGCACTTGCACCGCTTTAATATCCGCTAAATAGCTGCGAATCGACATCGGCCCTTTGCTAAGCAGGGCGTCAAAGGTGGCTTTAACATCGCTACTGGTGACAGCAGTGCCATCCCAAAAGCGTGCTTTCGGATTGATATGATAAATGATCCAACTGGCATCTTCGGTGTCATAGGTGACTTTACTGGCCAGTTGCGGATACATAGTAAAAGCTTCATTGAGCGAGCCGGTCATCAGCGTATCGTAAAGATAGTCGGTTCCCGCCATCGGCATGCCCGTGGTCGTCCATTTTTTCGCACTATTAAAGGAGCCGCGCGCATCTAACGATAGCGTGCCCCCGGTCGGCGCGTTGGGATTGGCATACGGCATATAAGGCGCATCTTTATACACCGCCGTACTGTTATGCCCTAAGGCGGTCGTGGTGACAATTTCGGCATGGCTTACAGTGGCCAATGGCAGCGACACCGTAATCGCCATAATTGCCGCCAATAAAGGCGTCCCGACTTCAAGATAAGCTGGCTTCATCGCAGCCCGTGACCCGCCCGGTAGCATTGAGACGCAGACGGGTGCGGCGCGTACAGGTGAGACTAGCGTTGCTAAAGCAGATATCACGGACATAGGGACAGACTTATGCGGCACATTAACCTTTATCATAGCAAAACTCATAGGCGAAAACAGCTGTCTTACCCATCGGTGCACTCATAATCTAAAGAGTACGCCAACAGGTAAAGACAGCTGTCGGTAAATCAGTAGCCAATGCCGCTTTATCACGACAATACCACTAAGCTTTAAGTTGATTTAGCCATGCGCATATCCATGAGAATAGCTCTTAACCCTAGCCATTAACTTAGCCATGCTTGCGCTCAAACTCTTGCATAAAGTCAACCAGTTGACTGACCCAATCGAGGCTCACAGCATTATAGATACTGGCGCGCATACCGCCCACATCACGGTGACCTTTCAGGTTTAATAAGCCTGCTTGCTCAGACTCTTGCAAGAATACTTTATCTAGCGCACTGTCTGCTAAGGTAAACGGCACGTTCATGATGGAGCGATGCGCGTTAGCCACCGGGTTGGCATAAAAGCTGCTGTTATCGATGGCATCATATAACAGCTTGGCTTTTTGCTGATTAATCTTACCGATAGCCTCAACACCGCCCTGCTCTTCTAACCAATCAAACACCAACCCAGCCAGATACCATGAATAAGTGGCTGGCGTGTTTGACATCGACTCTTTATCGATTTGATGGGCGTAATTGAGTAGCATCGGGCACCACTCGCTGGCTTTATCGATTAAATCTTCACGAATGATGATAATCACTAAACCGGCAGGACCAATATTCTTTTGCGCGCCCGCATAAATCATACCGAACTGACTGACATCGATAGGCTGCGACAGAATGCAAGAAGACATATCAGCCACTAACGGCGCACCCACTTGCGGTGGCTGAAAAATCTGCAAACCATGAATAGTTTCGTTAGCACAATAATGGAAATACGCAGCATTGTCGCTCAGCGTCCAGTCCTTGATATCCGGCACGTCGGTGAAGTTACTGGCTTTACCACTACCTACCACATTAATCTTGCCCAGACCTAGCGCCTCATAACGTTGCGCTTCTTTGATCGCTTTACCTGACCAAGCTCCGGTATTGAGATAATCGGCCGTACCACCACCCAGTAAATTTAGCGGGATAGCAGAAAACTGTAGACTAGCGCCGCCCTGTAAGAATAAAACTTTATAGTTATTCGGAATGTTCATCAATTGGCGCAGCTTGGCTTCGGCACGTTCAGCAATATCGACATAATCCGCACTACGATGACTCATCTCCATCACCGATAGGCCACGCCCTTGCCAGTCTAAAAGGTCAGCTTGCGCGCGTTCTAAGACTTGCGTCGGCATAGTCGCGGGACCTGCGCAGAAATTGGGTAAACGTTTGGCAGTAGTGTGCGAGGTATTCTGAGTCATTGGATGTCCTATAAAGTAGAAACAAAGGAAGAGTGGAGAAATAAAGAGAAAACAAATAAAAATAAGCCCAGGGGTAAAACACTAAGTGGTTAATTAATGGTATAGATAATTTAAGGCACGAAAAATTAATGTTGATGCTGACAATAGCGGATAATTACTCTGTGCAGATCTTAGCACAGCGTAACGCGCCAACAACCCTATAGCCCTATAGCCCTATAGCCCTATAGCCCTATAGCCCTATAGCCCTATAGCCCTATAGCCCTATGATTAGCATAGTTATTAGCATAGCTATTAGCGTCTGCTAAATTAGCATATCTAGGATTGAGATAGCTAGTGTAAAAATCATATTTACCCGTTAGATTATTACTTTGAATTGACTAAGGTTTTTGCATTAAAAAGCTTGCGATAGCCTACCCGCGCACGCAGATTAAGCGCAAAGCAATTGCCACAATTGTCGCTTTTGCGCCGGCTCGGCCAGCATCTCTTCTAATAAGGGCGCACGCACCATCTGCTCGTGGTCCAATCCTTCTGGCAAGTCGGTTAAGGCGGCTACTTGGATATGCTCGCTACCGCCTAATTTAAAGACAAAGCCCGCCAAGCTCGCATTGGCCATATCAAGGGTAGACATGGTTTTGCAAAAAGGAAATGCCAAGGACTCGCATCGGCTGGATAAGCCTACTTGCATATTTTGCCAAAGCTTTTGTCCCATTGCGCTCAAGGCAGCACTATCTACTAACAGCACCCAATTATTATAGCGAATGCCCTGTAAGGTAAACGGCTCAATGGGAATCTGCGCTTCTTCCTCATCGGCAAAGTCGCTGCTAGAGACCACAGGGGTATTAGCGGTGGCGGCTGGGTTATTATCAAAATAGCCAAACTGCGGATCAAAGGGGGTGTTGTTAGGCGTGATGTCATCCGGCATAGGCGGATAGCCCGAATCTGTATATGCTGAGCCTTCATAGCCACTGCTGCTAACCGGTGAGCCAGTCATTGCCGCACTGTCAGAGGCAGCACTAGCGGCGCTATTGGGCGAACTGTGGGTCGGGCTTATAGCCAGATTTGTAGCCGGACTGCTAGGAGTGACTGCTGCCGTAGCCATGCTTAGCGACTCAGCCGTACTTGACTCAGGCGCTGCCGCTAGCATGTCTTGTAAGTCTGCCGTGACTGCCTCGCGTCCCACCCAAGGCGTGACCCCCATCATGGCTAATATCTGTCGACGTTGGGCTTGGCGCTGCTGGGTCATCATAATGGTTTGAGGCTTATTATTGGTATAAAAAAATATGAAAAAGAGCATTAAAAACAATAGCTAGCAGTTTAAACAAAGGCATTTACTGCCCAAGCTCATAAAGTAACACGCCTGCATAATTACAGCGGACATTACTTTTTCAGCGGTTGGCAACAGAGCCTTTATTCACTGATGCTATGATAGCACGGAACACCAATTCAGCCGCTATTTGTATCTGATAAGATTGCTAACTGCCTTGCTGATCATCTTGCTAATTAACGGGGCAGCGACCGTTCACTGTTAAATAAAATTAATAATAATTATACTATTTAATTGCTAATTGATTATAATTTTGTTAAAACTTATCTCTGCAAGTCTTCTGGCGAAGCGTTACTGCGCTTATGTTTGCCAACAAGACAGGCCAATAACGCCTATAAAAAGTGGTTTTTTATTCGCGTTATTTTAGCCATATAAAGGACATTACCATGACTCGTCACCCTCTAAGCGTTGCCCTACTGGCTATAAGCGCATTAGGTTTAAGTGCTAGCTTTAGCGGTTGCAGCAGCAACTATCAAGTCCTTGAAAAAATGCCTACGGCTACTGCTCCGGCAGCAGTAAGCGCTAGCCATAAAACGAGCACCACACACCCTGCGTGGTCCTATACGGGTGCTACTGGTCCTGAATTTTGGGGTAATTTAGATAATGCTAGCGCCTGCAAAATTGGTCAAGCGCAATCCCCAATCAATATCACCCAAGTGATGGCCAGTAAAAGCGCGGCACCTGTCATTAATTATAGCCAAGCGGCCGATATTAAGATTCATAATAACGGCCATACCATAGTTTATACCCCAACCACTACTACCAATGCGATAACGCTAGAGGGTGAGCAATATACCCTTAAGCAGTTCCACTACCATATCCCTAGCGAGCATCAGTTGGCGGGTAAAAACTATCCCGGTGAGTTGCATTTCGTCCATGCTAATGCCAAAGGCAATCTTGCGGTTATCGGGGTTATGCTGCAGCCGGGCCAAGCCAATGCCGTATTGCGAATTTTATTAAACGGTACTCAGTTAAGCATTGAAAATAACGTAGGATTTACCGCGAATAACGTCAATCTAGCCGCGCTGATTCCCAATGCACCCACCTTTTATCATTACGATGGTTCGCTAACTACCCCACCTTGCTCTGAGCAAGTACAGTGGTATGTGACCAAGCAGCCGATAAGCTTGGCTAGCGATCAATTTGCCATTATGTATGACTTATACGATGGTAATAACCGTCCAGTGCGCCCGCAAGGTGAGCGGGTCGTAGAGCAATTAGGTAATTAGTTTACCGTTTTGAACGGCTAAAACGGTTCAGCTAAAGCTATTAAACCAAAACTATCCTACCTAAGCAAAAACCCCAAGCGCTGATTAAATGCTTGGGGTTTTCTTTTTCTAGAATAAGGCGCTAACTGCCTGCCAATAAACCTTTACACAATAGGGGATACAGGCTGAGTCACATCCGCATTTTGACCACGATGACGCAGGTAGTGATCTAGTATGACGATAGCCATCATAGCTTCAGCGATAGGGGTCGCACGCACGCCCACACAAGGGTCATGGCGGCCCTTGGTAATCATCTCTAAGGGCTCACCTTGGGTATCGATACTGCGGCCTTTAGTGGTAATACTGGCAGTCGGTTTGAGTGCAATGCTAGCCGTGATATGTTGCCCTGAAGAGATACCGCCCAAGATACCACCAGCATGATTGGCGGTAAAACCTTCTGGGGTCAGCTCATCACGTGATAGATGACCGAACTGACCGGCGACCGCCATGCCATCCCCAATCTCAACGCCTTTGACTGCATTGATGCTCATTAGAGCATGGGCAAGATCGGCATCCAAACGATCAAAGACGGGCTCCCCTAGCCCCACTGGCACGCCAGCAGCAATAATTTGTAGCTTAGCGCCACAGCTGCTGCCTTGACGACGCAGGCTGTCGATTAAGGCTTCAAAACGGGGCACCGCCTCGCTGTCCGCACAGAAAAACGGGTTGCTATTCACATAGTCCCAATCAATCTGGCTAAAGTCTTGCACCTTGGCGTATTCATCCCCAATTTGCGTCACATGACCCCGGATTTGCACCCCCAAGGTATCGCTTAAGTATTTCTTTGCGATAGCCCCTGCCGCCACTCGCATGGCTGTCTCTCTAGCCGATGAGCGCCCGCCGCCACGGTAGTCACGAAAGCCATATTTCATACTATAAGTATAGTCGGCATGGCCCGGACGGAAGGTGTTTTTGATATCGCTATAGTCTTTAGACTTTTGGTTGGTATTGCGAATTAATAGGCCAATCGAGGTGCCTGTGGTTTTCCCTTCGAATACACCCGAGATAATCTCAACTTCATCGGCTTCCCGGCGCTGGGTTGAGTACTTCGACGTACCTGGCTTACGACGGTCCAAATCAACCTGCAAATCCTCTGCTGCCAAGCTTAGACCAGGTGGAATACCATCTACGATAGCCAATAACCCTGCGCCATGCGACTCACCACAGGTCGTGACTCGAAATACCTGCCCAATACTATTGCCTGCCATATGCTGCCCTATTTACTTTGCGATACACCGTAACGATGACGGTAAGAATAAACCAAATACTTCATTGTATGAAAATGACTGCAGTCTTAAACCGTCATTATGCAACGACGGCTTAAGCCAGTAATCAAGACTCCAAACCTGCAAGAATTCAAACCTATTAGAGGCTTGGGGTATTTTGTGCCAATGCCATAGCATACTGCGCAAACTCATCACGGTGGTCCATCAGCTCTTCGTAAGTGATGGCAAAGATACCGCGGCCACCCTTGGCAAAGCGCAACCAATCAAACTGAATCTCAGGATAGGCTTGGTTTAACGCCCACTCACTGTTGCCCACTTCACAGACTAGCAAGCCATCACGGGTCAGATAATCTGGCGCTTCATATAAAATACGGTGTACTAAATCCAAACCGTCTTGACCTGCCGCTAAAGCATGATCCGGCTCGTATAAGAACTCTTGGGGCAAATTAGCCATATCTTCCGCATCCACATACGGCGGGTTGGTCACGATTAGCTCGTATTGATTCTCTGCAGGTATTTTGCTAAATAGGTCAGATTCAATCAAATTCACTTGATGATTAACATTATGATGGTCCACATTGACTGAGGCGACTTCTAAAGCCGACTTATCAATATCCGCAG
Organism: Psychrobacter sp. CoH-33_TS_01; assembly: GCF_058189395.1. NCBI lineage: Bacteria > Pseudomonadati > Pseudomonadota > Gammaproteobacteria > Moraxellales > Moraxellaceae > Psychrobacter > Psychrobacter sp. CoH-33_TS_01. Next base: position 312,760 of record NZ_JBVGQI010000004.1, read on the forward strand.
CATCAACCGTCGCATCGATAAAGCGCGACGCTAAGGCAATGGCGATACAGCCAGAACCCGTACACATATCTAGAATACGCTCAGGATGTGCCAATTGCTTTAGCTCTAAACCATGGTCAAAAAATGGCGACGCATCGGCATCCGCTTTCACGCTGGCTAAACCCAAAGGCTGGGCACGCTCATCGGCATCAAAATACGGATAAAACTGCTGACGGATTAATTCTGCAATGGGCGAGCGCGGTATTAGGACCCGCTCATCCACATAGAAAGGCAAATCACAGAAATAAGCTAGATTAATGAGATAGCTAAGCGGCATACGTAAAGTGATGCGCTCTTGTAATAAGGTGAGGACTTCCTGCTTTTCACTGTCCGTTAAGCGGCAATCTAAGATTTGCTCATCGGCAGACCAGTCTAGCGACAAAGTATGCAGAACAATAGCAGCGGCTTCGGCAAATTCATCATTGGTACCTTGCGCTACGACCACATCATAACGGCGCAGTTGGGTCACACAAAAACGGATAAAATCACGAATGCTGTATAGCGACTGGCTGGCTTCTGCGAGTTGCGCTTGCAGTACTGCCATATCTTCGTCTTCAATAAAGCTTTGTGCGCTATCCAGATTATAGCTCTCATAGCTCTCTTGGCTAGCGTCATTGTCCTGACTGTTTTGGAAGTCTGCAGCGCTCATGGTTTCGTGGTCTGACATAATTGGCCTTGTTTACGAAGTAAAAATAGGGATTAAAAGGGACTAAATTAACTAAAAAACGTTTAATTATAGCAAGCTTATTATAAAGGGTATTAAGATAAAAAATATGCTAATAAAGGCTATTAAAATAAAAGCCTCTATAAATATAAGCGAGCCAAAAGCATAGCATTACTCACTGTTTAGCAGTAATACCTGCTAGACAATGCCTCTAAGAAGATGCTGCAACGTTACTGTAATGTCAATAATGGCTCTATTTTGGTAAGCAACGCTACGTAAATTGGTCTGCTATACCGCTAATAAAGGCAGTTACTACCCTGCTATTCAGGCCTAGCTATAGCGGCTCATAATCTCATAATCGCCATTAATAAGTTGACTGGCACACCCTCGACGGCTTGCAACCATGACCACTAGGGCATTATAGACATATTACCTTTAGCTTGCCAGTCGCTAAAGGGGCTTATAAGGACGACTACCTCAGACCCCAATGTCTCTAGACTTACCCGCTCTATCCATAAATGATTCACACAAAAATGTATTGCAAAAGTTTGCGAACCTTACAAATTATGCGCATAATACTGATTACTTTTCAATAACGTGTGACTATATTATGCGTACACCTACTTTATTAGATTCGCCAAATAAATCATCAACTAGATATGCATTGTCTGCTGCAGTCCGCGCAGCGATGCTAGGTTCTGTCTGTTTGTTGGCGGGCGTCAGTACTGGCGCTATAGCGGCACCTAATGCCAGTGAGCGCACGCTGCCTGTTCGTAATGTTGACTCAATGCCTAACTTGGCTAAATTGGCCAGTTTAAAAATTGATGAAAATCATAGCAACTCTTTAGGCGCGACTGCTAGCACCAGCTCAAATACTGAGCAAGCTACTGGCGACCGTATGGGCCAGTTGATTGAGAATAGAAGCCAGCCTGCAGCTACCGTCAACCCTGATAATATCAGTGCCTCTGAGCTTACGCGTCAGGACGCCATTAAAGATGCCTCTGATGATATCGAAGAAGGGCAAGCCGTTGCCTCACCAGATGATAGCGGCGTCGCTGACCCCCTGACCAACACGCAAACTGACAATACCAGTTTAGCTTCGGCAGCGGGCGATAGCTCGATTAAAAGCATCGAAGATAAAGACGGTAAGAAAATCACTACCCTAGATTTATCCAGCTATGCCCAGACGGTCAACAGCTCGAAATGGTCGCCGAACATGAAAGTCAACTCAGCGATGACCATCAGAATGCAGGCCTTGCTAGATTGGAACCATGCCTCACCGGGTCCGATCGATGGTGGTTGGGGTATGAACAGTAAAAAAGCCCTAATTAACTTCCAGAATATGCATGGCTTACCGGCTACTGGCAAGATGGACCAAAAGACTTGGGATGCTTTGAATAAAAACATTTCACCTGACAGACCTGTTTTGGTGACTTACACGCTGACTGAAGAAGATGTTAAATCTACTTTTGCACCGACTCCTAATGGCTCGGAAGCTAAGTCTAAAGTCAAAGGCTTGTATTACCAAGATATTAAAGAGATGTTAGGTGAGCGCTTCCACATGGACGTCCGCTATCTCGATAAGCTTAATAAAAACAAGAGCTATAGTGCTGGTGAAAAAATCACCGTCGTTAATACCCGCCCTGAGCTAAAGCAAACCATTACCCGTGTCGTTGCTAATAAAGCCGATAAGACGCTCTATGCTTATAATGGTGATAAGTTGGTTGCCACTTATCCAACGACAGTAGGTAGCAGCTCTACCCCATCTCCGCATGGTACTTTCAAGGTCGTCAATAAAGTGAAAATGCCTTGGTATAAAGCAACGGTCGGCGAGGATAAGAACAAGCAAGTCTTTATGCTACCCCCTGGCCCGAATAACCCAGTGGGCGTCGTGTGGATGGGCCTCTCTAAGCCTTCTTACGGTATCCATGGCTCGCCAACCCCTGAAGGTATTAGCCGTCAAGGCTCACACGGTTGTATCCGCTTGACCAACTGGGACGTTTTAGAAGTTTATGCCAATATCCAAAACGGCGCTACGGTTGAGCTTAAATAGCCTGACGCTCTAAACTATATATATCACTGAGCTAGAGACTATCTGGCTTACTGAAACTAAAAAAGCCTCCTACTATATTTAGTTAGGAGGCTTTTTTATGCGCGTACTTTTAAAGCTAAGTCTTCAAAATCTTACTATTCCTCAAAATCGAGCTAGGTTATACAAAAATATCTATTCACCTAGCTATTGCCTCTATCTGGTAAGTGACTTTATCTGGCAAGAGCGGCGCATCGGGGTCTTATTGCTAAGACGAGCCCTAAGCTAAACTCAATTTATTTTTGTGCTTACTTATTCGTAAGTCTCTTCCCCAGTGATGCTACCAATCTTTTTAGTAAAGTAGAGACCAAGAGGGATAGATAGCAGCGCACAAGCTACAGCGACTGTAATAATATGCGGGATCTCATTAAAGCCAGTTACTAGCGCGATTACGATGACAACACCAGTCAAGACAGTAGCAGCAATAGAGTACATCATGGAGAATAATGGCCAGTTCATAGTTTTCACCTTATTATCTGTGTGGGTATAGTGTATTTATACACCAATTCCTTATAAAGTGTAAGTATTTAAATTTCCTTGCTGTTCATTTATATTGACTGACATTCAGATAAAACCTTGTTATAATCAGGGTATAAATATCTCTTAGTATTTCATTAACTATTCCTTAACCACTTTCCCTAATACTCTCCTTTAAAACCATTCCTTAATGACCTTCCTTAACAATCTTTCCTGACAGAATGGTTATCCTATTAACCATTCCTGTATTTTTATGAGCACCCTCTTGCTCACACTGTCTACTTTTGCCTGTTAAGCTCTTAATAGCTATCCATTTATCTAATGTTTTCATAACCCTCACTATAATCGTAACGTGGCTTGGTCCTGCGTAGCGTTGCGCTGAGGCTATAAGACCCTTTAAAGTCTTGCCGCTCATACTCTGTAGCTAGGCTATGAAGATGCCAACTTATGGTTATGAGCAAACGTATCATTGCTACAATTTCATTATTATTTCAATAAAATACTCTCGCTATTTGCTCATTTGCCAGTACAATAAGCCGACCTTAGCCTAGATAAAATACTGCTCTTATGACTCAAGACTCTTCTCAACGTGCCCAGCGTGACGCTACTGATAATGACAATGTTGTGGATAGCCGCCTAGATATTGACAGCAATACAGATGCAGCTACGAATGCAGATGCTGAAAATGCCACTACAGGCGATGGTAATGGCATTGCCCAGATACCCGAAGCTAAAATCATAATCACTGAAGAAAGTCCTGATGTGGTTATAGCGGAGATTGCTCCCGACACTGAACCAGCAGTCGTCGTTGTAGCAACAAATACAACAGAGGCACCGAATACTGCAGCCGCTGAGCAAGCCGAACTTGCCACCGTAGCTGAGTTAGCCGAAGCTGAACTGGCGGCCAATGGCTTAGAGTCAGAAGAGCAGCCGTCTACTGATACCCCCTCGCCTGCCTTAGAGATTCCAGAAGGTAGCGTGTTAGAGCTTGCAGGGATTAGTGCCAAGTCGCTGTTGACCCCACCTAATAGCGACAACGTTACTACTAATGACGAATCAGAGGGTCTCGATTCAGACAATACCGATAATACCTCTCAGTTAGATAGCACCGATACTCATAAAGACGAGTATATAAAGCAGGAGCTGGCGAAAAAGCAATCATCAGACCATCATGTGGACGCTGAAGGCGAAGATGCGGATAGTCATACTGCTAGTGATGAAGATGAGGATGAGGACGAAGAAGAAACGGAAGAAGAGCGCGAGCAACGAAAAAGAGAAGAGAAGCTAGAGGCTTACAAACAGTTTCTCGCTCAACAAGAAAACGAGCAAAAGATTGACTACTCAAAAGTTCGTGTAAGCATCGAGGCTAATGCGCTACCGAGTAAAATGTACTTTTTAATGAATGCGTTATCTGCAATCATTGCCAGCTATGGTTTAGTCGCCAACTCGCCTGCCGTCGTCATCGGCGCTATGTTGGTCGCCATGATGCTAGGACCTATCACTGGGGTCGCCCTTGCGATTATTGACTACCGGATGCCGCTACTGCGTAAATCGCTGTTTACGGTAGCGGCAGGCGGGGCTTTAGTGGTGGTGATTGGCTTCATTGTGGGTCTATTGCATCAAGGCCAGCCCCTCACGAACGAAATTCTCTCGCGTACCCAACCCACCTCGATGGACTTAATGATTGCCTTAGCCGGGGGTACGGCAGGGGCTTACGCAATGATTTCGCCACACTTATCCGTTGCTGTCGTTGGTGTTGCCGTCGCCACAGCATTGGTCCCGCCTTTAGCGGCCAGTGGTATCTTATTGTCCAATGGCGAGATATCTTTAGGTCTAGGCGCCCTACTCTTGGCCATGACCAACATTATTGCCATCCAATTTACCAACGCTATGGTGTTGTGGTTTACCGGCTTTCGCCGGTTGGTCGATGACGATTATAAATCAGGCACTTATTTGACGTTTTTTCGCCGCAATGCCGTGACTTTATTATTATTAATTGGCTTAGGGATTTACCTGACCCTGAATCTAAACACTATCGCCAAGCAGCAACAGTTTGAGACCAATGTAAAAACCAATATTAATGATTATTTCATTGATAAAGGCAACGTACTCACCAATACCCAGTTTGAGAAGTACGATGGTTATCAGACTATTCGCGCGGTAGTGCGCGGTGAGACGGTGCCTACCTCTTACGATGTGCGCCAAATAGAAGCTAAAATTACTCAAGATATGGATGAAAACTTCCCTAAATATTTGCCGGTCAAACTACAGCTGCGCTACTTGCCTATTAAAGTTATTGAGGCCAATCCGCTCATTAAAGATAAATTGGATGAGACTGATGCTGCGATATTGAATAACTAGGTGTTAGAATTTTCAATCTTATAAACTTACAGTAGGCTGGCGCTTTAGCCCAGCTTATAAATTGAATTGTGTAAGCATGCTGGGCTAAAGCACCAGCCTACCCAGACCGAATTGAATAAAGTAAAAGCAGGGAGCGCCCGGCGCACCAGTTATCAACATTTAAAAACCAAGCCGCTTACTGCTTTAGCTAGCTACCATAAGTTAATAATTGAAAATATTGATAAGTGTTTTTAACCGTATTGTGGTGACCACCTAGGGACGAACCGCCCTACTGCACGGCAACTATGCTAAAATTGCGTTTCTTTAAAACTGTGCTTTGCTCAATCGGTAAAGTTTACGGTGATACTGACCCTATTAGTTATTGACTGATTGCTTGAGTCCCTGACTCAAACCCCTCATTTATCGACACCCAGTGCATTATTAAGGAGCCACAGTGAGCCGACCATTTCGCTCAGCCGACATTCGCCAGGCCTTCATAGATTACTTCGTAAGCAAGCAGCATACTTATGTGACCTCATCGAGCCTGATTCCGCACAATGACCCGACCTTGTTATTTACCAATGCGGGCATGAACCAATTTAAAGAGAGCTTCTTAGGTCTAGAGGACCGAGGCTATCAGCGGGCAGTGTCGTCACAAAAATGTGTGCGCGCGGGTGGCAAACACAATGATTTGGATAACGTAGGCTACACCGCTCGTCACCACACTTTCTTTGAGATGCTCGGTAACTTCTCTTTTGGCGATTACTTCAAAAAAGACGCTATTCCTTTCGTTTGGGAATTCTTAACGTCACCAGACTGGTTGGGTTTAGATACCGAGCGTCTGTACGTGACGATTTATGAGACCGACGAAGAAGCCTTTGATATTTGGCATAAAGACATCGGCCTAGCGCCAGAGCGCATTATCCGCATTGGCGATAATAAAGGCGCGCCTTATGCTTCAGATAACTTCTGGACGATGGGCGATACTGGTCCTTGTGGCCCTTGTACTGAAGTCTTTTATGACCACGGTGAGCACATCGAAGGCGGTTTGCCAGGTACGCCAGAAGAAGACGGCGACCGCTTTATCGAAATCTGGAACTGCGTCTTTATGCAGTTTAATCGCCAAAAAGACGGTAGCCTTGAGCCACTCCCCGCGCCTAGCGTAGATACGGGCATGGGCCTTGAGCGTATTAGCGCTATCTTGCAGGGCGTGCATGGCAACTACGAGATCGACTTATTCGTACACCTTATGGATGCCGCTGCTGATATCTTAGAGATTGAGAACACTCAGCAAGCCTCATTAAAAGTGATCGCCGATCATATTCGTGCCGTATCGTTCCTAATAGCTGACGGTGTATTACCAAGCAATGAAGGTCGTGGTTATGTGCTGCGCCGTATCATTCGTCGTGCAGTCCGTCATGGCAATAAGCTGGGTGCTGAGTCTGCCTTCTTCTATAAAATGGTCTCGCCATTGGTGCAAGAGATGGGTACCGCCTATCCTGAACTGGTCGAACGCCAAAAAGATATCGAAAGTGCTATCGAAAAAGAAGAAACGCAGTTTGCCAAGACCCTAGCTCAAGGGCTACGTCTGCTCTCTGGTGAATTAGAAGGGCTAAAATCTGGCGACGTGTTAGACGGTGCTACGGCATTTAAACTCTACGACACTTATGGCTTCCCAGTCGATTTAACCGCAGATATCGCCCGTGAATATGACATCACTATCGATGAAGTAGGCTTTGAAGAGAACATGCAAGAGCAACGCCAACGGGCGCGTGCTGCCGGTAAATTTGATGTCGACTATAGCAGCGTCATCAAAGTAGAGACCCCGACTGAGTTTATCGGTTACGACCAACTCGACCAAGAAAATGTCAATATCTTAGCGGTCTTTGCTGACGGTACTCCTTGTGAGTCTTTGAGCGAAGGGGATGAAGGTATTGTGGTGCTAGACCGTACGCCTTTTTATGCAGAAGGCGGTGGTCAGGTCGGTGAAAACGGTGAAATCCGTACCGATTCAGGCGTCTTTAATGTACAAGACACCAAAAAAGCGGGCCATAGCATCATTCATTATGGCGTTGTGACTATGGGTGAGATTCAAGCCCAGCAAACGGCCCATGCCGAAGTCACCTCTAGCCTACGTGCCGCCAGTGCGAAAAACCATTCCGCGACGCATCTATTGCATGCTGCCTTACGCCGTGAATTGGGCGATAAAGTCTCGCAGAAAGGGTCGCTAGTGTCTAGTGAGATTCTGCGTTTTGACTTTGCTTATGATGAGCCGGTTAGCCCGCAGACTTTGGCGAAGATTGAGCGGGTAGTGAACGAACAGATTCAAGCCAACGTGCCGTCTAGAATTGAGCACTTAAGCATCGATCAAGCGATGGAAAAAGGCGCAATGGCGCTATTCGGCGAAAAATACGGCGATGAAGTCCGGGTGCTAACCATGGGCACCAGCACTGTTAAAGACGGCGTGGAAATACCCTTCTCTATCGAGCTGTGTGGTGGTCTGCATGTGCAGCGCTCAGGCGATATCGGCCTGTTTAAGATCATTAGCGAGTCAGGCATTGCTGCCGGTATCCGCCGTATTGAAGCCGTTACCGGTATGGGCGCTGTCAAATACGTTCAGCAAGGCGATCAGCAGCTCAATACTATGGCCGCCCAACTCAAAGTGAAGCGCCCTGAAATCGCTGAGCGCGTGCAAATCATGGCGACTAAACAGCGCGAACTTGAAAAAGAGATCGAGCGTTTAAGCCAAAAATTAGCCAGTAGCCAAGCCGCCAGCTTAGTCGATGACGTACAGACTTTAGCGGGTCAGCCTGTGCTGGTCAGCCACGTCACCGGTATTGATGGCAAAGCTATCCGTGGCTTGATGGACGACATCAAGTCCAAGCTGCCCGAGAGCATTGTCGTATTAATCGGCGAAAAAGACGGTCAATTGGCGCTAGCTGCTAGCGTAGCGAAACCCCTTACTGCTAGCATTAAAGCCGGTGACATTATCCGTCATTTAGCAGGCGAACTAGGCGGCAAAGGTGGCGGAAAACCCGATTACGCTCAAGGGGGCGCACCAAAGGCCGATAACTTCGCGCAAGTTATCGCAGAGTTACCCAGTTGGATTGAGAGCCAATTGAGCGCTTAGAGCTATGCCTATTTATCATAAGATAGGTATAAAAAGACACGCGTAAAATTAGCTTAAGGTGGCCTTTACGGCTTTGGTTATAAGGGCCATAACCAAATACCATGATTATAACTGCTTAGCATACTTAAACTTCGTGGTTTATTATGATATAAATGATGGCTGAAATTTTTGGTGGCGTCGGCAGCGTCACTACTTGATAAACGGATAAACTTATGGCGTTAATCGTACAGAAATACGGCGGCACTTCGATGGGCAGTATCGACCGCATCAAAAATGTCGCCAAACGAGTCAAGCGTTGGCATGATAATGGCCACCAAATCGTCGTGGTCGTCTCTGCTATGAGCGGTGAGACCAATAGACTGATTGACCTAGCCCGTCAGATTAGTCCGAGTCCAGATCCCCGCGAATATGACCAAATGGTCTCGACCGGTGAGCAAGTATCTATCTCTTTATTGGCCATGGCTATTCAAGAGCAAGGTATTGGCGCCCGGTCATTTACCGGTGGTCAAGTCGCTATTCAGACGGACAGCGAGCACAATAAAGCGCGCATTCAGCATATCGACGACCATAAAATCCGTGAGCAGCTAGATGCTGGTAATGTGGTCGTGGTCGCAGGCTTCCAAGGCCGTGATGAAGCGGGCAATGTGACTACTTTAGGCCGCGGTGGCTCTGATACTACTGGGGTCGCTATTGCCGCCGCTTTAGGGGCCGATGAGTGCCAGATTTATACAGACGTTGATGGCGTCTATACTACGGATCCTCGGGTCACCTCAAAAGCCAAAAAGCTGAGCAAAATCACCTTTGAAGAGATGCTAGAGATGGCGAGCTTAGGCTCAAAAGTCTTGCAAATTCGTTCGGTAGAGTTCGCTGGCAAATATCAAGTCCCCCTGCGCGTCTTGTCTAGCTTTGATGAGTCGATGGATGGCAGTTATGACGACGATTTCAAACAGAACGTCGGCACCCTTATTACTATAGATGAAGGAGACAACATGGAACAGGCTATCATTTCAGGGATTGCATTCAATCGCGACGAAGCCAAAATTGTCGTGCGCGGCGTGCCTGATCACCCTGGCGTTGCCTCTGCAATTTTGACCCCAATCGGTAAGGCCAATATCGAAGTTGATATGATCGTACAGAACTTATCAACCAATGGCACGACTGACTTTAGCTTTACGGTCAACCGTCCTGATTTCGATAAGGCTATTGCCGTTTTAAATAACGAAGTCAAAGACGAAATCAATGCTAAAGAAATTATCGGTAATGATAATGTTGTGAAGTTATCTTTGGTAGGTGTTGGCATGCGTTCACACGCCGGTGTGGCCAGCTTGATGTTCCAAACATTAGCGGAAAACAACATCAATATCCAAATGATTTCTACCAGTGAAATCAAAGTCTCTGTGCTGATCCAAGAGCAATACTTGGAAAAAGCTGTAAAATCATTGCACACTGCTTTTGGTCTCGATCGTCAAGATGGTGATACCACCATCGCTGGTCTCTAACCCTTAGCTAGTAAACAGTAATTACGGTTTAAATAGTTCGATTAGCGTTAGGCTCCTGCAGCCTAGCGCTTTTTTTATTGTTAGTATTCTTACAAACAGCAGTCCCCTTTTATCCCCCACAGTCTATTTGCCGTCTTTTGTCTGATAATTTATAAATATTCTGCTATCCTGTTGTAACCCATATGATTTGTCGTATAAGTGTCAGTCTATTCTTAAGGAGGCTTTGTTAAACCTATTATTAAATTAAGTTTAACTAAGCGCGCATTTACTAATTAGTCGCAAGGGATTTGACCGGTTACATAGTTTTGTTAAAAGCCGTGACAGCATAGACCTTGGCACTTATAATAGACAGTCATTTGGGCGAATGAACCTTCATTTCCTTGAGCTGCGTGGCTATTTTTCTGCGTTTTGCGAGAGGACTTTTTTAATTGAGATGTAATCTAATGATTTATGAGTTATTAGTGCGACATAAGGAGTGTGACGCATGTTAATTTTGACACGCAGGGTTGGCGAAACATTAATGATTGGCGATGAAGTCAGCGTAACTGTTCTGGGCGTTAAAGGTAATCAAGTAAGGTTGGGGGTTAATGCTCCCAAAGAGATTGCAGTACACCGCGAAGAGATTTATCAGCGCATTCAGCATGAGCGTTCAGTACAATCGCACATGCAGCATTTGGAGCAGGGTAACTTCCCGGCCTCTTTTGATGATGAAGACTACTTTAACCGTTAATAGGTTAGCTGCTAAAGCTGAGTTAATGGGCGGTATATCGGGATTTCCAAATAGTACATTTTTTTAATTTTAAGGTGTTAGCTTATGAGTATCCGTCAATCTGATGTGTCTGCACTTCTGAACGGTTTAAGCAGAAAAGCCATTGGCTTTAATGATGTTATCAATTTTATCGATGACTTCTACCGTTATTCACCTGTGCCATTTGTGAATGGCATGCAGCATAATGTCGCCGGTGAGAATGAAGGTAGCGCCAAAATATTTGGTTTTGCCAAACATCACCGCTTAAACCAGTTGGATACTTTAGCTTTATTTGGTGAGCATTATCATAAGGTTGTCGCTACACCAAACGGTACTGATCATGCCAATATTCGTAACTTTTTACATTGGGGTTGGCAGGGCTTTTTGATGGAAAAGAACCCATTGACGCCGCGTCCTAATGTCGACACGACGACTATCTAGACAGCTCATAGCTGTAGCGCTTCACTTTAGCTCTCGTAATAAAAAAGCCACGCTTAGTCGTGGCTTTTCTATGGGTCAAACTATATTAGTGTGATAAAACCTGGTTTATCGCGAAAAATCTTATTTATCCCGAAACTTAACCGGTTGAATAGCGCCTTTAGGATTGGGCATATTAGGATAATGGTGCTCGTGCTCGACATCGCACTCCTCTCCTACGATGCTACCGTCGTCTTTGACCGGTTTATGGATAAAGCCGGTACGCTCAGCAGGCGGCAGATGCTCATGCTCCCACACCATCACGGCTTGCATACAGGTCTCACGCTGCTCTGGCGTTAATGGACGGCCATCAGGCCACTTACTAATTTCAATGGCCGTACGAAAGCGCTCGACGATCTCAGGGGTTAGGCTGGCCAGAATAGTTTGTTTGTCCATAAGTCCTCTCTTTAGGTAAGTCAGCTCGATACCGCTAAGTATCAGGGTCTAAATATTACAATCTGGGTATTAGGGTTAGGCTATTAGGGCCTGTTGTACTGCCCTAAAAATCAATGTCCGTGTCGTCGTCATCCAAATCCATGCCAAACTCTTCAGCATGGACATTCCAGTGCAGTTTGGTGCGGCAGGCTTCATAAAAGTCAAAGCCTGGAGGATGCAATAGCGTGAGCTTATCAGGATGCTTGCGAATATGCAGGCGCTGATTTTGCTCTAGTGGCACACTGGCTTTGCCATCGGCACTCACCATCGGCTGGGTACGATTATCTTCATGAATTTGCATGGTAATTTCACTATTACCACTGACCACTATCGGCCGGCTTGATAGCGTATGCGGGTGCATAGGCACCAAACAAATGGCATCCATACTTGGATGGATAATAGGGCCGCCACCGGACAAAGCATAAGCGGTTGAGCCTGTCGGTGTTGCCGCAATCAGGCCATCGCTATGCTGACGATACACATTCTGCCCATCGATACGCATTTGAAAATCAATCATATGCACCGATTTACCCGCGTGCAAGACCACATCGTTCAAAGCCATATCTTGATAGATAATGTCACGGCCTTCGCGAATCTCCATGGTTAATAAAAACCGATGGTCCAATTGATAATCACCGGTTAAGACCTGGCGCAGCTTAAAGGCCACCTCATCAGGATTCACATCGGCTAGAAAACCCAAACGACCACGGTTCACCCCCAATACCGGCACACGATAACGGGCTAAGGCTTCAGCGGCGTGCAAAATAGAGCCATCACCCCCTACCACAATGACCAAATCACAAATTTCACCAATTAAGCTGCGTTTGACGATTTGTACTTGATTGAGCTCGCTAAGGTCTAGCGTGGGCAATTTGGCGGTATTGACGTCCATGACCAACGACATCCCCATCTCATGGATGGTCTGGCCAATTTGCACTAAGGTGCGGGTGACCGTACGCTTACCTGCCCGCCCCATCAAGCCAATGCGGCGAAAAGCCGGGTTTTTAATCGTAGCAAAAAGTTCGGAGTTAGATAAGTGCGGTAGTCGTTCGGACTGCGCTGAGTTTTCCATACAAAGGCTCAAAAATTGCGGTAAAGGAGTGCGGTAAAATAGGGTATATATTTAATGCATAACCACGTATATGTCAGGCTAAGTACGCCGACTCGGCACTACGATTAGCACCAAGAATAACCTTAAGAAAAGCTAGGCCTAACCCTACGCGCGTTAATGATAGCTAGATTTGCGCGCTTAGACTAGCAGATTTTGTTTAAGATTGTATGTCCTGTCTATAATAGGCGCTGATTTTCTTGTAATAGCCCCTACCCGCGCCCATATATATTAAAGTTAATTATTTAAGCTAACCCTGGATTTAAAAGTCATGCGGCGCTACTAAAAAGCGACTCTATAGCGGCCTACCTTCACGCAAACTCAGTTGACAATAAGGGCGGATTTGCTAAAGTAGCGCTATTGCCTACTTTTGGTTATATTTAGTTTTATTGGTTCCTATTTATCTCTTGGTTTTGCTTATTCAAGACTAATTATTCAAACTCACTTATTATATTCAAGATCACTTATTAAAGGACACTGTTATGGCAAACCCTATTGTCAGTCGTGCTGAACTTGCGGTTGGCGCCACACCGATGACCGTTAAGGGCGTCGTACAAAAGACCAGCTTATTGCTCGCCCTTTCCGCCATTTCCGGTTTAGGTTTTTTCTTTTATGCTATCGCAGCCGGCTTGTCGCAAGGCTTTATCACTATTGCCGCTTTTGGCAGCATGTTTGCCGCTTTCGGCTTGGCAATTTTTATCACCTTCAAACCTCAAAAAGCCAAGACCTTAGCCGTCCCTTACGCGCTGTTAGAAGGTATCTTTTTAGGTGGTATCTCACTATTCTTTATGAGAATGTATCCGAGTGTGCCGATTACCGCGCTGTGTGCGACCTTTGTGACCGCTGCAGTAATGCTAGGCTTATACCGCTCTGGCGTGATTAAGGTCACAGAAAAGTTCCGCTCTATCATGATGTCTGCGGTATTCGCTATCATGATTCTCTATCTAGTACAGTGGGGCTTTATCGCTTTTGGCTCTAGTCTACCGTTTCTATTTGACGGCGGCATGATTGCTATTGGCTTTAGCTTATTCGTAGTATTGATCGCTTCTTTTAGCCTGCTATTAGACTTTGATAACGTCGATCGCGGTGTCGCTATGGGCATCTCTGAAGACTACGAATGGTTATTCAGTATCGGTATCCTAGCCACGCTAGTGTGGATGTATATCGAATTTATGCGTCTACTCAGCTACTTACAAGACTAATCGACTTATAAAACTAAGCAAGCTTAATACCGCTAGCCCCTTTAGCAAACCAAAAACCGCCTTATGATAGGGCGGTTTTTTTATGGGCTAAAATAAATCAGTTCTCTTAGGCTCTTTTTAAACGCAGGGCATTTAGCACCACAAACAATGAGCTTAATGACATACCAATAGCCGCGAGCCAAGGCGGTACGTAACCAAATACCGCAGGCAGTAACACGCTAAAGTTATAGAACAACGCCCAACGAAAATTCTGTTTGATAATTTTTTGGCTTTTATCAGCCACCCTTTTGGCATCACTAATGGCTGAGATTCTACCGTTTAAGATGACGCTGTCACTGGAGACCTGCGCAAGATCTGCTGCTCCTGCTATCGAAGAAGACACATCCGCAGCAGCCAATACCGGAGCATCATTGATTCCATCCCCGACCATTAACACCCGTGCGCCTGACTTTTGTAAGCGCTGGATATGGGTGACTTTATCCGAGGGAGATAAGCCATTGTAGGCTTCTGCAATACCCAGCTCTTGGGCCAATACTAAGGCTTGCGGACTGGGGTCACCGGTCAACATCACAGGGTGCAAGTTGCGAGCTTTTAATTGCTCAATTAAGTCTTTGGCGGTATCGCGCACGCTGTCATTAAAATAGAAGAAAGCCAGCGGCTGCCATAGGCCAGTTGCCGCTGAATCTGACTTAACCGATAGCACTACCGCTGAGCTGGCTCTATTGACTAGTAAATCAGGACGGATGCTAGCTTGCGCAAGCGTCTGCTCATCATAGTCGACGGCAAACTCAAAATGACCGATACGATAAGTATGCTGTCCCGAAGCCGTCGTTACGATCGCCTCGACCCCACCAGCAGGATAATTCAGTCGCTCTGCCGTGGCCGGTAAATGCATTTGATACGCTGCGGTCAGTAAGGCATGCGCGACAGGATGGCGACTGCCCACCTCCAAAGCTGCGGCGATAGCGAGCAGTTCTTCATCAGACTGCTGAGCGCTCTCTAGCACCTCGATATTTAATAGGTTGGGCTTGCCATTGGTCAGCGTGCCGGTTTTATCGAAAGCGACGTGGGTAATCTCAGCTAAAGTCTGCAGCGTATGACCACGAGTGGTTAAAAACCCATAGCTTGCCAGCCTGTTGGTCGCGACCGTGAGCGCAATGGGTGTGGCCAGCGATAACGCACAAGGACAAGTAGCGACCAATACTGCTACCGTGGCCCAAATGGCTTGGCTTGGGTCGACCAGATACCAGCCAATAAATACCAGCACTGACAAAATTAGAATCCGCGCCACAAACCAGCGCGCCAGCTCATCCGCTTTCTGCGCAATCTTGGGCTTTTCGCTCATCGCTCGATTCATCAAGCGATCGATTAGCCCAATTTGGCTGTCTTCTACCAACGCCGTGACTAGCATGTAGAAAGGCTGGCTGTCATTTTGTGAGCCCCCCACGACATAATCGCCTTGCTGCTTCACGATTAAATCGCCCTCGCCGGTTAATAGGCTCTGCGAAACGGTGGCTGTCTCACTTAACAAGATACCGTCGCTGATAATCTCGCTACCCGCAGCCACCATGACGATATCACCAACTTGCAGACCTTGTGCGGTAATCATGGTCTCATTAATAGCTAATGCTGGGCTGGCGTCTACCCCTTGCTGATTAGCCATTTTATTGACAAGGTTTTGCTTATCAGCAATTAATTCCTTGCCTCCTAGCGCTTTGCCACCTAACCGATAGTGTGCTTGTAGCTTGCTAGCAATTCGCGCAGTTTCTTGTTTGGTCGCAGCAGGTAATTCATTATGCAGAAATCCAGAGGGGCTTTGTATGGCGTTGATAGCGGTCATTAATTGGTTAGCTGCCTCCGTATCGCTAGCCACTTTTTGTACTAGGACAGGTTCGATGACCACCAAATCATTGGCCATAGTAGCCGCTTTAAGGCGCGCATTATGTTCGATATAGCGGCCTGCCAGCAGGAAGAAGATAAACATGCTGACCGAATCAAAATAGGTTTGCCCTGACCCTGTGATAGTGGCATACAGACTGGCAAAAAAGGTCACTATCAAGGCTACGCTGACCGGCACATCCATGTTGACTTGCCGCGCCCGTACCGCTGACCAAGCTGAGGTAAAAAAAGGAATACCGGCATAAAAGAAGACGGGAATACTGACGAATAACGAGACCCAACGTAAAAAGTCGCGTTGGTTGATTAAAATCTCACCATACTCGCCAAAGTAAAGCGCTACGGCATACATCATCGACTGCATAGCGCCTAAAGCGGCAATTCCCAAACGCAGCAACATTTTTTTATTATGCCGTGCCAGCATGGCTTCATGACTGTCTTGACGATAAGGCTTGGCCTCATAGCCTATCTCGCCGATAGTCGCTAAGACCTGACTGATGGGCAGCTTGTCTTCGTCCCAAATCACTCGCATTCGTTGATTGGTCAAATTGACTTGGCATTTATTAACCCCATCCAGCTCATCTAACCGTGACTCAATCAGCCAAGTACAAGCAGCACAGCGCAAATTATTCACAGACAGTTCCGCTACCGAAAGCCCTTCTTGCTGATAGACAAATTGGCTTTTGATATCGTCGTGGTCATAGGCTTGCAGGCGCGTCATCTCTGTTGGCAGACTGGCGGTACGGTTAATCTCAGAGCGGTCTAAGTAGTACTGTTCTAGCCCCGCCTCCACGATACTTTGCGAGGCCAATTGACACCCGAGACAGCACATCTCACGGCGCTCGCCTAAGATTTCACTAAAAAATGGCGGCTTGGGCACCGGGTCTCCACAGTGAAAGCAATGCCCTGCTTTCGGCAACACCAGACCTTCATTTAAAGAATAACTGGTTTCGTGATATTCAGGATATTCGGTTGCTTGACTCTCTTGCACGGCAGTTACCTTATCTAGCAGTTACCTTATCTAAATG
Organism: Psychrobacter sp. CoH-33_TS_01; assembly: GCF_058189395.1. Classification (NCBI taxonomy): domain Bacteria; kingdom Pseudomonadati; phylum Pseudomonadota; class Gammaproteobacteria; order Moraxellales; family Moraxellaceae; genus Psychrobacter; species Psychrobacter sp. CoH-33_TS_01. The sequence continues at coordinate 329,892 of NZ_JBVGQI010000004.1, forward strand.
ATGGCGCACTTTTATTACGCGCCTTAGTATAGCATCGCTAGGCGCCCATGACCCATTCCATAGGCTTTCCACAATGATGGATTGAAAATTTTGGTGTTTTACGTCATTATGAGTCAGTTTTTTTAGATTGGTATCCTGCCTGTGCAAAGCAAATTTACGCCCTCTTCTCGCGCCCCACACCCACGCCAGCCTTTACCGACCTCGCAACGTGGGGTGGTGATTAGCATGGTCTTATTGATCATCCTAATCGTAGCTTTAGTGTTTGTGACGCTTTACTTGCTCAAACTGGACCGCACGATTACCAGTAAGTTTGAAGGCAAGCGCTGGGATATCCCTGCCAAAGTGTATTCACAGCCTTTAGAGCTCTATCAAGGCGCGGCAATAGAGTCGAGCACGATTGATACGTGGCTTGAGCTTCTCAACTACCGTAGTGATAGCAAGTATGATCGCACGGGTACTTTTTCCAAAAAAGGCCAAAATTACTTTATTCACACGCGTGGCTTTAGTTATAACGCTACTGACAATGATAAAGAACAAATCATTAAGCTGACTATTAGCGGCAATAAAGTCAAAAATATTCAAAGTACGGTAGCGACAGAATCAGGTATTATTCGCCTTGAGCCAGTCGGTATCGGTGGTATTTATCCCGATAATAATGAAGACCGTATCGTCACTGCTCTCTCTGATGTGCCGCAACCGCTTATTGACGCCCTCATCGCTACTGAAGACCGTGGCTTTTATGAGCATAAAGGGGTCTCAGTGCGTGGTATCGCCCGTGCTGTCGTGAATAACTTTAGAGGTGGCTCCATGCAAGGTGGCTCGACCATCACGCAGCAGCTGATTAAAAACTTCTATTTGAATTCAGACCGTACTCTCAAACGTAAGGTAAACGAAGCGTTAATGGCGGTGCTGCTTGAGCTGCACTACGATAAAGATGAAATCTTGCAAGCTTATCTCAATGAGATTTACCTAGGCCAAAACGGTAAACGCTCAATTAATGGCTTTGGGCTCGCCTCACAGTTTTATTTTGATCAGCCGTTGAGCGAGCTGCGCCCGGATCAGCAAGCCTTCTTAGTGGGTCTCGCCAAAGGCCCTAGCGTTTACAACCCCCGCCGTTATCCTGATAATGCTGTAGCACGTCGTAATGTGGTACTGAGCAATATGCAAGTTGTGGGTAAGCTGTCGCAGGAAGAGTATGATGCTGCCGTAAAACAACCGCTTAAAGTCATTGAAAAACCTAGCGTGGGCAAGAGTCGCTTCCCAGATTTCTTAGACATCGTGAAACGTGAGCTCAATGACGTCTATTATGCCGATGACTTAAAGAACGAAGGGCTGAAAATTATCAGTACCCTCGACCCTATTGCCCAGATGGCTGCCGATAACGCGGTGGATAGAAAACTAAAAGAGCTGCGTAAAAACAATAAAAAAGCCGAAAATTTAGAAGGCGCCTTAGTCAGCGCTAACCCAGAAACAGGCGAGCTGGTCGCTGTCGTAGGTAGTGGCAGCGAATTTACCGGCTTTAACCGTGCTGTTGATGCCAAGCGTCAAGTCGGCTCACTATTAAAACCTATTATTTATATGACGGCGTTAGAAAGCGGCCGCTATAACCTCGCCAGCTCAGTCGATGATTCGCCTATTACCATCAATCTAAGCAATGGTGAGAAATGGACACCGCGCAACTATGATGGTCGTGATCACGGTTATGTCCCCCTAACCACCGCCTTAGCACAATCGTATAACCAAAGTGCCGTGCGTCTTGGCAATGAATTTGGCATTAGTACTTTCGTTGAGCAACTGCGCCGGATGGGGGTTAAGCAAAAAATCCCTGAGTATCCTTCTGTATTACTAGGCTCAGTGAATCTAAGCCCTATGGACATGCTCGGTGTTTATCAGGTGTTTGCCACTGGTGGCTTCCGTACCCCTATCCATAGTATTCGCTCGGTGTCAGATAATCGCGGCGCAGTGCTACAGCGCTCTGGGTTAAATACTGAACGCAGTATCCCGCCTGAAGCCAACTATTTGACCAACTATGCTCTGCAAGAAGTCGTCAAATCAGGTACCGCTAAGCGCCTGCAGTCGTTAGGCAGTGACCTTAATCTTGCTGGTAAAACCGGGACTACCAATGACTATCGTGATGCGTGGTTCGCCGGCTACAGTGGCAACTACGTGAGTGTGGTGTGGGTCGGTCGTGATGACAATAAGCCAATCGGCTTGAGTGGTGGCAGCGGCGCATTACCGGTGTGGGTCGATTATATGAATCGCCTGAAGCTTACCCCGGTCACTATGGCGCAGCCTGAAGGTATTGAGTGGCTCTGGTTAGAAAATAACTCCGGTAAGCTATCAAATGAAAACTGTGCGAACGCGCGTTACTTGCCCGTCATGTCGGCTCATATACCGGAAGAAGCCAGTACTTGTGCCATCAATATGTATGAAGAAGAGCGTGCCCGTGAGCAAATGCAATGGATGCAACAGCAGCAAGGTATGATGCGTCAGCGTCGTCAAGAAGGCTTGCCTATTCCGAATAGCCGAGTAACTACAACGGATAATGGAGAGAATAATGCCGGCCCTAATGAGGGGGGTAACGATGAAGCCCCTGCTGAGTCCAATCCTAATGCCGATACTTGGTATGATAAAGCGTTAGAGTGGTTTTAAACCGTTTCCTAACCTTATTTTTTAGTTGAACAGCGGCTTTATGAGTTAATCGCGAGTATTAGTTAACCCTTGGTCGCTGCATGGTTTATAATTGACGCTTTATCTCTACTTTTATCGTTTATTCACGGCTTAATAGCTGCGGTATAGTTTACTAAAAAGGAATGCTATGTTGTTGGATTTGCTATCATCACGCTCGGTATGGGTGGCCACTATGGGCATGTGCTTGATGGGGTTAACAGCTTGTGAGTCTGTACCGAGCAGTCCGCAAGCAGCGACTTCGGCAAGTACGGGCATGATGACGACGCCTCCTGAAGATACCGCAGTTATCTCACAATCGTCCACGCACACTACAACAGCGCAAACGCAAACCTCGCAAACTATTGTGATTAAACCAACACCGTCGTTGGAGGCTCCTGCTGAGCCTATGACCCAGAGTGTGCCTAGGGTCACTGACAGCCCCGCTACCGTCGCATCAGAAAACCCTTTGACTACCACGACATCAGGCCATAACGAAGGGTATAGCACGCATGAGTCGCCTTTTAGCCTGCCTGAGATTACCAATCCACCTAAGCTACCGACTTATGAGACACCGAGCTTACCCCCTGTACCGGTCATTAATACCCCTACCCAGCCGACGCAATCCGCCCGTGATGCTTTACTAGAGCGCGCCCGTCAAAACAGCCAATCGGGTTTTGAGACGCAGCCTTCCTCTGCAAGTAATGGCGATAATTTACCTGCTTTTCGCCAGTTGATGAACAGTGGCATAGCGGACCTAAAAGCCAACCGTCTCACTGCTGCTGAAAGTAAATTTACCCGCGCGCAAAGACTAGCGCCTCGCTCTTCTGCGGTCTATTTCTATCTTAGCCAAGTCGCGCTAAAAAAGAACCAACCTAAAAAAGCGGAAGCGATGGCACGCAGAGGATTGGTGGTCGCTGAAGATACGACTCGCCGCCGGGCTTTATGGCAGTTGATTTTACGCTCAGGACAGATGCAGAATAACGCTCGCGTGGTCTCGGAAGCCTCTAAGGCTTTACGCTAAATCCTTTTGTATTGCTTTTGCCCAGCTTGCCCAAACTAATATTTTTAGCCTATTAATGGTCAGCATAAGTCCCAGCTTATGCTGATTCGTTGTTCTCAGGGTGCTTATTTTATGCGCTTGTTTTATGCGCGTGGCTAGCGATTATTCGCCGTTACTTTTTAAACACCCTTTGATCATTACCTTTTACAGTTATTCTATATTTATTAACCTAGCATTTTTTTAGTCTTTTTTTATTTAATCTATTTATTAAGGAACTTCTATGGCTTGGCAGCAAGTACATATCCAATGCGAAAAATCACAAGTCGATTTAGCCGAGGCTTTATTCCTCGAGGCAGGCGCCGTTTCTATCGTATTAGAAGATGCTGGCGATCAGCCTTTATTTGAGCCCATGCCAGGCGAGTCGCCTTTATGGGATGACGTGGTCCTCACGGCTATCTTTCAATTAAGCGACGATGACCAAGGTGCAGCTAGCGATGCTAATCCTGTCGCTGCGCTAAATTTTGAAGCCTTAGGCCAAGATATTGCGACTCAGACCCAAGCTACGCGCGTATGGCTGACTTCTTTAGAGGATAAAGATTGGGAGCGTGAATGGATGAGTCATTACCATCCTATCCCTTGCGCGAATAATCTCTGGATAGTGCCAAACTGGATTACCCCACCTGAGCCTGAAGCGACCAATATCATTATGGATCCTGGCCTAGCTTTCGGTACGGGCTACCATGCTACGACGCGCTTGTGCCTAGATTGGTTGACGGAGCAAGACCTAGCGGGCAAGACGGTCATCGACTACGGATGCGGTTCAGGTATTTTAGGTATTGGTGCACTATTACTAGGCGCTAAAGAAGTGCTCTCGGTGGATATTGACCCGCAAGCCGTTTTAGCTACCAACCAAAATGCAGAACGCAATAACGTCCAAGACCGCTTGACCGCTTTTTTACCGCATGAATTCACTGAGTATTGTGCCAATAATGACGTGTTGCCGGTAGAGATGATTGTCGCCAACATCTTGGCTAAGCCACTGATGGAGTTGGCACCTTACTTTGCAACGTTGGCCAAACCCGCCGCGCAAATTGTCTTGGCAGGCTTGATTGAAACGCAAATTGACGATGTGACGGCCGCTTATCAGCCTTACTTTAATCTGGACCAACGCCATGCCTTCCCCAAACAAGAAGATATGCATTGGCATCGCTTAGCCGGTACCTTTATCGGCTAGGCTATGGGCTTAGTTATTGTTTAGGTGGCCTTACTCAGCCGTTTTAGCGGTTGAGTCGCTTAGACTTGTCGGGTATTTTTATAGGCTAGAAACACAGGATAATACCTGTTACGATACGCAACACTACCGTGACATTACTATAAGAATTAACTAGATGTGTATGATGATATTGCAAATGGAATTTGAATCATGACTCAATTGAAAACCCAGTGTCCTATTTGCGATGCTCTCTTTGCACTACCAGAAAAAGCGGTCGGCAATGCTACGGCTAAGGCTCGCTGCAAACACTGTCAGAGTATTTTTCTAGTCAATGAACACATCTATCAACCCGGCGATACTGCTACCAATCAAGACTCTGCGGCAACGATAGCCGCAGACGCTGAGTCTGGAGCGGCGGCTAGCGTACGCCCTACCTTTAGTAAAGACAGCCATCATGCAGTAGATGAGTATGGGCTAGGCGATATGGATTGGCGCAGCGATGCTAGCCCTGCGACCCACCATCCAGACAGCAGTAAGGGTAGTGGCCATAGAGCCCAACCCGCTATTAATAATGACGCTTCTGCGGACATTAGCGCTGATGCCGATGCAGCTTGGCTTAACGACTTATTGGATGAAGAATTGCCCGTAGTTGCTTCTTCAGCTTCAGGGCCCCAGTCTGTAGAGAATAATGATTTAGAAGCGGGTGATTTGACCGACTTATTGTCAGAGTTTGGGGTAGAAAGCATTACGCCTGCTGCCATCACTCGTGAGGAAGTGCTCGCAAAGATTGATGCACGGCTAGAAAACGACCGAGCCAGCCAGCGTCAAGCCCCAGGTCCCTCGCCAATGGCCAAACTATTTTGGGTAATGGGTTGTTTGATTTTAGCGTTATTATTATTTGCTCAATACGTCATTTTTAACATCGATAACCTCGTGAAAAACCCGGCCTATGCCAGTAAGCTAGCTGGCGTCTGCGAGTTGGCCAGCTGCTCCTTACCAGGTGCTGATTTGGCCGTGTTAAATTTGTCTCATATTAAGCACCGTCCTAGCCAAGTCAATGCACAATCGACCCACAGCGATATCATGGCAGCCATGGTCAATCAGAGCAATGTAGAGCAGCTTTATCCCAACCTAAAGGTTAGCGTCTATGGTGACTCTGACTTAATCGGTGAGTTTGTCGCAGGCCCTGAGGACTACCTCACCCCGCCCCAACGCATGATTATCGGCCAGCAAGCCAAGCTCATCATGTTCACAGTCCCCGTAAAAGATGCTAAAATTGATCGGATTGATATCAGTACTTTTTATTAATCTCTAGGCTGGTCCTGTAGGCGTTACTTCAACGATTAACGCTGCTTGGGGCCGTTCCTTATTTTTTTTATCCTTTAGCGACCCGACCCCCTCCATGACTTATTCTCAAGCTTTGCCGACTGCCTATCCTGTCCAAGCTACCTCTAATAATAGCGACTCTAGCGCTGCGCATAGCAATTTTTCAGAAGGGTTCAGCCCGGCTCTCGTTCACCCGAGCCATGACGCTACCCCACAGGATAATCCTTCACTGCAGCCCAGCACTTTAGAGAGTGTTGGTGAAATGCCGGTGGCTTTACCTTTGAGTACGAGCGTTGAGCAGGCAGTGCGCCGCTACTTTTCTGCGCTAGAAGGCGAGACGTCTTCAGACCTCTATGACTTAATCCTCAGTCAGGTTGAAAAGCCGCTGTTATTGGTGGCGCTTGAGCACTCTCAAGGCAATCAGTCTAAATGTGCCAGCATCCTAGGGCTGAACCGCGGTACCTTACGCAAAAAGCTTAAGGCTTATAATTTAATAGACTAATTGCAGCCACGACTTTAAGCCATCAATTACCGCCGCTAGCATCTTAACCTGTAGGGCCAGTCGTTTTTTTATTCACGATGATAATTTTTCTTGCCAGCTGTTAGTTAGTTTATCCACACTCCTTAACTAACCAAAATGCTTTAACGAAAATTTTGCTTTACCCCTCGCTAGTGACCTTTGTTAATGACCCTTGCTAATGAGCTTCAGCTTTAATAAATAGCAGGCTAAGCTTAGCTGTTAATGAGTAATATTGCAGTTATTGACTATAATCGCCCGTTGTTTGCTTGCTGAGAGCGACTTAGCATTTTAATTACTGCCCGAATCCGCTATTCTATCGGGCTTTACTCTCCCACTCATTTTTTACGTTTTGGAAGCCAATTATGTCCAACCCATCCTACGCGCTCTTATCCGTATCCGATAAAGCTGGTCTGACTGAATTTGCTCAAGGCTTGATTGAGGCAGGCTATCGCCTGTTGTCTACTGGTGGCACCTATAAGCTGTTAAACGAGCAGAATATCGCCGTAACAGAAGTGTCTGATTACACCAAATTTGCAGAGATGATGGATGGCCGCGTCAAGACGCTACATCCTAAGATTCACGGGGGTATTTTAGGCCGTCGTGGTATTGATGACGACATCATGGCCGAGCATGGTATTGAGCGTATTGATTTGGTCGTAGTCAACCTTTATCCCTTTGCGCAAACCATTGCTAATCCTAACGTTACTATGGTGGATGCGATTGAGAATATCGATATCGGTGGCCCAACGATGGTGCGCTCAGCCGCTAAAAACCATGCCCACGTTGGTATCGTTACCGACAGCGCAGACTACCCTCGTGTGTTAAAGGCCTTAAAAACAGAAGGCAGTTTGCCGGCCTCACTACGTTATGATCTAGCTGTAAAAGCCTTTGAGCATACCGCTCAGTATGACGGTATGATTGCTAGCTTCCTAGGTCAGCGCCTCAACGACACGCAAACGCCTGAGCCTTTCGCACGCACGCTAAACTTGCAATTGAGCAAGTCACAAGACTTACGTTATGGTGAAAACCCGCACCAACAAGCGGCTTTCTACGTTGAAGATAACTTAGCAAGCACTGCTCAAGCGTCTATTGCCACTGCAGTACAGCATCAAGGTAAAGCCCTATCGTATAACAACATCGCAGATACCGATGCGGCTTTAGAATGTGTTAAATCATTCGACGCGCCGGCCTGTGTTATTGTCAAGCATGCCAACCCTTGCGGCGTAGCCATTAATGTCGACCAAGTTGCCGCTTACCAAACTGCATTTAGCACTGACCCTGAGTCTTCATTTGGTGGCATCATTGCTTTCAACACCCCATTGACTCAAGCAGCCGCCAAAGCTATCGTCGACAATCAATTTGTCGAAGTTATCATCGCGCCAAGCGTTGAGCAAGGCGTGTTAGAGATTACTGCCAGTAAGAAAAACGTTCGCGTATTAACATGTGGTGACTTACCTGCTTTTGCCAACCGTCAAGCCCAGTGGGATTATAAACGCGTCCAAGGTGGCCTATTGGTGCAACAGCAGGATATCGGTCGTATCACTATGGATGACTTAAAGATTGTCACCAAAGTAGCGCCTACGCAAGCGCAGTTAGAAGACCTATTGTTCACTTGGACCGTAGCGAAATACGTCAAATCTAACGCTATCGTCTATGGTAAAGACCAACGTACCGTTGGTATCGGTGCCGGTCAGATGAGCCGCGTCAACTCAGCACGTATTGCCGCTATCAAAGCTGAACATGCGAACTTAACGCCTGCTGGTGCGGTTATGGCCTCTGATGCCTTCTTCCCGTTCCGTGATGGCATTGATAACGCAGCTGAAGTCGGTATCTCAGCGATCATCCAACCGGGTGGCTCTATGCGTGATGACGAGACTATTGCTGCCGCTGATGAGCATGGTATCGCTATGGTGTTTACTGGCATGCGTCATTTTAGACACTAAGTTTATTAGAGACTAAGCTTATTAGAGACTAAGTTTAGAGCGAACACCGCTAAACTTAGCGTCTGCTGCTAAAAACTAAGCAAAAAAAACCACCCTAATTAGGGTGGTTTTTTTATGGTCGCAAACTAATATGCGGCATAGTAAAGACATACTCTAGCTGCTAATTGCTAATCGAATAAGTCATTAACTTAGCTAACAGTTAACGGCTTATTCAATCCAACGCTATAGCCTCTTAACGACCGCGAGCACTGGCTATATTTTTATCATTGAGCTTCACGTCGTAAATCAAGCGCAGATACTCAAGATAATCTTTTAATTGATCTTCCCCTAAGATATCGCGGATAGTAGCCGCAGTGCCTGCTTTTTGTAGCTCAGACAATGGTGATTCGCTTTGCGTCTGGATAGGGTCTGCCACGATAATGGTAGCACCGGCATCAGTTTCAGCCACTAAGGACACCACGCCATCTTTTGGAGCGGCTTCACTAAAGGCCAGACCGCGCTCTTTATCAGTGAACTGTGGCGCTTGGCGAGTCACTTGACCTAAGGCTTGGAAAGCTACCTTTTGCTTGGCAATATCGCCAGGGGTTTTAATGGTCTTAGCGATAGCTTGTGCTTGCTGCACTGCAAGCTTGGTCGCTTCTTGCTGTACCAAGGTCTGACGAATGCTATCGGTAGCCTGTGCTAACGTTAGCGTCGCCACAGGACGGTAGTTATTAGGCTGTACCCACACGGTGCCATTGGCAATCTCAATACCTGTGGTCACTGCTTGGTCATGGATAGTAAAGTCATCAAAGGCTTTATTAACCACAGCCGGTTGCGATAACTTAGTGGTATTGTTGTCTTTAGTATAGTTTTTCAACGTGGCAACTTTTAAGCCTTCTTGTTGAGCAATATCTTGCATACTAAAGCCATCAGCCGCCAAATCATTGACCGCAGCGACTTTATCCGCATAAGCCGTTTCACGCTTATACACCGCCGCTTTCGCTGTTAACTCTTCACGCATAGACTCAAGTGAAGGCACTTTAGCACCACTGTCTTTAGTCACAGTAAAGATTTGATAGCCAAAACTGGTTTTAACCGGTGCACTAACTTCGCCGACCTTTAGACCCTGTAGGGCTTGCTCTACTGCTCCCGCGTCATTACCAAAGACCGAAGGGTTAAAGCGACCAATACCACCGCCTTGCTGACCGGTAGGATCGTCTGAATACTGCTTGGCTAAGGCGGCAAACTTTGCGCCTTTATCCAACTGAGCTTTGATATCCGTAGCTTTTTTCTTAGCATCATCACCCGTGATTAGGATTTGTGCCAATTCACGCTCATCCGCACCAGCTGCGCTTTGTTTATACGCAGTATACTGCTGTTGGATATCTGCTTCGGTCACTTTAGGCACCGCAACGGTAGTAGGCGACAATTCGATATAATCCAAATCCACCATGGCTTGGCTTTTTAACGACTCTTTATGGGTGTCGTAATATTTGTTAATCGCTGCCGGCGTCACTGTCACCTTATCGGCATAGCTCTGCCAATCGATACGATGCAACCATACACGGCGACTCTCTAGCTGCAGATCCAGCATCTTATCCACCGCTTGCATCGGATAAATTGCCGTACCTACGATGCTAGCGTTTAACTGATCTAAGCTTAACTGCTCACGGAATACCGAAAATAATTGATCTTTGGTCATACCGCTTTGACGTAAGTAATTGGCAAAACGCTCGTTAGAGAATTCTCCAGACTCATCTTTAAAGCCTTCTTCTTGACGCAGCAGTCTATTAATCGTGTCGTCCGAGATTGTCATACCCAGTTTTTTAGCCTGCTGCTCTAAGAGCTTGCGATCGATTAAGCCGCGCAGCACTTGCTCGTGTAAGACATCTTCATTGAGCAGGCTGGCATCGGGCAGTTGCTCTAGCAGCTCCGTACGGCGTGCATTAACCGCTGACTGATACTCATTGAGGCTAATACTAGCATCACCGACTTGAGCTATCTGATTAGGGTCGGTATTGCCTTGAAGATAGCCTTCAATACCGAGTAGGGCCAAAGGCGCCAAACACAGTACCAAGAGCAAACGTCCTGGCCAACTTTTCAAAAAATCGCGCAATTTATCCATAGTTAATTCTGCTTTGACCTTAATTAAAAATTTATAATCTATCGAATAGCTTTTTGAGAGTATGAGCCCAGCGCTATAGAGACTTTTTACTGAATGCGGTATGGCTATATTGTCCGTGGCATACTGTTTAGGGGCAATAAGACAACGTCATATAATACGTGAATTTACCTGAAGACTCAAAGTATTCCCCTACTCCTTCAGCAATTGTTCACCTTATGACCATAGCCAGCTTCTTTTGTACCCACAACGTCCTGAATTCACTAGGATACTTTCGATTTTACTTAGGTTACTTTCAATTTTACTGTGGGGCAGCCTACTTTAAAACCGCCATAAAAAAAGCACCTAATCAGTAGGTGCTTTTTTGAAACTAGAGATAGTACGTTATGCCAATGCTTAGCAAATTCTAGTTTAAACGATCTTTTAGGTTTTTGCCGGCTTTAAAGCTAGGCACTTTGCTGGCTGGAATCTCAAGTGGATCGCCAGTCTTAGGGTTACGGCCAGTACGTGCTTTGCGGTCTTTTACGCTAAAAGTACCAAAGCCTACTAGTGAGATGCTGTCATCATTTTCAAGAGCTTCACCAACGCTTTCGATAAAGGCGTTTAGGGCATCACCAGCTTGAGTTTTGTTTAGGCCGCTTTTTTCAGCGATGTTGTCAATCAGTTCTGATTTATTCATAAAAGTATCCTTAAAGGTTGTAGCTATGATAGTTGTTTGGGTGAGGTATTGTATCGCCCAAAATTGATTTAGGCAATATAAACCCCTGTCCCTGTTGAATTAAGAGCTAATTCTTCAGTCTATGCTAGGCATTAAACACTCGATACGGCATCTCAAATGCAAGTTCAGAAGTCACTAGTGAAAGGCAGATGGGCTCTCGACTACTGCTATCACCAAAAAATGACGAACAATAATGTAAATGAGATCCTATTAGCCGACTTCACTTGCCTTCAGAACCGCTTAGTCTACTACAACTAAGGCGCTGTACGCTATACGGCTGTTGCGGATAGTAACCAATGTATACACATCCGTATACAGGAATCCGTTATTAGCACTGGCGCTTTTATAGTAGCAGTAATACTCATTAAGCAATACGGCACTAGTCTTTTCTACCTAAGTTACTGGTCACACTGTGTATTTACTCAACCAAAACTGTACTATTAAAACTTTAGAAACGGACACGTGAGTGTCTGAACTTGTTTAATAATACTGTCTGATTTAAGCGGTACAAAGGCTGCAAACCACTAACCAAACATAAGGTTAGAGCAGTTATAGCAAGGCCGCAGCGCTTGCGCAAGTGATTTTACATTTTTACTGTATGACCTTACGTGGGCACAAACGTCAAATTATATGGCTCTGCCCATAAAAAAATCCATCAATAGAAACCCAGATAATGGCAGACTAACACCCAAGCGGCACTTTATAAACGCACCAGCCCCACTTTATAAACTACCCTTACTAGAGGTTAATATACAGAGTATGCTATTTTGCTCTATACTTCGTTACCCGTTACTACGGCGCTATATATAATAAAGACATATTAGTCATACTCTTACTCATATTTTATTGAAAAGTATTAACGGATATACGACATCACAACAGTTTATAAATCGTTATTTACTGAGGTTATTTGATAATATTACGCCTAATACGGTATCTTATGCCTTTTTGTGTGTTGAGCGCTATTGCATAACCACCCTTGTTTCTATTGATTTACTCACTTATTTGGACTGTCTTCATGAAGCGTACTACTTTGTCTCACTCTCTGTTGAATATCATTTTAGTATTTATAGAGTCTGCTCTCACCTTGTTATTACGCTTAGACCCCGCCTTACGTAAAGCAGCGTATCCTCTTGCCAAAAAAAGCACGGTGGTGTGTTTGCGCTTGTATTTACCCCATACGGAAGTCTATGCCACCTTTAGCTATAAAGGCGTACTATTAGACGCCGCTTTGCCTAGTGGTCGTACTGAACCCGATGTGATTATCAACGCTTATAGCTTGCAAGTGCTCAATGTTTTGACCTCACATAGCGAGACGCAATTGAACAAATTGCAGATGCGTGGGGATGTCGTGCAAGTCGATTTGGTAAAGAGCTTTTTACTGCAACTCGGGCTTGGCAGCTTAGTACAGAGTTTATTGAAGAAGTTTAAAGGCTCGCATAAAGACACTGGCGCCGATGCAGAAGCACGCGAACAAAAGAAAAACGATTATAAAATTCGTATTGCGGAACAACAAACTCAGATCAATACCTTAACGATGAAGAACCGCGAACTTGAAACCACAGTAAATGAGTTGAATAGTAAGCATAAGACCTTGCTGATTAGCACCATTGTAGCGGTAGTGATCGCTATAGCGGCCGTGATTGCTTGGATTATGAAATAGCGGTTGTAGTTGCTTATAAGCGCTCGGCAAGACTTTGATAGATGCGCAAACTTTAAAAATTACGGATATCAGTGAGGCAAGGAGCACTAGCACTATAAAGGGGCTGGTGCTTTTTTATTTTTTGCCCCTACCATTTACTCATCCATTTACCCATTAACTTTAATAATTAAGGCATAAAGTTAAACTCATTAATGACTTGTAATCCTTGATTTGCTTAGGGATAAGCCTTTAATCTGGCAACAAAATCAATCTTGACTATTTTACTCGGAATTAAGTATAATAGCCCCAGTAACAAGAAAAGAGTAATGAGACAATCATGCCTCGATACCAGCAGTTATTTTTCTTTATATGGTGTTCTTTATATAAAGTCGCTTTATTACAAGCTTCCTTATATAAGCCATATAAACCACTGCTACTAGGGCAACAGCACGAATAGTCTCAAGCTTATTCCTATAAGATTGCAGTATATTAACTGGAGAGACTTTATGCGTTTAACGACTCGGGGCAGGTATGCGGTTACCGCGCTACTAGATTTAGCGCTACAAAATAGCCAGCAAGAAAGCGCCGTATCACTCTCTGATATTGCTAAGCGACAGTCTATCTCGATTTCTTATCTCGAGCAGCTGTTCTCTAAACTGCGTAAGCGCGGCTTAGTGACTAGTATTCGCGGCGCAGCAGGCGGCTATTATTTGGCCAAGCCATTGGATGAAATCGACGTTATGAGTATAATCTCTGCTGTCGACGAATCTGTCAATGCGATGCAATGCGAAGGCCGCGGCGACTGCCAGGGTGGTGCTATGTGCCTAACTCACGATTTATGGTGTGCCCTATCAGGTCATATAGAGCAGTATCTTAAAAATATTACGCTCGCTCAATTACTGGACCTAGAAAGCGTCCAATCCGTCTCTGAACGTCAGCACTTAATTGCTGGCAAAGACATAACTTCTATTACTTTATCGACCAGCGAGGTGAACCCAGCATGAGTCAAACCAACCATTTAATTTATCTTGATTATGCCGCAACCACACCTGTGGACAAGCAGGTAGCACAAAAAATGATGCAGTACCTAACGGTAGATGGCATATTCGGTAATCCCGCTTCACGCTCGCACGGCTACGGCTGGCAAGCAGAAGAAGCGGTAGAGACAGCCCGTCAGCAAATCGCTGAGCTGATTCATGCCGATCCAAGAGAGATTGTCTTTACTTCTGGGGCGACAGAATCTGACAACCTGGCCCTAAAAGGTGTGGCTCATTTTTACCAAAGCCGTGGCAAACACATTATTACTAGTAAAATCGAGCACAAAGCGATTCTGGATACTTGCCGTGAGCTTGAGCAAGAAGGCTTTGAAATTACTTACCTAGAGCCGCAGCCAGGCACAGGTATGATTTTACCAGAACAAGTTAAAGACGCCTTGCGTGAAGACACTATCTTAGTTTCACTAATGATGGTGAACAATGAGCTGGGTACGATTACAGATGTTGCTGCTATCGGTGAAATCACTCGTGAAGCTGGCGTAATCTTCCACGTTGATGGTGCTCAGTCCGTTGGTAAAGTTGAAGTCAACCTTGAAGAGATGAAAATCGACTTAATGAGCTTTTCAGGTCATAAAGTCTATGGTCCTAAAGGTATTGGCGCCCTATTCGTCCGTCGTAAGCCGCGTATTCGCCTAAAAGCAGAGCAGCACGGTGGTGGTCATGAGCGCGGTATGCGTTCGGGCACTTTAGCCACGCATCAGATCGTCGCTATGGGCGAAGCCTTCCGTATCGTAAGCGAGCGTTTTGAGCAAGACCATGCGCATGCTACGAAGCTGCGTCAAAAGCTTTGGGATGGCCTACAAGATATCGAAGAAATCTACTTAAATGGTGATCTTGAGCATAGCGTTCCTCACATTGCGAACATCAGCTTTAACTTCGTAGAGGGCGAGTCATTAATGATGTCGCTGAAAGACTTAGCCGTCTCATCAGGATCGGCTTGTACTTCAGCTACCCTTGAGCCGTCTTACGTGTTACGCGCTATCGGTCGCTCTGACGAGTTAGCCCACAGCTCTATTCGTTTCAGCTTTGGTCGTTATACTACTGAAGAAGATATCGATACGGTTATCAAACAAATGCACGAAGCGGTCGACAAACTACGCGCCCTGTCTCCACTTTGGGACATGTACCAAGAAGGCGTCGACTTAGACTCAGTAGAATGGGCAGAGCACTAATCTGACCCTAGTATTGAATAATTGACCGTTTGACCCCAAATACCGAGGTGTACGCAGTTGACGGCACCTCACCTAACTAGGAGAAAACTCATGGCTTATAGCGATAAAGTTATTGACCATTACGAAAACCCACGCAACGTTGGCAACCTTGATAAAAATGCTGCTAACGTCGGTACTGGTATGGTCGGCGCTCCAGCTTGTGGTGACGTCATGCGCTTACAGATCCAAGTAAACGATGAAGGCATCATTGAAGATGCGCGCTTTAAAACTTATGGTTGTGGTTCTGCCATTGCTTCAAGCTCACTCGTCACTGAGTGGCTAAAAGGCAAGACCCTAGACCAAGCCGGCACTATCAAAAATAAAGACATCGCTGAAGAATTGGCTTTACCGCCAGTTAAGGTGCATTGCTCAGTATTAGCAGAAGATGCTATCAAAGCAGCTATCAGTGATTATCAAGGTAAGCATCAGCCGGTTGATGCTTAATCCGTCTAGCGTATTTTATAGCTTCTTTGTAGATAGTCACCTATTGCATAAGCAGCTGAATAATCATGCTAACAGACTAGAGCGCTGACTTTTTATAGCCATTGCGATGGAGATAGAAAGTTAAGTGGTCTAGAAGTAGTAACTAATAAGGTGACAAAAAGCTGCTAACTTTGTCACCTTTATTTTATTGTCTTTTTGACGCTATAACGGCTAATAGAATTACTACTAGCTGACGGTTTTATCCTAACTCTAGACTATTGGCCGCTGTATTACTTGCAGTAACCAGACAGTGACAAAGTTAGATTTAGCTAGTGACAAAGTCAGATGACAGAGCTAGACAGTAACAATGGGCGCTAAGCAGCTATTTATAGCACAGCTATTATGGATAAGATATTAAGGAGTCATTATGATCGAACTGACTGAACGCGCGGCAAAACATATCAGCGACTTTTTAGACAATCGCGGTAAGGGCGAAGGCATTCGTGTCGGTATTCGTACGGCAGGCTGTTCAGGATTGGCTTATGTTCTAGAATTCGTCGACGAGCCGGATGCGAACGATGAGCGTTTTGTAAGCCGAGATGTTAATATATTCGTCGATCCCAAAAGCATGGTGTACCTAAATGGCTTGCATATGGATTATATTGTTGAAGGGCTAAATGAAGGCTTTAGATTTAGCAATCCTAATCAAAAAGGTGAATGTGGCTGTGGCGAATCTTTCACGGTTTAAGCCGCTTACTCTTAGCTTATATTCTAAATCTTAGCTTATATTCCAAATAATAGATCCATTATATAGAGGCTTATTTACTCTATTAATTCTCAGCTAGACCTACCCTCCTCTATCTTCAATAAGGCGCTGATTATGGCTATCGACTCTGCTACTTCTAACGAGACTGCTGCGAAAAAGCCAGCGCAATTTAGTGATTTTTTCGCTTTATTTAGCCTACCCGTACAGTTTGCTATAGACCGAGAGGGTCTCGATGCCCAGTATCGTGCCCTACAGAAAAAATACCATCCCGATAATCAGTCTAGTCACTCGTCAAATAGTCAGACCGACAATACCGCTAATTCAGCACAAGCCTCTGCGGCTGCCAGTGGCGTCTCTGCGGTGATTAATCATGCCTATCAAACCTTAAAAATGCTGGACAGTCGCGCGACTTATCTGCTCGAGATGCAGGACAAAGCTGAGACTTTAGACAACTCTATTGCTGACTTAGACTTTTTAGATGACGCCATGACCATGCGCATGGACTTAGATGATGCCATTCAAGAGCAGTCGCTACCCCAATTGCAGCAAATTAAGCCTTTAGTGGCAGCGCGTTTAGAGCAGCAATCAGGCCGTTTTGAGCAAGCTTATAATGAGCAAAATTGGGCAGACGCTTGTGATGCCGCGCAAAAACTAAAATTCTTAGTCAAGCTCAATATCGACGTATTAGCCGGTATTGATACTATTGCTAATCAAGCGGATGCTGGTGATGATGACTTGTATGTCTAATCACCCTACTTTTTAGTCAGTTTTTATAGTAGGTATTTTAGATTGCGCTTATTGGGCGTCAAGCTTGCGTAAAACAATCAACGCTACATTGCTAGATTTTATTGCTAAATTTCATTGTTAATATATTTGAGCCGTATTATGTCTTTATTACAAATTGCTGAGCCTAATCAAAGTTCTAAACCACATGAACATCGCTATGGCATCGGCATTGATTTGGGAACCACGCACTCTTTGGTTGCCGTCGTACGATCGGGTAAAGCAAAAATTATAGAAGCCAGCAACCCTGCAGATACCTTATTATCCTCTGTCGTTCATTACCCTGAATCCGGCGCGCCTCTCGTAGGACAGGCCGCTTTAGCGCATCGTAGTGACGATTCAGCCAGTACTATCATCTCAGCCAAACGCTTTATGGGCCGTAGCCAAGCCGATATCAAATTCTCTCACCCTTATACGTTAAGCGGTGCAGCTGACGCTATGCCGACCTTTGTGACCGCCCAAGGGAACATTTCGCCCGTCGCTGTATCAGCGCAAATCCTAAACACCCTTTATCAGCGTGCGGCCGCTAGCCTGCCTGAAGATAGCATTGAAGGGGCGGTGATTACAGTGCCGGCTTATTTTGATGAAGCCCAACGTCAGGCGACCAAAGACGCAGCCGCAGCGGCTGGTATTAATGTCTTACGTCTACTGAATGAGCCTACGGCTGCGGCTATCGCTTATGGTCTGGATAATGTCGCTAGTGATGCTAACAGTACTGAGCAACCGGCGCGTTACTATTTGATTTATGACTTGGGCGGTGGCACTTTTGATGTGTCCATTCTTAAATTAACGGATGGGGTGTTTGAGGTCTTAGCTACCGGCGGTAATAGTGCTTTGGGCGGCGATGATATCGACCGTTTGCTAGCCAACTGGTTGATTCAACAAGCCGGTATTGAGCCTAGTGCCGTGAGCAGCCATGACAAATCAGAGCTAGCGCGCTTAGCGAAAACTTACAAACAGCAGCTCACTGAGCAAGATCACGTGGCCGTTGATATTACGGTAAATGGCAGCCAATGGCAGGGCAACTTATCAGCCGCAGAATTGACAGCGATTATCACGCCAGTGACCCGCCGGACGCTACAGGTCTGTGAGCAAGTGCTGCGCGATGCCGATTTAGATAAGGACGCCTTAGACCAAGTTATCTTAGTCGGTGGTTCTACTCGGATGCCGGCTATCCAAGCTTTAGTGGGTGAGTTTTTTGCCACTGAGCCATTGTGTCGTCATAACCCCGATGAAGTAGTAGCCCTTGGTGCCGCTCAAGCGGCCCACCAATTGGTCAATGGTAGCGACGATAGCTTATTGCTACTCGACGTTACGCCGCTATCGCTAGGTTTGGAAACGATGGGCGGACTGGTCGAAGTGATTATTCCCCGTAACACCCCTATCCCTGTGAAAAAACGCCAAGTATTTACCACTTATAAAGATGGCCAGAATGGCATGGTCATTCACGTGGTTCAAGGCGAGCGCGAGACTGTAGCGGACTGTCGAACCCTAGGCCGCTTTGAATTATTCGGCATCCCTCCTATGAAGGCCGGCTTTGCCCGTATTGAAGTCACCTTTAGTATAGATGCCAATGGTCAGTTGACGGTCAGCGCACAAGAAACCACTACTGGTACGGCTAGCGAAATCGAAATTACCCCCGCTTATGGGTTATCCGATGAGCAAAAGGAGCAGCTTCTACTAGCAGGGTTTCAATATGCTGAACAAGACAAGCAAGCTCGCGCGCTGATTGAGATGAAAGTAGAGGCTGAGCGTGAAGTATTAGCACTAGAATCGGCCTTACAGGATTTCTCTGGTCTGCTTAGCAGTGATGAAATAAGCGCTTTACAGCACCATATCGCTGCAGTAAAAGTTACCTTAGACTCTGCTGACCGAGCCGAAATAGAGCAAGCCCAAGCCGCTTTAAAACCTGGCAGTGATGCTTTCGCAGCGCGCATTATGGATCAAAGCGTCAAGACCACGATGGCAGGTACTAAAACTGACCAGTGGTAACCTGTGATGCTGGCTTGCATGCATCACCAGACTTATATTAATAACCAGATAGTTTGAATAAACGAGCTCGAATACCGATTGTATTTGAGATGACTTTTTGATTGATTAGCAATGGATGTTGTATCTATGCCAAAGATTACCGTACTACCCCATTTTGAAATTTGCCCTGAAGGCGCTGAAGTTGAGTTAGCGGACGGCGTTAACTTATGTGAGGGCTTACTTGAGCAAGGCATTAAAATTGAGCATGCTTGTGAGATGTCGAAAGCTTGTACGACTTGTCACGTGGTGGTGCGTAAGGGCTTTAACAGCTTAGAAGAGATGGATGATATCGAAGCCGATTTACTAGACCGTGCTTGGGGACTTGAGCCCGATTCACGCTTATCTTGCCAGTGCATTATAGAAGGCCAAGATTTGACGATAGAGATTCCAAAATACACCTTAAACCATGCCAAAGAGAACCATTAAGGTAGGCATTTAAGGTCAATTAAGGGAGATAAGGTAAACCACTTATCTCCCTTTTTTATGGCGTATATTTCTGTTGATGGCTTATGCTAAAGCTTTTAACCAAAGTGCTGCATTACGGCTCTGCATCATCATCGGTCTGTTCTTGCTTTTCTATTTGTTCGAGTGCCTGACTTAAATGGCGACGAATGAGGGAATAATCATAATTTCTAATATCTTTAAAGTTAAGATGTAGATTAAACCCCGGTAAATCATGATCCACCCATTTTGAGTGCGGCTGCTGACTCACATCAGGGTCTAGCACCTGCCAAGCTTTTACCGCTTCATCAAAGCCTTTCAGCTCCTGTAAAGCCATAGGCACGCACGCATACTCATGACAAACATAGTCATAAGTCGCCTCACTAATTAAGATATCGCCTTTTTTTGCGGCCCCCTCTAAACGAGCCGCCAGATTGACCTCGCGACCTATTAGGGTGTAATTCATTCTAGTTTCGCTACCAAAATTACCCACATGACAATACCCTGTGGCAATCCCTATCCGAATATACAGCCCCTCAAAGCCTAACAATCGCCACTGATGCCGTAAGGTGCGCATCTCTCGGCGCATATCGATAGCCATCGCCACACAATTAATAGCATCTTGCCGATTGCCTTCGCTATTGGGATCACCAAAAAAACAAACCAATCCATCTCCGATAAACTTATCTAAGACCGCACCATGACGATTCGCAATAATGGTCATACTTTCCATATATTGGTTTAAGATATCGGCCAAAGTATCTGCGCTTAAAGAATCGGATAATTCGGTAAAGCCCGCAATATCTGAAAATAATACGGTCAGCTTTGCGCGCTTATTATTTACACTAATAGCCGCATTACTCTTAGTGATGGGCTGCCAAAGTTGTGGCGGCAAAAAGCGAATTAATTTGCTAATCACGGATACCATTGTCGTCACCCGCTCGTGGGATTCTTGCGCAAATTTACGCTGCTCAGTAAATTGATGCTGTATTTTTGCCAACTGCCAGAGTACTCCAGCACAGCTCAGCAGTAATATCAGCGCCGTCAACCATAGACCTAATGACAGCTGCAGACCATAAGGGCGCAAGTTGATACTGATAACATACCAAAATACCGTGCATAGAATAGCGAATAGGAATAGCGGCAGACGTGCGCGCCGCTGAGTGGTCAAGAGACGGCTGCAGAGTAGCGAAGCGAGGCCAATAGAGAGGATTGGCGAAAATTGTAGCGAGCCAATCACAATAGCAATGAGCTTGACCGTGAAGACGGTAGTATAAAGATTGACTTGACGAAGGTAAGTATAGAGGAGTAATAGAAAGCTTAGCGTAGCTGTAGTGAGGAAGAGCGTATATTCATAGACCGCTGCGGTAGATTGCCAGAATAGCAACAGCATTATTAAAATCAAAATCAATAATTCAGGGTAGGCAAGATTACTTAAGGAAGTAGGCTCTATCGGGGGCTTATGAGTTGATGAAGTAAAGAACGGCATACAGCGCTTGTACCTCGATAATACAGCAGACCCTATTATTGACTGCTAGCCTAAAGCTGCGCCAGCCCGTAGAATCTAGCCCCGCTGAGACTTATATTAAGCCATCCTTATAATGAGTATCATCATAATGACAGCTTATTGACTCATGGCTTATTAAATAGCTGTTTTTTAAATAACGGTTTATTAAATAACGGCCTGTAGATGCTGAGCTTTTTAGGCTCGCCAGCGTGTCTGAATACGATAGCGACTCGTGTAGCTCTTAGCTTACATTTTCCAATCAAACGGCATTTGATGGTGGCCGCGTAAAGCCATCATTAGCGTCTGCTGCATCTGTGCTAACACTTCATTGGTATAAGGAACGGCAGGCGTGCCCCACACTGGGCTTGGCCACTTAATGTCATTTTGATAGCGTACGATATGATGGAAATGCAACTGAGGAACTTGGTTGCCCAAAGCCGCTACATTCATCTTATCGGCTTGGAAAGTCTTGGCCAATTGACTGGACAGCCAGCTAGACTCGCGCAAAAACTGTATTTGCTCACTGTCTGACATCTCATACAACTCTTTGATACCACTAATACGCGGCACCAAAATCAGCCAAGGGAACTGACAGTCATTCATCAGACGACAAGTAGACAAGGGGAAATCACCGACTAAAAAAGTATCTTGAGCTAAGGTAGGGTGTAATTGGAACATAGGAGCGCTGTCTCTAAAGTAGCTGGGATTAAATTAAAGGGATAAAACCAGTAAGGGGCAAACTCGGTTAGCGAGCTAACGAGGTTAATTATAATTTTTCCATTTTATCAGGAATCACCCCCATTTTATAGAGTCGCGCGTCATAGAGTTGTATATGAGCTTAGCCTGCCTCTACGGCAATTGCGAATAGCGACATTTTATAGCCCACCAAAGAAAAGACAGCCCAATAAGGCTGTCTTAGTATTGCGGATATAGCAAGTGAGTCAATCGTTATTGTTATTGGCTTATTATTATCGTTATCTTATTTTAGTGGCTCTTTATCAGGCTAATTTATTCACTTTCGTTACTCATTTTATAACGCACAGCTTATATGGTTCATAGCTTTTATAGCTCGTAGCCATCTTCACTGTCTTCATCACTATAGCGCTCTAGTAAGTCGTCTGCATCGTGATACCACGTTGGTAAATCAATATCTTCTAACTCTATGGCAAATCTGATACGGGTCATAATGCTTTCCTTAACCTGGTTCTTATGTCAATTATTAGTGAATTATTTTAACTAGCAATTTATATAGATTTTTTATTGGGCTTTAGCAAAGCGCTGTTGACTGCCACCTTGGTCAACGCAGTTATAATATAAAAATGTCATGACAATGATGTGACATTGCCATGACATTTTAGTGACACTGAACTGCTGTATTGATATAGCCTACTGAAATAGCTGCTGTAGAGTTGGCTGATAAGGACTGCGTTATCTTAACCACAGAGTCAGTTAAGCCGGCTCTTCTTCCACCACATGCTGGGCAAAATGACTGAGTAACTCTTGTACAGAGACCACCCGCTGCTCAGGCGTTTTCAGCTTATCAGCATTCTGATAGCGAATACCTGACGCCCCATTCATACGATACTTCTGCCCATCGGATTGAATCAATTTAATAATAGCCAAGGCATCGACTGGAGTATCTGGAGCAAACTCCATCGTGATGCTGCTGGTACTGGCATCTATTTTATTAATCTTCAGGCGTTCAGCTTGCAGACGCAATTGATGAATCGCAAACAGCTGCTTAGTTTGATCCGGCAAGGTGCCAAAGCGGTCAATCATCTCGGTACGAATATCAGTCAATGCCTCTTTATCATCCGCATTACTGATGCGCTTATAGAATAAGAGACGCTGATGCACATCATGCAGGTAGGACTCGGGAATGAGCGCTGAGCAATGCAGGTTAATATCGCTGGTCAACGACAATGGCGTGTTCAAATCCGGCTCACGCCCGGCTTTAATCGCTTTAGTAGCGCGCTCTAACATATCCATGTAGAGACTAAAGCCAATCGCTTGCATATTGCCACTCTGCTGTTTGCCGAGCAACTCCCCTGCCCCGCGAATCTCTAAGTCTTCGCTCGCCAGCATAAACCCTGCACCAAGTGTATTGGCCCGCTCAATAGCGTTGAGACGGCGCTTAGCATCGCCTTTGAGCCCTTTGATAGAAGGCACTAATAGATAACAATAGGCTTGATGATGACTGCGCCCCACCCGCCCGCGCAGCTGATGCAGCTGGGCTAAACCAAATTTATCCGCACGTTCAATAATGATGGTATTGGCATTGGGCACGTCAATGCCGGTCTCAATGATGGTACTGCACACCAAGACATTAAACTTTTTATGGTAGAACTGCTGCATCACCTGCTCAAGACTGCGCTCATTCATCTGCCCATGGGCAACGCCAACCCGCGCTTCAGGCACCAGCTCACGAATCGTCTCAGCCATGCGCTCAATACTGGCCACATCATTGTGCAGCAGATATACCTGACCACCACGTAGCAGCTCGCGTAAGATAGCCTCTTTCATCAACGCTTCGGTCTTTTGCATGACGAAAGTTTTAATGGCGAGACGACGCGCTGGCGGGGTGGCAATAATCGACATATCGCGCATGCCCGATAAGGCCATATTTAGCGTTCGCGGAATCGGGGTAGCCGTCATAGATAGGCTATCAACATCGCTCTGAATGGCTTTAATACGCTCTTTATGGCGCACGCCAAAGCGATGCTCTTCATCGACAATCATTAAGCCTAGATTGGCGAATTTCACGTCCTTTTGCAGCAGCTTATGGGTACCAATGACAATATCGACTTTGCCAGACTGTAGATCCTCAAGCACCTTATCTTGATGCTTCTTACCACCAAAGCGCGATAACGACTCTATTCGCACCGGCCAATCCGCGAAACGATCCAAGAAATTGTCTTCGTGCTGGCCGGCGAGCAAAGTCGTCGGTACCAATACCGCCACTTGATACCCTGCACTAACCGCAATAAAGGCCGCGCGCATAGCAACTTCGGTCTTACCAAAACCGACATCACCACAAATAAGGCGATCCATCGGTTTATTCTGCTTCATATCATACATGACGGCGTCGATGGCATTGGCTTGGTCGGGGGTCTCTTCAAAAGCAAACTGACTGGTAAACAGCTCGTATTGCGACATATCAATTTTAAAATGAATGCCGACTTTGGCATCCCGACGCGCTTGTATATTAAGCAACTCAGCTGCCACATCGTGAATCTGCTGTAAGGCCTTTTGTTTGGCCTTGTCCCACTTGCCACTGCCAATCTTATGCAGCGGCGCTAGCGCAGGGTCACCGCCACTATAGCGACTGATCAGCTGTAAGTTTGCCACGGGCACATAGATACTCGCATCCTCAGCATACTTGAGGTGAATAAACTCTTGTTCCCCCTCGCCGACATCTAAAGTAATCAACCCGTGATAACGGCCAATCCCGTGCTCGATATGCACTACCGGACTGCCCTCTGTCATCTCTGTGACACTTTTAATCAAGAACTCTTCGGACACATCGCTTTGACGGCGGCGACGCGTTTGCAAGACTTGTCGACCAAACAATTGGGTTTCGCTAATAATAACCAGACGACCCGGCACAAAAACCCCACGCTCAATCGGCGCCACGGTCAAGCCTACAGTCGGTAAGGCGTTTTTATTAGCCGCTGTATTATTGGCAATGTCATCCGCTTGGCGCTGTTCGTTCCATGCTAAAAAGCTAGCGAAATTCTCGTGGGCCTGAACCTGAATCTTACCTTTAAATAACTCTAGTAAAATCTCCCGTCGTCCTGGAGTCTCTGCCACGATGAGAATAGGCGCGCCTTGATGCTGGCTCTCATCGGTAATATATGCGAGCAAGTCGGCCAGCGGCTCAGCCTTTTGATGGCTAACAGGTAACGCAGGCGGCTCTTTTGCATTCAGTGTGACCCAACCCTCAGGTAAGGTCGCTAACGTCTCACCAGCGACCTTGTCAGGCGCTTGAGCACCTAAGATGACCCGAGGATAGCGATTAAGATGTTCGTTCAGGGTATTAGCTGGCAAATACAGTAACGAAGGCTCTAATATAGGCTTATCAATGTCATGGCGACGCTCTTCATAACGGCGCTGAATCTGTGCCCAATAATCTACCTGTTTGGCCGGGACTCCTTCATCCACTACAAACAAGGTCGACTCTGGGAAGTAATCGAATAGTGTGCCTTCCGTTTTCCAAGTCTCAAGGTCGAAAAATAGCGGCTGATAGTACTCAAGTCCACTGCTCGCTATGCCAGCCATGACATCTTTATGCAGCTCAAATTTACGGCTGCTCACGTTGGGGAACATGGCGGCGAAATTGGCGCGGAAAGTCTCTTTGCCATCTTCCAAAGGAAACTCTTTAGCCGGTAAAATCTGAAACTTCGTAATGGACTGCGATACGTCCGGCAGCTTGTGCAATAACGATAGCGACTCTTGGCCAATACTCTTATCACTGCCTGCGACAATCTCTTTTAGCGCTTCGGTGGTTAAAGTACGCTGGGTCTGCGGATGAAAGAAACGAATCGTTTCAATTTCATCATCAAATAAATCTAAGCGCAGTGGAAACGGCTGGCCCATAGCAAAAATATCCACGATGCTGCCACGTATCGCAAACTCGCCTGGCTCAAAGACATTGTCTACAGCACGATAGCCTGCCCGCGCGAGTAATTCCCGCTGCGACTCAATATCAAAGCGGTCGCCCACACTTAAGTCAAAATGCTGACCAATCAGCCAACTTGGCGGGGCCACTCGCTGCATCAAAGTCTGCACTGATATCAGCAAGGTGCCACTCTTAGGCATATCCGTCAGTAAGTTAATACGCTCACTAACGATATCTTGATGCGGTGACAGCTCATCGTAAGTTAAGGTCTCCCAATCCGGAAACACGTAAGCATCCACACCACAAAAAGCCAGCTCCGTCTCGATTTGATTCAGTTGATTCTGATCAGCGGCGACCACGACCTTTAAGCGGCCCGCAACCTCTCCTACCGGCGTCTCTTGCAAGCTGGCGAGCCATAAGCTACCTACAGCCCCATAGCAAGGCGTCAACCAACGCTTTTGCGCGGCTTTAATAGGGAAGAGTTGCTCATTGATCGGTAAAAAAGCGAAGGTTAACGGCGATTTCGTCATATAGAGTGGCTTAACATATAAGTTGGCTTAAAGGGTGGTGCTAAAAATGGGGCGAGCATAGGCCTGATTAAAACAAGCTATACGCTGCTTATCCTCAGGTTATTGATTTATTATTAAACAATTAAGCATTAAAACAGCTATTAGTCTAGCGACTGAGATTGCCTAGCCCCTGAAATAATAGCAATAAAGAGTATACGAATAAAAGCTGCTGCGGACAAAAGGTGTGACGTTACGGTTTGTGATTGCTGACATTACAATTTGTGATTTATAGGTGGCTGCGCCCATTACTCTCACCTTAAGCGATAAAAACCCAGCCTAAAGCTGGGTCTAAAAGTATATTGATAGTGACTACTAGCCAATAAAAGATAAGACTCAGTTAATGCCCAGTCAGCACTATATCAAGGGCTTATCGCTAGCAATGATGCCATTGTTGTCGGCATAGACATACATACCCGAGGTCAACGTCAAGTCACCAAAGCGAATCTCAATATCAGTCTGCCCTTCGTCACGGCGCGTGGATTTGCGCGGAATGCAGCCCAACGCTTTAACCCCAATATCCATCTGTGCCATATCGTCAACGTCACGCACACAACCGTAAACGATTACACCCGCCCAATGATTATCAATTGCAGCCTGGGCAATCATATCGCCCAATAGCGCACAGCGCATAGAGCCGCCACCATCGACCACCAGCACCTTACCCTCGCCATTGCTGTCTTTACCATCGCTATTTAGCAGTGATTTAACATAGCTATTGTCCTCAAAGCATTTTACGGTGACGATTTCACCACAGAATTTATCTTTACCACCAAAGCTATAAAAAGATTTACCTTCAATATTGGGCAAGCAAACTTGGCTATCAGGATTGGCATCTAGTAAATCGCAAGTTACAAAATTGTCTTTGGTCATCTGAGTCATCATTATCTCCTTGGTTGGCGCTTAACTGGCCTTATTATTGCTCTATTTATTGGACGGCTTGTTACTTTACGCTTAATCATTCCATTGAATGATAGCAGGGTATGGTCAGCCGCATTACCCTAACCCTTAAGTCGCCTTAGCTCATACTAAAACTTAATTTTTTACCCGCGTCATCGCTAGCATCTGCTTATTTTCTATAATAGTCACGCTAGGCGTACTCGAGGGTACGGTACGGAATTTGGCCCGTTGGTAGTGTTCATGAGCACTCATGGCCATCGCAATAGCGACCCGTTTGGCAGAAATAGGATGGATAGAGGAGGACTCTGGGACAATAGGCGAAATTAGCTTAAACATCCCTTGGCTAATGCGCTCAAGCGGACGGCCTTTATGTTTACCCAATAATAATGAGGGGCGGAAAATATTTAGACTCGCAAACCCTATCTGTTGAATAGCCGCTTCCGTCTCTGCCTTCACGCGATTATAAAAGAAGCGACTGTCCGCCTCAGCACCGAGCGCAGACAATAGGAAAAACTGCTGCACGCCTTTATCAAAGCACAACTGCGCAAAATCAACGTTGTATTGATAGTCTATCAAGCGAAAAGCCTCTTCACTGCCCGCTTGCTTTTGGGTGGTGCCTAAACAGCTAAAAGCATCCGTGCGCTGATCCAAATCTAGATTCGCAAAGATTTCTGATAAATTAGCAAAGTCATTGAGCTGATAATAATGCATGCTGGCATTCATATATCGGGGCGGCTGCCGCGCAATCACGATAACTTTTTCGTAAAGAACACTCAATTGTTTAACCAGCTGTTGGCCGACTAACCCGGTAGCTCCGATAATGATGGCTTTACGTTGCATAAGGTTTCCATAACAATAACGTAGGACAAATATGTTTAGGGACTGTGTTGAATAACCGGACCGCTTGACCCCTTGCCCTGCTAAAAATAGCATAGTTTACCCTACGTTCATATAGTGTGCACTGCGTATATCCCTAACTTCAGGTAAATTTGAGTCACAATGAGCCGAGCAATTGGCAAAATTTTCTGACCCGTATTATTGCGCAAGCTTATACGCAAAGATTATTCCACCAGCTTATAAAGCGCGATAAAAGCCGTTTACTCAGGAATTAGGGTCTGCTATTGCACCCTAATAGTAGAGTGATGAGGTTAGCGCCACCATAAAAACGCAGGATGCCTTGCCACTGCTACCAAGCACTTGGGTAAAAACATGTAAATATATTGTCCTAGGGCGATATATTTGCTAAGATATGCCGCTTTACACATCTAGCTAATAGTTGCTACTTTAAATATTCCTAAGAGCAGTTATAGTGTAGATACCCTATTTAACCTCTGATGAGCAAAACATCAAATTTCATGGTGAGCCGGCTACTCCCTTTTGATGCTTACTTGTTGAGTGTTACTTTTTAATTTATCTTTATCTGTCTTTTACCAAGGAGATTCGCGTGGCAAACTCTGCACAAGCTCGTAAACGCGCTCGTCAAAATACCCAACGTCGTCAACATTCAGCTTCACAGCGTTCAATGATCCGCACTTATTTAAAGCGTGTCAATGCAGCTATCGAAGCTAAAGACTATGATACTGCTACTACTGCTTATAACAAAGCGGTACCAGTTATCGATCGTATGGCTGACAAAGGCATTATTCATAAGAATAAAGCTGCTCGTCATAAGAGCCGTTTAAACAAAGCAATCAAAGCACTACAAGCTTAGTATTTGATTCGCTGTAGTATTAGCGCTTGCTGATACTACAAAGCCGGGGCATTTCTCTATTGGTGAGGAGTGCCCCGGCTTTTTTTATGGCTACTTTTTTATAGTTATGACTTATCGCGGTTAATGCTAATAGTTTGCTTTACCACAAGGTCTTTCGAGACCAACAGGCTTTAACTTATTACAAGTAACTTATAAATATCTTATAAATAAATCTGTGGATCAAACCCAGAGCGCTCATAAGCGGCCAATAAGGCGGCTACGGGACGCACATAAACTTGACCACGCCATAAGAAATAAGCACTAGCCTGATCAAAGGGCTTGTCATCAAACCACAGGAACACCCCTTCCATCATCTTCGGCCAATCGTTCCACTCAATCTTTGGCGCATCAAACATCACTGCCAAAAAAGCCGATAGCAGCGTATCGTGACTAACGGCTAATTTCAATTGCCCCAATTCAGGCTGATGGTGATAAAACAGCGAGAGAATATCTAAGCCACCTTGATAAGTATTTTTAGTGCCCTCTAGCTCGCCCGTCAAAAACTTATTGAGAAAATTTAGCGCCCCTATCTGCTTAAAGACCGGACTGGCAATTGCAGGTTCAGTTACCAGACTGCCCGGCTCAACCAATAATGACTGGTGTATGATGCCTCGTTGCAGCCCTGCCCCTTCTTGCATCAGCTCAGCCGTATCCAAACAGCGCCCTATAGGGCTAGAGATGCTGTCTACGTCCATAGAGTATGGTAGGTGCGATGCTAGCCAGCGTCCCCATGATTTCGCCAATACCCGCCCTTTAGGAGTCAATGGCAGCTGTTCACTAGCAAAACCATTACCATCCGAGCGCTCACGTAAGGAATGCCGCGTAAACAGCATCAGCCGTTTTTCAGCCGGCAATAGATTGACTGACGACATCATACTGGGAGGTAGATGTGACGGTGCGGGCGCAGAAGGTGGCGTAATGAGTTGATAGTCTGAATATTTGGATAAAGTCATGGCAAGCGCTGTATAAGGTTGACAATAAAAGGTTCAAATATACCGTTATAATAGTCGGCGTTAAAGCGAGACCGTGTAAGCATAATTCAGCCAGGTTTTGCTTCTTTAAGCGATATTTTGCTGTACCCCTACTATACGACAGTGACGACTTTATCCCAAGCAAACTCTAGATCGGTACTGCTAATCTCACCAGGATAAGCGCGTGGATTGACCACGACTCGGGTATTACCAACCTGATAGTCGAAAGCTTCGTGCGTATGGCCATGTACCCACAGTTGCGGCGCCCAATCTTCATGCATCCAAGCGGACAAATCACTAATGAAAGCGGCGTTGCTGGGCAGCTGAGCATACTTGTCAGAGACCGATAACGGGCTGACGCTATGATGGGTCATAACAATAGCTTTTTTATCTTGGCGCACGGTTTCTTGTAACGCCTCTTTTAGCCATCGGCGTTGCTGTTGGTGCAGTTGTATAGAAATCTCTGGCGAAAACAGGGTGTCTCCGGCACGAATCTGCTGATAATCTCGCATAAAACGCATAGCCGTTGCCATAGTGTCCTCAGTAAACTGATAGCGATAGTCTGTCCATAAGGTACAGCCTAAGATACGAAAGTCACCGATATCGAAATGCTGACATTGCATGACTTTGAGGCCTTGTTGGGTCGTAGCGTCATAATTATCCCAAGTGGCTAGCTTATCATCAAAGCTCAGCACATCCTCATCAAAGTACTCATGGTTACCTGCAATAGTCAGCACAGGCACCTCAAGCCGCTTTGCTTGCGCCTGTAACCAGCGCATCCCTTGGTCACTATTGGCCGTATCACCGGCCACAAAAACAATATCGGCGTCGGTCTTAGGTATCTCACCTATAAACTCTTTACGGCGGGCATAAGTATCTATGTGTAAATCACTTACTATCTGAATTCGCATATGGATCTTCATCTAAACAAACAGCTTTAAAGGAATAAAATAGCGACTCACCCTGTCTTTGGTAAGCCCATTCTAACTAACGTTCAGCCTCAAGTCTGAACAGGCCTTAGTGTATCATTGATTGATTTGACATAAAAAAAAGACAACGATAAGTTGTCTTTTTTATTAAATATTTAGCATCAATACGAAGAGCTAAATATTGGGTAGCACCTATTAAACCAGCATGCGCTATTAATGGGTACAGCCGTCAAGTATCATTTTTAACTTCTCTACAGGATTGGCCGCCGTGGTAATAGAACGACCAATGACGAGATAATCGGCGCCATTACTTAGCGCCTCTGCTGGCGTGCAAATCCGCTTTTGGTCGTCTTGGCTGTCCTCTAATAAGCGAATGCCGGGCGTCACCAGTTTAAAGTCTGCACCGCAAGCGGTTTTTAAAGCACTGGCTTCTTGTGCTGAACATACTACCCCATCTAAACCCGCTTGATGGGTTAACTTCGCTAAGCGGAGTACCTGCGCATCGACCTCTGCGACCATACCTATCTGTTGCAAGGTATCTGCCGTCATAGAGGTTAATACCGTCACAGCTATCAAGAGCGTGTCATGGCCATTATCTAACAAGCGCTGCTTAGCCAATGCCATGGCATCCAACCCTATACTAGCGTGTACATTCACCATCCATACCCCCATATCAGCCGCAGCTAAAACAGCCTGTGCCGTGGTATTGGGAATATCATGGAACTTCAAGTCTAAAAAGACCTCAAAGCCTCTTTGCTGCAGGGCATCGACGATACTGGGACCGCAGCGAGTAAATAACTCTTTACCCACCTTCACACGGCATAAACTGGGGTCTAAAGTATCGGCTAAGGCCAAAGCAGAAGCCATATCCGGCTTGTCGATAGCGACAACGATTGGCGAGGTAACAAGAGTAGTACTAGAAGATGCAGTAGTCATAAATAGGGTATCAGCTTGCTTATTAGAGGATTGCTTAAAGGACGAATGACAAAAGAGAGTCCTGCAACTGAGTCAGCTGTAGGCTCGCCCATATTATACGAACTCGCCTAGCTAAATAGCAATAAGAGAAGCAGCGCTTAAAACTTTTCTACCCGACTTGGCGCGTCTACATGCGGAGATAAACCTGCCACTTCATTGATAGTGGGCGCATTAGCTTGACGATCAATGGCGATATTGGCTTGCTTAAGCTGCTCTTGCAACGCTCTATTTTCTTTATTTAAGCGGCTAATTTCCCACTTATTCTGCAATACGCGGAATAACAATAGAGCCAATAGCATACCAATGACGACGCCTAGTATTAGGCAAATAATAAGCAATAGCCCTAGGTTCATCGCAGGCGCTTGCGAGAAGATAAGGTTGACCCCCACTTCCGTATTATTTGCTAGTACCAACCCTAGTGAATACGCAAACACTAAGAACAACAATATGATTAAAATAACGCGCATATAAGACTTCCTTCGATTAAAATTTTGTTCACTTTACAGGATAATTTTTAGCTTGGATAGTTGCTAAGTGCAAATAATGACTAAAGACCAATGTTGAGTCGCAAGCTATTCCCTATCTACTATCCGCTTTCTAGCTTAGAGCTATCCCCGCTAGCATAAAGCAAGTGTTAAACATTCAGTATTATCTGTCAAGCCATAGCACAAGCTTAATATAGAGCTTGAGTGCTAATACTCTGTCATCCTAACGTAAAAAACTGGCCTTAATGCTAAAGCCAGTCTTCTTAGAAATTCAAATACCGTTTTTCATGGTTACTGGTGCAATGTTCATGCTTTTGTAGCCACGAGCGTGCTTGTAACCGTAGTCCTGCTAGTAGCCATCACTACCATAACTCCACACTATCAACCTATGTGGGCTGTCATCCGTTCCGTATCAAACCACTAATGCGTAGTTTAGATATCCGCGTTTTCATTAACAGCTTCACGCAATGCTTTACCGGGTTTAAAGTGGGGTATAGCTTTAGCCGGAACCTCTACACTTTCACCCGTTTTAGGGTTACGGCCTATTCTGGCTTGACGATGGTGTAAACAGAAGCTGCCAAAACCTCTGATTTCTACTCGACCATCATTGACTAAGGTATCAACCATTAGCGATAAAATGTGCCTGACTGCTTCATCAACAGCCGAGTCAGTTATATCATCGCAAGTCGATCCCAAGTTACCAATAAAATCTGACTTGTTAATTACTTGATGCATAATTTGTTTACCTTTTAGACAGTCATTGAAGTTAAACGAAGCTCTACTCTAAAACTTATCAACTTTCACGTTGCTTAAAAGCCTATGAGCAACCTGTTACATTAAACACCGTTAAGATTAATTTATCTTAACAATATCAAAGGCAGCTTTTAACCGATAAAAGGTACAATCCTTGACCAATCCTAAGGTTAGTACCTTTATAAAGTTATGATAACGTAGTTTTACTAAAAAGTGAATAGTTAATATAACCTTACTAATAGCAAGGATAATAGAAAAATCTCTTTATTTTATTAGCAAAAACCGTTTAGTCTTCATAAACTGACGCTTTCTTAAATCATGATAAAATTATTTAAATTACATAGGCTAACGTTCAAATTAGCTGGAGTGAGTTTACAGTGGTTCATCGAAAAATGACATGATAAATCGATAAAAGCATAACAATAGGTGATATAAAAACAATATAGGTATAATTTGGGCTGAATAAGGCTAGCCATACTGGCTTAGCACACTTAGTAATCAGTAATTAGCTAAATCCCTAACCTAACTAACATAAGTTACAGACAGCAAAAAAGGGAGCGACCGAAGTCACTCCCTTTCTGTTTAGTGCTGCTAGCCACCCTAAGGAGGCATAAGCGCTAAAGCAATAGTTACTGCATTTGCTCTTTGATCAAGTCACCGATAGTTTTCGGTTGCGCTTCAGTACCAGGAGCAGCAGTAGTAGTGCTACCTAGGTCTTTAATCGCTTGACGCTCTTCAGCTTCGTCTTTCGCTTTGATAGACAGGCTGATGTTACGTGACTTACGATCAACGCTGATGATTTTCGCTTCAACATCATCACCTTCGTTTAAGTGCTTAGTAGCATCTTCAACTTTATCGCGTTGGATTTCAGAAGCGCGTAAGTAGCCTTCAACTTCGTCAGCTAGTACGATTACCGCACCTTTAGCGTCAACTTCTTTCACTTTACCATTTACGATGCTACCACGGTCATTGTTGACTAGGTATTCGTTGAATGGATCAGAGCTTAGCTGTTTCACGCCTAGGCTGATACGGTTGGCTTCGGCGTCTACAGACAATACCATAGCTTCTACAGTGTCGCCTTTGTTGTAGTTACGGATAGCGTCTTCGCCCGTCTCATTCCAAGAGATATCAGACAGATGCACTAGACCATCAATACCGCCGTCTAGGCCGATGAAGATACCAAAGTCAGTGATTGACTTGATAGTACCGGTGATCTTATCGCCGCGCTCATGGTTCTTATCGAACTCATCCCATGGGTTAGCTAGCGTCTGTTTGATACCTAAGCTGATACGACGACGTTCTTCGTCGATATCAAGAATCATAACGTCAACTTCGTCGCCCACTTGAACAACTTTAGATGGGTGGATGTTTTTGTTCGTGTGATCCATTTCTGAAACGTGAACTAGACCTTCGATACCTTCAGCGATTTCAGCAAAGCAACCGTAGTCAGTCAAGTTAGTAACACGCGCTTGTACGATGCTACCCACTGGGTAAGTACCGCCAACGTTGTCCCAAGGATCAGTACCAAGTTGCTTAAGACCTAGGCTGACGCGGTTACGCTCACGGTCAAACTTAAGGACTTTAACTTTAAGGTCTTGACCCACTTCAACGACTTCAGATGGGTGCTTAATACGGCGCCATGCCATATCAGTGATGTGCAATAGACCATCAATACCACCTAGGTCAACGAATGCGCCGTAATCAGTTAGGTTCTTAACGATACCTTCGATTTCGATGCCTTCTTCAAGCTTGTTCAACAGCTCTTCGCGCTCAGCTGAGTTTTCGGCTTCCATGACGGCACGACGGCTAACAACGACGTTGTTACGCTTTTGATCAAGTTTAATAACTTTAAACTCAAGCTCTTTGCCTTCAAGGTGCGTAGTGTCACGGATAGGACGCACATCTACCAATGAACCTGGCAAGAACGCACGGACAGAACCGATATCTACAGTGAAACCGCCTTTAACTTTGTTTGAGATTAAGCCAGTTACGACTTCGTCATTTTCAAAGATTTTTTCTAGAGCGTTCCAAGTTTCAACACGTTTCGCTTTTTCACGAGATAGCAAGGTTTGACCCATGCCATTATCGACGGCTTCAACTACCACGTCGACGTTATCGCCAACTTCTACTTCAAGCTCGCCTTCTTCGCTTAGAAATTCTTCGCGAGCGACAATGCCTTCAGATTTCAGACCGGTATCTACAGTGATCCAATCATTGTCGATAGCGACAACAGCACCTGTGATGACTGAGCCACGCTCAATATCAAGACCCTGTTCTTCTAGGCTCGCTTCAAATAGTTCAGCAAATGATTCCATTATGTCTACCTTTGTATAGCCGTAGCCTGTCCAGCACAGTACGGATCAAATTAATGCCATCAGCAGAAATACGCTGGTTTTCACTCCGTCGATGACATGTTTAAAATTGGGTGTTGCTAGTAATATCGTGTCTTACAAATAATACTTAATGACGGCTAAATTCTTTATATCGGACTAAGTATCAACCTAGGCCTTAAAACAAATACCCTTGGCTTGGCAATGCGCCTTAATAGCCTCGTATACTTGCTTGGCCGTCAATACGGAGCTGTCTAATAGTAACGCATCTTCTGCCGGCTTTGATGGTGACGCTGAGCGAGTCTCATCACGAATATCACGCTCTTGAATCGTGGCTAAGATCGCCTCGTAATCTGCTGTCTCACCCGCTTGCTCTAGTTGAGTCACGCGTCTTTGCGCTCGCGACTCACTGCTGGCGGTCAAAAATACTTTTGCGTCTGCATCTGGGAAAACTACCGTGCCCATATCGCGACCATCGGCAATAACACCGGAATGTTCAGCCATCTCTTGCTGCAATTGCAACAAAGCTTGACGAACTTTAGGGAATACCGCTACTTTTGAGGCGTACCCACCCACTGTTTCGTTGCGGATATCCTTGCCTATCAATGCCCCATCAATCAGGATATCGACATTGCCTGTGGCCTCATTCGGCTGAAAGCTAATGCTAAGCTTTTGCGTCAACGCCGTAATAGCGTCTTCATCTAATACTTCATGGGCCAATAACCCAGCTTCAAAAGCCTTTAGCCCCACTATGCGGTATAAAGCACCAGAGTCTAACAATTGATAGTCTAGCTCTTTGGCCAATCGCCAAGCTGCCGTACCTTTACCTGCGCCACTCGGGCCATCAATCGTAATCACAGGGTAACGCGGGGTTGTAGGCGTAGCAATAGCGGCGTTATCTGGCGTCATAGTTTAATTACTTAAAATTTTAGTTACTTAAAATATAGTTGCTTAATAATTCAATTATTTGTGGCTTATGTGCTTATGAATAGCAGGCTACACTTAATAAAAAGTTACCACCAAATATCGGCTAGCAAATGCACATTATCGGATTGAATTTCAATTAAAAGTCGCTATACCAGCGTATTTTCAAATTAATTCAAAACTAAATTCGCAAGATGATATCAAAGCTAAATAGGGCAATATTATAGCAAAAATTATCCCCCTTCTCTAGTCATGATTACATATATTTGTAATCAGCTTTCACTAATTTCATTTTGGCTTAGCGCTTATATTTAAAGGGCTAAAACCTAGCGAAATAACGGCATAATACGGTCATTTTTGAATAGTTTATTCATTTTTTACGAGCACGGCGCTGCTTAAAAAAAGTCTTAAGCATCTGACTGCTTTGCTCGGCTAATAAGCCACCATGTACCTGAATCTTATGGTTATAGAAATCTTGCGATGATAAATCCAACTGACTGCCCAACATACCTGCTCGCGGTTCTCTAGTCGCATATACTAAGCGATGAAGTCGCGCATGAATTAACGCTCCAATACACATGGTACAAGGCTCTAAAGTCACGTATAGCGTGGTGCCAAGCGGTAGTCGGTAATTCTCTAGCTGCTGACAGGCCGCGCGTACAGTAACAATTTCAGCATGACAGGTCGGATCACTTTGGGTAATAGGTTGATTAAAGCCCTGCCCTATTATTTGGCCCTCATGGACCAGAATAGCACCTACAGGTACTTCGCCTAGCTCACTACCTTGCAGCGCTAATGCTAACGCCACTTGCATCCACTGCACATCTTGCGACGGCCAAAAGTGATTATCTGCTGCAGGCTGGTCTTGTAAAGCATTGCTAACCTGCCGAAAAGGAAGCTTCTGTGACGTCCCTTCTGGCTTTGCTACCTTACTAATCTTACGCTCAACACTCGCACATGAGCAAGAATTATTCATTATAGTCATCGTCATAGTTATTAAAATTGCTCAATAAGGCCTGGCTTAGCTTAACGACAAACAAGCGTTATTGCGGTAGCTGCCAGTCAATAGGGGCTTTACCATACTGCTCCAGATAGTCATTGGCTTTCGAAAAGGGCTTACTACCAAAAAAACCACCGCGGTTGGCAGCTAGTGGCGACGGATGCACCGCCGTCAATATCAAATGGCGGTTGGTATCAATAAACTTACCCTTACTTTTGGCCTTACTGCCCCACAAAATAAACACGGTATGGTTGGTCTGCTCATTGATGACATCGATAACCGCATCGGTGAACTGCTCCCAACCTTTGTTTTGATGACTGTTGGCCTCGCCCGCTTCTACCGATAAAGAAGCATTAAGCAGCAAAACTCCTTGCTGTGCCCAATGGGTTAAATCACCATGAGCTGAATACTGGGTACCAATATCTGTCGCCATTTCTTTGAGCAGATTATTTAGGGATGGCGGCTTTGGGATGGTCTTAGGTACGGAGAAAGACAGACCCATCGCTTGCCCCGGACCATGGTAAGGGTCTTGCCCTAAGATGACCACTTTGACTTGGGATAATGGTGTCAAATCAAAAGCATTAAACATGAGCGGCGCTGGGGGATAAATAGTTTTACCCGCTTGATACTCTTGTCTTAAAAAATCTCGGAGCTGGTCCATATTATCACTGGTCAGCTCATCAGCTAACGCTGCCTTCCAATCTTCAGGCATACGCACTTTAGCCAAGATAGCTTCTTTGTCAGCAGCCGTCTTTTGCGAGCTCGCTGCATCGTCAAATAATTCCATAATTTATCCTAGATTAATGCTTATCAGTATTAGTCATACAAAACTAGTTATACAAAAATATTGTTTGAGTTGATGAAGAGTATGCCAAAAAAACGGCTACCGAAGTAACCGTTTATGGTAAATAGCGCTCAATTAGAACTACAGTTTCCAAAACCACTCATCATAATGAAACGTTTAAAGCAGTGCTGTGACAAGATAGGCTAGCCTTAATAATAGCCTTCATCTAGATGCGCTAGAGACTAGCTCGGTAACGATTCTGAATGGTCGCCATTACGCGAACCATGAGTTTCAACCACCGTCAGCAGGATTTCACGGTTTTTCACAGCCGCTTTATCCCAAGGCTTATCCTCGCTGTCTGCAGCCTTATCGATATTTACCTTCAGACTCTCGTCCTCTGCGGCATCCTCTTTGGTCTGCAGCGTGACATGCACCGTCCCGCCATCTGCCAAATCACCAAACAAAATCATACTCGCTAGCGGCTTTTTGATTTCGTCTTGGATAAGACGCTGCATAGGACGTGCCCCCATGAGGCGGTCATAGCCTTTGGCGGCTAAGTAATCGCGCACTTCGTCATCAATCTCTAGCATGACTTGCTTATCATCCAACTGCGCTTGCAACTCAACTAAGAACTTATCAACGACAGAGACCACCACTGAAGGATCTAACGGGTTGAATTGGATAATCGCGTCCAAACGGTTGCGGAATTCAGGGGTAAAGACGCGGTTGAGCGACTCCGTATTGTCCCTGCTATGGTCTTGGTGCGTGAAGCCCATAGACGAGCGGCTCATACTTTCTGCCCCAACGTTGGTGGTCATAATCACAATGACCTGCTTAAAGCTAGAGGTACGGCCGTTGTTGTCCGTCAAGCTACCATGATCCATGACTTGCAACAACAAGTTAAACACATCGGGATGCGCTTTTTCGATTTCATCTAACAATAATACGCAATGCGGGAACTGATTAATCTTTTCAGTTAATAACCCACCTTGGTCAAAACCAACATAGCCCGGTGGCGCCCCGATAAGTCGAGAGGCGGTATGCGCTTCCATATACTCGGACATATCAAAACGTACGAGTTCGACCCCTAACAGGTTGGCCAACTGACGGGAGACTTCCGTTTTACCTACCCCCGTTGGACCTGCAAACATAAACGACCCAATAGGCTTATCTGGAGACTTCAGACCGGCACGCGACAGTTTGATAGCGTCCGCTAAAGTACTGATGGCTTCGTCTTGACCAAACACCAGACGTTTTAAATCACGGTCTAAATGCTGCAGCAATGACTTGTCATCATTGGAGACCGACTTGGGTGGAATACGCGCCAATTTAGCGATAATAGCTTCAATATCGGCCACATCGATGATCGTAGCTGGCGGCTTAGTATCTTTATCTTGTGCAGACTCAG
Source organism: Psychrobacter sp. CoH-33_TS_01 (assembly GCF_058189395.1). NCBI lineage: Bacteria > Pseudomonadati > Pseudomonadota > Gammaproteobacteria > Moraxellales > Moraxellaceae > Psychrobacter > Psychrobacter sp. CoH-33_TS_01. Next base: position 369,638 of record NZ_JBVGQI010000004.1, read on the forward strand.
CTTTGCTAATCGATCTATAAACATCAGACTTACTAGAAGCCGCTTGATGCATAGCTGCGTCTTCTTCTTCCGCGGCTAACTCATCCGCTTCTTCATCTGACAATTCCGCAAAGTCATAAGTGCTGACAGCATCGTTATCAGTCTCTTCTTCTAAAGTCGCCAACAGCTCATCTTCAGCGTCCACATCTTGCGGGTCAGGCGTAATCCCTAAGCGTTTATAAGCCCCTGCTTCATCGATTACGTCGATAGCTTTGTCGGGTAAGAAACGCTCATGAATGTGCTTGGCAGAAAGCGTAACTGCTGTCACTAACGCAGCATCGGTATAAGAGACATTATGGAACTCTTCATAGCGAGGTTTTAGCCCGCGTAAGATATCGATGCTGTCTTCAACACTCGGCTCTTTGACATCAATTTTTTGGAAACGTCTGGCCAATGCATGATCTTTTTCAAACACTTGACGATATTCGCTAAAGGTGGTCGAACCAATACAGCGCAGCTCACCATTGGCCAACGCAGGCTTGATGAGGTTAGACACATCCATATTGCTGCTCATCGACGAGCCGGCACCAATAATCATGTGAATCTCATCGATAAACAAGATAGCATTGGGCTTTTTCTTTAGCGCATCTAACAGGCCTTTCATACGTTTTTCGAAGTCACCCCGGTATTTAGTACCGGCAATCAACGAGCCTATATCTAAGCTATAGATAACGCAGCCATTCAGCGGTTTTGGGGCTTTATTATTAATAATTAACCAAGCCAATCCTTCAGCGATGGAAGTTTTCCCCACCCCCGGATCACCCACTAATAGCGGGTTGTTTTTACGGCGGCGACACAGTACTTGTGCCGTACGCTCAATCTCGCTAGCCCGACCAATAAGGGGATCAGTTTTGCCTTCTGCCGCTCGTTTATTGAGGTTGGTGGCAAATTCGACTAGGGGGTCTTTGCTGGTCTTTTCAGAGCGGCTGTCTGCAGAGGCTGATGATTTTGCGCCACTGTCTTCGCCTTTGTCTTGACCGTGCGATAAGTACTGGGTCAATTCTAGACGGCTAACGCCCTGCTTTTTCAGCAAGTATACCGCATAGGTATCATGCTCAGAGAACATGGAGACTAAGATATCTGACCCTTCTACTAGACGACCGCCGCCAATAGACTGCACGTGAAAAATAGCGCGCTGTAAGATGCGGTCAAAGCTTTGGGTAGGCTGAGGAGATTGCTCAACGTCTTCATCCAGCGTCGGCGTGTGCTTATCAATATAAGCTTCAAGTTCTGAGCGCAATGTGGCAATCTCGCCGCCGCAAGCCTTGAGGGTAGTCGCCGCATGATTGTTCTCAAGCAGCGCCAGTAATAGGTGCTCTACCGTGAGGTACTCATGAGACTTTTGACGAGCTAGGGTCATTGCTAGGCGTAAAGAGACTTCTAAATGACGACTTAACATATATGTATCCTACGGTTTTATCTGGTCGCGGCTATTATTACTATAGCCTAATCGGTTTTTGGGTACCATGACAATTATATGACGTAGGCGGACTTAGCCATTCCTTTAAGGCGCCAATATAAAACACGCCTAAAGACTAATCTGCCTTGAATAAAGCTGACTGCATGACTCAGCTTAACGGATTTTGTGGTGAATATGAAACAACAAACTGAATATTTAGTTGTGCAAGTGTGGCTGATCCATAATGAATGGTGACTAGTAGCATTAAATAATGCTCAGGCTATGGCGCCACTACCAGTCTTAAATAAGGTTGGTGGAAGGTAAAATCAAGAGGGGCTATTGAATCGCTACAAACAAACTTTTTTGCGTAAGAATAATAAGTAGTAGGCCAGAAATTGGCTCAGCTTAGTATATGAGGGGTAGGCGTAAAAAAACAATAGCTAACCACAAGACTCTAGCACCCTAGCCCATAGCCCATAGCCCATAGCCCATAGCCCATAGCCCATAGCGTACAAATAAATCAGCCATAAAAATAGCCCCGTGAGACGATCATACCTCAAGCGGGGCTATCAAAGATTGGTAGGCCTATTTTAGCGCAGCAGCAACTATTCGCCTTGGTGCGGTTCAATCTGCGTGAGTAAAGGATAGCCTTCACGATGCGCTAAACTGTTCACTTTTTTAGCTTTAGTTTCTGCGATATCTTTTGGATAGATACCAGCGATACCTTTACCTGAGTTATGGATACTCAGCATTATCTCTACGGCTGAATCCGTATTGTGCTTAAACTCAGACTGCAGCACATAAACGACAAACTCCATTGGCGTATAGTTGTCGTTATACATCACCACCGCATACATAGGCGGCTTGGCAATCTCAGGCTCTGCTACCAGCACATCGGCTTGTGGATTCTGCTCAGGATCGTGCTCATCTTGGGCACGCGGGCTGACTGGCTTATTGGGATAATGCCAGTCTAATCTTGGAGATAAACTCGATAATTTATTTAAAGTCATAAGGATAAAGGTAGTCACTTTGGCTGATGAATAACCCTGCAAACTATAGAGTGCAGGTGCTATTGACACCTAAGTAGACCTCCTATGCGCTGACAGGCGGGAGCTACTTAAAGGCTAAGAGGGTAGTAATAAAAAGAGTGTCTGACCCGAGTAGGGTCAGTACTTCACGGTTTAAATTAACAGGTAGGCTATTCTGGCTCGACTGGATTTTCATCCACTTCGGGCAGCTCTTCTAGGGACAAAGGCATATTTTCGATACTCTTGCCCAAGCTCCAATTGTAAATTTGTTCGACACTTTGACCGTTCGATTTTAGATTGAGCTTTACTTGTAGCGGTTTAAAGCCGTCGGGCATCATAAAGCGACCACGAATACGGGCTACGCCATTAATATCATAGCGCTTAGGCTCTAAAGGCACTTCGACTAAACTGTCATCGTTCAGTAGCGTCAAGGTCGGCGTCAAAGTCTTTGAGCTGCCATCACGACTCACCATGGCCACATCAAAACGATACTCAAACGCTTGCTCAGGTAACGGCTCAATCTTGGCGCCTATGACCGCTAAAGGCATACCGCCTTTTTCCGCAATAAAATCAGTAAATACGTCATTCACTTGGGTTAATTGACGATTATCGACTTTTAGGCTCTCATCAATGCGGCGGAGCTCATCAAGATTGGTCAAACTAATGGCCAACTCTTGCTTGGCCGTGGCCACATCATTACTCAAGATTTCATTTTTGCGCTTTAGCTCTTTGACTTGCTCAGTGGTCAGTGCTTCGCCATCCGTATTCTTATTTAGCTCTGACTGCGAGGAGTGATAGCCTCGTTGATAGCCTATCTTTTGTCCAAACAATAAGGCCACAAGTGCGGTGGCAATCATGGCTACTACAAACAAAACCAGCATGCCATTAGCCGAGCCTAATTGGCGATTTTTGCGGCCATGAGATGGCTTAGTTTTGTCTTCGTGAGTCTGTGTCATATCACTCATTTCTGTCGTCATTTCAGTGGATGTGGGCAAGCTTGCTAACCGATGCTTACCTTGCTCTGTGACAAGCCGCCTATAGATTCAGGGGGCATCCACATCAGGAGCAGCGTATAACCGGCAGCATTATATAAGTTAAGAACGCCGTATTATAACGGAAAACCTGAGCAATACCTAACTTACTTAAATTTTGCTTATATGAGCTAGCAACGCCTATTATATCTAGGGTTGCCAAGGATTTACAAAAAGTAATCTGCTCTAAAAACCTTGGGTTACCTGCGTAATAATTGGTTAATAAAAGCTAGAAAATAGCAAATTTATTAAGATGAAATCCTGGTTTTATCGGACAACACTACCCTGTAGAAAACAACATTAGTCTTTAGAAAACAGCCCTAACCCCTAGAAAAAATAGTCTCTAGGGAGCATTGCTAAGTGCTAAGGTCAACCCATACTCCTTAATCACTCTCAATGCTGTTTAAGGGAAAAAAGTGCTGTTTAAGGAACCACAGGTATGTGCGATAAGCCCAAATATTCCTCAATGCCTAATACGACATTCATGCTTTGTACCGCCTGACCTGCAGCGCCTTTTACCAAGTTATCTTGGGTTACCAAAATAGTGAGTTCGTGGCGGTCATTATTTTGATAAATCGCTATTCTCAAAAAGTTGCTAGCACGCACGCTGCGTGAATCGGGATACAGTCCTGCTGGTAAAATGTCGACAAATACTTCATCTGCATAGCACGCTTCAAACTGTTGCTGCCAATCGATAGCGCAGCCCGCTTCCGTCAACTCTAGGTGAATGGTCGAAAACATACCCCGAATCATAGGCACGAGATGCGGGACGAAACGTATACGTTGGGTGTGTTTACTGGCTAATAGCACCTCAACACCCTGCTCTATCTCTGGTAAATGACGATGTCCGGTCACCCCATAAGCCTTAAAATTATCAGCAGCTTCCGCAAAGTTGAGACTGATATCTGCTTTGCGGCCAGCCCCAGATACACCAGATTTCGCATCGATAATAATGCGCTCATCAACTAGACGCTCAGCCGCCTTATTTTGCTGCTCGATGATGGGCTTAAGGCCCAAAATAGCGGTAGTAGGATAGCAACCTGGATTACCAACGATGTTGGCAGTCTTCAAGGCTTCACGCGTGACTTCCGGCAGCCCATAAACCGCCTCTTTTAGCAACTCTGGGCAGGCATGTTCGTGCTTATACCAGGCTTCAAAGTCTTGTAGCGACTGCAAGCGAAAGTCAGCGGCCAAATCGATGACCTTAGCACCGGCTTTGGTAAGGCGCTGCGCATGTTGCATCGCTACCCCGTGCGGCGTGGCAAAAAATACCACATCGCATTTCTCAAGCTCGCTAAACGTCGCTTCATCCATATCGCTAAATACTAGGTTGGAGACGCCTCGTAAGCTAGGAAAGACTTCATCAGCGCGAGTCCCTGCTTGGCTGCGCGAGGTCAGTAAATCGACTGAGACCTTAGGGTGGTCAGACAATAAGCGAATAAGCTCGACACCGGTGTAACCTGTGCCGCCAACGATGGCTGCTGAAAACATAATTAGTCCTGTTTATCTAGAGTATAGGCAAAATTTCTACTGTAATTTTTATAAGGGATGATTACTTTGTGAGTGGCTGTTATTCATCATAACTAGGGGTCGCTATTCATCATAGTCTATGCCGCCCCTAATCATTCTATAAAAAAACAGCGCTATAAGCACTGTTTTTATAAGGGATGAATAACTGCCTAGTCGTGCTATACCTTTATAACTGGTAGTCGTGCACTGCATCAACGAAGACTTTAGCGTGCTCAGGGTTGACCCATTGGGTAATACCATGGCCTAAGTTCGCTACATAACCGGTCTTCTCTCCAGAAGCATAAGCATCGTCTAGCATAAGTTTGACTTGTTGACGGATATCCTCAGGAGACGCATATAAGGTCGCTGGGTCTAGGTTACCTTGGATGGCTTTGCTACGCTGTACTTTTTTATACTTCTTAGTCAAAGCACGCTGCTGCTCAGTCAGTACTTGACGCGCTCTATCTAACGGCATCGTCCAGTCTAAACCTAGGGCATCTGCTGCACTGTCCGCTTGCACGTCTAGCCAGAGACCGCCGCCTTTGGTAAATAGAATCACTGGTATCTCAGGATGACGCTGCTTTAGCTCAGCCACAATTCTCTTATTATAAGCATGTGAGAATTCGATGAATTGACGATGCGCTAATGCGCCGCCCCAACTGTCAAAGATTTGAATGGCTTGAGCGCCCGCTATAATTTGCGCATCTAAATAGTCGGTAACCGCGACTGCAATCTTATCTAGCAACTGATGTAAGAACTCAGGCTTGCTATACAGCAACCCTTTGGTATAACGGTAATCTTTAGAGCTGCCGCCTTCAATCATATAGGTCGCTAGCGTCCAAGGACTGCCCGAAAAGCCAAATAAAGGCACTTTGCCATTGATTTCTTTACGGATACTAGTCACTGCACGCATGACGTAATCTAAAGAATCATTAACGTCTAATACCGGCAGGCGCTCTAGGTCCGATTGCGTACGCACAGTCTGCTTAAACTTGGGACCTTCGCCGGCCTCAAAGTAGAGCCCAAGGCCCATAGCATCAGGGATGGTTAAGATGTCGCTGAATAAAATGGCCGCATCTAAGTCAAAACGGCGTAGCGGCTGCATGGTCACTTCTGTGGCACGCGCGGTATCTTTACACAAGCTCATAAAGTCACCGGCCTCGGCACGGGTCGCTTTATATTCTGGTAAATAACGGCCGGCTTGACGCATCATCCAGACCGGAGTGGTGTCTACTGGCTCAAAGCGCAAGGCACGCAGCAAGCGATCATTAACTAACGGCGCAAACTTGTGCCCTGGGTTACTCGTTTGCTGAACTGACTCAGACCCGCTCATTTTACTCTCCAACTTAGTATTATTCGATAACCACTACCAGCGTTTTTACCACGCTCATTATAGCGAACGGTTATCCCTAGTATCGTTAAAATAGTTAAGCAGCACCACTCGGTTAAGTGATACTGCTTGGCTAAAAGCTGATTGGTGCGACCTCTACCCTAACGGTAGACAGTTTCACCATTATAAATAACCGTCTTTACTAGCTGTCGTTACCAGATAGTATAGATAAATAGAAAGTATTAATAACTAGCGTTAAGCAGAAATCTGCTGCGTCAATATGGCCATATCATCGCGATGCACCATCACGACCCGATCTTCGCTGGTGCCAAAGATAGTATCAAATTTCTCGGTACGCTCACGGGCGACGCGGCGGGCATCATCAGAAGAGAAGTTGACTTGACCAACGGCTAGACGCTCACCGGTATCCTGATGAATAATTTCTACTACATCGCGCTCATCGAAGTCACCGCGCACTTCGACCACCCCAACCGGCAGTAAGCTTTTGTTATTCGTCACTAGCGCATGGGCCGCACCCGCATCGATGACCAAGCTACCCGACATACGCAGATGCGCCGCTAACCACTGTTTGCGGGCAATGATTTTATCCGCTTCGTTGGTAATCAATAGCGTGCCTAGAGCTTCACCCGAGACGATACGGGTAATCACATCATCGATATCGCCGCTGACGATAACCGTAGGACAGCCGCTCATAGCCGCAAGTCTAGCCGCACGAATCTTGGTCAGCATACCACCGCGACCCAGCTTGCCGCCATCACCAGCAATATCAAATAGATAATCTGCCATCGCACGCTCTTGACGAATCATCTTGGCATCCGGATTATCACGAGGGTTGTCCGTAAAGACCCCTTCTTGATCGGTGAGAATGATATAAAGATCCGCCTGCACCATGGCAGCAGCCATCGCGCCTAAGGTATCATTATCGCCGAATTTAATCTCATCAACGGTAATCGTATCGTTTTCATTAATTACGGGAAGCACACGCCACTCATGCAGCTGATTTAGGGCACCCGAGGTATTTAAATAACGACGACGATGCGATAAGTCATCATGGGTTAACAGCAGCTGAGCACTTTGCACCCCATGCTGAATTAATGCTGACCACCAAGTCTCAATCAGACCCATTTGCCCAATAGAGGCACAGGCTTGCAGCGCCGCCAATTTCTTAGGACGCTGGTCAAGGTTCATTCTCACGACCCCTTCGGCTACTGCGCCCGAAGAGACCAGCAAGACTTCCATACCTTGATTATGCAACTTTGCAATTTGCTTTGCCCAACCATAAATCGCAGTACGATCAAGTCCTCGGCCGTTATTTGTCAGTAATGAAGAGCCGATTTTTACCACCACGCGTTTTAGAGAAAAGTTCCGAGGAACGACTTCAAAGCGGGCTTCTATTTCGGGTTGGGCGTCATTGATTGCTGATGTTGGGGTCGTTGTGGCTTGAATAGTATCTGCCTTAGGCATAGTGCAAAGCTCCTTAAAGTTATAAAAATAAATGGATTTATCTAATCAATATAGGGACCATTAGCTGGCTTAATTCTCGCCGCTCTTGTACTACTGCCCAGTCGCCCCTACTCATGACCTAACCCTTATTTTATATCAAGGTGTTAACCAGACCAGCAACCGTGCATATCAGAACTACATCGCTAAGCAATATGCCGTTATTAACCTCTATATTAGCTATTAACTCCTTATCGCTCAGCGGTTTTTGTCTTAGTTGTCTTCGTTGATTACTTATCTTACGTATTCAACTTGGACGTCATAATCATCATCATCGTCTTCATCATCATCCATGACGCCACGTTCACGAGCCGCGCGTTTGGCAGCACGATAAGCCTCTCTTTGGACTTCGATATTGCGGCGCACTTCGGCCTCAAGACGCTCAAAGCGCTCTTTTTGCGCATCAGCAAAGATAGGATCTTCTAGCTCGCGCTCACGCTCTAACTCGATTTCGTTCATCAAATGATATTTGACCGGATCTACTCCATCACCATTCAGCGTAGAGGTGCGGAACACCATACCAGTCCAGCCAAGCTCAGCCACGATATGTGTGCACACTTCGTTAAGCTCTTCTTCGTCTGGGATTTGGTCAATTTTATTAAGAATCAAAATCTGTGGCAGTTGTGCCAGCTCAGGAGAGAACTTCTCTAGCTCGTTTAAGATAATACGTGCATTCTCTACCGGATCAGTACCATCAATAGGTTTGACATCTACCAAATGCAGCAGGCGACGCGTTCTTGCTACGTGCTTTAGGAAACGTATACCTAGACCAGCCCCTTCAGAAGCGCCTTCAATCAGACCTGGAATATCGGCCATCACGAACGAGCGGTGTTTACCGATATCCACAACACCCAAGTTGGGCACTAAGGTTGTGAATGGGTAGTTGGCTACCTTTGGTTTCGCTGCAGACACTTGGCGAATAAAGGTCGACTTGCCGGCATTAGGGAGACCAATTAGGCCCACATCTGCCACAACTTTCAGCTCAAATTTTAGGCATTTCAATTCGCCTTCAAAACCTGGCGTACATTTACGTGGCGCTTGGTTGGTAGAGCTTTTGAAATGGGTATTGCCTAACCCACCGTCACCGCCTTTGGCGATCAGTAGAGTTTGACCCAATTCTGTCAAATCGCCCAAGACTTCGTTGGTCTCAGTATCAATGATAGTGGTGCCAATAGGGACTGACAAAAAGATATCTTCAGAGCCTTTGCCTGAACAGTTTTTACTGTGGCCGTTTTCGCCGCGGCGGGCATCATAACGGCGGGTATAGCGATAATCTACCAAAGTATTGGTATTATCATCGGCTATAACATACACGTCACCACCGCTGCCACCATCACCACCATCTGGCCCACCGCGCGGGACATATTTCTCACGGCGGAAGCTGACGATGCCGTTACCACCATCACCGGCCTTGACTGTTACGATGGCTTCATCAATAAATCGCATGCTAATTCCTGTAAATTTTAAATAAAGTACTGAATACAGTACTACTATCAATCATAACTCTATAAAAATAACTGTGTTAATAGCAGGCAAATGGCCTACTAAAAATCTTAGTTGCTCTGTCAGTTGCTATACTATTTTCCCTATTAAGGGATGACTCGTTTTAGCTTATCAATTTTAGGCTATCAATAGGATAAACCTGACCTACCTTTATTTTACTAGTACCAAGCGTTGCTCAAGTTACCTGTGCATTAGGGTTATTAGACAAGCTAGCCTTATCTAAACTGACATGAAAACCAATTTAATAACTATTGGCCAGCCAGCATTAAGGAATTATAGGCGCACAGAGCCCTAAAGTGAACCCGTATCCTCTTGCCTTAGTCTAGATAATGCGTTATTTATTCAAGATAATCTGGGTATCTTACGGATTAATAGCACAAGATACCATAGCCGTGCTGTAAAAGCAGGTGGGTGGCAAGACGCTAGTAACGTTTATGGCCATTTTAACACAGACGCGCTGTAAAAATTTGCCTATGCCGCTCTTTGCTAAGTGCGGTCTGTAAATGTCAGCGGACTATGAAAAAACAAAACCCGCTAGCCAATAGACTACCGGGTCTGTATAAAAAATAGCATTTTCTGCACTAGCTGGCTATGTATCTATCTGGTACTAAGCTAAGCCTATTGAATGGCCTACTAAGCGATAGACAGATAGTTAATACCAGCCATTTGCGTAGCGACACGCAATACTTGCGTGCTATAACCTACTTCGTTGTCATACCAGATATAAACAGTGGCATGGTTATCGGTAACGATAGTGGCTTGCGCATCAACGATACCCACTTGCTCAGTCCCTACAAAATCGGTAGAAACGGCTTCAGTAGAATCAGTATAAGCGATTTGTGACTGCCACTGAGCACTGTTCGACATCTCACGCAAGAACTGATTCACAGCATCCGCACTTTCTGGCGCGGTTTTTAGATTCAGGTTCAAGATAGCTAAGCTGACGTTTGGTGTAGGGACACGGATAGCGTTACCCGTCAATTTACCATCCAACGCTGGCAAGGCTTTACCCACGGCTTTAGCAGCACCGGTACTAGTAATAACCATGTTTAACACCGCACTACGGCCACGACGGTCGGCTTTATGGTAGTTATCAATCAAGTTTTGATCATTCGTGAACGAGTGAATGGTCTCAACGTGACCATTTTCGATGCCGTATTTGTCATTTAATACTTTCAATGACGGGGTGATCGCGTTGGTAGTACAGCTAGCGGCACTAACGATAGTGTCTTCGCCGATAGTGTCACTGTTCACGCCAAATACGACGTTTTTGATGTTGCCTGACGCAGGAGCCGTTAGCAATACTTTGCTCGCGCCTTTGGCTTGTAGGTGTTTGCCTAGGCCGTCTTCGTCTTTCCATTTACCTGTGTTATCAATAACTAAGGCATTATCGATACCATAAGCGGTATAGTCGATTTCGCTAGGGTCATTAGCATAAATGACCTGGACAAAACGGCCATTAATAATCATACCGTTGTTGTCGCTATCGACGCTGATGCCGCCTGGGAAAGTACCGTGGATTGAGTCACGCTCTAATAGTGAGGCACGTTTTGCGATATCGCCTGCACTACCCGGACGCACTACGATAGCTTTAAGCTGTAAGCCTTTATCTGAAGCAGCTTGGCTGAGTAGCAAACGCGTTAAGATACGACCAATACGACCAAAACCATATAACACCACATCGCGAGCTTCGTTGGCTACAGTGGCTGTCGGAGCTGCTGCCTCGATAGCGGCCGTCACGTCTTTATCAGCATGGATAAGCTGACCGACATCAATACGGGCAGCACGTAAATCTGTCTTTTGCGCGATGGCTTTCACAGCGGCTAAAGTATCTGCGACACTTAGAGGCTGACCGTCATTAGTACGCAGCGCTGTACCTTGATGGATAGCAAGCAGACGACTGACTGAACGGGTCTGTAGCGCCTCACCAAATAGAGTCACTTGCACATCTTGCTCATTACTTAATTGATTCAATAAACCAATGAGTTCAAGGGCTTGCTGCTCTTGTTGGTTATAGTTGGATAGATGATCAGTATGTAATTGACGTAAGGTATCAGCGTTGCTCACGATAACGGTCCTTTTGGTTAATAAATTCAAGAATTAAAATAAGGTAACTTATAGGATAATAAAGAGGTGCGCGCATCTAACGGTATGGCGTACTTTAGCTGCAGAAAGGGCATTAGTAACGGTCATAGGCTAAGCACTTAAAAACTGCCTAGATTCTATCCCAATTCCCCTCAGGATTCCAGTGACCCGCGCCATTAAAGGCAAACTATTCAGAGGAATAAAAAAAAGACACTGCTTAATCTGGTCACTTTTATCAAGCGCTTTAAGCAATGTCTTTTCTTAAAATATTTTCAAAGTACTATAAACAAGTTCAAATAAATCCGAGTCATCATGGTTCGTGCAACTGCTAAAAATTTTTATGGCTGGTTGTACGCCTATAGCTTTCAAAAGCTGCAAAAAATTTCTCCCAGTCGCCCTGTATCTTACCTATTGAGCCGTTTGCGTAGTCAGAGTGAAATCCGCTAGGTTATAGCCTTGGTTCTGAGCAATCTTACGATAGGTCTGATAAGTCTCACTATCCATACTTGGTGAGCGCGATAATAACCATAAATACTTCTTATTAGGCGTACCCACTAAGGCAGTTTTATAGTCGTCATCTAGAGCTAAGACCCAATAGTCGGCCTTACCGAAAGGCGCCCAACGTAACCAGGAGGGTAAGAACGTCACTTTTAATTTGCTGCCACTGGCATCTGCCGGTACAGCTTCACCGTTGGCTACAATTTCTTTGCCACTACTGCTCATGCATTTATTTACCACAGTGATAGAGTCGCTGTCCGCATTGGGCTTATAAGTTGCCGTCACATCGGCCGCGCAATTGCGTTGAAAATACATAGGCAGACGCGCAATCTCATACCATTGTCCGGCATAGCGCGATAAGTCCACGGATGTTACTGTTGCAGGATTGGCCATACCCGCCATAGACTCTGTAGCGACTTGACCGACCCGAATGGGGGTTTTATCACTGGTCATTAGACCCGTATTAGCAGTGTTATTAGTTGCTGTTACTACGGCATTTGCACTCTGTTTTACGGGCATGGTAGGCTCTGCGGCATAAGCGGATACTGCGGCTAGCGGTACAATAATGGCCAGTGCTATAGCCGTATGCTTCACTAAACTGTTCATGAATAAACGATTATCAATCTGTGGCTGCTCTACTAAGGTAGTACCATTATAAGGGTCATTGTCTGTATTGTGGTTCATCAACTGCCTCTCATTATTAGTTTGGCGCTTAGAATTTAGGTGTTGTATGTCGCTGAGCAGACTCACTAATTCAGCGTCTTCATCCTCTACTGTACTGGCTGCCAGAGTATCCATATCGGAGTCATCGAGGTCAGCAGCATCAGTGCCTGTAAGCGCCTTAAGGCGGTTGAGGGTATTGAGACTAAGGTATTGCAAACGCTCATTGGGTAGCAACGCCTGGTCTGTATTACTAGCTGAAGGCGCAACCACATAACTATTGGCAATGTGGGCCCATTCATTATCGCGCTGCATGGCTATGCTGCTAAAGCGCTTGCTAGCATGACTTACACTACTCTGATAGTGAGTAGCTCGCTGGCTTGGTGGTAATTGAGTCTTGCCAGCACTACGTTTTTCTAATTGCGTCGTTAAGAGGGTATTGGCGGATTGATAGCGCATTCTAGCAGTCAAGTCATTATCATCACTCACTGCTGTCTTATCATCACTCGCTTTGCTAGCCGCCTCCCTATTGGTCTTAATATAATTAAACTTGATAGTAGCCCATTCTCTACTACTCATTTGCTCTAAGCTAGCCACATCAAAGCTTTCTATATTAAAGATTTGCTGATCGGCATTTAATTTATCAGTGCCTTGATGATTTGCGCCTAGCTCATTAATATTGCGCTTATGACGGTATAACTGCTCTGCAGATAGTGGCTTGACTACGCTATTAGACAACGCTATTGGAGTATCTTCATTACGTTTCATCAGAACACCATAGGGTCTATAATTGGATTATGAATCGCGCAAACCTTATTTTAATAAGTAGCTTTTAATCACTAGTCAGCAAGGCCAACACTATCAACCTTCCCTAAATTAATGAATTCACGTTGAGATTCGGGGTAGCTACTGAGGCTAGCAATAGCGGCATACTATGAATTATTGACTAAACCGAAATATTGACTGCATCTTTAATAGCTATAAGCCAATTTAACTACATTCGCGTCATCATAAATCGTGTCACTGCTGTGCCTAACCTGTTGGCTAATTCGCCCAATATTTTTAAACGCTCTATAATCATCAGTCAACTTACTAATAATAAAACTAAGCAATTATCCAACCGCTGCTTATCATTAATGATTTAGCAAACTTTAATGTTCGTGGCTTTGCTAATTAAAAATGCCGACCTATTAATTAGAGAATTTAAAGCCTATCGGGCAAAAGCTATAGTACTTATATATGCGCCTTCACCCTAGTGTGGCATTGTTGAAAAAAGCAACGGTTTGTAATTAAAATTAAGAAATGTAAGTTGCATGCTCCTGCAAAAAGGCTCTAATACCGGCCACACAGATACCACCATAACCCCTTGCTTGCTCACGGTCTGCAGGGGTTAACCCGCCTAAGGCGATCACTGGCAAATCCATGCGCTCACTGAGCTGAGAGAATTTTGACCAACCTAAAGGCGTACTATCGGGATGGGTTAAAGTCGTACAAACTGGTGATAAAAACGCTCCTAAAACGACAGGTTGACCGTGTTGAATTCTATGATTAGCCAAGGTATTGGCTTCGGCTATACTCACCAAATCATGACAACTGACTAATAGCGGTAACTTATCCCCTAACAAAGACTCGACTAAGCTATTGTCTGGACTACTAGCACTATTTTTAGCCTGTGCTAGCGTATCAACATACTCAATTAAGGTCTTATGAGAGCAATGCTGCGCCAACACTCGTTGAGCGGCAATAACCTGATTAAGCTCAGCCAATAGCCTTTTGATTGCCGTATTATCCGGCGTATCTCTCTGATCAGAGTAAGTAAGGACCTCCTCGGGTTTACTTACCAATAGCTCGGGCAGAATCACTTTAATATCCGCTCTTGCAGTGATTAACGCCAGGACTGCGGTCAACGTCACAAGGTTGGCTTGCTGCTCAATGCTGCCTACCGCCTCTACTACCTTAATGTCGACTTTGGGTCGAATATAGACTGTACTGCCATGGGGCAACTGCTCGGTATGATACTTAGTCCATGCGTCAATAGGGTGACTTTCTTGGGAAAAATGCCCCAATTCGTGAGTGATAATAATCTCTGTTGGTACGGTCAACCAAGTTAATATCGGCAAGTTAGCAGCAGGTAATGGAAAGTCACCGGCCAGCAAAGCCGACTTATCCACCCATCGTAATGGCTGCCCCTCGCAACCTTCGCTCACTGTAGCAAACGACTCATACTGCCCTGCTGTCATCGCCACATCATAGATGTGTAAACGGACTTGTTTATCTCCATAGTTATGAGTAATGCGGCCGATTTTGATCAGCTGCTCCCTGCTCAAGGCCAGGCCGATTTCTTCTTGCACCTCACGTATTAAGGCTACCTGAGCCGTTTCATCTGCCTCAATTTTGCCGCCCACAAATTCGAAGCGCTCCCCTTGATGCTGCGCTTTATGACGGTAGGCCAATAAATAACGCGCTTGATAGTGCAATACCGCGACGGCGACTTCGACAGGTGGCTTTACTTTTGACACGATAGTTTTTCCTTATTCAGCATAAACAGTTTTTTAAAAGGGCTACGATGGCGATACTTTCGCTACTAGAATGGTAGATATATAACGGCAAACCGCTTGTTTACGGGGGTTATCAGCGAAGTGTGATTGGTTTTTATCAAGATTACTATGGGTTTAATTACACAAGTTTACATAATAATGGGTATTTATTTTATTAATCGCTTGCATCTAATCCAATTCTAAATGATAATTATTATCGTTAAGTAGCTTATTAGCCACATCAATCGCAGCCACATTTAAAGGAATATATTATGAGCATGGTCATTTCTAGATACTTAAGCACTCGTGAAAACCGCCTACCTACACTACAGTCGCAGCATCTATTTGCTCTGACCAAAGAAGTCCGTATCGAGCATGAAGGCGAAGAATACCGTCTGCGCTTAACGCGTAATAACCGCTTGATTCTCACCAAATAGCGCCTTGCTAGTTAAATTTTTATGAGCGCTGTGACCTATTGACCCGTCGTCAATAATTTACACCTCAATACCCTGTCACCGCTAGCAGTCTTTCTCTAACCAGATTGCACAAATAGCCGGACAAGAAAAACGCCTCAAATAGAGGCGTTTTTTTATGGCGAGATACTTAAACAGGGTCGCTAAAAAACAACATTAGAATTGCCAACTATAAACCACATCCACCGCATTTTCAGCTGCTGAAGTCGCTTCTACATAGACGCGGCGGGTCAACTGATAACGCACAGACAGACTGTTTTGTGCGTTAAAGACGCCGACCCCATAACGAATATACAGGTCTGGAGTAATATAACCGGTCACGTTTAGGTTGGTATCTTCACTAGTGCCTGAAGCATCTACGGTCAAGCTCTGCAGTCCAAAGGCACGACCAATTTCATTGGTGAGACTGCGTGTGCCACTGAGGCCAAAGCTTAAGCCTGCCGCCGCCAAGTTATTGGTTACCTCGGATTTAAAGCCCTGCTCGCTGACTTGAGCACCGCTTGGGTTACGGATGCGGCCGGTCACTAGCGCGTTCATTGCTTGCTGCTGCGTCAAGCCGGCATTGTTGAATACCACAATGTTCGGATTGGCCGTATCGCCTTTGACACGGACACCAACATATTTGCCTTCAATCTCTTTGGCAGCTTCAATACTTAGGGTTGGCTTTCTGATATCGCCATTAAAGCGAATCTGCGCATAGTTGAGCTCTAGACTCTGTCCAAAGGCATCGATATTCGTCCGGCGTGATACCTGCACGACCCCAATACCTTGCATGACGCCTTGACCGCGTTGTTTGACTTCAATCGCACCGGCCAGTGGCAACACCGCACCAAAGCCCCTAAAGTTGACCTCATCGCCTAAATCGACTCCGATGTCAGCATTAATAGACCAAGGCTTAGCGATGGCTAGGACTTCATCTAGGTTACCAATCAAGCGTCTGTCTAAAACGACCACGTCTTCAGATTGAGTAATAATATCTTCGCTGGCTTCTGGCGGACGTATAGTCGCTCTTGGCACACTTACTGCTCCTTCGATATTCACATAGCGATCGCCTGGTCGGACAATAATATCGATATCTGGGCTAATGCGTGCTACCAGTAAAGGCGGCTGAGTGATCAGTAAATTTTCACCCACAATACTGAGCTTCGCCTGTAGTTTCTGCTGCCAGTTAATCGTTCCGTCAATGGTGCCTTCACCACTACCACTATTAAAGCGACCATCCACCACGGCTTCATTACCGCGAATCTTCGCTGTGGCATTAATCTTAGTAAAGTTAATAGGCATATCTAGGACGGCGACTCGGCCATCTTTTAGGCTGACATTACCATAGAAGTCGGGCTTGCTTAGCGTACCACCGATACCCCCCGCCATAGTAATATTGCCTTCCAACACCCGCATACCAGGGAAGAAAGGTTTGAATACCGCTAGGTTTAATTCATTGACTACCACGGCACCAGAGATTGGTTTTGGCGTGCTATAAGGATCGACGACGACTTCAGCATAGCCGCGACCGCCACGACCGGTATTGATATCAGAACGAATCTTTAGACCATCAGCGACCGACATAGCGATGAGCGATACGCGTTTATAGGTAATCGCTACAGGCTGGCTTTCCCCGTCTTGAATGAGCCCAAACTTACCATTATCCGAGTACATAGTGGCGTTAATACTTGGCTTTTGGCCTTTTTGCCAGCCAATATCCGCTTTACCATTAATCTTCGCCTGCCAGTCTAAATCATTCGGCATAAATGGCGACAGTAAAGAGGTATCGATGTTCTGTATGGTGATATCGACGTTGCCTTTTTCTGGCGACGCAATTAAATTCTCTCGCAGGCAGAGTTTACCCGTTTGATCGGCAGCTCCCCAACAATGAGCCGCCAGTTGAATTTGTGCAGAACGGGCATTCGCGCCCCCTTCAATAGGTAGGCGAGCGATGAGTTGCGCTGGTTGCAGCTGCTGTAAGGTCGCGTACTTAGACGTAATCTTACCTTTACCCAAGATACCTGACCACTGCATAGTGCGGCGATCAAAGCCACCTTTAACTAGCGCAGAGACGGCTCCTTGATCTGTGCCTAAAGACAGACTCAAGACATGATCTTGCTCAGTACCGTTAAAGACAGCGTTGACCTTTTGAAAGACGCGACCTGAGACCTCAAGATCTTCTGCACTGACGACTAACTGGCTCGGACTATTGGCCATATTGACGATCTTACCGCGAATACGACCTTGGCGTAGCAATAGCCCTGGGAACGCCATGCGCTCCCCAACCAAGTCCACATAAATAGTCGGTAGCGATTGGCCATTAGGCTGACTCACTGTCGCGCCACCGGAGACTTTACCCGCTAGCTTGTCTGACAACTGATCCAGACTGGTAATATTAATCTTCGCCTGCAGCTGTTTCGCATTACCATCGGCAGTGAGGTAGTTGTCCCCCCAACGTAACACTAAATTATCGGCATCGAGGCGTTTAATCAACGCATTAACCTGCTGATATTGTGCCTCACCGGTTTGACCTTTTAGCCGCTCAAAATAAGCCGGTAAATCTTTCGGTAAGGTAAGCTGCGCATCTAGGCTACCCACAGCGCTTAAAGGCTGTCCTTTTAGCGTGCCAGTCAAGTTGATACGGCGTAAATTGATACTTTGCTGGTTATCTCCCCAACGGCCATCGGTATCAATAACCCCAGTAATATTACTTGGTAAGTCAGCTGCGAAATACCCTAGGTTAAACTGCTGCATTTTCGCATTAATGTCCCAAGCAATACCTTGGCGCACATCAATTTTACCACTGGCATCAATACTGCCCGCATCGCCCACATGGCGGAAACGGTTGACTGTAATCACTTGCGCGTTGCCATTTGCATCGATAGTTAACTTACCGGCAGGCAGCTTATCCGTGTCTAAAACCCCATCAAATTTCAGGTCAAAGGCCCCGAGTGTCCCCGCGCTATCCGCGTTAGGCTTTTTATTTGGTATCCAGCGGCCTGAGGTTTTCAATTTGCCTGAAAGAATCGCCGGATTGTCAGGCAAGAAATAGCCGACATCAAACTTATCAAAATCACCCGTCACATCCCAAGCGATATCGCGGCGCAAATCAATATCACCCGCTACGTTCATGCGACCGGCTTCACCGCCATAACGTAGGTGGCGTAGATAGATATGGTCAAGCGCCCCATAAGCATCTACGGAAATATCTCCAGCGGGCACATCTGCGGTCTGTACACGGCCGTCAAATCTAGCGTCAAAATTGGTCAGCTCACCGCCGATAAGGTCAATCTTGGCATCGCCTTGGCCTTTAATCGCCACTTCGCGGTTGTCTTGGCTCTCATCCAAGCGGACTTGTAGGTCGGCACCATTAATAGTGACGTAGTGACGCTGCCCTTGCCGGCGAGACTTCACCACCTTGCCATTTTTATTCTTTGTGCTAATGGTTTGGCTGATATCTACCATGCGGCCGTTGGCACTAATATTGCCTTGGAGGCGCTCGACGGGCAAATCTTTACGATAGTTCTGCGGCAGCAATTCATTAGTGACTGCATCAATTTGCCAAGTGAGCGGACGCTGACCACGCGCCAATTGAATCTGTCCTGTGCCGCTTAAGTCCCCAACAATACCTTTATAATTCACTTTATTGAGGTTAATAATGTCGCCATTTTTGCGCATTTTGACATCATAGCGACCAGCAGGCGCAATACTTAACTCATTAATATCGGCATCGGCATCCACGGTTAGGCGGCCATCTTGAAGAATGACGTTCGCACGACCTTTAGGGCTATTAATATTACCAATACTAGGCACGTCTTTTCTGATAAGTGCCAGCCAATTGGCCTTAATATACCAAGGGGCCTGTTGTTTTGATTTGGCCGGTTGTTTGCCACGAACCATAGAAACATCGAGCTGCTCGCCATCGCGCTGATCTAAAGCAACATCGATTTGCATATTACCGGCGGGATTTTTATTATCAAATTTAAAATTAAGCTTACCGTCTAAAGTCTTAGGGGCATAAGCCTTATAGTCCGCATAGTCACGAGGAATGGCCTGGCGAATATCAAAATTGCGACCGTTTGCGGTGATATCAGCCGTAAATGCTTCTGACCAATCTAGCAAGCCGGTCAAATTCAGGCGCCCTTCAGAGACATTCGCAATCAGTTGGCCTATTTCTAACTGACTGTTTGCGACGACACCACGCGCTTGATAGCGGCCTGAAGGAATGTCTTTGGCGGTCAAGTCGGTATTGATGCGCAGGTTAATGTTAGAAATCACCCCATTCGCAGTCAATAGCCCTGATTTTAAATGAATATTCTGGTCTTCTACATACGGGATTTGAATGTCATCCCAACGCAGTTCGGCTTGGAAAGGCGCATTATCATCCAACCCTTGCGCGATGAACTCACCTGCCACCTCGGAGTCGTTATAACGACTTTTTACCTTACCTATCGTGCGTTTAAGGGTCCCTGAGACGCTGACGTCTAATGGATCGACATAGATTTTTTCTAACGCACTAACGGTAACGACGGCGTCTGCATCTAATGGATAATCACCACTCAGTTCAATATCGCCTTTTAGGTCCGCTACCTTGACGATATCCGCATATTGCAGATTGGCCTTGCCAATGCTCACCAAACTGCCTACCCAAGTTAAATCTCGGGCAGCCACATTTTTGATAATAATAGGGTCTTTAGTGACTTGTTTATAATGAATACTATCAATCTGTGCTTGGTCAAAGCGTAAATTAACGGGCAACTTGAGGGTTTTATAATCGAAGGGCTCACCGGTAGGCGGAGCACGATTAATGACGTCAATGCGCTTAATTTTAGCTTCTCTTAAATGCACTTCTTTTGCAAAGACTGCACGCCAGCCCACTTTAACGTAAGCTTCATCAACGTCCACCTCGATATCTTTGGTGGCAGGAATATGAATATCTCGAATCCAAATCCCGTCCCTTAGATTCCCTTTGCCATAAGCAAACTTAATGCCGGTCTCTGAGCTGACTTTCTCTAATAGAAACTTTGTGCCCTTTTCTGTACCGGCAGCATAATAAAATACCGCAAACATGATAACCAGCAGTAATAAAACCAACAGCAGCAGTTTTAATAGAAACGACAGCGGATACCATTGGCGAACGGCTCTGGCATCTCGCTGTGCAGGGTCTTCTGAGGGATCTTTTGGCGCTTGGGGTTGATTGGTTATCATGATACTCAAGTAGGTAAATTAATAAATAACGATACTATATGCTTAGTCTTAGCTTATATAGTGCCATTAGTAATAGGGGAAGGAGCCATTAGCGCCGCCCAGTCATTATAAAGGCGAACCAATAAAGAAGTGTAATCTAACAGGAATGCTCTCTTCCGTCACCCCTGCTGCCACATCCACTCGCACCACCCCGATTGGTGACGCCCAACGTACCCCAACGCCCACACCGACCTTGGTATCAGTGTCAAAGTCTTTATCGTAGGCGTTACCAACGTCTGTAAACACTGCCGCTCGTAGCCCAGGTTTAAACTCGTAGTTATATTCTGCACTACCGACCGCGAGGATCTGCCCACCGGTTAGATAGCCTTTTTCAATGGGCGATAAACTGTTGTAATCGAAACCACGAATACTCTGATCACCGCCAGCGAAGAAGCGTAGCTTATAAGGCACTTCGTAGAAGTCATCTGCCCATAAGTAGCCCGCATCAAACTTACCCAATACTTGATGTTCTTTATTCTCACCAAAGGTATAGAGTCCTCGTACGCCCGCGCGGGCAATGGCCATGTTGGTGTCTGTCAACGCGCCTTCTGCCCCCGCCTCGATACCATAGTACTGACGTATACCCTTCGTTGGATTGGTCACATTATCCACATCCAACTTACTCATACCATAGCCTAATAATAAGGCCTGCTGTTTAGGTTGTGAGGAGGTAAAGCGGACCGGTAGATTATCACGCTCTGCCTCATCTACGCTCGTTTCTAACTGATCCAAACGATAGCGCAGTGAATAAGTACGATCCCAACTGTTTTCACGGCGGATATTACGGGATAAGTTAGCTTTGAGCGTCTTGGTAGACAAATCAAAGTTACCTTCGCCTTGATCAATCAGCTCTTCTTCATAAGTAAGCTGCGCATTCAACGTATCATCTAAGGGATGTGTTAGGGGGCGCTTGCCATAGACCGTGACGTTTTTATTAATACGCGATGCGGCGACTTCTAAGCCCGCTTGATAACCCTCTCGGTTAATCAAATTATAGTCAATCTTGCCCGTAGCGCGTACACCCGTATCGGTACCATAACCAATACCCACTTGCGCATCTCGCGGTTTTTCTGAAGAGACATAGACGTATAACGGTACTTTTTTACTCTGTTGTACTTCTTCTGGGGTCTTACGATTGGCCAGTTTTTCAGGTTTTAAGACGGTATTCTCATCGCTATCGTCAGGAATGATTTTTTCGGCGATAGTGCTAATAGAGTCGCTGATTCTACCCAATAAATTTTTGGCCTTCTGGTCTTTTTCATCCAGCACGCGGTCATCAGGCAACGAGATTAAGCGCTCAGCTTTTTCTTTAATCGCTACCAGCTTCGCTTGGGTCTCTTCATCTACTTGGAAGTCAATCGGAGCGATATCTTGCGCGTTAATAATGTCGCTATTGCCACTGCCACTGCCACTGCCATTATTTTCACCCGTTAACGTGGCCCCACTTGTACTGCTATTGGCGTCCTTACCGTTGGCATCCGTATTGATAGTCACATTGCCATCGCCAATCGTAATATCCTCATCGCCATTAGCAGCTAGCGAGTCACTATCATCGATAGTACTATCAAAGCCTAATGTCGCAGGTTTGTCTTCAGCTTCGCTAGGCAGTATCACTTCGACGTTGACCGTATTAAAGTAGCGGGTCGCCGATAAATCATTACTGAATTTGGTAATGCTCGGACGGTAGTACGGGTCGCCCTCATCAAAGCCGATAAGTTTGCGCAGCAGCTCAGGTCTAACAGGCAGCTTATTCGGGTCTCGGGTCAGCTCATTATTTTCGGCGTCGTAAGTGAAAAAGACAACCTCATCAAACTTATAGCGCTCGCCGGTATCATAGATTAAATCCACATCGGCTTTATTGTCCGGCAAGATGATATCTACTGATTTGTTTAGCCAGGCTTGATCAAAATAGCCTTCATTACTGCTCAACGTCTCTAATGTGGCTTTGGTCGATTTATAGACGCCATGATTAAAGATGTCTTTTTCTTGCGGCGGTAGCGAGGTCTCTAAGGCTTGGAATTTAGGATCTTCACCCCCTTCCCCGCGCACATCTATTAAGCGACTGTCTACGAGGACCGGCTCGCCCAACTCTTCAATAATCACATCAATCTGGTCTTCGTCTGTGCGCCTCAGCCGTAGCGTCACTTCGTAATACCCCACAGCTTTGGCCGCATTCAAGGCAGTCTGACGCAGTCTTGGCAGGGCTGCAGTAAAGTCTTCAACCGACTGTACGGTGATATCTTCGAGCGCAGCTTTAATGTTATTAATAGGCTGGCTACTGGCATCCGCTTTCACGAGGCGTGCCGGTGCGGTTTCTGTCGCTTTCTGCTCTAAATAGACGGTCGCATTGACGCGAGGCAGCGCTATATAGCCGTCTTTAAAGTAGCGGTTATACAGACGCTTAAGAGGGTTGGTACTATTGCGGGCGCGGGTTGGTGATTTCGTCGCATCGTTCTCTAAGCTATCAGCTACGGCATCTGCGTCGCTGCTGGCCTCATAATCAGGCAGGTAATCATCTGGGTTAATTTTTTCAGCATTAGCCGCTTGGGCAGCCTCCACATAACTGTCTACCTGTTGCTGCTGCTCATCCCCCATTAGCTGTCCGCGATTTTGCTCCGCCAGTACCTCAGCGGCATTGGCTTGTGCCGTGATATCGTCACTGTCAGGCGTGCGGCCACTACTGACCGCATTAGACACCTCAATAGGACGATCCGCTATAGGCTTTGCAGTAGGGGTGACGGGTTCCTCATCTGCAAGCCCTAAAGTCTCCAAGTTACTGGGTGCGCTCAAGGTTGCTGAGCTCAGCTCCGTATCAAGACCTATTGGTGTGGTCGTGCTGTCCAAAGTAGCCACGGGGGTATCAAACTGCGCCGCCTGCTGTACTAGGCCATCTACTATTCCCAATTGACTGTCGATCTCACTAGGGCTCATCATCTGATAGCCCTCTTGTTGTAACTGCTGTGCTTCTTGCACCAGTACTTCTTGTGAGACTAACGGAATAGGCTGATTAATCTGCTGTTCAGCCGCATAATCTAAGTCAGCGCCCGTTACCTTATCATAGACTGTTATCTTGTCATCGGCACTATTTTCACTAACCGTACTACTAGCATTACTAGAGGCCTCATTGGAGGTATTGTTAGCGTCGGTATTAGTCGGCTGAGCATCTGTCTTGCTGGCCGCCGGTTCTTTTTTAAAGTCTAAATCTGGGTTGGTTGGTGCCTTATTATTTAACGTTTGTTCACGATACTCTTCTAATACGGAAGCATCAATAATGCCATTGTCCACTGCTTTTTTTAGGCGCAAAGCATCCAATGCTTGATTGACTTTAGGGTCATTCTTAGTCTTACTGTCCTTACTGGTGGTGACACTATTAATCACATCTTTAGCAGAGGTGGTCTCAGCCGCATTGGCATGAGGCATCAACATCAGGCTGCCAATAGCGGTCGCCAAAGCGGTCGTCGTAAAGTAGTTTTTTTGCATAAAAGGGGCGCTAGTAGTAGAGGAAGTATTGTGAGTAGCAACAGAGGTAATAGTCAGTTTATTAGCAGAGAGATTTTTAATACAAGCGTAAATCACAGACATAGCAGCTACATAAGGTATAGAAGCGATAGAAGGAATAGTCAGCCCAGCTAAGCGAGCTTTAATACAGCTGCCTGAACTTACCGCTATTTTCTGAGTGAGCGGATATAAATTATGAGCGTTATCTTCAACAGTCTCGACTGGGCTAGCCGTCACAGCAGTTTTACGTCTCATAGTCCTCTATACCTTACAAACCTAATGATCATCACAGTGATGTTCTGACTAAATAGCCTATAAAACAGGCTGGATAAAACTTACAAATCATAACCCAGTTAATGCGCTAATAATAGCTTAGTATGCATGTATTTATATTTCAGCCTTGGTATTATACGACCTACATTAATGGCCGATATTATAACTTTGGCCTGCATAAACGCTTTGGTTTCAAGCGTAACTTTAGTTCAAATAGCCTTTATTTTCATAGCTTTTTTTAGCTAAACAAGCGCTGTGACCAGGATAAAAATTATGAGTATTGTGCTGACATCTCGTCCGCACTACCTTTAGGAGCCGGCATGGCAACCCAATTTCAACTTTTTCGGCACCGCCGCTTTACATCGATGTTTTTTACCCAGTTTCTGGGCGCCTTTAATGACAATGTTTTTAAGCAAGCGTTAATCTTAGTACTGACCTTTAGTGCGGCCAGTAAAATGGGCGTGGAGATTAGCATATTAAACAACCTGGCTGCCATGCTATTTATCCTCCCGTATTTTTTATTTTCTGCGCTGGCAGGACAGTTGGCGGATAAGTTTGAGAAATCCAAACTGACTCGCGCGCTAAAACTGCTCGAGCTTGCCATTATGCTAGTAGCAGCTGTTGGCTTCGTCTTTGAATTATATCCGCTATTATTCGTCGCCTTATTTATGATGGGGACCCACTCGACCTTTTTTGGTCCGATTAAATATGCCTACTTGCCGCAAGCGATGCAGGGTAATGAGTTGGTGGGTGCTAATGGGCTCTTTCAAATGGGCACCTCGCTAGCGATTCTACTGGGGATGATAATTGCCGGCGTGCTAGCCCAGCTCACTAATCCATTGTACTGGGTGAGCGCTTGTGTGGTGGGGATTGCAGTATTGGGCTATATGGCTGCCAGATATATTCCTGTCACGCCAGCCATGCAACCAAACCTGACGGTAAATTGGAATATTTTTACCACCAGTATGCACACCATAAAATACCTTTACTCACTGCCCTACTTATTCTTTATTATTCTTGGCAACAGTTGGTTTTGGTTTTATGGGGCCACATTTTTAACCCAAACGCCTGAATTTAGTAAAATCATTTTGCATGGCAATGAGATGGTGGTTATCTTCTTACTGACCCTGTTTTCGGTCGGGGTCTCTATTGGCTCGCTACTGTGCAAAACTTTGACCAAAAATACGGTAAGCCTGCGCTTATTGCCGTTTGGAATTGCAGGCCTGAGTATCTTTGCCATTGACCTATATCTATCTCTTTCGGGCTTGTCCATCACTGGCGATGCGCTATTAGGGATTAGTGAATTAAGTCAGGTAGCTGGTAGCTGGCGGGTCTTTTTAGATTTATTTATGCTAGGCTTTAGTGGTGGTTTATATATCGTCCCGTTATATGCATCGATGCAGGCTTATGCGCCACCGAGTCATCGAGCTCGCGTAGTGGGGGCCAATAATATCTTTAATGCCCTATTTATGGTGACCGCTGCTATCTTTGCGATTGTGGTGTTAAACGTATTGCAATTTTCTTTGCCGCAGCTCTTTTTAGTCACCGGGATTTTAAACTTGATTTTCGGTATCTTCTTATACTTTAAACTGCGCAAGCACAGTCGCCACGCTATTATTCAGACCCAAGACTCTGACACTCATGTGAGTGCCTAGCTTATAAGTGTAGAGTTCGTTATTCTACAGACTGTCGTTGTAAAAAGGCGCTGCTTGCTAAGCTGGCGCCGCTATTAAGACTAAGGAAACTATGATGACCCTGCCTACTCCTAACCATCGTGCTTTGAGCAAAATGGACCGTATGTTAGTTGGACTCGACCAAGCTATCCGCGCTGTCGTACCGCACTCGAACCCTTCGACGCGCCCGCTACCGGTGAGCACGGATACGATTCCAGAACTGTCTATCACAGAGTCGCGCCACGTGGCTGGGCTGATGCGCATCAACCATACTGGCGAGGTCTGTGCGCAAGGCTTATACCATGGCCAAGCTTTTAGCGCGAAAGACGATGGCGTTAAAGCGGCTATGCAACATTCTGCTGAAGAAGAAGTCGATCATTTAGTGTGGTGTGAGACTAGACTTGCTGAATTGGGCAGCCACCCTAGCGTCTTTACCCCGCTTTGGTACGGTTTATCCTTTGGCCTTGGGGCGGTAGCTGGCGCAATCTCTAACGAGTTTAGCTTGGGCTTTGTGGCTGAGACCGAAGCGCAGGTGAGCGAGCACTTACAGGAGCATATCGAGCAATTGCCGCCGCAAGATCAGCGGACACGTGAAATCCTAGGACAAATGGATATCGAAGAGTTACACCACCGTGAGATGGCCTTAGACAATGGCGGTCGCGCCCTACCGTTGCCTATTAAACATGGTATGCGTTGGATGGCCAATCGTATGAAAGATGTGGCTTATCATCTATAAAAGGGGCAACTGCAGTGCGGTTATATTTTTAACAATCCTACTATTGAGACAGCAGTAAGGTATTTGTTACGGTAACGGCACTCCTCTATTTTCGTTAATCGCGTTAAATAGCAGGCTTAAAACAATTGGCAATATTTTACGGTTAACTATAGCGCTTTGGTATTTACCACCTCATAATAAGCAGCATGGAGCTAATAATACTGACTGCATAAGTACTCATGGATCAGTCACCATTAATTATTAAATAACCCTTAAATCACTACAGGTAAGACACTATATGAAACGACATATCCCCGCTTTTACGCTCACCCTTTTAGCAGCTACCCTAACTATGATGTCAGCAGGTACGGCTCAAGCCGCTGCTGCAGCTGAAGGTCCAAACGCTGTGCCTAGCGCGGTCGACTCTACTAAACGAGTCATTCGTGCCGTGAATAGCAGCACGCCAGCCGCAAGTGCTACAGCATCTGCCAACCAAGCGACTGCGCCACAAGTCATGCCAAACACGCCTGCTGCTCCAAGTGCCCAAGCGCCAGCTATGCCGATGAATACTGCGGAAGTAGAGCCAAAATTGGATGTCCGTGTCTATCAAAACCCACAAGTGGACCTAAGCGCTGCCGGCGTTGATTTACGTCAAGGTCAATTGACCAATATCCCGACTCCGACCACGTCCGTATCTGCCGTTAGCTTTGTAGAGACCGTATTGATTCCCCAAACCCGTGATGGGGCGTCTGGTCAATTAGATGTGAGCTTGTTGGATGACTTCTTAACGGCTGCGGCACCCAACGTGCGTCATTATCCACCTAACTTCCCAAACCGCTCACAACGTTACAATGTTCGTGAAAAGATTAAAGGCTTTGCGGAATGGATAGATCAATACGCTGCGTCACCAAATGCCTCTTATGAAGTCCTACTGCGTGCCGCTAAATTGAACGGTATGGCGCGTAACCTCGATTTAGGCTCAGACTATGCTATTAAAGCCAGCACCTATGTCGCCAAAGCTATCGATCGCCAACCTAATAGTGCGGAAGCAAACTTCTTATACGGTATGATGCTAACCGAAGGCGGCGGCTTTAAAGAAGGTAAAAAATATTTAGATAAAGCCGTGTCTCTAGGCTATACCGAAGCGGAGCAAAGCTTAGCGCAATCCGACCTATTGAGTGACCGCCGTGATGAGGCTTTAAATCGTCTGCGTCAATTACAGCAGCGTCTGCCTAACGATAAGATGATTGCCCAGCAGATTAAGTTGGTAGAAGATGGTAAATATTATATCTGGGATATCCCAGCGCCAGACCTCAACATCAAGCCTTAATTACCGACAGGCAGACCGAAGCAATAGCCGTCAATTTTAGTTAAAACTTCCTATTTAGTTTAAGAAAGCCCCCTTATTCGGGGGCTTTCTTAATGGCTACTATTTTACAAAGTTTACCTATAGGGCTGCGCTGACAAAGGATGGGCTATGAAAAATGTCTCGAGGCATTTATCTTGGTGATTAGCAATAGTGCTGGCGAGGAATAAAGCTACTCTATGTCCGTTAAAATAAGAGACGTAACAATAGCTTTGATGGTATATTTCCTCATTAAATCATTTATGAGTTGAGGCGCTTCATGTCTTTTTTACGGCCAACGTTTAATCAAACTGCCCTAAGCCGTATAGGTCATACTGAGCTAAGACTGCCGCCAAAGTGCCGCGTGCCCTCTAGTACGTTATTGCTTAGCAGTCTATTACTAGTAACAGTATCGGGCTGTAGTAGCGTCGCTGTAGAAAAACAATCTGCTGCTAAAACTTTAGTGGCGCAGCGGGGCAATATTGTCACCGAAGACAAACTCAGTACTGCCGCCGCCTCTGCCTTATTGTCTGCAGGGCTTAACGAAGAAGCTTGCATGCTGCGTTTTGAGCGCTGTTTGATGCAATTATCCGACAGTTTATTTAATGAGCATTATCGCCAAGCTTTAGCCATATTTGCAGAGCTGCATTATACGAAAGCCTTGCGTCTTGGCGGCTCAGAAGCCTGCCAAAATGCGCTAGCCCGCCCACCTCTTGACCCCAATTATGCCAATGCGCCTATTCCCGAAGATGAGCTGAATAAACAAACACGCTTAACCAAATATTGTCTAAACACTTACCATGCCGAATTATTAGAGGCGGTCAAATACAGCTATACCTATTTATTCTATGACGAGCTCGAGCATGATTTCCAAGACTCTATGCGAGATCCGCAAACTATGAGTCGCCGCTTGCCTAGCGAGCTCGATATCCAAACCACAGATATCTACAACTCTGCTAGTAATGACATTATTACCCAGCTTTATGAGTCTTCTGAGGCCAATAAACCGCTCTATAACAGTACAGTTAAGATGGAGCATTTAGCGGTAGATACCAAGACTATGGACAATAAGGTTTCGGATGCTACCGTAGTCTCGTCAGATAGTGCCGCGCAGCAAGTCAAAGTCATGAAAATCACTTTGGGCGATTATAAACTCGATGTCTTTTTACCCAATGAAAAAAACTATTTGATCAATGCCGGCAGTCAAAGCCAAGCTTTAACAGATTTGGTCTCCACTTATCAGCTGCGTTTATCAGGTCTAAACTCTATTAGTAAGCGAGACGGGTTTGGCATTAGTTTTGTGGCCTCGTTAAATGACCGCTACACCACATCTATCCGGCAACTGCTGCGTAAAACGCTGCCTGACGCCTTGAGTGATAATAAAGCGGGCGATAAAAATAGCGTCGATGAAAGCCAGCCTATCAACCGTATTTATCCTACTGGGCATTTGCTGCTGACCGGACTGATTAAGCCACAAGGGAACAGTATCTTAGAGGTCTTAACCCACAATAAGCTCGACATTCATTTGTATAATCCTTACCGCACTGAAAAGGTTACTTTACTGGGCGAAGACTACCCGCTGGCAGCCAACTTTTCAGCCAGTTATGGCTTATGGTTGTCCGAAAATCAGCTCAACAGTGTGGGCTACCTTAATCTACTGGCTCCGCAGAACGAAGCTAGCCTACCGCGGCTGTTCAAACTCGAGCCTTACGACCCTAATAAACGCGTTATTATCATGCTGCATGGCTTAGCCTCTAGCCCAGCGACTTGGGTCAATTTAACCAACGATATTTTTAACGACGCTACGCTACGAGACAACTATCAAGTCTGGCAAGTCTTCTACCCTACCAACCTGCCTATTTTAGAGAACCGCTACCAGATTCAGCAGCTTATCGAGACAGCTTACCAGCAGGTCGACCCTAATGCGCAAGATGCAGCCAGCAGTAATAGTGTCATTATCAGCCATAGTATGGGAGCAGTCATTGCGCGTATGTTGGTGTCCGATACCAATTTATCGACGCGTCTAGATACTTTGAACGCCGCGCCTAAATCCTCTGCCGTTAGCCAAGCAATAGACGGTCCTTTGGTGAATGAAGACACGGCTGACCTACCCGACTTGAGTAACGATAGACAGGTGTCGGCTATGCTGAAAAAGTCCTATGGTAATAATAAAGAACTCGCGGATCGCTTTGCTTTAAAACCCCTTAAGCAAGTCGACACTGTGGTCTTTTTAAGTGCGCCTTTCCGCGGTACCGATTACGCCGATCGTTGGTTTACTAGAGCCATGCGCCGTATTATTCATTTGCCCTTAGGGCTTGTCCAAACCGTGACTAGCAACCTAACCACCATTGCAACTGAAGGTGAGCTGGCGCAGAACCCATTGGGTGCGCTGTATTTAGAAAATGGGGCCAGTCAGCTGAGCGATAAGTCTTCTTTTGTGAAATTGACCAAGGACTTACCTATCGTCCCTGAAGTCACTTACCACTCTATTATCGCCAATGCTGATTCTGATATTGCTAGAGGCTTATCAGAGCTACAATCGAGCATGGTAAGCTTTGATTTATCTCAAGAAATAGAGGAGTCTCAAGAAATAGCTGTTGCAGGCTCAGGCTCCTCTGGTGCCACCGTACACGACATCTCAAAACCTGAAGCCAACGAAGTTGTCTTACCCAACGAGGCTGAGCAAATCGATTTACTAGGAGAAGGCGCGGCGGCTGATACCGATACCGATACTGCTGCCTTAAACTATGCAAATTCTGAAAATGAGACCGATGTCCCTACAGACGCCTCTTATATTGCGGCTATCACCGTTGATCAACCGTTAGATGATGAGCTAACAAATAAACTTTCAGATGGTATTGTCCCTTATAAAAGTGCCCATCTTGACGGAGCTGCGTCTGAAACTATCATCATTGGCGGTCATAGTATTCAAGAGAACCCACAAACTATCTTGACCCTACGTCGTATCTTGCATCAACAATTAAAAAAGGATTAGGCGGAGCGCAAATATTGCTGAGTACGGTGATCAACTGCTCATGAGTAATGAGGGCGGTCACCGGCCAAATATCTTTTTGGAATTACAATGCTTTTTAATAGTACGAAACCGTCACATATAGTCTGCGTAGATACCTGATAAAGCGTAGGATTAGGCGTATAATGAGTCACATGCCAGTTACTCTCTATGAGGTTGTGACCTATGCTCGCTTTATTTGCCTTAGAACAGCTCGATGCGGTGCTCTTAGCCCGTCTCCAGTTCGCTTTTGTTATCTCTTACCATATTGTCTTTCCTGCCTTCTCTATCGGTTTGGCCAGTTGGCTGACCGTCCTTGAATTTCGCTGGTTAAAAACCGGCAACCCCATTTATGCTGAAGTCTATAAGCACTGGATTAAAATCTTTGCTGTCGTCTTCGGTATTGGCGTGGTCACGGGTGTCGTCATGTCTTATCAATTCGGTACCAACTGGGCCGTATTCTCTGACAGGACGGGTAACGTCTTAGGGCCACTATTGGCCTACGAAGTATTGACTGCGTTTTTCTTAGAAGCGTCTTTCCTAGGCATCATGCTATTTGGTTGGGGTCGCGTGAGTAAACGCATGCACTTTGCTGCGACTGCTATCGTAGCCATTGGCACCATGATTTCAGGCTTTTGGATTTTATCCGCCAACAGCTTTATGCAGACCCCGCAAGGGTTTTCATTAGGCGCTGATGGCCTGCTCTATCCTGAAAATTGGTTAGAGATTATCTTTAACCCCTCGTTCCCTTACCGTTATGCCCATATGATGACCGCCGCCTTCCTAACGACGGCTTTTGTGGTCGGCGGTGCAGGAGCCTATTACCTGCAATCCAAACGTCATGCAGACCATCGTGAGCATGGCAAGATTATGTTAGGTATGGCCATGTTGATGGCGATATTCATTGCTCCTTTGCAAGCCTTTATTGGCGATGAACATGGTCTAAATACCCTTGAGCATCAGCCCGCTAAGGTCGCTGCGATGGAAGGGATTTGGGAAGATGAGCGCGGGGCTGCGCTTAGGCTATTTGCTATTCCTGATCAAAAAAACCAAACCAATAAATATGAAGTCAAAATTCCTTATGTCTCAGGTCTTATCTTGACCCACTCCTTAGATGGAGAGATTAAAGGATTAAAAAATTGGGCTCCTGAAGACCAACCTCCGGTGATTATTGTCTTTTGGGCTTTCCGTATTATGGTCGGTATTGGTCTATTAATGATTGCCGTCGGCTTATTTAGTGCCTACAAATATTTTAGAAAGCAGCACTTTGATGCTAATAGCGTTTGGTTCCATCGTACTTGGATGGCGATGATGCCTTTAGGCTTCACGGCTTTACTCGCAGGTTGGTTTGTGACCGAAACTGGCCGTCAGCCTTATACGGTATATGGGGTATTACGCACCGTAGACAGTGTGTCGCCGCTTGCCGCTGAGCAGGTGGCTGCTACCTTACTTGGCTTTATCATACTTTATATCTTCGTCTTTGGTGCCGGTAGCCTCTATATCTTAAGGTTAATCGCCCTAGGTCCTAAGCCGTTCGAAGACCCTGCTGATGATAATTTCTATGAGCACTCAGTCACAGAAGGCCAAGGACGTACGCTTAGTGGCGACAGTGATCCCGCTGAGCATACTAAAGAGTCGGCAAACCCTAGCGATGATTTGGATAAACCGGCCAATGATAAGCAAGATGGAGGACTACGCTAATGTTTAACTTTGGTGATGTACTAGATCTACCCCTTATTTGGGGTGGTTTGATTGCCCTAGCGGTCTTCGTTTATGTCCTGTTAGATGGCTTTGATTTGGGCTGCGGGATACTCTTCCCTTTTGCTGGCTCTGATAAGAACCGTAGCCGTATCATGAACTCTATTGCCCCCTTTTGGGATGGTAATGAGACCTGGCTAGTGCTAGGCGGCGGCGGTCTATTTGCGGCTTTCCCAGTCGCCTACGGTATCATTATGACAGGGCTATATTTACCTGTTATTACTATGCTTTTTGGCCTGATTCTGCGCGGTGTGGCTTTCGAGTTTCGCTTTAAGTCTAATACCCGTCGCTACGTTTGGGACACTTGTTTTTTCGTCGGCTCAGTCGTGGCATCTTTTACCCAAGGCGTTATGCTAGGGGCTTTGGTACAGGGTATCGAGTCGAGCAACCGTGTCTTTAGTGGTGGTCAATATGACTGGTTAACGCCTTTCAGCATTGTCTGTGGGTTTGCGTTGATGATTGGCTATGCCCTATTAGGCTCAACCTGGTTAATTATCAAGACTGAACATACCTTGCAGGTTTGGGCGCGTAAAGTCTCAGGCTGGTTATTGGTAGCGCTAGTAGCGGCCATGGCCATAGTCACGGTCTTCATGTACTTCTCTTCTATTGAAGCGGTCACTCATTGGTTTACGCTACCTGATATGCTATACCTGATCCCTGTTCCTATTGTTATCGCCGCTTTATTTGTTCTCATGGGCAAAGACTTAAAAACAGAGCGAGAATATCGGCCCTTCCTCTTAACAGTTGCTATGTTTTTAGTCGGCTATTTGGGCGTTTGCTATGCCATCTTCCCACACATTGTGCCTTACAGCATGACGATTTATGAAGCGGCAGCAGCGGACACTTCGCTATCCTTTATGCTAATTGGTGCCGGTATCATGCTCCCCATTATCTTAAGTTATACGGCTTATGCCTACTATACCTTTAAAGGTAAAACGGACCACGAGCATATGTATTAAGGTCAATAAAAGATAGATGCAAGATAAATAAAGGCTAGGTGAGATGAGTTTAAGCTTGGATATAGTGTGCAGTATCCTTCCATATCCAAGCGGACTCAACACTTAGATACGTATCTTTATAACGGAGGCTCTATGAAAAAGCTCAGTAAAAAACAATCCCAGTGGGCTTGGTTTATTGGACTTTACTTTGCGGGATTTCTGACCATATTTACTATTGCACAATTAATTAGGATGGCTATGGGCATCCACTAGACTTCCCCATTATTGTTCGATAACTTTAAAAATGTCCTGCAAACTGTTTAATGCATCAATATTATGTTTTTGCTGCAAATTACGACAGAAGTTATGCAACCTTGCCGCTAATAAGGCACCTTCTAACAGCTCTTTTTCACTATAACTCTCTATATAACTCAGTAGCGCAGCATTCCCTCGCACTTTCATACTCTCAATAACTGCAGCAATTTCTTGCTTCATGTGGGCTGATATTGGCCAATAGGCACCTAAACTCTCAAACACCCACCCCTGCCAACAATAAACGATAGGCTTTGCCTCACAGACGGCCAGTCGTAACGTCGATAAATTATCTAACGTTAAAGTCTTTGGGAGCCGCTCTATTCTGACTATCAAATTATCCCACTGGCCTATCATCTCATCTAGCCTTAACTCGTCACGCTCATCTTGATGTAAATAATCTAATCGTGACCAGTCGAGCGCACGCATTCGTTGAGCTAAATCCACATGGGTTCTCTGGAACTTCTCAATTAACTGATTAGGTACGGATAAATTATAAATGTGCTCTCTTATCTGAGCATAATAGGGTCTGCGCTTCTCCAGCGTTTGACCTAGGGCAGCAGGATGAAAATCCATCAGCAGATATCTGCCCTGCTCTAATTTTCCGGACGCTATAAAAGTCGGTATTAATGACACATCATGACTTTTGGCCTTATTCTCTTGCATCGAATTCACTGGAATATCGGAGGGCCGCCATACCTTCTCAGGCTTTTTATTATAGTCCTCTCTCTTACTAGAAAATCCTGCCACACTTAGGGTGGGATTGGGAACACCGCTCTTAGGCAGAATGCTATTATTCTCAGATAGGGGGCCGTTAGCTATGAGGTTATCAGTATAGTTCTCAGTGCTGCTAGACGTGCCAAATACTGTCAAAAAATCAATTTCATGCTGAGCAAAACTTTCTTTGGTCGGGTGATAGCATTTAAGCAATAGATAATAGGGTGTGGGTGATTTCTTATCCTGTCTAATCTCGGTTAGGCGCACTACGACATAGGCAACAGTTGCCTTACTAAAGAGCTTGCACTCCACACACTCGATTGATAGCGCTTTGGGATAGCGACTAATCATCCACTGTGGCAACCATTCATTCAGGTTTTTCTGGTAAAACTGCTGCTCAAAATCGTTTTGAGTCATTAAGCCAAGCTGCTGCTCTTTAGACAAAAATAATAGATTAATATTATTAATGCGTTTCTTAATGCCCAACAAGCCAAGAGCGATATTAATATAGGCCAATAACGCTTGCCTAATGACTAACACCGCTATAAAAGTCAGCACCAAGGTTGGCAGACTCTGCTGAGTATAATCATAGACAATGACCGCAAAGCTAACGGCAATACCGAGGTTGGTGAGCAATAAGCTATTTTGCTGAAGGCGATCCTGCAACTTTTGATAGTCGGCTAAATGCTGTGAATGGTACGAGGTGTAGCTAATACTAAGGGCGAGTACCAGCATATAGAAGAGGACAGCGATAGCCAATTTAGGATAAAGAAATAAAATGATGGTCGTAAATATAACCCAGTTAACAATGGCCGCCAAACTGCGAATAATGACCCCCATAGTGAAATGAGCAATCGACTGGTGGTTTACCATCAATTTCGTCTTATCTAATGAACGGACTACCGCATCAGCTAGACTGTCTATCCACACTTTGCTTTGATGCTTTAACCAAACGTAAAGGCCAAAACTAAGCGCAATAATGATACTCAACCAAATCAATTGCAGCATCGCTGGCATTGGGGTAGTCAACATACTGTCCATCCGGCTATGACCCGTGGATAGCACGTAGAGAATCTGCCAAGGCAAGATTAGACTGACCAATAGACACACTTGCGATAGCAAACTCATCGCCAAGATCGCCCCTACTCTAACTTTATGCTGAGCGAAGAGGTGCTGGTAAATATGAAGGGCATTTGCAAGCATAGTGCTGTCTCGCCAGCAGATATTTTATGAGTGTGAAATCCTTACTTAAAACTTTTTTACGTCAATTGCCTTTATCTTACTTTCGATAATCTTGGGTTGAGCCTAACTAATTAAAGATAACCAGTGAAGTATAACCAACCATTTAAGTACAACCATGAGCGAACGATAAACAATAAATAACACCTATAGCTTTATCGCTAAGAACGTCTTTAGCTCATTTGACTGCTGCGCTTTAGGCACTACCCGATTTACAGCACGCTTGGTAGCTTCCCAGATATAAGGGTTTAGAGAGTCTTCACTCTGCATTTTTTCTTTCCATCCGTACGGTGGCCAACCTTTTATTTCTGACACTCGTAGGCTCTCTGCTGCCAACTCCTCAAAAAGGATAGGAATGAACTCAGTGCCATAGGCTTTATTATCAGCGACGACGGGTGCTCCTGAAAGATATTTTTGGCTAGCGAGGGTGTCTGGGATAACGAATTCATCATTGTCGTCAATTTGCTGGAATAAGCGCGTCCACATTTTGCTCGCGCCGTAATTGGTATCCATTACTTTAAGTAGCTCAGCTCTCGATTGCGGCAAGGATGGACTGGCCTCTCCGGTACCTTCAGTAAATAGAGATTGTGTCCAACGCGCCAGCCCTTCTAATAACCAGCCGTTTTTAAACATAATCTGACTATTTTGGTATAAGTGAAACAGCTCATGGGCAGGCGTCGCGAACTCTCTACTGTCTCCATAAACTTCATTACCTAGTGCCAACCGAATAAAGCACTCGTTGTTGGGATCGGCTTTACTGGTATGGACTTCATCAAACGCACGGCCATACGCTTTGTCAGGTGGCGATATTTCAATATTGATATATTGCGCCAGCTGGTAACGCGGCTGCTCGAGCGGACTCTTCAGGTGTAATACTTGCTGATACAAGTCATCTGCTCCTTCAAGCTGTCTTTGAATATCAATAGCTTGTGGCGCAGATAGCGTCTGTTGCACTTCGCTGCTCAATTCGTTCTTCGCTTGCGCTTCTGTCTTTATTGAAAACCTAAAATAATCACTAGCAGGCTGGTTTGAGTAACGAAACGGCTTTAAAAAATGCTTACCCTCTAGGCAGGCGCTGTAGTTTCTACCCGACATATCACGCCGATCTGGCGCAGCAGAAGCGCTGGCCTTGGTATCACCAATGCCGTCTATTAACGAGATATCATTGGCGGACAGTAGCAGATAACCAATAATAACCACGACGAATATCGCCAAACCTTGGTAGGTAGTCATAAATTTCTTCTCATTTTATTGCTAATGTTATTATCCAATAGTTTTATCAAACTGATGGCGTCAACAGCTTCAATCAATGGCCTTATTCAAGGTAATAGCATCTTTTTAAAAATAGCGCCCGTCTTACCAAAGTCGCTATCTCTACTAGAGCCTTTGAATAAAACTACATCATTAGGACTCACCTGCTGCTTCAAGAACTCTGCGAGCGCTTGCGCATGATCAAAGTGAGGCCCTAGAATCGTGTCGGGGAGTTTGGCGCGCAGCCATTTCATCTCATCACCATGAGTGAGTACTAAATCCGGCCCACTTTGTAACAACGGCTCGGCTAAGGCTTCATGGATATCTTTGGCCTTATCGCCAAGATGGACGATACGCCCAAGCACAAATATCTTTTTGTTATAGCGGCTCACTGGATCGCCATTAACTGAGGTGGTGTTAGTAGTAGAAGCATCAGCATCAGCATCAGCACCTTTGGTATCCGCTTCTTTAAAAGCCTGACTCTTAAAAATGGTAAAAGCATTCACCATAGAGTCGTATTCCGCATTAAAACTGTCATCGATGATATTCACGACACCTTGCTTATAGCTTAATTTTTCAATCTGCAACCTACCTTTGGTAGTCTCGAAGCGCTCAATAGCGCGACAGGCCGCCTGTTTATCGAATCCTAAAGCGTGAATCACTGCAAAGGCCGCAATTGCATTTTTTGCCATCCCTATAGACGGCATGGGCACGATAAACTCAAAGTCTCCCTCATCCGTCTCTATTTGTACGCGGCTAGATTCTAATGATAGCTCGATATCTTTGATTCGGAGTTGCGATTGGGGATGATCGCCATAGATGACCACGCTTTTGCTATATTTTTGCGCGTAATCGAGGACTTGTTCGAAGAACGGTAAATGCGCCCCAACGACAGCTATCGCATTGCGACTTAAGCCATTGAATATCTGTGCCTTGTACTTCATGGTCTGCTCAAGGGAGCTAAGCTGTTGAGTCTGTGAATAGCCTATTTCGGTGACTAGGGCCACATCAGGTTGGATAAACTGGGTGACCGGTCCTCTTTTCATCCATAATGCGCTTTGTGCTACCTCTATTATCGCGGCATCATGATCCGGTGCCAGACTGGCCAATACCCCAAGCGCGCCTACTCGTGAGTTATAGTTATCAAATGATGTCAATACTTTACTATCGACCATCATGTGCTCCAACATGTCACAAGTGCTCGATTTTCCTACCGTCCCTGTGATAGCGATAACCGGTTTGTCAAAGCGGGTTCGAGCCGCAATGCCTATCTCTATCCAAGCTTTAATAGGATCTTTAACTAATAATACGGGGAAATCATCTGGTAAGCCTTCGATAGGACGTTCAACGATAGCACCTGCTAGTTTGGCTACATTCGGTTGGATCTGATCGTGACGGTCAAACGGCTGAGGTCGCTTAGTACTGTTTTCATGCTGGGCCCTATTTTCATTGGTATTGGCCACCATAAGCACTTGCTGCCCACTAAATTCATCAATATGTTTTTGACTATTGACCACAGCATCGATATACCAACCTTTAGGAGGCGGTTTTAGCCATTTACCGCGAGTGATAGATTGCAGTTGGTCGGCATTCCATGTACCCACTGTATGACGGTCATAAACCTTGTCTGCAAAGGCTTGACGATACTTTAAATGTTCTGGCAATGAAGCGGCGTATTTGACGTCATTGATATGCAGAGTGTAATGAAAGGGCAAACTCTTAAATGGGGTATTCAAGCCAGCGCCTCGAATAGCCACTTCAAGCTGTAATACACCATTATCCCAAGTCTTTAAGTAAGGCGGTCGCAAGCCATAAAAATCTCTATATATCCTGCCAACTTCCCAAGTAGAGGTGGGCATCAGCCAATCGCAGGGATCATGTGAGGTACCTCGACCCCAAGCTAGCATAGTCGTGGCAAAAGTCGGCTTGCCACGAAAATGAATGCGATAATCTTCGCTTACGGTCTCAGCTATTTCCCAGAAACTCTCCACCCATAACATCCGACGTCGATTGAAGAACCGCGGCTTGGTTTGTAGTCCTATTAACCGCATAGGGCCGAATTCTATAGGGTCTATCCGAGCCTCTGCTGGCACCTCATCTACCCGTAAATCACTGCGAGATTTTGCATCCCATGGGGTGAAATCTAGCTGACCCTCATTAGCATGTTTACGGTAGCGAGTATCCGAAATTTCTGTAGAGGGTTGAATAGATAAATTATGCTTAATCGGGCTCGCCTCGTTGGGTGTCAACACAGCAAGACAGCCCTCCTCATAAATCTGCACTGGCGTTTTCATAGCTTGGCAAAGCTGCGCAAAACTCTGACAGCTCGCAATAGCCTCCTTGCCCTTTATGGACTCTGTCCTTCCATAATCGACAGCGACCGGATGCATGAGGACTGCTTCAACACCTTGCTGCGATATTTGCAGTTCAAAAACGCCACCATCTTTCGGGTCTGCTACCATGGCATCAAACAGTAAATCACCAGCGTCATGGATAATAGGCTTGCCTTTATAGAGCTCTATACCTTGTAGTCGATGCGCCGATGCACCCAATATGGCATCCGCTCCAGCTTCTATCAACTGATGACCTATGGCAATTTCATCCTTATCAGGCACCGATCGTTCATTCGCTCCCCAATGAATGGCTATTAATACCAAACGACCGCTAGACTTTTCTCGCTTAAATAAAGGCTGATAGGTCTGTAACCATTGATCATGGTCTTTGGGGTTAATATAAGCGGCCCCAGCCGAGATTTCCGCTATGCCATTGACCGTTGCCTTAGCTGAGCCTGTTGGTTTGCCATTAACTACTGACGAGCTGGCAACCGCATAGCGTTTCATAGTCGCA
Source organism: Psychrobacter sp. CoH-33_TS_01 (assembly GCF_058189395.1). Taxonomy (NCBI): domain Bacteria; kingdom Pseudomonadati; phylum Pseudomonadota; class Gammaproteobacteria; order Moraxellales; family Moraxellaceae; genus Psychrobacter; species Psychrobacter sp. CoH-33_TS_01. Next base: position 410,056 of record NZ_JBVGQI010000004.1, read on the forward strand.
TCAACATTGAATAAAGCGAGCTGAACCCCGTTGGGCAAAGTATGATATATAGGAGCAAAGGCGGCTTCTCTACTTTCGCCAACCCCCACAGAGTCGATGCCAACGGCACGTAAAATCTCTGCCTGCTCAATTAAGGCGGCAGTCCCGTAATCGCCACTGTGGTTATTGGCGCAGGTCACTGCATCTACGCCAGCCTTAAGTAGCACTGTCACCATCTCTGGGCGTGCTCGATAATAAAAAGGCCCACCCTCCCCTTTTTGGCGACCTTGCTCCCCTTGCACGGACAGCACGCACTCAAGATTAACAATGGTGTAATCGGCTTCTTTTAATACGGCGATATCTAGTACGTTGTCTGCACCATATTCTGCTGTCAAAAAGTGCTGACGACGACCTAAATTCACATCACCGCCCCACGCAACAGTACAAATATCATCGCGCTTCTCTGGAGCTTGAGTAATAGGTACTGGTGCAGTGACAGGTGCTTTAAGGGAAGTCGCTTCGGTAAGCAGTTTGGGATACTTTGGATTCGCTAATAAAGCATAATAATTCACATATCCTGACAGATAATGCTCTACATCATCGATACGGACACGAAAGCCATGATGGCGAATAAAGAAGCCGTGTTCGATGGAATTAGGAGATTTAAAGAACATGGCAACTTCAGGAAAAAAGAAACCATTTAGCAGGTAGTTTGCACGAGCATGTAGAGCCTCGTAAAATTCTGCAATATCAAATCCTTCTAAAACATAATGGTACTCAGGGTAGTCGTCGAGCTTGATAAGCATCTTGTGAAAGGCCATGCTGAGCTCAAGCAAGGTAGGAAAAGTAGTAATACGGTTTTTTATGAAGTCGGTATAGCCTTTGACATTATTAACCGCAAACTGAAAATACTTTTTGTCAGGCTTATAGATAACCAATTCATTAGAGCAGTAAGATAACCAGTGATCATGAGCGTGGTAGTGTTTGGCATCTATGAAATGGTCAAAAGCACGCACAACACAGTCTAACCAGCGGTCATCTTTAGTCAATCCATACAAACGCATCAGACCAAATGCCGCTTCTCCATCATAATAAATGATACGGGTTTTTTGCTTTAATTTGAGTGAATCGGCATGTAGGACATGGACAAAACTACCATCTTTCTGCTGCATCGCCACTATACCTGAGGCGAGCTTTTCAGTAATGGCTAGATACTCATCGCGATGCTCAGTATTGGAGAAGACCTGTAAATACTTTACGAATGCTAAAATAGCAACGGCATTGGCACCAAGTTTGATTTCATCATTCAGGTCAATCACATAAGCTACGTCTCCATAATCTCTAATAAGCTTATCTCTCACATATTTTAAGGCATGGTCTATACGGGTTTTAAGCTCTGCAAGCTCATTAGCATTTAACGTTTGTTTATCCCGGCAAACTTCGAAACCTTCTATTAGGGCATAAGTGCTACTGGCATGACGTAGGTTGTTATAAAAATCGATCTTACGATCGAAACATGGAAAGTAACCGTATATATACTTACCTGAAGTTTGTACTTGTTCGGCAAGGTACTGGCTGCTTTTGGTGACTATGCTCAATGTCGAATTTGGTTGCAAACTCCCTATTAAGCGCCTGCCTTTGTTTCTAGGCTGCGTATTGATATCCCAGCATTCGCTCGTACGAATATCAAAAAACCACCCAGTAGTATTAAAAGTTAGCATCTCTAAATCGGGAGTATAATTAGGAATTTGGCTACTGCCATGACGTCTTTTAAAATAGCGTGAAAAGTTATTATCATTAACTGCAGCATGCGAGGTCTGGCCCCCTTTATAAAGGCAAGCATTAGCATTTAATTCCATTTCAGTAAGTAACAGCCATGGTTCGCGAATGCCTTTGAAGGCAATTCCTGAGCGATAATAATTACGTTTAAATTTTTTCAGTGAGTTAGTAAATTCAGACCAAGTCGTTAGTTGGCTATTAATCATCCATTCAATTCTGCAAGTTACTAGGGGCTCATCCAACTTTTCAGCCATTTCTATAAGCTTCACTGCAATACCCTGACTCAATGATGCCGACAAAGCTTGCTGACCTTCTACGTCTGCAATCCATACGGTTTTAGTAATAGCACGACTGTACATATCGCTCGCTGAGATAATCATACAGTAGTCTGCTGTCCCATCGAATTTATTTAGTGCTGACCATAGACCAGTTTCACTAGTGAGTTTTTGCTTAATTAATGTGAATAATTCCTTAATTTTATAGTCTTTTATGGCTTCCATTGAGCTGCTGACTCCTATTTATTATTATCCATATCTTAATTAATTGTTAAATTAAATTTATCATAATTTTAAGTTAATTTGGTTAATTACTTAGGGATAATTCTTATCGTAACTAGCATTAAGAGCAACGCATTGAAATTAGTACAAACTATTTGTGAGATAGTCTCCACTATCAGCAAAGTAGAAAAATTTAGGTTTCTAAAGTAATCACTAGCTGAAGAAAATTAATATCTATAATAAAAAAACGCCTCCATTTGGAAGCGTCTTTTATAGGGGGATCTAAATAATCTCTGTGATTCGGTTTAGATAATATTTACCTGAACATCAGTATCGATAAAGACACATTCTGCTGTACTTGTACTGAAGTAGAGGTCGTAGCCACTCATGTTGCTACTACTGGTTGTCCAGTCTCCCGTCATATTAACTTGATCTGAGTCTGTGCCAGATATTACTAGGTCATTGGTCTCAGTATTAGCCAATACATCAGCCAAGCTTAGATTGACAGTATCATGACCATTTAGATTGATATTCTCAAACCCAGTCACATGCTCTAGGTCTAAAGTGGTACGACAGTTACCTGTTAAGTTCAAGGTGTCATTACTGCCGTCACCACCATCAATCTGGCTATGACTATAATAGTTACCATCGATAGTCAGCGTATCGTCACCGTCACCTAATTCAATAGTGGCACTGGTAAAGTGACTGCCTACGTTTCCGACATTCACCACATCATCACCTTCACCCGTATCCAAAGTAGAATGACCTTTGATAGAGCCATCGATAGTGATTGTGTCATTACCCATACCCGTATCAATCGTACTACAGACTGAGACATTGCCGCCAACATCTATAGTGTCATCACCCATGCCCATATCTACCTCTGAGCCTAATGAAATATGATGTCCTACGGATAACGTATCATTACCAGAGCCCATAGAGATGTCTGAATTTAAGACAGCATGGCTAACTTGAATCACATCATCACAGCCGTAAGTACTAATACTCGAGGCCGCTACTATGCCGCCAAACGGTATCGTGCTGCCATTGGCGTTATATCCCACCATGATACTGTCGGCGTAGTCAGTCGTAGCTGGGCTAGCGATTGACTGACAAACGACATTCCAATGATAAGTCGGATGCGCATCAACATCGCAGTCCGCGTCACAATCCGAATCAGCGTCGGCGTCAGCATCGGCGTCAGCATCGGCGTCAGCATCGGCGTCAGCATCGGCGTCAGCATCGGCGTCAGCATCAGCATCAGCATCAGCATCAGCATCAGCATCAGCATCAGCATCAGCATCAGCATCGGCATCGGCATCGGCATCAGCATCAGCATCAGCATCAGCATCAGCATCAGCATCAGCATCAGCATCGGCATCGGCATCAGCATCGGCATCAGCATCAGCATCGGCGTCAGCATCAGCATCAGCATCAGCATCAGCATCAGCATCAGCATCGGCGTCGGCGTCGGCATCGGCATCGGCGTCGGCATCGGCATCGGCATCGGCATCGGCGTCTGCATCAGCGTCTGCATCAGCATCAGCATCACAATCCGCGTCGGCGTCTGCATCGGCGTCAGCATCGGCGTCGGCGTCGGCATCGGCGTCAGCATCGGCGTCAGCATCGGCGTCAGCATCGGCGTCAGCATCAGCATCAGCATCAGCATCAGCATCAGCATCAGCATCAGCATCAGCATCAGCATC
>NZ_JBVGQI010000050.1:0-274 GCF_058189395.1 Psychrobacter sp. CoH-33_TS_01
GATGCTGATGCTGATGCTGATGCTGATGCTGATGCTGATGCTGATGCTGATGCTGATGCTGATGCTGATGCTGACGCTGACGCTGACGCTGACGCTGACGCTGACGCTGATGCTGACGCTGATGCTGACGCTGATGCTGATGCTGATGCTGATGCTGACGCTGACGCTGATGCTGACGCCGACGCCGACGCGGATTGTGATGCCGATGCTGATGCTGATGCTGATGCTGATGCTGATGCTGATGCTGATGCTGATGCTGATGCTGATGCTGATG
>NZ_JBVGQI010000051.1:0-274 GCF_058189395.1 Psychrobacter sp. CoH-33_TS_01
GCGTGATCCTCGCGCGGACGATGAACGGCAAGGTGCTCGGCAACGACAACTACGGCCCGTTGTGGATCATGTATCCGCGAGACCAGTATCCCGACGAGCTGAAGACGCCGCTCGGCGAAGCCAAGTTCGCGTGGCAGATCATCGGTCTGACCGTGAAGTGACATGACGCGGCGGCGATGGAAAAATAGAAAAATCATCCTGGTCCTCGGCTCGCTGTGGATCATGGGGTTCGCCGCGTGGGCGTTCCTGCTGTGGGATCTCCTCGCCACCTCGG
>NZ_JBVGQI010000052.1:0-274 GCF_058189395.1 Psychrobacter sp. CoH-33_TS_01
TAGCTACCGGTGGCACAGGCACAGCGCTACTTCCGGTTTCGGGGCCGCCCGATGCTACTACGGGACGATTCACTTGGAACTCTGGGCAAACTCCTGTCATAGCTCAGGTAAGCTCACCCAGTTCAGGAAGTAGAAACTTCGCGATTGCAACTGGGGGCGCGGCATACAACCTTTTGTACCAGACTGCCATGTCGGCAACGGGTTACCATTATTACGAAATTAGGCACGTTGCAGTGGCGGGAACGCCTAACACGTTTACCACATCTCTATCGAT
>NZ_JBVGQI010000053.1:0-274 GCF_058189395.1 Psychrobacter sp. CoH-33_TS_01
CCGATGAGTCAACGTCGATCACTTGTTGTACCCCGTTTATGGGTACCAGATATAGTCTAATGTACTGTGCCACTGGGCTCTCCTAAAACTGGGATCAGACAAATCCCATCCATATTAAATTAGGAGTTCAGACTATACGATTTCAGCACGTAGTTCAACTCAAACTGCTCAAGATTGAATTCTTGCGCCGCCGCCTCTACACCAACAGTGCGTGCCGCCTGAACCGCGTTGCGCAGGCGCAGTGCATCGTCGCTTTCCATCAGTGTAAGCAAAT
>NZ_JBVGQI010000054.1:0-272 GCF_058189395.1 Psychrobacter sp. CoH-33_TS_01
GGTAGACGTTCGCACCGAGGTAGCCGAACTTCGCGGCGTCCTTCACGCGCCCGGTGAGGTCGGCGAAGCCCTTGTCGAACTCGTGGTTGCCCACGGCGCTCGTCTTCAGGTCGAGCGCGTTCAGCACGTCGAGGGTGGGGACGTCGCCGGCCGAGGCCGAGGCGAACAGGGAGGCGCCGATGTTGTCGCCGTCGGAGAGGAAGAGGGTGTTGCCCTCGCCGCCCTCCGCGCGCAGCTTCTCGACAGTGCCGGCGAACTTGACGGTGTTGCTG
>NZ_JBVGQI010000055.1:0-272 GCF_058189395.1 Psychrobacter sp. CoH-33_TS_01
CCGCAAGGTTCCGACGATGCGGACCCCGCACTTTACGCGCCGCTGACCGTGCAGAGCGTGCCCTTTCACGCTATCTCGCGTATCACGCATCAGGAACGCGACTAAAGACCCCGCACTTTATAGGGGTATTGCGCACGGCCCGGAAATTGGTGTATAGTTACGTACATGGGGAACGCAAACAGCGAACCCCACTAACCGACTAACACTGAGGACATGAAAATGCGTGGATACAACCAAGAAAAGCAAGCGGGCTTTACGTGGCTCGGTTTTGT
>NZ_JBVGQI010000056.1:0-271 GCF_058189395.1 Psychrobacter sp. CoH-33_TS_01
GGACAGACGAAGCCACCGAGGCTCGGCCCGTCGGGGCCAAGGATCACCGGCATGTCGCCGGTGAAATCGACGGCCCCGATCGCATACGCGTTGTCGTGGATGTTCGATGGATGCACCCCCGCCTCGCCGCCGTCCGCACGCGCCCATCGAGGCTTCGGGCCGATCAGCCGCACGCCGGTGCGGCTGGAGTTGTAATGGACGGTCCACTGCGTGCCGTACAGCATCGCGATGTCGTCCGGCGTGAAGAAATCCGGTGCGCCATGCGGACCGT
>NZ_JBVGQI010000057.1:0-270 GCF_058189395.1 Psychrobacter sp. CoH-33_TS_01
TCGCGATGTCGAGCCGGCGGCGCATGCCTCCCGAGTACGTGCCGACCTTGCGGCCTCCCGCCTCGGTGAGCGAGAAGCGGGCGAGCAGCTCGTCCGCGATTCCTGCCGGGTTCTTGAGGTGGCGGAGCCGGGCGACCAGGATGAGGTTCTCCCGGCCGCTGAGGATCTCGTCCACCGCGGCGAACTGCCCGGTGAGGCTGATCGAGTTGCGGACGTCGTCCGGCTTGCGGACCACGTCGAAACCGTTCACGGTGGCGGTGCCCTTGTCGC
>NZ_JBVGQI010000058.1:0-269 GCF_058189395.1 Psychrobacter sp. CoH-33_TS_01
GCCCAGGGCCACTGTTCATCGATCCGGCAGTTCGATGACCCAAGCCGAGAAATTGATGGCACGTACTACCTCGGGCGCCGCGGCGCGAACGCCACCGTCGCCGTCTCGATCGCCGCCACGCGAGCGTTCGCCCACTACGCCGAACTCCCCCTCCACACGTGGATCGCCCACGTCACGGACAGTGTTTAACGAATGCCGGTCCCACACTTCAACGTCCTCAACGGTGGCGCCCACGCCGCTAACCCGCTCGAATTCCAAGAATTCATGGT
>NZ_JBVGQI010000059.1:0-269 GCF_058189395.1 Psychrobacter sp. CoH-33_TS_01
GATGATGATCGCGGCATGGACCATGTCCACGGGATGAAGCGTGTACTTCAGGGAGGTCACCACCCCGAAGTTGCCGCCGCCTCCTCTCAGCGCCCAGAAGAGATCGTCGTTGCGGGTCTCGCTCGCCGTGACGAACGAGCCGTCCGCCAAGACGACGTCTGCGGACAGCAGGTTGTCGCAGGACAGCCCGTATTTGCGTGAGAGGTAACCGATGCCGCCGCCGAGAGTCAGGCCGGAGATCCCGGTGGACCCGACGATGCCCCCTGTGG
>NZ_JBVGQI010000005.1:0-225175 GCF_058189395.1 Psychrobacter sp. CoH-33_TS_01
TGGATGGAAAACGACTTATCCAAATTGTTTTATGATGTTTGTCCTAAACATAACAATTTTATTTTGAACTGACTATACAATAAAACGATTTTGCCAATATTTATCGCTATCATTCTGTGGGTAAATATGCTCTATACTTACATAGTCTTTCTTATATTTATTTAATTCGTCCCAATTCAGTTTTTTATCGTTAGACATGCTTTTTTTCTTAAGATTCTGTTCATATTCATATAGAAAATATCTTATATCATCCCAACGATAGAACCCTTCTTTGCTATGAAGTTCATACTTATCCTGAATATAAGCCAAAAAGTTATCTTTGCTAAAATAATCGTCACACCAATTTCTTATATTTTCAATTGTTGAGTTTATATTTCTGCTGCCATTTAGTAATTCGCTTGCATTTCTGTAAAACTCAGTGTCTCCAGTGTTTGAACGGCGCTTACTTAAGGAGAATGTGCAGAAATTATATCTCTCTATCTCCTTAAGTAGTTCAGTGATTTTCTCTGGATTTTGATCAGAGGTGTATGCAGAAAGAATTAAAGGTTTAAACGCTTTAAAGCTTAAGCTGTTAAGCTTTTCTAACATTTCAACTTGAGAGCCAGTCATGCTAACAGTTTTGTAAGGCTGATTAGGGTTATGTATATAAAACCAATATTTAATAGATTTTTGGAGGCTATGAATATATTCTGTAATCTCTTCTCGGGTTAAAGCGCTTTCTTTATCTTGTAATATACGTTTTGACGTGAAAGCTTCATCTAGTAAAAAATCTATATATACATTACCCTTATTTCTAGAATAGTTATAATACATAATCCAATGATTACGTAAAAATTGATCCTCATCTAAAGGTTGATCTTTATTCCTTCCTAAGTACTGGTATATCGTCTTCCAAACATTATTGATGTCTTCCCTTAGTTTTCCGTTATCTTTTTGATCACTAAATAGAGTGGTTAAATATATAAGACGATTTTTTAACTTTTCTAGAGTGGTTAAAGCCTTCCCTCTGTTGTTCATAGTCTCAAAAGCAACGTTAATATCTATATCAGCTTCTATTTCATAGATGCTATATTTCATTTTTTGAGTTAGCTTGTAGTAAATTTTTTCTATATTGTTAGGTTCTATTTTCTGCAACTCTTTTAAGAAAAAACTTTTAGCCTTATAAAGATTTTTAGTGTAAAGAGTTAGCTCATGATTATTTGAGGTGGAACGCTTGTTAAAAATTTTAGTCCTCAAATATTCATCGCTTGGATTATCTTTTTCATACCCAAATATATAGCTTTGATAGGATTCATTTTCGGAGTTATGTTGTTCAATGATGAATTTTCTTTCTATATCACTGATTGTGGTGAAGTTAAGACTCATATTCTGTGGAACGCTTTCTAAAATAGCCTGAATCAGTACGAGAGCTGTAGTTAATCTCTGTTGACCGTCTACAACATAATATGGTTTAAAGCCTTTGTTCTCAATTAACCATATATCTTCCTCCCATTTAGCATAACGCTCTTTATTTAAAGGCTCTAGAGTCAATACTCCCGTATAGTGCATCCTCTCATCGTGAAGTTGAAGAATATCTTCCCAGAAGTCTTTTATTTGATGCTCACCCCAAGCATAGCCTCTTTGATAATCAGGGATACGGAACAATTTATTTTGGAATAAACCTACTAAAGTATGAGTTTGCAATTGATTAGCCTTAATTAAATTAATATATTAAAGGATATCTCATAAAATAAACTAATGTAAGCTATTAATTATACGAAGGTTATAGTAACTAAGCCCTACCAGTAACCCTAGCTATTATCTACCCAAATAAGCGAATCCCCACATAAGTCATTCAGCCTCTCCTGAATCTCAGACTCGCGAGCGATACGATGGTGTCCGCCCTCAAAATAGTCTACCTGCCAACTCTCCGGTAAATTCACGAGTGTCTTTTGAGCAACCGCTACCGCTAAGCACTCATCACCAACTTCAATCATGACCTTGGTTATTGCTGGGTTGGTAGTGGGAAAGTTTAAATCCATACTCGCCACATTAGGAATACGGTCTGCTAATACCTCGCTAGGATTTAGGCACGGCGCAATCAATAGTGCGCGCAGACCAAACTTGTGAGCAAAATGATTGGCAAACCAGCCACCAAGCGAATGTCCCGCCAGTACCACTCTAGGATACTCTTGCATTTTTTCGCTAATCAAGGACTCATAGACCGTAAATATGTCTTGAAAATCGTTACGGTAATCTACCGTTTGACAGTATTTCGGCTCGCGCTTAATACAGGTATATTTACTGGTCTGATCACTGGAATCTAAGCCATGAAAAAACAGTAAAAACGTTTCGTTATTTTTATTAGGTAAGGTCATATTTTTATCCTTTATCTTAGTTATCATTAAACTAACGGGCATTAAACTAACGGGTTTAGTGCGCTATGGGTTAACCAGTCTTGGTATATCGTTACCAGCTCTTCACAAGCGGGCAATGGGATATGGCGAGCCATGCTCTCACTAAACCAATAGGTATAAACATCTCGAACGATCTTTTGTACCGCTTGTGCATCTTGCGGGTCGTGATCGCGCAATTTATAGGCAATATCTTGGGCTTGAATATCACTTTCCTGATAGGGCGCGCTCCAACCTACCCGATAGCGAAACAGCACATCATTGATAGCTAAGATATATAGCGCATTTATAGTCCCATAGTGACCGACTAGACCATCCAATACATCACAGCGCTGTCTATAACAGAAAGGGTCTAGCGGTTGGTCCGCCTCCTCTGTAATACAGCTCGCACTAACCATATGACTTGGCACGGTATAATCATCCCAGAGTAGGACATAAGACTGCCCAAACCCGCCTTTTTCTACCGCATTAAACTTCCAAATGCCTTTTTGCTTGGCTATTTCTCCAGTATCGCCACTATAGTATGGCAATTGGATAATCCATTGTGACAGGCCATCGCTGTCATAGATAATATGGGTCTTGCCAATCCGCACGCCTTGTTTGGGTAATACTTGGGTATAAAATTTATTAATATCACGAGTATAGAGTTTCGCACGTCTAATTTTTGCTTCAGGGCTATTGTCCAAAAAGCGATCGTCACCCAGTCCGGCACTAGATTCATAAATCGATTGATATAGCCAGAATGGCGCTACAAAGCTCAGCGTCTCCTCAGAATTGTTCACAAAGTACACGTCACTTTCGTAGTCATCTACTCTAATCGTTTCTAAATAAAATAACGGCACTTTCGCCGGCGGGACCTTATCATTCTTGGGTAAAAGTGCCAGTCCTGATACGCCTGTCCAAGCTAAATTATCGAGTCTTTTTTGGGTATTGCTCATAGTATTGTCCTAGTTATCATTGTAATGGGGGAGCTGTGCTGCGTTTTGAAAAGGCAATAGTTTTTATTTTTTAATCGTTAAGAGTTTTCTAAGTGGTTAGGCCTGACTGTTTTCGTATAGCTGGTTTGCTAGACACAACTGTCCTGAGACGTTTTAGCAGCCCAATTTAAAGTAGACACTATTATCAGCCATCACTTTTAAATTTAGGTGTTGGTAACAAACGTACGATTTAAAGGGTTTTGGAGGTTTAACGTTCTAGTTTTTACAAGAAGAGGGCAGTGCGCAGTGAGGTATTGAATAAGGTCGCTCATACCAAGCTAAAGTTAGAAGTGAATCATTGCGATTCGAGGGGTAACTTTAGTAGCGGTCAGTATAAATAACCAGCAAAATAAAACCCTTTGATTGGATTAGAGCTTGGGCTAAGTAACGAATTAGCTTTTTTCCTTACCTGATTAATATAGTACAAATGATTAGCGAAAGACAGGTAAATAAGACGTCATGCGACAGCAGTTGTCGTGAGTGTTTTACTATTAATAGTAATAATTTCTACAACATATAAGCCATTACCTTTGCTAAAGAGTTAATAGGCAAAAATAACGGCTTAAATTAAGTATTTTATAAAATTTTTCTAGTTGCTAAATAGAATCAACTCTTTAATGATTATGACCCAAATGCCCTGAATTGTCTTGACCACGGCTGGAGATATCACAGACTAAAGCATCACCATGGGCTTCAGAAAAGCCGCTACTCTCTACCTGAATTGTAGCATGGCTAATCCCTAAGTCTTCTAAGCTATGCTCGAGCTCATGAATCAGCTTACTAGCTGCACTAATACGCATATCACCATCCACGATAACATGACACGATAAAGCATGTAAGCCACTGGTAATGGTCCAAACGTGCAAATCATGGACTTTAATTACCGCTTCATGAGCTTCCATAATCGCTACGACATTATCTAAGGATATGTCGCTGGGGGTGCCTTCCATTAGGATATGCACCGATTGTTTGACCACGCGATAGCCGCTAAATAAAATTAAGGCGGCGACGATGACAGACGCTACGGGGTCCGCCCAAGCCCAACCGAACCACATCATGGCTAAGGCGGCAATAATAGCGGCGACTGAGCCTAATAAATCCCCTAACACATGCAGATAAGCACTGTGCATATTCAGGTTTTTAGCTTCTGGAACCTTGCTAGCCACTTTTGCACTATTTTTCCCATGGTCATGATCGTGGTCGTGTGCACCATGTCCTTCTTCGGCATGATTGTGATCGTGGTCATGGTCATGGTCAGCATGGCTGTCCGCTGCACCACCACGATGTAACATCCATGCCACTACCACGTTGACCAACATGCCGATAGTTGCAATGATGAGCATACCTTTGGTAGCAACATCGGGCGGCGAGTTGATTCGGCCAATTGCCTCAATAAAAATCATGATTGAGATAATTATTAGGGTCGCTCCGTTGGCGCCGGCGACTAAAATCTCAAAGCGTTTATAGCCGAAAGTCTTCTGCTCATTGGCCGATTTTTCACCAATTTTAAAAGCCAGCAAAGTCGCTCCCAAAGCAGCGGCGTCGCTAAGCATATGACCGGCATCTGACAATAGCGCTAGACTGTTGGTCAGCCAACCGCCAATGGCCTCTACTAGCATAAAGCCTGTGATAATAATAAAGCTAATCAGTAAAGTACGCCGCTGCTTACTAAGGTCACGGGCTTTGGGCTCATCGTGAAAATGCGGAGGATCGTGCGGGACAGTGGGGTCAAATTTTGGCGCGGACATAAGGCCTCTTTTAGGCTAGTGGACAGTGAGCGTTCGGCACAGGTTTCAGGGCAAGCGTAAGGTTAAGGGTGATAAGCCATTACCATCCTACAGGATCCACGTCTAAAGTCAGTTTAAGATATTTTGCAGAAGGTAAATCAAGGACTTGCGGCCACCAGTGGTTGAGCACTTGATGCAAATGTGGGCGCGATTTGGCGAGTAATAAGAGCTGAGAATGATAGCGACTATTCTTCTTTTTCATTGGGGCATCGATAGGCCCGAGAATGGCTAGCTCATTAGGGATAGGTAGAATAGCGCGCGCGTCTTTCAGGGCTTGGGTAGTGCGCTCTAAGGTTTTGCCCTCACAGCGAATTAATACGCCGTGGGTCTCCGGCGGTAACCCCATCATTTTACGCTCTTGCAGGAGCTGTAACGCAAACTCTTGATAGCCGTCGCGTACCAATTTCAACAGCAGTGGATTGTCCGGTTGCACGGTCTGGATCAACACTTTACCGGGCTTGTCACCACGGCCAGCTCGACCGGCGACTTGGATAATCAGCTGGGCGGTATGCTCAGGAGAGCGAAAGTCGGGCGATAAAAAACCACGATCGGCATTGGGCATGCAGACTAAGGTGACGCGGGGAAAGTGATGGCCTTTAGCGACCATTTGCGTGCCAACTAAAATGGCTGGCTCGCCCGTATTGATACGCTGATAGATATTTTCCCAACTGTCTTTGCGCCGGGTGGTATCGCGGTCGATTTGGATAATAGGGTAGGTCACTTTACTGGTCTGCGGGTTGCTAAATAGCGCATGCAGGCTTTCGGTCAAACGGGTAGTGCCCATGCCCACCGCGTCTAAATTTACGCTGCCGCAATCGGGGCAAGCGGTGGGGATATAAGCTTGCCAATCACAATGATGGCATTTGAGATAGCTCGGTTGCTGGCTATTGAGCTGACTATGGTGCAGGGTCATATGCGCCTCGCAGCGGGTACAATCTGCTTGCCAGCCGCAAGCGGCACACAGCAAAATAGGCGCATAACCACGGCGATTTAAAAAGATGAGTACTTGCTCACCAGCTGTTAGCGTTTGCCGGATAGCATCGATGGTGGCATCAGTTAGCCCCGTACTTTGGGCACTATTGATATTGGGCAATAGCGACTTTTGCTTGGGGGTATCGACTGGTTGGTCGCTATAAGTCGTTGGTTTGTCTCGCGCATCGACCAGCTGCAGGGTAGCGGCTTTGGCATTGCCGGCCCGTTTATGTAAGCTTAATTCGGTTAGTTTGCCATCGGCTACCAGTTTAAACTGTTCTAAGGCAGGCGTGGCGGTACCCAGTACTACCGGCACTTTGGCTTGAAAGCCGCGATAGAGTGCAACGTCCGCGGCATGATAGCGCAGGGTGTCTTGCTGTTTATAAGACTGGTCATGGGCTTCATCGACGACGATTAGACCGAGATTGGCAAAGGGATACAGGACGGATGAGCGCGTACCAATGATAATTTGGGCATGACCTTGACGACAGTCCTGCCAACCTTGCATCCGTTGGGTGTTATTTAGCCCCGAATGTAATAGCAGAATATGGGCGGCAAAGCGCTGCGCAAAGCGAGCTCGAGTTTGTGGCGTCAAGCCAATCTCTGGGACCAGTACTAAGACTTGCTTACCGGCCGCTAAAATTGGTTGCATGGCTTGCAAATAAACTTCGGTCTTGCCACTACCCGTGACGCCGTTGAGCAAAAACCCTTGATACTGCTGGTGCTCGAAAGCTTGCACGATAGCGTTGACAGCAGTAGCTTGCTCGTCATTTAAATCCAGAGGCATCTTGGCTAAAGAAGGCAATTTTGGTGCGCCTTTCGGTTCCAAATAATGCTCAATAAGGCCTTTTTCTTCGAGTTTGGCTAAAAATGGCCGCTCCATACCTTCTAATAATAAGATATCTTCGCTTGCTCCATGCCGCCCATGTAGTTTCAGCATTTCAAACTGTTGTTTTTGTTTTTTAGCTTGCGGGGAGAAGTCGCCATCCACAACGTTGGGTAAGATACGCCAATGGGTAATTAATAGGTCTAACGGTTTGCCTTGGCGGATGAGCGTTGGCAGCATCACGGAGAGCACATCACCGAAGGGGTAATGATAATAGCGCGCTAGCCATTGTCCCAGACTTAGCATATCGCTAGCTAACAGCGGCTCGTCGTCTAGTACTCGTTTGATAGGTTTAAGTTTATTAGTAGGAATCGTGCTGTCGGCCGCAGGCACGTGGGCGACCACAATACCAATGAGCGTTTGCCGGCCAAAAGAGACTTCCACGCGTGCTCCGATAGCAGGTAGAGCAGGGGTCTCATCAAGTGGCGAGTGCGTAGGCGGGGTAGCAGCAAATAGGTCGTCGCTAGTCACAGCCGATGCAGAAAAAGAGGGGGGACTGTCGCTATAGTCTATAATTTGCGGTTGAGTGGGCGCGTTTTGAGAAGCGGGTGCGAGGTAGTCGAATACCCGATAAAGCGGAACAGGTAGAGCGACACTAACCAGCATAGCGACGGATAATCCATAGGCAAATAAGGAGGGGGGTAAAACGGCTCAATACTTTCTGTTGTTACTTGCCATAGGCTATAAATAACCATGATATGCGCCATAGGAAAGCATTGAGAGTAAAGCTAAACGTTATTGCTTATCTTAATATAGAGGATAGAAATTAGTCTTCGATATATAGAATCGTCTCAATTTCTACTACGCCACCTTTTGGCAATGCAGCTACTTGCAAGGCAGCACGCGCAGGATACGGCTCAGATAGGCGAGCGGCAAACAGTTCGTTAAGCGCAGCAAAGTCATTCAAATCCGTTAATGACACGTTAAATTTAACCGTATCTTTCAAAGAACCACCAGCGGCTTCACAGATGGCTTCGATATTGTCCATGACTTGCGCGGCTTGTGCTTCAAAGCCTTCATGCAATTCCATAGTGGTGGGGTCGATGCCCAATTGGCCAGAAATATAAACCGTGCTACCCGCATCGGTAGTGATTTTTACGGCTTGTGAATAGGTACCTACTGCAGCAGGGGCTTTATCAGTATGAATAATTTCGCGTGGCATAAAATGTCCTTATGTTATTTTGAATGTACCCGGTAACCGGGTCAGTATGTTTTTAAAATTACACGTATTTTAGGCAAGCTGCCGACAATGATTCGGCTAGCTAAACCTAGTGTGTATAGTGTAGCAGAATCGGGGCGCAATCATAGGGGTGCACAGATATAGACGTTTGAGAATAGGGTCAAGTTGAAGGGGTCATCATAGCAAATAGTCTGCAAAATAGGAGGTTCTCACAGTATTCTTCACGCTGTAAAACCCCTATCCGCAAGCTATAATTTTCACTTTTCCAGTCTTAGATTCTAGATGCTTTAATATTTAACTATCTGATTTTTAGATGTTAAAGCTGATATAGGCGGCGAATATTAGGGAAGTCAAGTAAGCGGCGTAGTGCGTGAATTGCTTGCACTAAATGGTTGCGGCTCAATACCAGTAGATGGATATCCGTATCGGTCGAGCGCACATCAATTTTCTCTACCCCGATATTTAGCTCACGCAACTGATAAATGACCTCACTGATTTGCTCATCGTTTAACACAATGGATAGCTTCAGATAGGCTAGGTAATAGGTTTTTTCATTGCGGTCGCCCGAGACACTGTCTAAGTCTTCTTGTTTGCGCCAGCTTAACTGAATAATTTGGTAAGGGTTGTCTTTACGGATATCGTCGAGCGAGAAGCATTTATGGCGATGCACGACCAAACCATGTCTTGATTGATGGCCTAAAATTGGGTCACCATAAATCGGATGACAGCAATTGGCAAAAGCCAACTCAACGCCTGCTGCGGTAGCAATAGCGTGTTGCGCTTGTCGGTTGCCATGAGCATCATCTTCCGCTTGCTTATCGGCCACTTCATCTCTATATAAGCGCGACACCACCAGCTGCGGTAGCAAAGTACCTCGACTAATCTGTTCAAACAATTCGGCCTTGCTACTGATACCACGCCAAGCAAAGAGATTGTCCCAATCGTTTTCTGTGAGGTTAGCAAGGCTCTTTTGATAAGTATGCAATGCCCGATCTAACGCCTGCTCACCGTGATGCTGTTTTTCAGTGTCAGACAAGTCTTTAAACCAGCGCAACACTTGCTCACGCGCTTTATTGGTAACCACATAACCCAGCCACTCTGCCTTAGGCGCAGAGTTGCTATCGACTTCAATCTCGACTTTCTGTCCATCTTGCAATACTGTACCGAGTTTGGCTTTTTGGTCATCAATATTGGCCCCCACCGCGATATTACCGACAAAAGGCCCGACGGCATAAGCAAAGTCTAGGGCTGTGGCACCACGCGGCAGCTCATAGGCACGGCCTTGCGGGCTATAACAAAGAATCTTGCTAGAGTGCAAGTAGTTCATCAACGCATCGATGGTAGAGACAGCAGACTGGAAGTCGCTATCGACCTCACACTCAGAGCCATTAATATCTTCACAGACGATGTCTTTGAGGTTGCGTAAAGAGGCTTGAATGACCGATTTACTGACTTCGGAAGCGGAGTCCACGCCGATAGCGCCGAGTCTAGCGGACTTCTGCATTTGCTTGGTCATAATAATGACTTTAATAGTGTCATTATCGCGCTCGTAAGTCAGCGTGAGCGACTGGTTGCCACCGGGTAGGGGACGACGGATATTATCTTCAATATTATCGTTATCAATCTGATATTTAGTAATGAGGTAATAAGCTAGCTTATCGCAAGATTCCACGCTATCGAGCACGATTTCAAACGCGTAGTAGCGTAATAAATCACTGATTTCCCCGCGATTGCGAAAAAATCGGCGATACATAGTCACCTGGCTGTCGAGCATTTTGACATGACCCGTTAGGCTCATGTTTTCGATAACAAAGGTTAAATACTGATGGATAGCTTCTTTTTTAAAGTTACGCCCGAGACCGTGTTGTAATAAGCGATCGGATAACTTGGTATACATAACCGGGTCAAGGTTGCGATAGCACAGCACTTCGATATAGTCAGCGATATCGTTCAGCCCCATAAGCCGAGCAAAAGGCACATAAAAGTCTAGGGTTTCGCGAGCAGTTGAGCGCTGTTTGTCTGGACTTACCGCATCTAAGGTCGACATATTATGCAGGCGATCGGCCAACTTAATAATCAATACCCGTGGGTCGTCTAGGGTCGCCGTAAGAATTTTATGAAAGGTCGCCGCTTTATTCTGCAATTTGTCATGGCGAGAGGATTTTAGCTTGGTGACACCATCCACCAGTCTAGCCACTGTTTCGCCATAATGGGTGACCAGTTGCTCATAATTGACCTCGGTATCTTCGACTGTATCGTGCAAGATGGCGGCGATAATCGTGTCGCGGTCTAAGCGGAAGCCCGCCAAAATCTCTGCCACAGCAATGGGGTGGGTAATATAGGGTTCACCAGATTTACGTTTGTCTAAAATATGGGCCTGATCGCCAAAGTTACAGGCATGCAAAATATCTTGACGGGCATCTACGGATAAGTAGCCGACGGAACGCATTAGATTGTACTGAGCATCATCCACCAAATGATGACTAAGTTTAGGTAACGTCTGGCTCATGGCGGGTATTTCCTAATTCGTCGTTGCATAGACACGCAAGTGGTTATATAAAAAGTGGTTCTATAAGTAGACACTAGGGTGCTACTTAGGAATCGTTTAGCGAGCGTAGCCTAGTAGTAAGTTGCTACAGCGCTAATAAGAAGCCAGTCGTAGCCTATCTATGGTTGATATAAGCGGGATTATTAAAAGGGCCAATTAAGGGGCTATCTCAAAGTAGCATTGTCTAGCTATGTATGAGGAATAAGCACCTAGTAATAATAAGTCCTATCGATAAAAAAGTCGCGTTTACAAGTCACCAATAAGGGGCAAGATAGCCGCGACTGAATCTAGATCCCGACACTCTAATTAATCGTAATTCCGCTTAAATGTCAACAGCTAATGCTCGTAGCATACGGCAATAGCGCAGCTGGGCACGGATAACGAGCACTTTACTGCAGAGGCAATAAAAAAACCACAGCGGGTGGGCTGTGGCTTGTTCTCTAAATAATGACTGAAATAGCGCCACTCACTTTAAAGGGCTAGCGACCTATATAAGAACGCTGCGTACTCAGTATCATTTAGAGACGGTCTGCAAAATTATCTAGAATAACTTTCTAGAATATTCCTTAGAAACCGTGATTGCCTGATAAAGCTAAGTCAAGCGAGCTGGTCGCAAAGCTATGTTCAGGCTGAGTTAGGATATCGCGAGTGATTTTGCCAGCAGCGATTTCACGTAGAGCCAATACGGTTGGTTTGTCATTGTCGACATCAACCATAGGCTCTGAGATACCTTTAGCCAATTGGCGCGCACGTTTGCTGGCGACCAAGATTAATTCAAAACGGTTATCAACGTTGTCCAAGCAATCTTCAATAGTTACGCGTGCCATAGTTACCTCGGTGTCATACAAATTTCGCAAATACAGCAAGGCTTTTTTACCTGCCTAATAGCTAGTAGCCACCGCCATAATGGGCGGATGACGGCCAGATAGAACTTTACGGGGCTGCGAGCGCTGCTAAATTTGTCAAATAAATGGAAATAGATAGTAGATAACCGCATAGTATAGCAAAATTTGGCGATTATCGCAGTAAAATCGTTGGCTAATGCCACCCATTCTAGTATCTAGTGATGCTATACAGCCAAGCTATTAGTTATCTTATAAAGCCAAGCTACTTATTATTTTAGCAACAGCAGCTTATATAAAAATAGCTGGCAGCCAGTTAGCAGTACTTTACGATTACTGTCAGCTACAGGGCATCGCTGTCAGCGTTCATGAGTGCGGCAATCGTGCTTTCATAACGCTGCTTCTGACGCTTAGTAGTCTGACGTTTGGCTACGATGATAGATTTAAGCTCATAAAGCGCGGCCTCAAAATGATCATTAATAACCACATAATCAAAGTGGACGTATTGGCGCATTTCATCCACGGCTCCTGCTAGGCGAGTATTAATAACCTCCTCACTGTCTTGGCCGCGACTGGACAAGCGCTGACGGAGCGTCGGTAAGCTAGGGGGTAGAATAAAAATCATAGTGACATCAGCGAACAGTTTTTTTACCTGCAATGCCCCTTGCCAATCAATTTCTAAAATAACGTCAAAACCTGCTTTTAGCTGCGCGTTGACGCTGGCTTGAGAAGTTCCGTAATAGTTGCCAAATACTTCAGCGTGCTCCAAAAAATTACCGGCATTAATCCCAGCAATAAAGTCTTTAGTATTCGTAAAATGATAATGCATGCCATCGGTCTCACCCGGTCTAGGCGCGCGGGTCGTATGCGAAATACTAACGGCCAAATCATTAGTCGTGGCTAGCAGTTGTTTAACAAGAGAGGTTTTACCGGTACCTGAAGCGGCCGTAATAATAAAGAGGGAGCCTGTCATATAAAGTCTCAGTTTTGGTAGGAGCATTTAGCGGACGTAGCGGCAATAGGCGCTAGCCGGCACAATCTACAGCATTAATATCGATGCAATTATTCGCAATATTAGTACTGAGTCGTATAGCGGGCCTATATTATACCCGCAAATACGCTTAAATATCCTGAAATTGACAGTGATATTGGTTGGATTTTTCAGGGCTTCTTTACCTCAATTGCTCAGCTGTCGGCATATCTGCCTAGGTAGACGAGAGAGGGGTCAGATAAGCCCCAAGTTTAACAGGCGCTGAAAACGGTCAGCGTAAAAAAGCTGTTAGCATAAATTAAAGCTGTTGGTATAAATTAGAGGAGCTTTCGCTAGCGATCACTCAATAATGGCTATGCCTAATTGGGTTATCTACTGTCTAATAACGATAGCGTTATTGTGAATTCGTGATGAAAGACGCACTACAGAGCAGCGCAAAGGGGCGCAATTATGCTAAAGTAACGGCTAATTATCGTATAAAATTACTAGCGCATTTATTACCGAGCTGATCATCAGGTTTGGACTTATCATCGCTAGCAGAATTGTCTATCGCTAAGGTCTATTATGCAAATTTATCTTGCCAATCCTCGCGGTTTTTGTGCCGGTGTTGACCGCGCAATTGCTATTGTTAATGAGGCATTAGCCCGCTTTGAGCCGCCTATCTATGTGCGTCATGAAGTCGTCCATAATAAATTTGTGGTCTCTGACTTAGCGGAACGTGGAGCTGTATTCGTTGAAGAGTTGCACGAAGTGCCGGATGGCGCTATCGTTATTTTCTCGGCACACGGGGTCTCTAAAGCTGTGGAAGAAGAGGCCGAGCGGCGTGATTTAACCGTTTTTGATGCCACTTGTCCCTTGGTTACCAAAGTCCATATCGAAGTGTCGAAATTTGCGCGTGATGGCATGGATGCGGTCCTCATTGGTCATGCTGGACACCCTGAAGTAGAAGGGACTATGGGCCGCTTTAACCGTCAATACGGCGGTCATATCCATCTGGTCGAAGATGAAGCGGATGTGGCTAAATTAGAAGTGCGCGACCCTAACAAGCTGGCTTTTGTGACTCAAACCACCCTGTCGATGGATGATACGGCGATGGTGATTGATGCGCTGAGAAATAAGTTCCCCGCCATTGAGGGACCACGCAAAGATGACATTTGCTACGCTACACAAAACCGCCAAGATGCGGTCAAAGACTTGGCTAGCCGTTGTGAAGTCGTCTTAGTCGTAGGCTCACCTAACTCCTCAAACTCTAACCGGCTGCGCGAATTGGCCGAGCGCATGGGCTGCCGTGCCTATCTGATTGACAATGCTTCTGAAATGGATAGCAGTTGGTTTGATGGCGTCAAAAGTGTCGGAGTAACAGCGGGTGCCTCTGCGCCTGAAGTGCTGATTCAAAACGTTCTTAGTCAGATTCAGGCGTGGGGTGGTGAGTTGCCTAATGAGCTGGCGGGAATTGAAGAAAATGTGACCTTTAGCTTACCAAAAGCCTTACGGATTCCTGTAGCGCAGGTCAGTCAGTAACTGCTCTTCTTATTTTAATAAATATCCAGCATTTCTATAACGAGAGTCATTGATTAGGTAGCGGCTAGATCTAACTCATTGACTCTTTATACACATCTATAAAACCTTTCTGTACCTAAAGCAAAGAGCTGATAGCTCTAATGCTCCCTTTATAGTGCGTTATCTCCTATACTATCTCATAGAGAACAACTATTTATAACCTAGAGTTAAGGATAACTATGGCCAATTATTACGACTGTATCACTCGTGAGTTGCAAGATGATGGCTCTTGTATTGCTCACTATAAGCCCACTATTCATGCGCAAGGGGCTTGGAATGACCATGAGCAGCACATGGCTCCCGCAACGGGAGTAATAACCAATGAATTGGTTCAGTTTTCTCCGCAAGAAAACATGCGTATAGCGCGTATTAGTCTGGATATCTTGGGCTTAATCCCTCTAGACGACTTTACTATTACCACGCGCAGTATCCGCCCAGGTAGAACGATTGAGCTGATTGAGGCGGTCATGAGCAGTGGCGGACGCGATTGTATCGTGGCCCGCGCTTGGCGGCTGATGACGCAAGATACGAGCGTGATTGCTGGATTAGAGGACCAACCTGCGCTGCATCATCCTGAAAATCTAGAGACTTGGGAAGCCATGAAAGGTTGGCCGGGTGGGTTTATAAAAAGTGTCCGTTTAGCTACTGATGACACGCGCCGAGCCGGTAAAGGCACCGTTTGGATTACCACAGACGTCGATATGGTCGCAGGCGAATCTACGAATGATATGGTACATTTACTGGGTCTAGTCGATACCGCCAATGGAGTAGTCCCAAGACCTGGCCTAGGCTTAGATGTTGCAGAGTGGATGTTTCCCAATACCGATTTACAGATTCATATGCACCGCACGCCTAAAGGTCGTTGGTTGGGTATTGAAGCGGTGCAGCAATACGGTGACGATGGCATTGGCTTAACCAGTGCTGTCTTGCATGATTTAGACGGCCCCTTTGGTCGTAGTGAGCAAATTCTGACTATTCGTCCTATCCCTCGTAAATAATATGAAGTAGTCTAAAAAAATAGTCGTTTATAAAAGTAAAAAGGATATAGGGCGCTGGCCTTATATCCTTTTTTTATGAGAGCAGTTGGTTATGAGAGAAGTGCTCACTAACCTAGAGTCAGCTAGTTAGCGCTTGCCTCTACAAACCTAAGAAGCCTTAATAGCAAATCCATAATTTTAGTAAATTAACGATTTTTACGGGTTTGCGCCACGTACATTTCTGACTCGAGGGCTTCTTCGGCCACATCAAGTAGGCTCGGTAAATCGCTCGCTTGCTTTTTGGTAGCTACCAAGTGGCTGCGTAGCTCTAGCATCTGCTCGTAAGTTACCGAAAAGTCATCGTTACTATCGCTTTGCAAATGGCGCAACTGTTGCATCAAGCGCGATGACAAAGTGCCTAATTCGTGGAACTGTAGGGTAAGTTGGTGCAGCTGGGACTTGAAGGCTTGCATGTCTGCACTGACTTGTTTGCTAAGCTGCTGGGTATTAGGAACTTCAGAAGTTACTTTTTCCTCAACAGCTGCACTCTCAAGGGGGGTGGCAATAGCTGACATTTCGCTAGCCCCCTTTTCATTAGCAGCCGAGTCTGCCGCTGAAGTTTCTAATATTGCAGATGTTGGCTCTGCTGCAACAGGCGCTGATGCGATAGGCTCTGGCATACTCATTTCCGCAGCACTTGGTTCTGCAGCCGAAGTAGCCTCAATATGCGCAGTGGATTCCTCAATGGGTTGCTCAGTGCTAGAGGTCACCGGCGCTGCAGACACAGTTTCGTCTTTAGTGGCTACTGCTGCCGGCTCTACAGAGGCTGCAATTGGCGGTTGCGCCACTATAACCTCAGAGTCAGATGCAACAGCAATAGTTTTTGGCTGCTCTACTGCGGCTTTAGGTTTAATCTTGATAGCTGAAGCTTTTTTAGGAGCAGTATCATCCGTTTTGGCAGGTTTAGTTGTAGCGGCAGGGGTTGCTACCGGCTTAGTCTGAGAAGCTTCCTCATCCTTATTGACCACAGCAGTCGGCGCGGCTTTAGGGCGAATTTTCACCGAAGTGCTATGAGCCGCTGTTAATGCCTTGAGAGATTTTTTAGGAGTAGCCGCCGGTTGCTGCGCGGGTGCTGCTTTGCTTACCTCTGGGTCGGCCTGGGCTGGGGTCAGATTCTTTAACTCGTCGGCGAATTCCACTGCCGTATCCTCTATTACAAGGGGTGAGCGAGCAGGTTTGGGCACCTCTGCAGCTTGCATAGCCGCCCGCTCTTGCGCCGTTTGCACTTGGTGACTGTGGCTACGAAACACGGTTCTATCGGCCACAATGGGACTGAGCGCACTATAGTATTTAGTAGGGGTGTTGGGTCGAGGGACGCTAGCGTTCGGCACAGTGGTTGCTACAACAGGCTGTGGTGCTGCTGGCGTTGTGCTTGAAGCATCAGTAGCTATTGAACTTGTCACCCGCTCCGTTTTGGCAGGCTCTGCTACTGTTTGGGTAGCGGCTGGCTCCGCTTTTTCTGTATCCTCTCTCAGGCTAGCTTGCAGCAGCAAATCGAGCTCTTCTTCGCTCATACCATCATAAAATACGATCTCTTGCGAAGCATTAGTATCAGGCTTGGTAGCAGGACTCTGAGGATTTTGGGGATGAGTATTGGCAGTCATAAGCACAGTCTTATTTCATTAACGTAGTAGAGAAAGACAAAGAGATAGCAAAAGGACCTTATGACGGCAGCTTGCTGGCCTAGAAATTAACATTGTTTTGGCCTTGTCCTTAAAGCTTGCGCAATCCTTTTTAGTCTTTGTTATGTGTTTATTTAATTATAACCTCAACTTAGCACATTATGGATTTGTTTGGCTATGCCTCTGCAGCATAATGTTGTCGAGTTCTAATAATTAGCAGACGAATTGGCTTGAAAATTAGTGCCTTCGCCCCTATTAGTGATGCTAAGGCTGCAAGGTTGCAGTCAGCATAACTGTGTTAAAAAACTGTTGTGTTAAAAAATAAAGGTTGTTAAAACCATACATCATAACTGAGAGGACTCTATGAGCGACAATCAAGCGAATCAGCCCCAACAGCACGTGTTTGAAGCGGAAGTTGCCCAGCTGCTGCATCTAGTGACCCATTCTTTATACTCGAACGCAGATATTTTTGTGCGTGAGTTGGTCTCGAATGCGTCAGATGCTTGCGATAAATTGCGTTTTGAAGCCACTAGCGATGATAGCTTGTATGAAAATGATGGCGAATTGCGTATCCGTATCGATGTGGATGAAACGGCTAAGACCGTCACCTTTATCGATAACGGTATCGGGATGACTGCTGAAGATACCATTGAAAACTTAGGGACTATCGCAAAATCAGGTACAAAAGCTTTCTTAGAAAAGCTGTCTGACTCACAAAAACAAGATGGCAACCTAATCGGTCAGTTTGGGGTGGGCTTCTATTCGGGCTTTATTGTAGCGGATACCATTACTGTAGAAACTCGTAAAGCTGGCGTGCCTGCCGATCAAGGCGTCCGTTGGGTGTCTGATGGCACCGGTAAATTTACTACCGAAGCGATTACTAAAGAGACGCGCGGTACTTCGATTACGCTACACTTAAAAGAAGAATATTCTGAAGGCGAAGATAATTACTTAGACCGTAGCAAAATTAAGCAGTTGGTCAATAAGTACTCAGATCATATTAACTTGCCTATTCAAATGCGCAAAGAAGTCTGGCAAGAAGAAGTAAGAGAAGAAGGCGATGATAGCGACGCGCCTCTCGGTGGCGAAATGGTGCTGACGGACGAGTGGGAAACGGTTAATAAAGCCAACGCTTTATGGACCCGCTCTAGCTCTGAGATTGAGGACGAAGAATACGTCGACTTCTATAAAAATGTCACTTATGACTTCGATGAGCCGCTGGCCTGGACGCACAACCGAGTCGAAGGCCGCGTGCAATATACGCAGCTGCTATATATCCCTAAAAAAGCCCCGATGGATTTGTACGCGCGTGAACAGCAGCATGGTCTCAAGCTGTATGTGAAGCGGGTGTTTATCATGGATGACGCTGAGCAGTTATTGCCTATGTACTTGCGCTTCGTTAAAGGCGTGATCGACTCTGCAGATTTACCATTGAACGTGAGCCGTGAATTGCTGCAAGAGTCACGCGATGTGAAATCTATCCGTGATGGTAACGCCCGCCGTATCTTGACTTTATTAGCCAGCTTGGCCAATAGTGAAGATAGCGATAAGCAAGAGAAATTTGCTCAGTTCTATAGCGAATTTGGTGATGTCATCAAAGAAGGCTTGGGCGAGGACATGAGCAACCAAGAGCGTATTGCGAAATTACTCCGCTACGCCACCAGCACGCAAGACGGTTTAGAGACCAGCTTTGCCGATTATAAAGAGCGCATGAAAGACGGGCAAAAAGCGATTTATTATCTCACTGCAGAGAGTTTAGCCGCTGCTAAAAATAGCCCACAATTGGAGTTATTTAAGAAGAAAGGCATCGAAGTTATCTTGATGACCAGCCGTGTTGATGAGTGGGCGATGAATTTCTTAACTGAGTTTGATGGTACCCCGCTACAAAACATCGCTAAAGGGGCGGTAGACCTAGGCGACTTGCAAGACGAAGCAGAGAAAGCTGAAGCTGAAAAAGCACAAGAGACGCTCAAGCCAGTTGTAGATAAGTTGAAAGCAGTATTGGGCGGCCGTGCAAAAGACGTGCAAGTGTCTACGCGTTTGGTGGATAGCCCAGCCTGTCTCGTGGTCGGTGATGGTGAGCTTTCACCACAGATGATTCAGATGCTTAAGCAAATGGGTCAAGAAGTGCCAGATGTGAAGCCAACGCTTGAGGTTAACCCAAACCATCCACTGATTCAAAAGCTAGAGACTAGCGAGCAGTTTGATGATTTAGCGCAAGTGATTTTTGATCAGGCGCTATTGGCTGATGGCGGTCAATTAGAAGACCCAGCAGCTTACCTAAAACGGGTTAATGAGCTTTTGCTGAAATAATGCTAGCAGCTTTGCTAATGAACAATTAGCCTATAGATACAGGATAACGTGAAAATAAAAAAGGATGCCTAAGGGTGTCCTTTTTTTATCTCTTTTTCCTATCGTTTTCCTCGCCTTTTGCTCTTCTTTTTATTGCCGTTACAAATCCGCCTTACTCCGCAGCGACCGAATCTATTACAATGTTCTCCCTGTAGGGTCGTCAAATGGCTCTAAAAACTGCGTTACAGTGAGACTGAAATAAGCTAGAGATAGGCTATCTTTTATAGCCCTAAATTGCCTATACTGTCGCTACGCAAGGCCAGCTATCTACTGGCCATGCTGCCTTGTAAAATTTGCTCACTATTGGCCCCGCATTTTCCCTTTTACCCCGTTACTGATGACCGATAGAGGCTGTATTCTTTGTCCCTTGCGTCGCTAAAAACCATCTCGCTACAGCGATTTTCGCTTAATTTTGCTGCTAATATTTTCGCTGCTCTTTGGATGCTGGCGGGGTCTACGCGCGCTTTCGGCTGGGTAAAACCGACGCTACTGCAGTTTCTATTGTTTGCTACTTTAGCATTAAGCAGTAATGTTCTGTTCTCCTGGCTTGCCGCAGAAAGCGGGAGCATCTTTAATGAGCAGGGTCTGATTAGCTATTTGATTTGGCCCACCATTATCATCCTAGCGGGGATTATCCTAGCTCGGCGCTCAGGCAATCCTGGGGTGGTATTCGTCCCCGCAGTCTTATGGTTGACCGCGGATACGATGTTGGCTTTGCTACAGAGTTTCGTGCAATTTTT
The DNA here is from genome assembly GCF_058189395.1 of Psychrobacter sp. CoH-33_TS_01. Taxonomy (NCBI): domain Bacteria; kingdom Pseudomonadati; phylum Pseudomonadota; class Gammaproteobacteria; order Moraxellales; family Moraxellaceae; genus Psychrobacter; species Psychrobacter sp. CoH-33_TS_01. Next base: position 19,888 of record NZ_JBVGQI010000005.1, read on the forward strand.
GGGAACGCGGGGTTGGTTGCCCGATTGGAGCTATTCGCTCTTACCGGTATTATTCTTAATCCTATTTTTATGGCAAACGGTGGCATTGCTATGGATATTTTCCAGACGCCTACGCACGCCATGGTGGGAACGAATTTTAGTATTGATTGGGGCGGCTGCCTTACTGACGGTCTGGCAAAATAATGTCGCTGATCAGCCTATATTTAAGCTCATGCCTGTCCAGCCTGTGGTTGAAGAAGCGGCGTTATACCGTCAGCCGATTTTATTACAAGAAGCGATGGCAGCGGTAGACTCGAGTACGCCTGGTAAAACGGATTGGTACTTTATGGGGGTGGCGGGCTTTGCCGGTCAAGATGTGTTTCGCTCTGAGATTAACCAAGTGCGGCAGCTGTTTGATGTGCGTTTTGGCACTAGTGACCATTCTTTATCGCTAATCAATAATAAATACAGCTGGCTAGATGAGCCTATCGCGACGAAGACCAGTATTAAACAGGCGTTGATGCGGTTAGGACAGCAGATGGATGCTGATGAAGATGTGTTATTTTTAGCGTTGTCTTCGCATGGCGATCGAGATGTATTGCTATTAGAGAATGAACCCATCGCTATGGACAACTTGGATCCGGCTTGGCTACGTAAAGCTTTGGATGATGCAGGGATTCGCTGGAGAGTAATTGTCGTATCGTCTTGTTATTCAGGGTCATTTATTGATGAGCTTGCTTCACCGACTACGGCTATTATCACCGCCTCTGCGCCTGACAAGATGTCTTTTGGCTGCACTAATACGGCAGAAATGACGTACTTTGGGGAAGCGTTCTTCGCTGAGAGTCTACGGGACAATACCAGTTTCGCCGCGGCCTTTAAAGCGGCCAAAAAACGCATTCATGAGCGCGAGTCGTTAATGGGATTTGAGCCATCAGAGCCACAAATGGTCGTTGGCAAATTGATGCAGACTGCCTTACCAGCTTTTGAGCAGGCGCTATTTATTCAAGGCCGTGCCCCGAGCGAGCAAAACTTGCAGCCTATCGCGCCATCATTACCAACCGGGCGTGCAGCTGATAGCTCTCAAGCGACGCTTGACCCTACTAAGCCCGTCCCATAATAGGCCTTGATAAAATCCTATTTATAAAAATTACTAACAGAGTATTGAGAGGCTATTATGACCAATTTAACTTTGACCAGTGACAACCGCTGCTTTGAAGGGCAGCAACGCTATTATTCGCATGAGTCTACCAGTACCGGCACGACCATGTCGTTCAGTATCTATTTACCGGATGAAGCGGTAGCTGGGCAAACGTGTCCTGCACTGTTATACCTATCTGGATTGACCTGTAATGCCGATAACGTTACGCATAAAGGGCATTTTCAGCGCTTATGTAGCGAGCTTGGCATGATTTTTATCGCGCCAGATACTTCGCCAAGAGGCGAGGAAGTGCCCAATGATGAGCGCTATTATGTGGGTCAGGGCGCCAGTTATTACGTTGATGCCAAATGCGCGCCTTGGGCGCAAAACTTCAACATGGAAAGCTATATTGTCGAAGAGTTTTATGACCTGATTCGCAGCCAGTTTCCGGTGACCAGTATCGGTGTAACCGGTCATTCAATGGGCGGCCACGGCGCCTTGATGTTTGGCTTTAAATACCCGAGCAAGTTCGTTAGCGTCTCCGCCATTGCCCCCGTCTGTGCAGCCAGTCAGTCTGAGTGGGGCCAAGAGGCCTATCAAGTTTACTTTGGCGAGGATCAGGGCGAGTGGGCACAATACGATGCCACTACCACTATCCGCCAAGCCGGTAAGCAGTACTCAGTATTATTAGTGGACCAAGGCGCGGCAGACGACTTTTATTTAGACGGCAAACTACAGACAGAAAAGCTGCAAGCAGTTTGCAGAGAAGTTGAGCAACCGCTGACCTTACGCTATCACGCTGGCTTCGATCACAGTTACTACTTTATCCAAAGCGTGCTAGAAGACCATCTGTATCACCATCTAAAAGCTGCTAATTTAGCCGGTTAATCTGAGCAGCCGATACGTTTTGCGTAATTAACTCAGGATAATTTTATGACTAATATGACCAAAGTATCGGCACAGACCACAGCAGCTGCGGATACTTCCCTAGACAAGGCGTCTTTAGGGATAATGCAGGCAGATATGTCAGCTGCCTTACGCGCTAAGCAAGTAGCGAGTACTAGTACTGCACATACAGAAGAAAGTAACCAGGCCGCGAGTCTGTTAGCCGATGCTAAAACGGTAACAGATGCGGCTAGTCTTGATGAAGTGCAATTGTCTCGCGTTATCGAAATGGCTTGGGAAGACAGAACACCATTCGCTGCTATCGAGCACAATTATGGCTTAAGCGAATCCGCAGTGATTGACTTAATGCGCCAACAGTTAAAGCTCTCTTCTTTTAAGTTATGGCGAGAGCGGGTGACCAATCGTGCTACTAAGCACGAGTCCAAGCGTACCTTTACGGTAGGGCGGGGCTATTGCAAAACTCAATATAAGCAAAGATAAGCTAAGATTTACTGATAAACGCTACGGTGTCATGCCATAAAAGACATTTTATAAAAGAGTAGGCCGTCAGGTTAAATCGGCGTGCCTGCTTGATTTTCAGCTTAGCTTCCCCCAGTATTTACCTATCAACATTCTGTTTTTAGCCCATTTTTAAGCCACTGACTTAAGGTAGCTATCTTATGATTTGCCCCGATCAACCTTATCTTATCGCCCCCTCTATTTTATCTGCTGATTTTGCGCGTCTGGGCGAAGAAGTAGACACGGTTATGAAAGCCGGTGCTGACGTGGTGCACTTTGATGTTATGGACAATCATTATGTCCCCAATCTGACCTTTGGCAGCATGATCTGCAAAGCGTTGCGCGATTATGGGATTGATGCGCCTATCGATGTCCATCTAATGGTCTCGCCGGTAGATGGTATGATTGAGCAGTTTCTAGAAGCGGGTGCCAGTGTCATCACCTTCCATCCCGAAGCGGCGAGTCATGTGGACCGCTCATTACAGTTAATCAAAGACGGCGGCGCCAAATGTGGTTTAGTCTTAAACCCAGCCAGCACGTTACATCATCTAGACTACGTGATGGATAAAGTTGATCAAATCTTACTGATGAGCGTCAACCCAGGTTTTGGTGGGCAGTCCTTCATCGAAGGGACACTAGCCAAAGTACGTCAAGTGCGTCAATTAATCGATGCCAGTGGTCGCGATATCCGTTTAGAAGTGGATGGCGGCATTAAGGCAAATAACATTCGGGCAGTGGCAGAAGCCGGCGCGGACATGTTTGTTGCAGGCTCAGCGATATTTAATCAGCCTGATTACAAAGCGGCTATCGATGCCATGCGTCATGAATTATCGTTAGTGGGCAGCCAGCAAGTATAAAAAAAGCCAATCTGTGGTGGTACTGGACAGCTGGTACTGGGCTTACTAAAGGCGTCTTTTGTGCTTTTATAAGCCATTCGTTTATATAAGCTTTATTTTTAAAAGGTAGCTATCTATGACCCTTGAGCCGAATACCCCCTCTGTAAATGAGGAAGCTATGCAGAATAATGGTCATAATCCCGACAAAGTCAGCTTAGTACCTCTGGGTATTACGGTTGGACTGGCATTATTTGCGCTAGTTTTAAGCCTAGTCGGCTATGGTTTTCGCTTGGCCGTAGGCGAGGAGTTCAGCGCAGTATTGAAACACGCAGCAGTACTGGTGCCCGCTTTTGTTATTGGCGTGCCCGTATTATTTTGGTTAGGCAGCCTGGTTTTTAATAAAGTGACGGGAGCCACGGTACAACGCCGGAATGCTATGACGCTCGGTTGGCTAACCGCGTGTGTGGCTATGCTCTGGTTGATGGGCACTTATAGCTAAGCGCTATTGTCGTTTGGATGGGTTAGCGGTCTTAATGACCTAGCTTGCTCATTTAATAACTGTTTTTATTTATTCATTTTGGGGAACTTCTTTGTCATCGAACTTATCTGATACCCCTTACTCGTATTCTCCTTTTCCTAAAGACATTCCTCGTGGTCTTATCATCGCGCTGATTATTGGCTGCTTGCTGATGGGGTTAGCCTCGCTACGTAACGGCACAGGGCTGCAAGGCTGGCTTAATGTCATTGAAAACTGGCTATTGATGCTGATCATCTTTCCGACGGCCACAGCGGTCGTTGCGTTGCCCTTTAAGTATCGCGATCCGACCTTTGAATTAAAGCTGGCCTACTATCTAGGGATGTTTGTGGCGTTGTTATTTACCATAGCGAAATTGCGCTACTGGCGTTAACACGCTAGAGTGAATTAGTAGGGTAAATAAAGGATGGCAGAAGGTGGGTTTAAACGGACTTTGGCCAATATTAGACTTGAAATTCGTCTATAAAGCGTCCATTGTAAGAGGATAAAGAAATTACTTTTGCGTGATGGCTCGGCCCTAAACCTAGCAGCAGCAGAAGCTAACGAGGATACAACTATGCCTTTTAAGAGCGACGAGATATACCACGACCACGATATGGACAAAGAGGCGAAAGATAAGTTTAACAGCTTCGCGAAAGAGACGATGCTAGAGTTGGTCGAAGCGGATGATGGTCGCCTAATGTTACGCGATATGGATGGCGAAGAAGACGCTTTGGTGACGATTGGATTTTCGGATAAAATCAAAGATATGCTGGGCAATGACACTCAAGCTATTGGTCAGCACATGATTCATGCTGCTATTCAAGTGATTATGCAAAAACAAATCAGCCATTGGCATGCGAATGTCTATGACGAAGAGCCTACCAACTATAGCTAGTTTGATGAATACAGTCAGTTTAAAGTTGGATTTAAAGCCAACCATAAAAAAAGGTCTATCAAATGATAGACCTTTTTTTATGCAACCAAGTCGCTATGAATCAGTAGTGCTATTTAATATAACAATTACTTGATTTTAGCTTCTTTGAAGATAACGTGCTGGCGTACTTTAGGATCAAACTTTTTGATCTCCATTTTGCCAGGCATAGTGCGTTTGTTTTTAGTGGTAGTGTAGTAATACCCAGTACCTGCAGTAGATACCAATTTGATTTTATCTCTCATGACGTCTGTCCTTCGAAAGGTGGGGAAAATACGCGGGGTCTAAGGATTAAACCTTTTGACCTTGCGCGCGCATGTCAGCTAGAACTTGATCAATACCTAGCTTATCAATCATACGCATACCTTTGGTAGAAACACGTAGGCGTACAAAACGGTTTTCTGACTCTACCCAAAAACGATGGTTATGAAGGTTTGGCAGAAAGCGACGACGGGTTTTGTTGTTTGCGTGCGAAACATTATTACCCACCATAGGGCGCTTCCCAGTCACTTGGCATACTCGAGACATGGCGAACTCCTAATCTATGTGAGGCATGAGAGTATCTCATACCTGTCTGGGCAAGCTGTACTGAAACCATCTATATATATAGCTAGTAGCAGACCCTTGGCACCAAACAATTACTATATTGAAATGAGTTGATTGCTAAATACGCGTAAATTAGCGCGATCGAGACGCTCCGCTAATACGCTTAGCTAATCAGAAAATTTTAAAGCCGACATTTATACCATAATTAAGGGATAAACTCAACTTAATCGTAAATTTCTTGTGAAAATTAGCTGCGCTAACTAAGTTACTGCGCAATTTTCTAACGATGGCTGAAAGACTTGAAATATAAACTAAGATTGTATCTTTTTAGTTGTAAGTAACATAAAAAATTAGTAAAGTTGCTGTTACAATACTCGCAAAAGTTTACTAATTCATTCATAAAGATATGTTTCGTTACTTTATATAAAGAATTTGCACACTTTAAAGAGACCCTTAATACTCAGTTATTTGGCACTCAAAGAGCGCTACTGTGGAGCTTTATTCATGACCTCTCAATCATTAGATTATACTACAAAAGCTTTCCATCTGACGGCATTATCGCTTGCACTAGCATTAAGCGGTTGTGGTGGTGGTGATGGAGGTACGGTTGATTCGATTGCTCCTGCGCCTGATTTAGGTGGTAACGGTAACACAGGGAATAATGGTAACGGCAATAATAATGGCAATGGTGGCGGGACGACTACCCCAGAAACAGAAGCTGACTTTTTTATTCAAACAATTACCGCCAATCCTGGCACGATTCAACTAGATAAAGCTCCGCAACAATTTACTATTGTGGTTAAAGCCGTGCAGAAAGGTACAGGTGGTGCGGTGGCCAATAAACAGATCACAGTATCCGTAGCAAACTCTGAAGCCTCTGGCGTGACTATCGATGGTAGCAGTACTCAAGTCACTGATGATAAAGGTAATGCCACCTATACTTTGATTTTAAATCCTAATGCAGTCGCTGACCGTCAAAAACTGCTTAATGATGGGGTTAGTATCACTGCTACTGCGAAAGCTGCAGACGGTAGTACTAGATCGCAAGTGTTAGTAGTGGGGGTTAGCGAAGCCGGAGATGATGGTTCAGCGGTCCCAAGTGACATCGAAATATCTTCTGCATTACAATCCTCTATCTCTTCAGCAGCGGCTATCAACCCTTACGGCGACGACGTGACGGTCAGTGTACAAGCTAAAACTCCTAAAGGAGCTGGCGCTCAAGGCGTTAAAATAGCTTTAGGAATAAATAACCTGAAAGGCGTTACTATTTTAGGGGGTAATAATAAAGAAACGGATGCCAATGGTAATGTCACTTTCAATATCAAAGTGGCACCTAATCTAAATGCTACTGAGCGTAAAGCATTGATTCAAAGTGGTATTGCTTACAATATTAAGCTGACCGAAGCTGATGGTAAAACCGTCTCAAAAGAAGGCAACTGGGCGGTTGCTAATCCAGTATCAGATTATAACTTAGCCATTACTGGCAATAATGCGCCTCTAAGCGCCTATGGTGCTAAGCAAACATTAATAATCAAGGCATCACCAAAGTCTGCGAATGTGCCTACTAAGGCTGCTGGTGCTACAGTGAAAGTAGCATTGAACGGAGCGCCTGAAGGAGTCAGTCTTAAAGAGAACACGGTCACGCTAAATAACAATGGCGAAGCAAGTGTTGAATTGATAGTCGCTGAAAACTTAACGCTCGCACAAAAAAATAAGCTAGTAGCCGATGGTATTAGCTATACCGTAACGCTAACTGAGCCTAATAAAGCGACCACTGTCACGACGGCTTCTAGCAAAGTCTATCTTCCACAAGCGGCTTATAAAGTCATCTTTGATAATAGCGATAAAAAGCAGCTCACAAGCTCTGGCGGCACTGCAGTCATCTCTTTCCGCGTTAATGATAAAAATGGTGGTCCAGTTACAGGTCAGAAAGTAGTGGCTAGCTTACCATCAGCGCTAAAGAATTCAGGCTTAGTGACCCTAGACTCAGCGGCAGAGCAAACGACTGATAACAAAGGTTTGGTTAGCTATACCGTCCGTGTGCCTACAGGTCTCACGGCTGCTCAGAAAACTCAACTTGAAGCTATCAAAAACTTCGCTTTAGGTGTCAGTATCACTGAAGGCACTGGTGTAGTTAGCACAACTGCCAGCCAAGCAATTGATTTGATTGCGCTTAAAGCCAATTATAAAGTCATCTTTGATAATACAGATAAGCAACGTATTTCAAATCTTGGTGGTACCGCTGTTATTACTTTCCGAGTCAACGATGCTAAGGGTGATGCTGTCCAAGGCCAACAGGTCGTGGCTACTCTACCGGCCGCTCTTAAGCAATCAGGAGTAGTTGTGCTAACCTCAGCGGCTCAACAAACCACTGATGCTAGCGGTAAAGTTAGCTACACCGTCAGTATTCCTAAGAATCTGACCGCTGCACAAAAAATAGAAATTGAAAAGCTTAAGAACTTTACGTTAGGCGTAAGTATCAAAGAAGAGTCTGGCATAGTAAGTACTACTAACAGCCAAGCGGTTGAGGTCTATAGTCCAGAAGCGGCCTATAAAGTTAGCTTTGATACTAGTGATAAAAAGCAACTCACAAGCTCTGGCGGTACTGCGGTCATCTCCTTCCGAGTAAACGATACTAATGGTGGTCCTGTCCAGGGTCAAAAAGTAGTAGCAAGTTTGCCAACAGCACTAAAGAAATCAGGCTTAGTAACGCTAGACTCAGCAGCAGAGCAAACAACTGATAATAAAGGTGTGGTTAGCTATACGGTACGTGTGCCTACGGGTCTCACAACTGCACAAAAAACTGAGCTTGAGAAGATTGGTAATTTTGTTCTTGGCGTCAGCATTACTGAAGAAACAGGTGTAGTGAGCACCACTAATAGTCAAGCAATCGATGTAGTCGCGCTGAAAGCCAGTTATAAGGTCGTCTTTGATAATACAGACAAACAACGTATTTCAAATCTTGGCGGTACCGCTGTTATTACTTTCCGAGTCAATGATACCAAGGGCGGTCCTGTCCAAGGCCAACAGGTCGTGGCTAACCTACCGGCAGCAATTAAACAATCGGGAGTAGTTGTGCTAGCTTCAGCGGCTCAACAAACCACTGATGCTAACGGTAAAGTTAGCTATACCGTCAGTATTCCTAAAAATCTGACGGCTGCACAAAAAGTAGAAATCGAAAAACTTAGAAACTTTACTCTAGGCGTAAGTATTAAGGAAGAGTCTGGCATAGTCAGCACTACCAATAGCCAGGCTATAGATGTTTACAGTCCAGAAGCAGCCTATCAAGTTAGTTTTGATAAGAGTGATAAGAAAGAGCTAACCAGCTCTGGTGGCACTGCGGTCATCTCTTTCCGAGTCAATGATACTAATGGTGGTCCTGTCGCAGGTCAAAAAGTGGTAGCAAGCTTACCAACAGCTTTGAAGAATTCAGGTTTAGTAACACTAGACTCAGCAGCAGAGCAAACAACTGATAATAAAGGTGTGGTTAGCTATACCGTCCGTGTACCTACAGGTCTCACGGCGGCTCAGAAAACTCAACTTGAAGCTATCAAAAACTTTGTTTTAGGTGTCAGTATCACTGAAGAAACGGGTGTGGTGAGCACCACTACCAGTCAAGCGATCGATGTAGTTGCGCTGAAAGCGAGTTATAAAGTCATCTTTGATAATACAGACAAGCAACGTATTTCAAATCTTGGTGGTACCGCTGTTATTACTTTCCGAGTCAATGACACTAAGGGTGATCCTGTCCAAGGCCAACAGGTCGTGGCTACTCTACCGGCCGCTCTTAAGCAATCAGGAGTAGTTGTGCTAGCCTCAGCAGCTCAACAAACCACAGATGCTAGCGGTAAAGTCAGCTATACCGTCAGCATTCCTAAGAATCTGACCGCTGCACAAAAGGTAGAAGTTGAAAAGCTTAAGAACTTTACGTTTGGCGTAAGTATTAAGGAAGAGTCTGGCATAGTAAGTACTACTAGCAGCCAAGCTATCGATGTTTACAGTCCAGAAGCCATCTACAAAGTTAGTTTTGATATTAGCGATAAGAAAAAACTGTCAAGCTCTGGCGGCACTGCAGTGATTACTTTCCGTGTTAATGACAAAAACGGTGGCCCAGTCGTTGGGCAAGAGGTGATAGCTAGCTTACCCTCCGCATTAAGAAATTCGGGCTTAGTAACACTAGATTCTACTGCAAAACCAAAGACCGATTCTGAAGGGAAGGTTACCTATACTGTACGCATTCCTGCCGGTTTAAACGCTTCCCAGAAAGCTGAGATTGAAGCTATAAAGAGTTTTGCACTTGGGGTTAGTATTACTGAAGAAACGGGAGTAGTCAGTACAACTACTAGCGAAGTGATTACTGTTAGTTCTGAAGTAGGCAAAAGTGATGTTGTCTTAACTGACGAAACCAATGTCACTAGTATTAATGTGCTGGGTGACACTTTTACAATTCTCGCAAAAGCTGTGAATAAAAGTGGTGGTGTAGTTAAAGGTGGACAAGTCAAGCTACTGATTAACAACGTGCCTGGTATCAGTATCTCAAATGGTGATACGCAGGAAAATGGTAATGAAGGTAATACGAAGAAAACAAATAATGAAGGTGTAGCAGAGTTCAAGGTAACGCTGAGTAATAAGCTAACCGCAGCGCAAAAGGAAAAATTAGTTAGCGAGGGTATCAACTATACAGCTGTATTCATTGCTGCTGATGGTACGCAGTCCAGATTCACTAGTAATATGTCAGTTAGGCAACCCGCATCAACGTCTAACATCAAATCTATTACTGCCTCGACTGTTAGTGAGCTAGGTGGCAAATCTACGGTAGTGGTTCAACTGGTTGATAGTAAAAATGCTAACAAGCCTGTGGTTGGCCAGCCTGTGAGTCTTGCTTTAACCAACAGTGCTAAGCTCAACGGTGTAAGTTTGACTCAAGCTACTGCGACTACGGATATCGAAGGTAAAGCTATCTTTGTAATAGATGTCGCTACAACCTTAACAGCTGCTCAAAGAAATGCGCTTAAATCTGAAGGAATTACTTTCCAAGCGTCTTATGTAGAAAATGGTCTTTCCTATCAATCAGCATTAAAACGTATCAGCGTTACCCAGGCTGACGTTAGCTTAAAAGTATTAAACCCTGAAACGGTAGTGAATGGCCAAGCTCAGTATGAACTCAGTAACACGGGTGATCTAGCGACAGTCAAGATGCAACTGCGTGATAATGTTGCTAATCAGTCCTTGGGTGGCCAAGCAGTAGAGTTTGTTTTAGACAATGCTGACTTCGCTAAACTTATTACAGTGAATGGGCAAATCGGCACTTCACGTATTGTCGCCACAACCGATGCCAATGGTTTAGTAAGTTTTGATATCACTGTACCGAGCAACTTAACTAAAGAGCAACGTGATTCTTTAAATAACCGCGCATTAAAAGCTACTTTGACTGAGACGCTAACCGGTAAGAAGCAGACGGTCGGTATCAATATTAAATCGACGCAAGCAGAAGTAGCTTTAGTAGCCACAGCCGTTAATAAGTTAAACCTTAATGGTGGTGAAGCCCAGATTCAGGTAGTAGCAAGAGATAATGCAGGTAACGTAGTTGTTGGTCAGGCGGTCGCTTTAGCGCTGCCTGCAGCTATTGCCCAGCAAGGTATTGTGATTGCATCAAATCCTAAGCAAACTACCAATAACTCTGGCGTTGCTATTTTCACCATTGCTGCTCCTAATGGCTTAACTAGCCAGCAGAAATCAGCTATCGGCACAACTTTCCCAGTAGGTGTAGCGGCTACTGACGGTAATGGTAATACCGTTTCGCAAACGGTTACAGTCAGTACTACTAAACCAAGTGTCACACAAGAAAAGCTTACCTTAGGCGCAAATAAAGTCGTTAATACTGAAGGAGATACTTTTAAAGTTTTCGCCCGTATTACTAATGCGGCTCAGCAAGGTGTGGCAGGTTCGACTGTTAATTTAGCTGTGACAGACCCTGTGAAAACCGGTGTTACTATCGTAGGTGGCAATAAAGTAACCACGAATAGTGATGGTGTGGCTGAGTTTAATCTCGTATTAACAGCTGGTGCCAACGTTGATAAAGCTTTGCTAGAAAAGGGGATTAAAGTACGTGCTACTAGCGTATCTAAAGATGGCGTTACCTTGCAGCAGGACTATATTGTCAACGTAGATACCAGCACTATAGACAGCTATGTCATTATGACGGCTGCGGATAAAACCACATTAAACACAGGTGGGGATCAGACGAATGTCACTTTCCGTATCGTGGATAATAATGGTGGTATCTTAACTGGTGTCCCTGTACAGCTCAGCATAGACAATCCTAAACAAAGTGGAGCGGCACTAACGACTACTAGTGTGGTCAATTCTGATGCCCAAGGCCTAGTAGAGGCTGGGGTGGTATTGGGGGCTGGCTCTGTAAACTCGCGTCTAAATCATGATATTACGGTTAGAGCGAAAGTAGTCACGCCAGAGTACGATACTAGCGGCGCGCCTATCTTGCAGACCCGAGTAGAAGAGCAAGTGATCTTGCATGCAGAAGGGACATTGATAGAAGTTACGGCGTCACAAACGAACGTGAAATCTGGTGAGAAAGTCACTGTAACTACTAAGCTAACCGATGCGGCAGGTAGAGCTATCGAGACTGCGGACATTGAGCTTGTGAATGCAAAGGGTGACTTAGTCAGCGCTAATGCTAAGGCCCAGACTAATGAAGAGGGCGTGGCTACTTTCACGCTAGACGAATCAGCATTAGCTTTTGATAACAATGGTAACTTACGTATTTTTGCCAAAGCTATAGGCGAGCAAAGCTTAGTAACGCAAACCAGCAGCCAAAGTGTAAATTTAGTCCAGGTATCACAAGCAGGTATTAGCTTTAGCGATATTGAGTCTGTCTATAACGTTAATGAGACAAATGATATTAATATCCAAATTCGTAGCGATGACCCACAGTCTCTGGTTGGTGAAAGAGTTGAAGTTCAAACTACCTTAGGCAAGTTTGCGAATAATCAGGTTATTACTAGTGAAGTTATCACAGCGCAGATGGTTAATGGCAATATCATTAATGTGCCAGTTGCGCTGACTTCTGACTTAGCCGGCATATCGGTACTGACGGCGAGCGTAGTAGGTCGTAACAACAGTGCAGGAGAAGCGCTTACCACGACGGTTGATATACGTTTCAGAGCAACTACTCCCGCTAAAATGCTCTTACAACCTGTGAAGTCCGTGATTGCTCCTGGTGGCAGTACTGAAATAGTAGCTTTGATTAAAGATGCTAATGATGTACCCGTAGAAGGTATCACAGTAGTATTTAGCCGTGCAGCAGACTCTTCAGCAGGTCGTCTATCCGCAGCTACTGCAGTAACTAATGCACGTGGTGAAGCTAAAGTGACTTATCAAGCGAACGCCAGCTCACCAATTAATGGCGTGAGAATCAACGCTGAAATATTGAATGATACCTTCAGTATTGGCCAAAAACAGACCACTATTACAGTATCTAAAGAAGCGGTATACACCACATTAGCTTTCAGCGATAGGTTAGAAGTTAGTGGTGACAATATTTACTATATTAAGAATGGCTCTATTGCCGTTATGGATGGCTCGGGTAGACCAGTTGCCAATCAGCAAGTTTCGCTCAAGTCATATGCTACTCGTTTTGCACAAGGCTTAGCGTGTTTAACAGAGCGTAACTTAAGCTATCAACCTAAGGATACTATCGATAAAGATGGTGTTGTGACTACTCCTGACGTTCAGGTAGGGTCGATAAAATCAGCCGAAATATTTAGATCTACTTGGTTAGATACTGAGGATCCACAATATAATTACATCTTAGACCAAGGTGATGACGTTAATGGTAATGGTACTTTAGAGGCTATTAATCCGGTCACTATTCTTGGTGGTACCTTAGGAGATGATGGGTATACCTTTATTACTGATGCTGAGGGTAAAGTAGACTTCCAAATTCGCTATCCTAAAACCTATTCTAATTGGACTCAGGTACGCTTTGATGCTACGACTCGGTTGAATGGTAGTGAAAACTTACAAAGCTATAATGTAGGGCTTCCTGCGTTAGTAGGCGATGTATCAGTCAGTGGTGATTCTATTCTCACACCTTATATTAATAATACGAGTCCATTTGGGATAGGCGATCAAGTCTGTATTAATAAACTGTCAGTAACAGTGAATGCGCAAGATAATACAACTATGGTTTCAGGGAGTGTTCGTGGTGCTGAAAAAGATTTAAGTTCTTTCTTATTCTTGGATAATGTATATCTACAACAAGTGCAGGTAACGGCAGCTAATCCAACGTTTAATTACAACTTTAATCAAGCCTTTAATAAGGGCGCTACCGTTAGTGTGGTCGTAGGTACTAGCCAGTTAGATTATGTGCTAAAAACTGAATAAATAACCTTGAGACGATAAATAAAGTACTCACTAAAACCCCAACCAAGCGTTGGGGTTTTTTTGCGCTAAAAATACATAACCAAATTAGTCACAAAAGTAAGCGTAAAGCCATTAAAATACGCGATAACTTTTTTAATTATTTTGTAAGATTATGACTATTACAGACCATACTGCTGCGACCAAAAATTTGAAATCCTCTCAACCCACCGCCACCCTCCTAATCCAGTGCCAAGACCAAGCGGGTATCGTGCAAGCCGTCTCCGGCTTTATCTATGAGTACGGCGCCAACATTATTACTCTAGATCAATACTCTACTGCCCACGAAGGCGGACGCTATTTTATGCGCCTCGAATTCGCGTTAGATGGTTTATCAGAGATTATCGAGTCCTTCGAAGCAGAATTTACTCGTCGAGTGGCCGACCGCTATCTTATGAAATGGCAATTGCATGACAATTCGGTCAAATATAAAGTCGGGATTCTGGTATCGAAGTTTGACCATGCCTTGCTAGATTTACTATGGCGTCAGCAGCGCGGTCTACTAGATTGTGAAATCACTTGTGTGGTGAGTAACCATGAAGACTTGCGCCAAGCCGTAGAAAACTTCGGTATCGACTTCTACTATGTGCCGGTCACAAAGGATAATAAAGCAGAGGCTGAAGCCACTATTCATCAGCTAATGTCACACAATGATGTCTTGGTATTAGCGCGCTATATGCAGATATTGTCGTCAGATTTTGTCTCCCGTTGGCCGATGCAAATTATTAATATTCACCATTCTTTCTTGCCTGCGTTTGTCGGGGCCGACCCTTACCGGCAGGCCTTTGAAAAAGGTGTAAAACTGATTGGGGCAACAGCACATTATGTGACGGCTGACCTGGATCAAGGGCCTATCATCGAACAAGACGTGCACCGGGTGACTCACCGTTTAGGCGTGACCGCACTGCGCGCTATTGGCCGTGATGTCGAGCGTAATGTGCTGGCTCGTGCCGTCAATTGGCATGTGCAAAACCGAGTCATAGTGACGGGGAATAAAACGGTAGTGTTTAGTGAGCACTAAATCTTGCTAGAGAAGTCTACTACCGCGCAGTCAGGAGTGCCTTATAAGCTGCTAGCGGTGTTGCTGACGCTGTATTTTGCACAAGGCTTGCCGTCTGGTTTTATCACGCAAGCGCTGCCCACTATCTTGCGAGATAATGGCGTATCGCTCGAGATGATTGGTTGGTCGGGGCTGTTATTAGCCCCGTGGGCGCTTAAGTTCCTATGGGCACCGGTCGTCGATAAATACTTTTCTCCACGGCTGGGGCGGGCGCGCAGTTGGATATTGCCGCTACAGGTTCTCTCTGCCGCTATTGTGATGGCAGTAGGTCTATTTGATCCGGCGAAATTAAGCGAGCCCTTAGCCTTGTGGTCGCTATATTCGCTGCTGTTATTCTTAAGCCTAGTGGGGGCCACCCATGATGTAGCAGCAGATGGCCTAGCAACCCGCTCATTAACGACCCAGCATGCCCCTCTAGCGACTACCGGCAGTGATGAGGATATCGTTGCCTTTGCTGCGGAGGAAATGCACAACCCGCATCAGGGTATGGGCAATGCCGCGCAAGTAATAGGCTATCGCCTGGGCCTAATATTGGGCGGTGGCGTATTTTTGATGGTCATCGGATACTGGTCATGGCAGTTGAGTTTCTTTGCTATGGCGGCTCTGATACTGGTCAATACAATACCGATTTGGCGCTATCGGGAAGCACGTCACGAGGCTGAGCGAGAACAAGCGCTGCCAATACCGTCTGTATCCGCTCAACCCGATGTAGACCAAGCTACCACTACTACTGCTGAGTTAGATGCTGATACTACAGAGGCGACTAGGCAAAATAAGAGCCGCTCTTTGGCCTCAATAGGCGCTTATCTTAAGGAGCAGTACGGCTATTTTTGGCAAGCTAAGCAGATGCGTGCTTGGTTAGGCGTGTTATTGACCTATAAAGTCGTGGATGGCATCTCTAGCGGTATGGTGAAGCCGATGATGGTCGATATGGGTATCTCGGTGGCGAGTATCGGTCTGTGGGCTAGCGTGTTGGGCTCTGGCGCGTCATTACTCGGGGCGGCTATTGCAGCATGGATACTCAAGCGGGCTGCGCATCAACAGGCACTACTTTGGTTTAACGCGCTACAAGTGGTTGCTACAGGGGCTTATGCGCTAGTGGCAGTGGCGTTTGAATACGGTTGGCTGCTACGAGATGGAGAGAAGCCGCCATTTTGGTGGGCTTATGCGGCCAATGCTATCGAACATATGGTAGCGGCGATGGCTTTGGTAGCCATGCTAACGATGGTTATGCATTATGCGCGACACGATAAAGCCGGTAGTGACTTTACCACGCAGGTCTGTTTATTGACCGTCTTTAGCGGCAGCACGCATTTACTGAGTGGTTATTTGGCAGAATGGCTAGGCTATTCGGGGCATTTTGCTTTAAGTGTGGTCGTTGGGATAATCTGTTTAATACCGTTATTCTATTGGCGTCGGGTTTTTAACGAGAGTAATAAACAGGCGTTATCTGCCTAATTCGAAGCAATTGTAGAAATAAGGGTAGCTCTGGCGTTTGCCAAGAATAATAGCGATGAATTAAATGAGTGTGAAAAACGCCTATAACATTAATTCTAAAACGACTTTGCTACCAATAAAGCCAATTGCGAGTAGAATGAAAGCATAGATGGTGGTGTTCGCTGCTCGTTTGCCGCGCCAGCCTGAGCGCCAGTGGCCAATGAGTAGGCTGCCGAAGAGTAACCACGATAAGATACTAAAGACGGTCTTATGGGCAATATGCTGCGCCATAAGGTCATGGACATAGACAAAGCCGAGTCCTAAGGCGATACTAAGGATGACAAAGCCGACTAAGATCATATCAAATAGTAGCGACTCCATACTTTGTAGCGGCGGCAGCTTATCGACCCAGATGCGGTGAATAGTCCGGTGTTTGAGTTCGCGAATTTGTAGGCGTAAAAAGACCGCTTGTAGCGCCGCCATAAAGAGAACGCAGTAAGCCGCGATAGACAATAAGATATGAATCTCAAGTCCTGTGCTCATATTACTTAAAGGTTGATAAGGCGCGCGACCAAAGTAACCGGCGCTTAAGCCAATAAAGGCGGTGGGAGCCGCTAATATCCCTAAGCTTAATATAGGGCGATAGAGGCAGAACAGCCCATAGAATAGTAAAAAGAATAGGCTGGTAAGACTGAGCGTATTAAAGACATTAAAATTGAGACCATGCAGCGTAATAATCTGCGGAATCAAGACTGTACTATGCGCGACCATACCAATGAATAATAGGGCGAGACTGATATTTTTGCCGATGGGACGTTGTCCGAGGAGTGCCCAGCATAGGTAAATACTCAAGGCAACATAGGCGATACTAGCAATCACATACGCAAATAACACGGGCAACCTCATTAGCGATAACGGCGCTCTTCAGCGAGTTTGGATGAGTCAATGGCCTCTATTTGGCCAACGTCCAGACGGGTCAGTGTGAGTTTCGTCACGAATGATTAGAATAATCTGTCAATTTATCATAAAATGAAAAGCAATTGAGTGCGAAATGCGCACCATGACTAAATTTAGTGTGACTGTTATAGCATAAATACGATTATTAATAGCCTTAATTCGCCTTGTTATAATCTTAATATTATAAAACTGCCGCCGCTATTAATAAAATTAATACGATTTTGTCAGCCGTCTAAGTTAGATTTTTTGGACGATGGAGCGCTAATCGCTCCCCGATATTGCTGGCATTACCAACTGAGAGAGACCTATGTTTGATACGTTAACCGAACGCTTATCGTCGAGCTTGCGCAATATCGCAGGCTCTGGTCAATTGACCGAAGACAACATCAAAGACACGTTACGTGAAGTGCGCATGGCCTTACTTGAAGCCGATGTTGCGTTGCCTGTGACCCGTGATTTCGTTAAGCGTGTTAAAGAAAAAGCGCTGGGCGAAGAAGTGCTAAAAGAGCTTGCACCAGGTCAAGCCTTCGTCAAAATCGTCCATGACGAACTGACTGAGATGATGGGTAGCGCTAACCAACAGTTAGAGATGACGGGCAAGCCGCCAGTCGTTTATCTGTTAGCCGGTTTGCAGGGGGCGGGTAAAACTACCACAGCCGGTAAGCTAGCAAAATATCTACAAGACCGTCAGAAAAAGAAAGTCATGTTGGTCTCAGCCGACGTTTACCGTCCTGCCGCTATTAAGCAGTTAGAGCAAGTCGCTGGCCAAGTGAATGCCAAATTTGTGCAATCTAGCGCCGATGAAAATCCAATCGATATCGCCCTACGTGCTATCGAAGAAGCCAAGCTCCAGTATCAAGATATTCTTATTATCGATACCGCGGGTCGTCTGCATATTGACGAAACTATGATGGATGAAATCAAAGCGTTAACCGCTGCGGTCACTCCTTCTGAGACGCTATTTGTCGTAGACTCCATGACGGGTCAAGATGCGGCCAATACGGCCAAAGCCTTTAACGACGCACTACCGTTAACCGGGGTCATTCTGACCAAGACCGATGGTGATGCCCGTGGTGGTGCCGCCTTGTCTGTACGTGCTATCACCGGTAAGCCGATTAAATTCTTAGGTCGCGGTGAGCAGTTAGATGCCTTAGAAGCTTTCCACCCTGAACGTATCGCCCAACGTATCTTGGGCATGGGTGACGTATTAAGTCTCGTTGAAGAAGTTGAGCAAAAGATTGACCGCGAAAAAGCCGAAAAAATGGCGAAAAAGATGCAGAAGGGTGGCGAGTTCGACCTTGAGGATCTATTAACGCAGTTTCAGCAAATGAAAAATATGGGCGGTATGGCGGGCTTCTTAGACAAGATGCCTGGTATGAGCGGCTCAGGTATGCAACAAGCGGTAGAAGAAGCTAAACCTGAAGAAAAAGTCAGAGAGATGGAAGCGTTAATCAACTCTATGACCCCGTTTGAGCGTCAAAACCCCGATAAAATTAACCCTAGCCGTAAGCGCCGTATCGCAGCAGGCTCTGGCAAACAGATTCAAGACGTTAACCGTTTGCTCAAGCAACATAAGCAAATGGCTAAAATGATGAAAATGATGTCGCGTCCTGAAGGCATCTCAAAAATGATGAAAGCGGTCCAGGGTTTAACCGGTGGTATGGGCGGCGGCGCAGGCGGTGGTGGTCCATTATTCGGTGGCGGTGGTAAGTCAGGTGGCAATGCTGGTGTGAATCCGGCGGATCTTGCTAAGCAAATGGGTTTAGACCCGAATAGCATGCCGAGCACTGAGGAAATGCAAAAGAAAATGCAAGAAATGGAAGGCACTTTACCAAAACAGTTTAAAACGCGTTTCTAGTTTCTAGTTTCTAGTTTCTAGTTTCTAGTTTCTGTTACAGTTTCAACTGTATAGTCGTTAATGAGCAGTAGCCATAAAAAAACCAGCGATCTAAGTCGCTGGTTTTTTCGTTTCTATTTCTGATTCTTTACCAATATGTTAAACCAAGATAAAAAGGCTTAGAAAACGGTCGCCGTACTACTAGTATGGCAAAAATAGTGTCCCCCGAAACGGGGCAAATGCTATGATAAGCGCTATTTTTTAATGTTGTCAGTACGACTAGTGAGGGTGATTATGTTTTTGGCACTGGATACGGTCTTTGGACAATGCTCGGTGGCCATCGTGTCGGATACCGGGGCAGTCTTATATAATGATTCCCAAGCTGGCAATCGTATGCAAACGCAGCAGATATTACCCATGATTGATGCCGCCCTTAGCCAAGCTGGCGTGACGCTAGACCAATTAACGGCTTTGGTATTTAACCGGGGTCCTGGCGCTTTTAGTGGTATTCGTATTAATACCGCTGTGGTGCAGGCGCTGTCGGTTGCCCATGACCTACCGTGTGTGGGCATCTCAAGCTTGCAGATACTGGCGCAGGCTGCTTTTGAGCAGCAGCAGATTGAACAGTGCTACGCCGCCCATGATGCTCGCATGAAACAAGTCTATCTGGGCGCATTTGCCTTAGAGGCTGGTATCATGCAGCCGCTAACTGCTGCGTTAGCCTGGACACCAAGTGAGCCAGACAGTGCCGAATGTCTGCTCGATTATGAAAAGTCTACTCCGCAGAAGCTCCCGTTAGTGGGCGATGGCGCGCCGCTATTAACCGCTCATGATGACCAGCCAGTGTTTGCTACGCTACAGACGGATGCCGCTATAGTCGCCCGGTTAGGCGTGGCACAGTTCGCTAAAGAGGGCGGAGTGCCTGCTGAGCAAGCTTTACCGGTATATCTGCGCAATCACGCTTGGAAAACCCTGAAAGAGCAAGGCAAAGCGTAAGATTCGCTTGCCACGCTACGGTTTAGCTTGGCTATTGAGGTTGCACAGGGCGCTTGGATTTACCCCTTATTTTTCTTATTGATTGCTCCCTTTTATTTACTACTGTATTTAGGATATTCGTCTTGGATTTACTACTGCTGTTGCAAGCCGTCGTTATGGGCATCGTTGAAGGTATCACCGAGTTTTTGCCTATCTCTAGTACCGGCTACCTGATTTTATCTGCTGATCTCATGGGCTTTTGGAGCAAAGAGAAGGCGGACCTGTTTATCGTGGTCATTCAGTTGGGCGCGATTTTAGCGGTCATCTATGATTACTGGGGCAGACTGTGGCAGGCTTTCATGGGGCTGATTACCGGTAAGGCAGAAGGGCTTGCTAATCCACGCCAGCTCGGTTTGAGTCTCATCGTCGCTACTATTCCGGTCATGATTCTCGGCTTTACTTTCGCTGACGAAATTAAGATGTATTTGTTTAACCCTTATACCGTCGCGATTATGCTGATTATTGGTGGTTTACTGATTTTTTATGTGGAAAAACGCCCCAAGCCGATCATTGCTCATGAAGCCGAAGAAGTGTCGCTAAAGACCGCGCTGATGATTGGCCTGTTTCAGTGCTTGGCTCTGATTCCGGGAACTTCACGTTCAGGCTCGACCATTATTGGCGCGCTATGGTTAGGGGTGTCCCGTAAAGCGGCTGCTGAGTTCTCATTTTTCTTAGGTATTCCCGTCATCGTAGGGGCAGGTTTACTCGATTTAATCAAGCACAGAGACGCACTAAGCACGACTGAAGACTGGCTTGTATTGGGTGTTGGTACCGCCGTATCGTTTATCGTAGCGCTGTTATGCATCCGTTGGCTGGTGGCTTGGGTGAGTCGCCGTGATTTCACTATCTTTGCTTGGCTACGTATCGTCACCGGTATTATCGTGCTTATCGCTGCTTGGGCATTTGGCTATAATATCCAAGGCTAGAGCGCGGTCGCCGTTTAGACCAGCAGCGCTACTGGACCATAAATAGCTTGAGTCATTGATGAATAATAGGGGCAGGGTATGCAGTCACAGCAAGATAGTTTAGAGCAACTAGAGAGCTTGCTGTCTGTACCGCTACTTTATGCCCCTAGTGTTGATGCAGACAGGGCTCTTCCAGTGTTGGCTGCTATTCAAGAGCTTATCGCCCACCATCACATGCCTATCTCGCTAACCCCTAGTGCCAGTCCACAGAAACTCACGCAAAAATACCGTCTACAGTTAAGTAGCGATTACTGCACTCCTCTATTAATCATTGATGACAAAGGCGAGCTTAGCCTGCTTATCGATGGGATTAGTGTGGCACCGAATTGGACAAAACTGCAAAGGCGTATCGTAAGTGCCGGGCGTAAGTCTGAACTGTTATTACAAGCGGCCAAATTGACGGCAGATAAGCGTGCGCTAGATGCCACAGCGGGTTTTGGTCATGACAGTTTGATTTTGGCGAGTACCGGCGCGCAAGTGACTATGCTAGAGCAGCAGCCGTTACTAGCGCTATTATTATTGGTTGAGCAACAGAAAATGGCCAGTGAGAGTAATTGGCAAAAGCTGATGGCCAGGCTCACTATTATTAATAGTACAGCCGAAACCTATTTAGCAAGCTCTGATGCTCAAGCGGCTAACTACGATACGATATATCTCGATCCTATGTTTCCTGATGACAGTTATGACAATAGTAAAACGGGTAAAGGCGCGAAGGTCGGCAAAAATATGCAAGCGTTGCATGAGTTAGTGGCGCCGCCAACCTCTGAAGCAGAAATAAAGCTATTTGAATTGGCTCAGGCAGCCATAACTAATAGCGCCAAGCAAGAGAGTGTGGAGACTGGCATAGACAATTCGAGCCGACGCCTTATCGTGAAGCGCCCCATAAGTGCCCCTCATTTAGCAGGGCAGGCGCCTGATGAGTCTTGGCAAAATGATGTAGTACGTTTTGATGGCTACTTTGGTTAAGTTTGCCGAGCATAGTATTCACCGTTAGACTCACGTAAGATGAAATCTATTTTTAACCAGTCTTCTCTAACAAGTATTCTCTACTCATTGCTAACCTAAATTAATAATAGCCATTATGACTAAACCCAATACCATGCCGATATTGAAAAGACCGCTAAGTTTAAAAGAAAAATTTACTGCTTACATGCAGCTGACCCGTTTCGATAAACCTGTGGGCATCGAGCTGTTATTGTGGCCGACACTTTGGGGCGTGTTTTTAGCAAGCTTTGGTACCGGTAGTGCCGAAATGGGCGCGCTACCCAGTCTTAAGATAGTGGTGATATTTGCGCTTGGGGCAATATTAATGCGGGCGGCAGGGTGTGCCATCAATGACTTTGCGGATCGTAAGGTTGATGGGCATGTCAGCCGTACCAAAGGTCGACCGTTAGCGGATGGACGCTTAAGTGGCAAGGAGGCTATAGGGGCCTTTTTAGTATTAACCTTATTAAGTGCCAGCTTGCTGTTATTCTTACCGATTGAAGTGTTCTACTGGTCACTTGGTGCAGTATTTCTAGCTTTTATTTATCCCTTTATGAAGCGCTATACCCATTTGCCACAGCTGTTTTTAGCGGCAGCATTCGGTTGGGCAATTCCTATGGCTTATGTGGCTGTGCAAGGGTGGCCCGATATTTGGGCATGGCTGCTATTTCTCAGCTATATGTGTTGGACTGTGGCTTATGATACCCAGTACGCGATGGCCGATAGAGAAGACGACCTCAAGATTGGGGTGAAATCTACCGCGATATTATTTGGTCGCTATGATGTGGTGATTGTCTCGATTTTGCAGGTAGCATTTTTACTTATTATGGGCGTCGTATTGTGGCACTATTTTGGCGAGACCAAGTTGGGCATGATTCCTATCTTTGGCCTAGGCTTGGTAGCTATGATGTTTACCAAGCAAAATGCAGCCTGTGCCATCCGAGAGCCTATGGCTTGCTTCCAAGCATTTTTGGCTAATATCTGGGTAGGGCGTTACGTCTTTGCCCTAGTAGCAGCGAGCTGTGCGTGGGTGAATCTAAGCTGGTGGTTTGCGTAAAAGCGTTTAAATAAATAAGAGGCTAACCATGCGCCTAACGCTGCGTCTTAATATATTAGTTTCTTTGCTGTCTTGGAGCACCTTATGAAAGATGTGAACAGTACCCACGTAAAGAAACCTTCGCGATTGTTTGGCGGTCGTGACCATCGTAGCTATCTTAACAAAGGCAATAACAGTCAGGTACAACAGGTATTTGCAGATAATCTAGCCAAGCAGGGGCTTACCCGTGAACAAGTTATTGCCACGGAACGTAAGCTGGCGAAATTTGCCAACACTATGGATTCGCTAGTACGGATTCCCTTTACCCAGCAAGGTATCGGGGCGGATGCCGCCTTATCGACGGTGCCAATAGCCGGAGATGTGGCGGGGTTAATATTGACAGGGTACGCCTTTATTTTGGGGCGGCAATTGGGTGTGCCTGTAAGTAAAATGACCCCAGCGATAAAATTGGCTTTTATTGATATGGTAGTGGGGGTGGTGCCCGCTGTTGGTACGTTATTAGATATCTTTATTCGCCCGAGTCGCAAGACCCTCACTATTGTGCATCAGCACCTACAAGACGAGTATGGCATTGACGATACTATGCATTTGCAGCGACCTTTTTTGCACGAGTCGTTAGAGCAGAGACAGAAAAATTCCAAGCTCTGGCGTAACCCTGTAGTAGCATGGCTGTATCTGCGTATCCCTGATATTTTGGGGATTATCGTCTTATTATTATTGGGGTGGCTCATGTGGTCAGTAGGTAGCTGGGTGCTAGGTATGTTTGATCGCAAGACGGGTTTTTAAGGGCTAGTTTTGGTATGGCCTTAATTAGCTAGCTCCTTTTAGAATGCTAACGATGCTACTGTGCAAAAGCAGTAGCATTTTATAAATAAATCCTCTATTCCAAATTTTATTATTCTCATAGCCATTGTTTTTCATCGCTGTTGCTATTCTTTTTTGTCTCTTTTCTCCATGACTTTTTTAGCACTCTTTCTCTAATACCTCTTGCTAATAGTGCTCTCTAATAGCTGTGCGGGTCAATGATTTTTCTTTTAGTGCCCTCGATATAATACTCATGACCGTCCTCGCTACGCAGCATAAAATCCCAACCCCCATTGGCTTTAAGCAGTTGCTGAAAGAATTGCTGGCGGGTAGCGATGGTTTGCTTATCTTGCGTATCGGTCAGCAGCGGTGTGTCTGCCACGTAGAATGTAACGAAGCTACCGACTGCTCGTTTCTCTACCTTTTGTAGGTATATACCATAGCGCTCAAATATCGCTTTGGTAGGGTGTTGAAACTGAGTCGTATCGTTAATAATGACAGGCACTTCATTAAACTGAAACTGCAAATCTAAAGTGCTATCTGCAATATTCTCATAGAAAATTCGCCCGTAATTATCGATAAGATAGCTCGCTCGCCGCGTCATAGTGTTGGGATCGCCGCCACAATCTTGGTTATGCTGCTCATAGATATCAATCGCGACGGTATTCGGTAAGTCGTTATGAGGGGAGGGCTGTACCCTAGTTAAAAAACAGTCCTGATAATTTTGCAGTAGTAAGTTAAAACTGTGCTGCTGAGTACGAGTCATTTGGTCGATAGGGTCTAAAGAAGCTAGCTTTGCAGCCAATAATTGAGGGGATTGTTTATAGGTCGTAGGGGCCGCTGCAGTAGTATAGACGGCGACTAGACTAAACGTTAAGCCACAAAAAAATACAGCTAAATGACGATATGGACGCTTTAACTGCATTAGGGTACTCACTTGAAAGATTAGCGGTTTTGTGGAATAAACTTACTCGCTACTCATTCGCTAGTATACCGCCATTATATAGTCTGAGCGCAATCCTAGTAATCGAAAACGAGTACTCATACTTAATATTGATTACTGCGGAATTACTTCTGCTTCAGCACTCACTGCATTAAAGCTCATAGGCTGACCATTTTGAATCAAATCTACCGAGCCGCCCCCAGCATGACTCACCAAATCAATACTGCCATCTGCAGAAGTATAAGTGGGGTTGTTGCCTTGACCTGCCGTAGCGGTGAGCGTCACTTTTTTACCTGAGGGTAGAGTAGTCGTGGCATTCAGTTCGCCACTGACCGAAGTCTCGTAAACTACCTTTAACGTCTGACCCTGGTCATTTTTATAGTCGACATTAGACAGTTGCGTGCCAATAATGGCAACGTCTGGATCGGCACCAGGAGGTGCTACCTGGTTACCTGAGTCATCTACTCTTTCACCACTGAGGGGCGTGGCCGCTTCGGTTTCATTGCTAACGATGGCATTATCTGCTATCGGAGTCGCTGCAGGCTCAGTAGGCACGACTACGGGTACTTCTTGCGGTGGCGTAGTCGTTGCAGGAGTGTCTGTTTCGGCAGGGGGTGCTGGTTGTTCGGCTTTATCACAGCCACTAAGGGCTAGGGCAGTAATGAGTACCGTAGTGAATAGGGTAGCCGTGGGTTTCGCTATACGAGTCATAGGATGCCAATGGATAGTCATAAGGGCCAATTAATCAATAAGAATATACGCTCATTTAAGCACAATCACGCTGCGGTAACAATCTACCTAATGGTTTAGAAATTAGAGCGTTAGGATATTAACAAATTACCGTAATGACGACGCTTCGACTACCGCCATAATCTCTATGCTCACACAAGTAAATACCTTGCCTGAAGCGGGAGGCAAAAAGTGTCTGGGGGATACTTTTCCCGCTGTAACCAATGAACGACAAGGTTCATATCTTTATATTAGCCGCAACGGTATTAACAACTTACCGTAATGACGACTCTTCGACTGCCCCCGTAGTCCCTATGCTCACACAAGTAAATACCTTGCCAAGTCCCCAACCCCAAATCCCCATCAACCAAAGGCACCGTCAAACTCACCCCAAGCATCATGCTCTTAAAATGCGCAGGCAAATCATCCGAACCCTCTAGAGTATGGCGATATTCAGGTTGATCGGCTGGCGCTACTTTATTGAGCCAATCTTCCGTGTCTAAACGCACATCCGGATCGGCATTCTCGTTAATAGCGAGACTGGCTGAGGTATGTTACAGAAATAATTGCACCAGACCCGCTTGCGCAGAGTGAGGTAATAACTCACGGATCGCCTGACGAATAGGCGGGGTAATGATATGAATACCACGGGTGTGAGGTGGTAAATTTAAGGTAGTTTGATAATAAGCCATAGGATAGTTTTCTTTTACGAAGCAAGAATTTATAAGAACTACTATAGCAGTAATATAAAATGATGAAATATCATGCTATGGTAAGGTATAAATGAGCTAATAACTGTATTAAGTCGCTGTATTTAGGGTCTTATTTATTGTGGAACTTATAATGGCGTCATCTAATAAAAATTATAACCTAAGGACAGGCTAATGAATAATAATGAGCAAGATACTCCAGTGACGTCCTATCGTCCGACAGCAGCTTATATTGGTGCTTCTTGGGCAGTAATGTTAGTCGGCGTGTTGGCGTATTTAGTAGGATTATGGAACGCAGGCACGCTACAACTGAGTGAAAAAGGCTATTACTTTGCGGTGCTTGCCTTAGGGCTATATGCGGCGATTAGCTTGCAAAAGACTTTACGTGACAAGGCTGAAGGGATTCCCACTACCGACTTGTATTATATGATCAGTTGGGCGGCGTTTGCGGTAGCGGTTATTTTGATGGTGGTGGGGCTCTATAATGCGGATACTTTGACACTCAGCGAAAGAGGCTTTTACATTATGGCCTTTACTTTGAGTCTATTCGCTGCGGTCACGATTCAAAAGAATACGCGCGATTTGGCGCAAGCGGATAAGCTATTGCCGAAATCTAATACGGTTAGTGCCAATGAGGGCGGCTCTCTATTTGCTGGTATTCGTAAACCAACTAGAGCAGAAGACGATGAGAGTAATTTGCGCTAAGTCAGCCCATAGTTCAAGCATGAGCATTTATAACATTGCTATTTAGATAATTGCTATTTAGATCATTAGTCTGGCAGCGCCGTTTGTAGACGCGCTCTATTCGGTGATAGTTTTAGAAGCATTTGTATCGATAATGGGGCAAAGCTGCCGGTCATAATATCGGCCAAAGCTTCGGCACAAATGGGCGCATAGGCATAACCTTTCGAGCCCATCCCACTAAGAGTCCAAATCTTTGCTTCATTATCATTATCCACAGCATGTTCTGTAACAATCGGACCCACTAGCGGATGGTAGTCTGGGGTTTGCGCACGGATACCGGCACGTGCCTGCCACCCTGTAGTATCGTCAGATATGACCGTTGCTAATTCTGGCAAAGCAGTTATTAGCTTAGTGTAATTGACCTGGTACTCTGACTCGCGCACAGTAGTGTCAGTATCATTACGAACGAAACTGGCACCGAATAAAAAATGCGGTTGATCAGGCGTTAACGTGTTGACCTGCTCATCGCCAGGCTGCGGCGTAAATGGCGTACAGTAGCCCGCATATTTTAGCGGTAGTTTTGGCAAATGCTTTAGCTGCTCAGGAGTAGGGCTAAACCAAGACAACTGACCGCGTATTTTACGGAAATCAAAAATCCGTGACTCTAATAGACAACTGGCATAAGCGGCGGCAATCAATACCCTTGCTGCCTCAATAGTCTCCCCATCTGTACTAGATAAAACAACTTTATCGCTATCGGTTTGACTGTCTATCTGCGTGATGTGGCGCTGCTCAAAAGTAATGAGCGGGTGCGCCAAAATGCTATCCGCCAAGGCTTTTGGATTAATTAACCCCGACTGTGGCAAGTATAAATTCTCTGTAAAATCTACCTTGGACAAGCCTGCGCGAGCTTTCGCCTCTGCATGGTCTAAGGTCGTTGCTAGCTCATCGGGATACAGGGTAATTTGCTGGGTATCAATATTGGCTTTAGTTAATAAATCCAACATACCTGTAGGTTCAAATACGAGCGCTTTAGTGGCGAATGTTGCCTCATTATTCTCATTGGCAGCCCTACTGTCTAAGCCACGGTAAAAGCGCCCGCTATATAAATAGCCCGTGGTATGTAAATGCTCAGCGACATGATGAATTGGCGTCATTTTTGGTGCCAGTAGGGCACGCGGATTGCCAGAAGCCCCGGCTAAAGGTGCCGTTTTGTCCACTAGCAGAACTTGGATACCGCGCTGTGCCAATGTCCAAGCGCTCATCAGACCAGAAACTCCCGCACCTATTATCGTAATCTGTTGCGGATAGCGACTAAACAAGGGAGCTATAGGGTCGTCGTCAGATGCATTTTCTATTGTTTGAGCGGGCACAGTCGCTGTAAGCATCTCATTTTTACGACCAAATCCTTTTACCTTAGCAATGGCAAACCCTACAGCTTGTAGTCCCCGTTTGACTACCCCCGCACAGCTAAAAGTGGCCGCCGTAGTTCCCGGTTGCGACAGTCGTTGCATCTGAGTAAAGATTTGCTCAGCCCATAACGACTCATTGCAAGACGGGGCAAAACCATCTAAAAACCAAGCGTCAACAGCAGCCCTAGCGCTATTATCGAGCTTGGCTAAGCTGTCAGCGGCCTCACCCAACCATAAATCGAGCGTCACATCGTCCGCTAAATGCAAGCGATGACAGCCTTCAATAAGGGGCGGGTATTGGGCCAATAGGGTAGCAATCAAAGGGGCAAGTTCAGGCTCCGCAGCTTGCCAACTGGCTAGACTGCGCGCAAGGTCGGCTCTGGTTAGAGGGAATTTTTCGGTACTAATAAAATGGAGACGGGGGATCGGGCTGTTGGCAGTATCATTATTAATCAAATGCTGCGCTTTTAGCTCGCGCCATAATTGCCAAGTGGCTAGCAAATTTAGCCCCGTACCAAAGCCTAATTCGGCGATGGTAAAGGTGGCTTTACCCGGTAGTCTGTTGGAGGTTTGCATAAACAGCTGCTTAAAGCGGTCCGGCAGTTGATTGCGCTCTATAAATACATAACGCGATTCATTCAGGCCATCCACCAGCGAGTAATAAACATCGCCAAAAGCCCGTGAAAAAGGCACGGTATGCCCCAACTCATCAGTGTGCCAGTCGATTGGGGCAGGGGTAATAATGCCTGCCGATACGGGCGCATTGCCAGCAGGTGATGGCTGAGTAGGGGCAGTGGGAAGGTGATCTGAAGGTATGGCCATAAGAGTGCTTAAGCAAGATAAAGGAGTAAAGCTGAGGGGGTAAAAGGGTGGTAATCTTTAAGCGTAGGTTAGGGTTCAGAGCTAGCGCACATTGTTATAAAAACGGTTATCAAAAATGCTCTCAAAACTTTGTGCGCTAAGGTCGCTATAAGCTCACCTTATAGAGTGGCCGCTGTTATTTTACAACGGCCCTCTACCAGCGCTGACGCCGTACAAACACTAACCATGAGACAAAGATACCGACTAATAAGCTGACTAAAACGGTAAAAGCGCCATATAAAAACATCTGGCCTTTGCTCTCATAAATCAAAACGTTGACCTGAGTCTGTAAGTCATTGACCTCGCGTTGTAGCTTGGCATTGCGACTGAGCAGCTCTTGATTGGCCACCGATAGAGCGTTGTCAGTGGGTTGTAGCTGCGCCGCTAAGCTATTGGGGTCGATTACCGCAGCGGTAGCCACGCCATCAGTAGGTGCGTTTGGATCCACAGGAGTGGTCAAGCCCGCCGCGGGTGCCTGAGCTACGGGCTGACCGGTCGTAGGATCCGTTACGGTCACCGTTGGCGCAGCATAAGCGGTCGTCGTTAATAAGACGCCACTGAGCAAAGCGCTGCTTAAACCAGGCAGCACGCTATTTAAAGCAGGCAGGGCAGTCTGGCGAGATAACCAATGTTTCAGGGACTTAAGGGACTTCATCGGCTTCATGGAGCCTCTACTTGTGGTAGGGCCTGTATGAAGGGTTTGATATCGACATGGCTATAAACGCCTGCAGCAAAATAAGGGTCTGCATTGGCCCACTCTTGCGCGGCCGTTAGTGAGTCAAAAGCTGCAATAACAATACTGCCTGACATCGCAGCTTCTGCATGAGCAATCGGCGTCGGTCCTGCGATGACCAGACGAGACTCAGCCTCTAATTGCTTTAATCTAGCGATATGAGCGGGGCGGGTGGCCTTACGCAGCTCGCTGCTGTCTGCGACGTCATGGGCAATGATGGCGAATAAGGGCATAGGGCTTCCTTAAAATGGGCGTGCGGTTATTAGACGGAGTGTGAAAACAGGTAGCACTCACAAGCTATTTAGATTTATCAGTGACTTCCGGATTAATATGATTTTTTAGCACCACAAATTGGCCAATCATAAACACTAACATTACTGGAATCCAACCATAAGATTTAAAATCAATCCAAGTCTGCTCTGAGGTATAAAAAGCAAAATAATACTGTAACCCAGCCATCAGGATAAAGTAGGCGGCCCAAGCTAGCGTGAGTTTATTCCAACCCGAAGGCGTCAGGGTAAACACGGTCTTCATCGCCAGTTTCAGTAGCGGTTTATTAATAAACACACTGATGATTAAGGCCACCGCAAATATGCCGTTGATGACCGTGGACTTCCACTTCAAAAAGATGTCGTCTTTTAACAGCAAGGTTAACCCACAAAAGAACACGGTCAAGACCAAGGTGACCCATTGCTGCTTATCGAGCTTACCTTTTTGTTTAATTAAATGTATAGAATATACAATTAAGGTCGCGACTAATAAAGCCGCCGCACCGGCTAGGATACCAAAATTTTTGGCACCGATAAAAAAGGCAATTAAGGGAATAAAGTCTAAGAAGGCTTTCATAGCGTGGCAATTTGCTCGGTTAAAACGTAGTGCGTAGTTTACACCGCGCAGCAGGTAAAAAAAAGCAGACAAACATCTTACCGGCTATCACGGTACAATAAAGGCAGATAGTAGTGAAATTTAGGTGAGTGCACCTTACTATTCCCCCATTTATGCGCACAATCTAAGTACTGCGATTGGATAAAGCATACCGCTTAAAATATTGACGGCCGTTTCACAGGGTATTCCAATTAAACGGCTAATCACGACGGCAGCGCTTTAGTAAACCGCTGCTGCCAAAAAATAGGTATTGATATGAAAGTAGACTTACATTGTCACAGCACGCGCTCTGACGGCAGCGACTCACCAGCGGAGTTGGTCACCCGCGCCCATAGCGCTGGCGTAGAGATGTTGGCCTTGACCGATCACGACACCATTTTAGGGATAGAAGAAGCCAAAGCGGTAGCAGCGGACTGCGGGATTAAGCTGATTAACGGCGTGGAGATTAGCTGCGAGCATACTTTAAGCGGCGGTTATGGTAAGAATAAGTCTAAAGATAAAATCATCCATGTCTTAGGCTTAGACTTCTACGATATCACCACGATGCAAAACGCGCTTGAGACGCTGCAGCAAAGCCGAGCCGATAGAGGCCGCCATATCGTCGATAAGTTGGTTGAAATTCTGGCATTAGATGAGACAGCAGCGGCTGAGCTATGGCAAGCGGTACTCACCAAAGCGGGCGGTAATCCGCAAGCAGTAGGGCGGGCCCATATTGGTCAAGTCCTGCACGCTAATGGGGTGGTAAAGACGGTCCAACAAGCTTTTGATAAATATCTAGCCGATAATAAACCGGCCTACGTCGCCATCGAAGCGTTAAGTATGGCCGATGCGATTAAATTAATCCAAGAGTGTGGTGGCAAGGCTGTCTTGGCACATCCTACCCGCTATCGTCTCTCGGCGACTCGTGTCCGTAAGCTGATCAGTGAATTCGCTGAGCTAAATGGAGATGGTGCCGAGCTGCCGAGCAGTGATGAGCCGTTAAGTACGCGAAAAATGGTCGATCGCTGTATCGCTGAGCACGAGCTGAGCGTGTCTATTGGTAGCGACTATCATGGGACTAGCATGCCGTGGCGCAAACTGGGGGATACGCCAAAACCGACACCAGAGCAACAAGGCGTGTGGCAACAGTTTGCTAGCTAAATTTTGCTAGCTAAGGAATAACGGCTGTAAGGCAGCGTTATTCCTGGTTATGTTATAGACAGCCCATTCGCTTTAGTTAAACCCCATTACTTAGATTGGTAGCAAAAACACCCTTATAACAGGGTGTTTTTTTTATTTTAAAAAACGGATTTAAAGGCACCTGCTTAGCAAATGTGTTTTCAGCAAAAATAAAGTAAGGATTAGTATGATAATTATTAAGTTTTAATTAATAAAAAAATAAATTATTATGGGGGTTATAGCCTTTTCAGAAAAAACATTAAGGGAGTTTAGAATGTAAATAAAATTCTATCCCACGCTGTACTTATAGGGAGTACTTAAACGGTAATTGTAGGTGATGCTTAAATAGTTACCTTTGGTCAGATTTATCAGCTATAGAGTTGATTTTTTACGTATAACGTTCTTAAATTACAGATTAAAATTTATTAACTATGTTCTAAATAGTCGTCACTACTCTCGTGCTGACCGCCTCTGCTTTTGCAAAAATTACCGAGTATTACTAATAAATAATGGATAGCTTAATGATAGAGACTGTCGCGTTGATGGTATAGTTAACTATAAGAAAAATAAGGCTTAAATATAAATGCCTCTCTAAACATGGATTATGCTGAAATGCTATTAATATCTGTAAGATCAGCTCAATAATGAGTGTGTCACTGTACCAAAAAGGCTATAAAAAACTGGCGCAAATTATTTTTGAGTGGCAGGAGGGAGACCGTGCCTCGCTTTTGGCCTTCTTCATTCTGATAGAAGTGGTGTTGCAGTGGGCATGGGGGCTGATGGTCTGGGTAAATAGTGATAGGCTTGCCTCTCATATCAATATGGACTTGTTTCAATGGTTCTGGTTCGCTACTACATTGGTCGCGATATTTTATTCTTGGCTAACCTATCGACTGCATCATTTAAGAGCCTCCAAGGTAAGTTTATATACTTGGCAATGGCTCATGTTGATGGTCTATTGTATTTATATCGCTGTATTAACCACCGTTTTAGGGTATAGCGGACTGACGACGGGGGTCTCGTTAGTGGGCGGGGCCATGCTAGCTATGTTGCTGATTGACAAGCGTATAGTCTGGTGGGGATTTAATATATATGTCGGATTTATTCTAGTTTTTACTATCCTGCCTTATTTCGGCATAGAGATACATAGCCTACGTAAAGTACCTTTGCCCTCGATGACCAATGATGTGGTGACGAGCAGTCCCACCGAAGGTTACGCTTATACGCAAGTGGCGGCTATCCATGATTATTTGCTGAATATGACAGCTGACTATCAAAGTACTGGACACCCAGGTGTTGAGACTATGGCCAGTGCTAATATCTCTAATGCTGATATCGAAAAAGTGTTGCAAGTACAGCGCAGTAATTTATTGTTTTGGCAAATGACCTCCATCTACTTTGCGCTGCCAAAAGCGATGGTTATCGTCTACTTATTTCGCACTTTATTGACGATTATCGACCGCAATAAACGCGAGATTCAATACAATGCCGACCATGATGCGCTGACTGGACTAAAAAATCGCCGCAGTATGCTGTCTTGGATTCAGCAATCGCTATTTAATGACAAGCATAAACATGGCTATAATCAAGACTATAGCGTGATTTTATTGGATTTAGATTATTTTAAAGCGGTGAATGATACCTATGGTCATCCGGCAGGCGATCAGGTCTTACAAGACATCTCCGAGCTGCTCAGTCATGCGCTCATGCGCCGTCATGAAGTCAGTCGCTACGGAGGAGAGGAGTTTCTATTAGCCTTGCCGCATACCAGCCACTCGACCGCGCTAATGATTGCCGAAGCGTTAAGAAAAGAGATTGCAGAGCACAGCATTTATATCGGTAATGATATGATTTTACAGGTCACGGCTAGCTTTGGCGTAGCCACTTTAAGTCAGCAAGATGTTGCCGCGCTGCAAACCTCTTATCTTGATGCGCTAAGTGATGAAATGCTCAATACGGCCAAGAGCAGTAAGATAACCGATATGGTTATTCAGAGCCTCATCGGAGTGGCCGATACAGCGCTGTATGAGGCTAAGGACAATGGCCGTAATCAAGTCGCTAGTGTTGATAGCCTAGTCTTGAGCAATAAAATTCCGCAACCGTCTTTTGACTTGTAGTCGATTCTAGCCGTTGAGTCGTCCCTAGTCATTAAGCTGACGGCCATAGTCTCCGAAGCTACTGGTTTTAAAAATGCCCTCACGTAACGGTTACTGGTGGCTATTGAGCTGCTGCACCAAACTGTATAAGACGCTGGTCGCATAGCTGCCGGTCGGTAAGCTAAATTGGAGCTGCAAGCTAGCATTGCCTAACCACTGCCACGCTAATTCCTGCGGTACTAATCTTAACGCTCGTCTTTGCGCTTTAACCTTTTGTGCCTCTAATCCTTGAGCCAAACGCGTCAACACAGGTTCGCTTGCGATAATCTCATCTTCAAGCTGGCGGGCGACCCCAGTCACTTTATCATTATCTAAGCCCCATAAAGGAGCGGTTGGGTGAATGTCTTGCGCCTGTAAGCGCTCAAGTAAGGTGGCGTCTAATTGCTCGCTAGCAAAGATAGAGCCGGTCCCAGCCAAATTAAACACTTCTCCTGCCAGACCACTATGCCAAGTGCCGTCGCTGACACGTGCTGCGAGTATGCGGTTAAATATCAGACTGCGGGCAGCAGACAAGCGCATAGAGTGTTGTTCGCGCAGCCGTTTGCTAATTTTCCGTTCCTTATTACGTTTGCCGCGTTTATCCTTACGCTGATTGTCTGTGTGGGCGCTAGGCTCAGATTTTTCAGATTGTTCGTTAGGGGCAATAGGGGCGGATTTTAATTGCTCATCATGGAACCATTTTAGCGCTTCACTGATATTATTGCCGCCATGACCAAAGCGCTGCGCACCAAAATAATTGGGCACGCCACTTTGAGCGATCTGCTGCAAGCGCGCGTCTACTGCCGCCGGATCATCTGCTTGCACCTCAGTCAAGGTTAAGATAAATTGGTTGGCCTTATGGGCGCCGCGACTGAGTTTTTTATTGTGCCAATGCTGCTCGAGTACCGCAATTTGTTCTTGCGGGCTAGCGGATTCGCTTGCTATTGTTGGTGCTAGCGTACTTTGCCCATCCAAGACGGTGTCATCTGTTAAAACGGGATTAAAAGGCGCTTCGGGTAGTGTGCGATTGGGGATGCGTAAGCTAAACCATTGCGTCGTCACCGCCTGTCTGTCTTTCAGTCCTGAATACCCCACATCACGCTCTGGTATGCCCGCCCATTCTGCTAATAGCTTGGCTGCATGCGCCGTATTCATGCCCGTCTTTTGTATAAACAGCCAGAGATGTTCGCCTTCGCCACTAAACTCAATATCTAATTGCTCATTGACGATAAAATGCTCAGGGCAAATTTTATGCGTGGCTTGTTGAATAGGCGAAGTACCGGGTTGTGGCAATTGCCGAGGGTCGGTAAAAGCGGCAAAGTCAGTACTGTTGAGCAGTTGGCTTAAAGACGGTGCGCTGGCATTCTCAGCAGCAGAAAGGTGTTCAGACATAGTAAGGGGCCGTATTGAGAAAATCGATTGCGCCTATATTAGCATTCAATGAAATACAGCAAGGCTATAAATCGTTAAAATGCTTGCGCAATACCCTTATAATCACTACTAAAACCTAAGCTACAATTATGACCAAAGCTAAAAATGACCACCAATTAACCAGGATAAAATAATGACTAATGAAGCGAAGACTGCGCAAAAGGAAAACGTGTTTTTACGGGTAGCCACCATAGCCGATGTCCCCGCATTAGAAGTGTTAATGAACCGCTGTTATCGCAATCAGGAGGGTTGGACCAATGAAGCGCAGTTAATCGGCGGCATCCGCACCACTCAGGCGGAGTTACAAAACGTGATTAATGACGCGAAGCAATATTTATTCGTTTACCCAAAAACCGATACGGGTCTGCGTGAAGGCAATGAGACCGGTGAAATACTGGCGTGTATCGGGGTGCAAGGGCAGGAGGGTCATTCAGCGGAGGATGACGCCAAGAGTGCTGATGGCATTAAGGCTTATATCGGTATGTTTGCCGTGCATCCAGACTTGCAAGGGCAAGGGATTGGCGATGTGGTGCTAAACGCGGCCGAGACCTTTGCCATGCGCCACTTTAGTAGCGAGCAGGCGCCTTGTCGCTTGACCATGAGTATCCTCAATCATCGCCCTGAACTATTGGCTTATTATCAGCGCCGCGGCTATGAGCTAACGGGGGAGAGTATGCCATTCCCTAATGATGGCAATAATGGCGAGCCGCTGCGCGAAGATTTGCAGTTATTGACGCTTGAGAAGAGAGCGCAGTAGTCTTGTACTCATTGCAAGAGTACTGGTGCAGTCAATCCATTAAAGATTTGCCACAGAGCTACTGATATAGATTTACGCTAGCCTCAGTCCTATCATGAGTTTTAGCCAGAAAGTTTATCTCAGTGGCTCATTAGGTAACCGTTTCAAATAAGATTAAATATAAGAAACCAGTAGGGTATTGAGGATAATTAAAAATGGCGACTGGCGAAAAATCCACCAACGCCTATCAGCAAAATAGCGACCGTAATTAACCGTAAAAACCAAGCCAACAGCTTCTTTTTAGTCACTATATTATCACTGGTAATGTAGCCAAATAGGCAAATCATACTGACGACGAAAGTCATGACGCCAAAGCCAATTGGTAATAGAGAGAGGTAAAGCGTCCACTGCATAGCATTTACTCAATAAAAGGGCCCATATAATCAGGCAAATAATAGGGATTAAGGACGGGCGAGGACGAAAAATACGATTAGGCTAGCCAAACTTAGCAGTACGATAAGAAAGGCGATAACATCGACCGTTTCCTTACGGCTTTTACTTAAGAATAATTTGGAAAACAATAGTATCGGTATGATAAGCCAGCACAATACACTGAACCCAATCGGTAGGAGCGTTAAATTCATAAAAGGGACCAAGAAGTTAAGGGCGACATGATTTTGGTAAGCGTGGATAGATTATAGCGTATGCAAAATGCTACGACAGTTTAACATAGGATGCGATCAAGCTACGTCAGGGCTTTATAAGGTTAATGATTAAATAATGAAGGGAAATGGAGCTAAAACTCGCTGATTATTTAAATCTCCTTCCATTTCAATAATGGCAAAGCAAAAATAGAATTATGGCAAGGCGACAAGGATAAAGGTTATTGCATTAATAAAACGGGTAAAAAAGTTAGCTGTTAGTTTTATAGAACTAGGGTCAACAAAAGAGGTGCTATTGAGCATCTCTTTTTTTATGCGTATTGCAGCAAGAATCTAATTTAATTAGAAATTAAATATAAATAGGTTCGTTGACTTAAATAATAGGGCACAATATGATTTATCCTACTTATAATATTATTCATTACTCATTTTTATTTAAGGAATATATCGTTATGCGCCTACCTAAGCTAGTTGCTGTTTTGCTGCTCACCCCGCTATTCGTAGCTTGTTCCAAAGGGCCTTCTGAAAGTGAAGTAGAGGGTTTAATCGAAGCGCAATATCAACAAGCGCATAGCGCTATGAACGACGCCATGAATAGCGCCGGTGCCCAAGACCAAGAAATGGCGAAGGCTATGGGCAGTATGATGGCCGGCATGATGCCAAAACTTGAAGCCGTTAAAGATTTAAATTGTGACAGTGTGGAAGGGGATAACACCTATATGTGTACCGCTAATATTCAGCAAACTATTGGTGGCAACAGTCGTACTGACAAGGCCAACTTTAAGGTCTATAAGGTGAATGATGAGTGGGTATTGGGTAATTAAGACGCTTTAGTGCGATGACTATAGCTTGCTGATTCTGCTGCCGCATTAAACCAGTAAGTAAGTCTCTACTGCACTGCTGCAACGGACTAGCTCTAATCAGGATGGATACGATAAAACTATTATGACTCAGTATAAACCCGATTCAGAATTAGCCCGCGAGTCGCTGCTAAGTACTCGCTTGCTTGAAAAGCTATTATTTCCAAGTAGCGCTTTATCAAATCTTGAGCGGCAGCGATTGGCTCAGGCGGTATCGGGCAAAACCATACTGATTACCGGTGCTAGCTACGGCATTGGTGAGCAGCTGGCCTACCTATTAGCGAGCCTAAACCTACGAGAGGCAGAGCAAACCAGTCTACAAAAACCGGCCAACCTGATATTAGTCGGCAGAACCACAGAAAAATTAAAACAGGTTCAAGCCCGTATTATCCAAAAATATGGTCTAGCGAGTATTTATCCCATCGACCTTAGAGATGAGGATGAGCTGCAAAGTTTTATTGAGTTTTTACAGCGCCAGAATGTGGATATATTTATTAATAACGCGGGTCAATCTATCAAGCGCTCTATCATGAAGTCGCTTGAGCGTAGTCACGACTATGAGCGCACCATTCGCCTAAACTACCTCGCCCCCGTGAAACTGTGCCTAGGTCTAATACCTCATCTGCAAGTCAACCAAGGGCAGATCATTAACGTATCTGCGCTTAATGTATTGCTGCCGCCAATGCCAGAATGGTCGGCTTACCAAGCGTCAAAGTCTGCTTTTGACCAGTGGTTTCGCTCAGTGTCACCCGAGTTATACGCCCAAGGCATCACTACCAGTACCTTGTACCTGCCCTTAGTGCGCACTCGGATGATTGCGCCAACGGCTATGTATCAGTCTGCGCCTGCGATGCGCCCTGAGCAAGCGGCTGCCCTAATCAGTAGGCTTATTATTCACAAAAAACCTAGCTTTAAACCTTGGTGGTTATATCCTGTTGAAGTGCTATCAGTACTATTACAAAAACCATTGGCGTTGGTGGTTCGCAGTTATTATCGGCGACAAGCACGCCTAAAAAACAGTAGAAACTAAACTAGAGACCCATGAATGACGACTAGTCCGCAAAGCCAAAATAAAAATAATAAATCGACATTGGCGTCAAATGCAGTAGCGACGTCTTGGTGGCGTTGGGGGTCTACTAGCATTCGTAATTTATATAAGATTGGCCTACTTACCCCTAAAGGCGCTCGATGCGTCACAAAGTCGCTCTACCAGCATGGCGCAAACCTGATGGTCCTGCTTGAGTTTGCCAGTCAGATGGCGCCAAATAGAGCCACTTTCAATCAGCAATACACCTATCGACAATGCTACGAAATGGCTCTATCTTTATCGGGCTATCTCAATGACGAACTACAAAGAAACGCTCACTGTGACCCACTCGATGAGCCCAGCCCAAACCGTCATTCAACCTCTCAGCGTCATCCAACTTCTAAGCTTAGTTCCATTAAAACCTTTTTAAATAGGTATGCCCTAAAAGGTACAACGAAACCAAAAACCAAAATTGCGCTACTTTGCTCCAACCATACTAGCGGTATCTTAGCGTTATTCGCTGCTGCTCGATTGGGTGCTGACATCACTTTGCTCAATACCGATATGAGCCATAGCCAAATCGCGCATATCCTTGCCCAACAACCCTACGATATGCTCATCTGTGACGATAAGTTTGCTGATATCAACGTTCTGATTGAACCGGCAATAGCCTCAACCCCAAAGTCTACTGCTACCGCCGCACCCCTTATAATTAGCAGTACAACTTTGCAGCAATTCCTTGCTTTGGCCGCTAAAGGCCTAACTGCTATCCAAAAATCCAACCCATATCTAACCAGCGCTCCGCAATTACCCCGCCAATCCTCAGGCAAAATTAACGTGCTAACCGGCGGCACTAGTGGGCGCATCAAGTTTGCTGATCGCGAACCGTCCCCTTTTGCTATGCTGGTACCATTTTTAGCGCTACTCAACGATGTAGAGCTAGCGAAGTACCAGTCTGTCTATATTGCCACTCCTTTTTATCATGGTTATGGTCTGGCAGCGCTGCTGATTTCTGTCCTACTATCGGGCCGCATCTTCATCAGTAATACTTTTGCTACGGCTAAGATTAGTCAGTTAATCTATCAAAATCAGATTGAGACGCTGATTTTAGTGCCGACCTTACTTAAGCGACTGTTGGACTATGACCAGCTCAATCAGCATAACTATAATCTATGCAAAGGTGAGCGAGCTGAAGATAGAACAGCGCAAAATCATAGCGATAACTGTCATTACGAGCCCACCTTTCGCTCGGTCAAGCGAATTATTTCAGGTGGGGCAAAGCTCGATGCCCATCTTGCCACGCAGACTTTGACGCATACTGGCGATACCTTATTTAATCTTTATGGAACGTCCGAGGCGGGGTTTGGGGTTATGGCGACCCCAGCCGATTTACATCGCTATCCAGACAGTATTGGCAAAGCTATCCGCGGGGTGCGGCTGCAGATTTTACCTATCGAGCAAACCTTAGGTAGCCAAGCTAAGCATGCCAAACAGGACCCCTCTGACCCCGATATTGGCACTGGCATTGGTGTTTTAAGTCTTGGCACAGCTTGGTCAATGGACAATAAACCAACTGAAGCTAAACCATTAAGACGCAGTGGCCCAAGTTATATCAGTACAGGTGACTTGGCTTATCAGAATGTAGAAGGCTATCTATTTTTGAAGGGTCGAGCCGATGACATGATTGTGTCAGGCGGGGAGAATGTGTATCCGACCGATATTGAAAATGCTCTCAATCAGCATCCGCAGGTCGATCAAGTGGCGGTTATTGCAGTGGATAATGAGGAGTTTGGCAAACGGCTTATTGCCTTCGTTCGTCTCAATACAAATAATGAGTTTGAGCCTTCAGTCTATGCAAATGAAGGTCAATTACCAACCACATTAATCAGCGCTGAGCAGCTCATGGAATGGCTAAAACCTAAATTAGCCCGCTATCAGATGCCACGACAGATTGTTTTATTAGATGAAATGCCTATGACTAAGACAGGGAAGGTGAGTCATGCCCAGCTTAGGGCGTTGCTCTTACGCGCTTAGAATTGCTTAAAGCTATTCCAAAAATGTATTTTGCCAATAAAAAAGGCCATCCCCTAAAGAACGGCCTTTCTATTAATCTCTGACAATCAACCTAATACTAAGCAGATTTCTTCTCACGCTCTAGCATCGGCTTTAAGAAGTGACCGGTATAAGAGTCCTTAACCTCGGCAACCTCTTCTGGCGTGCCTTCAGCGATAATCATACCACCGCCTTTACCGCCTTCAGGACCTAAGTCAATTACCCAATCCGCAGTCTTAATCACGTCTAAGTTATGCTCGATAACCACGATGGTATTGCCCTTATCACGCAAGGTATGCAAGATATTGAGCAGCTTGTAAATGTCATGGAAATGCAGACCAGTCGTCGGCTCATCCAAGATATACAACGTCTGACCGGTGTCGCGCTTAGCCAGCTCACGAGCCAATTTAACACGTTGCGCCTCACCGCCAGATAGCGTTGGCGCTGACTGACCCAAGCGGATGTAGCTCAGACCAACATGCATCAATGCCTCTAGACGACGATGGATCGGTGGGATGGCTGAGAAGAACTCAGTCGCATCTTCAACCGTCATATCCAAGACTTCAGCGATGTTCTTGCCTTTGTAATGAATATCTAGCGTCTCACGGTTATAGCGTTTGCCATGACAGCTGTCACACGGCACGTACATATCCGGTAAGAAATGCATCTCAACTTTGATCAAGCCATCACCCTGACAAGTCTCACAACGACCGCCTTTGACGTTAAAGCTGAAGCGGCCAGCCTTATAACCACGAGCTTTGGCCTCTTGCGTCTGTGAGAACAAATCACGAATCGGCGTAAACACACCGGTATAAGTCGCTGGGTTAGAGCGTGGCGTTCGGCCAATCGGGCTTTGGTCAATATCGACCATCTTGTCCAGATACTCAAGACCTGTGATACTTTCATGCTTATCCGCTATCAGCGTTGAAGCATTATTTAACTGGGTAGCAGCCAATGGCATCAAAGTACGGTTAATCAAAGTTGACTTACCCGAACCCGATACCCCAGTGATACAGGTAAACACGCCTACCGGG
Organism: Psychrobacter sp. CoH-33_TS_01; assembly: GCF_058189395.1. Taxonomy (NCBI): domain Bacteria; kingdom Pseudomonadati; phylum Pseudomonadota; class Gammaproteobacteria; order Moraxellales; family Moraxellaceae; genus Psychrobacter; species Psychrobacter sp. CoH-33_TS_01. Next base: position 61,869 of record NZ_JBVGQI010000005.1, read on the forward strand.
ATGGTCAAATCAACGTTTTGCAGGTTATTACCAGTCGCGCCTTTTAGTTCGATTTGCATTGGCACGATATTCTTCGGCTTTTCCTTCTTATTCGCCGCTGCCTTTTTAGCTGCTGCCGCTTTTGCCTTACCCATTGGCATGATATTGATGCGGGCTGGTGGATTGTTTAAATCAATCGTTTTGGCTTTATGACGGATTTTTGGAATCTCAATCTTCTTCTCACCAGACAGGTATTCGCCCGTGAGTGAGCCTTTGGTATTCATAATGTCTTGCATCGTGCCTTGGGCAATCACGCTACCGCCATGCACACCCGCACCAACCCCAATATCAATGACGTGATCGGCCTGACGAATAGCATCTTCATCATGCTCGACGACCAATACCGTATTGCCGAGGTCACGCAGACGCACGAGCGTTTGCAGCAAACGATCGTTATCGCGTTGATGTAGACCAATTGAAGGTTCATCCAGCACGTACATCACGCCCATGAGACCGGCACCAATTTGGCTAGCCAGACGAATACGCTGCGCTTCACCGCCTGATAGGGTCTCGGCAGAGCGCGCAAGGTTGAGATAATCCAGACCTACACTGACCAAGAAGTTTAGGCGTTCATTAATCTCTTTAAAGATTTTTTCAGCGACTTCGCCTTTGGCCCCGCTCATTTTCAGGTTGGCGTAGTATTCTGCTGCATCGCCAATCGATAGTCGCACAATCTCAGCGATATCACGACCATCCACGCGGACGTTACGAGCAATCTCGTTCAGACGCGCGCCATCACAGACGTTACAAGTGGTATCGGCTAGATATTTCGCCAACTCATCACGCACCAAGTTACTTTGCGTCTTAGCATAGCGGCGCTCAAGGTAGGGCAGTACCCCTTCAAATGGCGTAGTCTTTTTGGTCTTGCGGCCGCGTTCATCGGTGAAGTTAAAGAGGATTTTCTCTTTGCCCGAGCCTTTTAAGATAATATCTTTATGCTCTTGCGACAGGGTAGCCCAAGGCGCGTCCATATCGATATCAAAGTGACTGCAGACGGTCGTTAGTAGACCAAAGTAGTACGCATGACGCTTATCCCAACCGTTGACTGCGCCTTGATTGAGCGACTTGTCCGGATGGGTAATCAGCTTCTCTGCAGAGAAGTATTGACGTTTGCCCAAGCCATCACAGGCCGGACATGCGCCGTATGGGTTATTAAAACTGAATAGGCGTGGCTCCAGCTCTGACACCGCACGGTCACACACAGGGCAGCTGTGTTTGGCAGATAGAACTTGGTCATCGCTATCGGTATTCGAGGCGTCAGGATTGGGGTTGCCGTCCATATAATGCAATACAGCAACGTCGCCACCCAATCTGAGTGCGGTCTCTAAACTTTCGGCCACTCGGTTGCCTAGATCATCACGAACTTTAAAGCGATCGACCACGACCTCGATAGTGTGTTTTTTATTCTTCTCTAAGTCTGGCAGCTCATCCATATCATAGACATTGCCATCGACACGCACGCGCACAAAACCCTGACCGACCAGCTGCTCAAGCAAGACCACATGCTCGCCTTTGCGCTCACGTACCACCGGAGCCAAAATCATCAGCTTGGTGTCTTCGGGCAGCGCCATAATGTCATCGACCATCTCAGTGATGGTTTGTGCCACCATAGGTTCATTGTGCACCGGGCAAAATGGCGTACCAACGCGGGCATAAAGCAGGCGCAGATAATCGTAAATTTCGGTAATGGTCCCGACGGTGGAGCGCGGGTTATGGTTGGTGGATTTCTGCTCGATAGCAATCGCTGGCGACAAGCCTTCGATGCTGTCGACTTCGGGCTTATCCATCTGCGATAAAAACTGACGTGCGTAGGCAGAGAGACTCTCAACGTAGCGACGCTGGCCTTCTGCATATAAGGTATCAAAAGCCAATGAGGACTTACCGGAGCCTGAAAGCCCAGTAATCACCACAAACTTGTCGCGAGGGATATCAATATCGATATTTTTCAGGTTATGGGTACGTGCCCCACGAATCTTAATACTATCGTGTGCCATATAATGCCTTTTAGTTATTAATATTAAATGAGGTCTAAAGCGGTTAAGTTATGGTTTTCAAACAAGCAGTTAACTGTCACTAGTCAGAAGGTTTGCGTCATAAACTAGGGTAGTGGTTAAAAATAGGAAATAGGATGGTTACAGCAAGGTAGCTAACTCGCCGCTATACCATTATCAATGGCTAGAATATTAAAGCCTATCACCAGTAAAGACTGTGCTGAATTTAATGGCATTTGTACGGTTTTAGTTTTAGCGGAATTTTACCGATACGCCCTCAAAATAAAACCGAGTGGTCATTACTAGCCGAAAGATTTGAGCTGGCTACTTGATAACTTAATAATCATCCACATTAAGCAGGAGCTTCGCGGTTCATTCCTTAATATAAGGAATTGACCTAGGGCTTGAGCGCGGCGGTCAAAAATAATGATTTAGGCTAAAAATAATCCTGCATACAAAAGCAGGTGGTGCGGCTACAGACGCTGAAATATCGCTAAGCAGAAACCGTAATGACGGCTCTTTAATCGCTCGTAATGCCTAGCAGCATTGATGTTAATGGTTACGAACTAGGCATATTTCAAGGGTCAACCATAAAAGATAGCGCGTAACCTAACAGAAATATAACTTCTAATTGAACAGGGCATACAAGCACTTAGATAATCGCCTATAATGTGCGTTTGTGGTCTTGAAGAGGGCATTGCATGAATGCGATAGAAAAACGAGCCATCGCAGGCGTGGGAGGCATTTTTGCCTTGCGAATGATTGGTCTGTTTATGATCGTGCCGGTATTTTCAGTTTACGGCAACGATTATGCTCATGCGACGCCGCTATTGATTGGCCTGGCCGTGGGTATCTATGGCTTAGGTCAGGCTATCTTTCAGATTCCGATGAGCCTGGCCGCCGATAAGTTTCCTCGCAAGCCGATGATTCTTATAGGCCTGATCATGTTTGCTTTGGGAGGAGTATTAGCGGCTACGGCCGATAGTATTTACCAAGTGATTATTGGTCGCGCATTGGCCGGTAGTGGCGCAGTCTCTGCCATTTTGATGGCCTTGCTGGCTGATGTGACCCGTGAGCAAGTGCGCACCAAAGCGATGGCCACGATGGGGCTGACGATTGGGACGTCTATCATGTTGGCCTTTGCTATCGGTCCAATGCTGGTATCAAGTCTAAAGATATCCGGGTTATTTTGGTTGACCGCTGTCTTTGCGGTATTGGCCATGGTGCTATTGGCTTTCGTGCCCACCCCAACCCGCGTGCTTACTCATAATTTAGCGAATAAGTCGATTGGTCAGCAGCTAAAAGATGTTTTGGCTGTGGGCGATTTAAACCGACTGCACTTCGGGATTTTTGCACTGCATCTAACGATGACCGCTATTTTTGTCATCGTCCCGCATCAGTTCTCCGAGGTCTTGGGACTAAGTGTGCGTCAGCAAGGCTATGTGTATCTGCCGCTGTTGTTCGTCGGCTTTGCCATTGCCATTCCTTTTATTATCATCGCTGAAAAACACCAAAAAATGCGCCAAGTGTTTTTAGCCGCCATAGCCTTGATGGCTGTAGCCTTAGCCAGTTTAGCGGTTGGTAGTCAGTTGGGCGTTGGCTTAATTATAGGGTTAGGGCTGTATTTTATTGGCTTTAACTTGTTAGAGGCGACAATACCTTCGTGGATTTCTAAGCGCGCGCCCGTAGCCAATAAGGCGACAGCGATGGGTTTAAACTCGTCTAGTCAATTTTTTGGTGCTTTCATCGGCGGTGCGATGGGTGGTTTATTATTAACCCAAAGTCCCTTATTAGCGTGGGGCGCCTTAGCCGTCGTCATGGCCCTCGCACTTTTATTAATCTTTCCCATTCGTCAACCGCCTTATTTGAGCAGCGCTACCTTAACTATTCCTAAAGATATCAATATTAAAGATTGGTCGCAGGAAATCATGGGGATTGAAGGGGTTGATGATATCGTGGTCATGGCGGTAGAACAGGTCGCTTACCTCAAATTAGACAAACAAAAACTCACCGATACTTCGCGTCAACAGCTGTCGCGAATGACATTAACAGAACTAGATATTTGACCATAAATTCGTTAAAGTGGGAATCAAATCTCTTTTATAAAGGATGCAATTATGCGCGGCGTAAATAAAGTTATTATTGTCGGCAACTTAGGAAATGACCCTGAGACCAAGCAGTTCAGCAACGGCGGCAGTGTCACCAATATTTCTGTAGCGACCTCTGAGCAGTGGACGGATAAGCAAAGCGGTGAAAAACGTGAAGCGACAGAATGGCATCGTATTGCATTATTTAATCGTTTAGGCGAGATTGCTGCACAATATCTGCGTAAAGGCAGCCAAGTGTATATCGAAGGCAGTCTGCGTACCCGTAAATGGCAGGATCAGAACGGCCAAGATCGTTATACGACAGAGATTCGAGCCGACCAAATGCAAATGCTAGGCAATACTGGTGGCGGTGGTGGTGGCACTTTCTCAGGTCAAGGTGGTTTCCAGGGTAATAATAATCAAAACAACAATGCCCAAAATAACCCTGCTCAAAATCAAAATGGCAGCAATTATGGTGGCAATAATAATAGCCAACCTAACTACCCGAACAATCAAAATAACCAGTCGTATGGTAACCAAGGCTCACAAGGCAATCAGAATGCCTTTGCCAATAACAACAACAATGCGCCGGCCCAGCAGAACAACGCTCCAAAGCCTAACGCTATGCCCATGTCTGATGCGCCAGTAGATGATGATATTCCATTCTAAATCATTGAATACTGTCGATTAAGCGTATTAAAAGTACTGACTAAGCCCTGCTATTGCAGGGTTTTTTTATGGAGGAAGCTAACGGCTATTGGATGAAGCAATATAAGGTAGGGTTAATGCCCACTCCAGCTATAAGTCATAACCTAACTAAGGTTGGTGCAACCGTATACCCGTGACTTTCTTATAGCTCTGATTTTGTGGCAAATAGGGTATAGATTGCATAGATTAACTCTACCTAGCAACGAGGTCGGAAACATAAATCAGCGGAATAACTACAGAATACTTGATGAACAATAGTTTGTTTTTATAATATTGTATAATTTGATGGCTAGGATTGAAATCGATAAAATTAATAGCAGAGCGAAAATGATTAAAGTTTATCCTTAAGTATTTAGCAAAAAAATAAAATAAAAACATATAAATAACTATTAGTATTAATAACTTAGCATTAATAAACGCATATAATAACTTTAAACATGTAAGCAGGTAGAAACCGAATGATTTATGGTTAGATTTTCAAAACATTATCATTTATTTTTTAAAATTAGGAAAGATAACGTACTATTATCTTTTATTCACCACCGTTGAAGACTATTAAATTTCTTTTTTAAAAATTGTGTGCTAGGATTTACCCCACTTTTCAAAAGGTGGGTAAGGGCAATAGCAAACTATAATCGTATAATTATTTTATAGGGTGGATTAAAAAGTGGATAATCCTATAATATACCTTATTAGTATTAAGGCTTTCGGTCGGGTCACTATCATTGGCTGATAACTTTAATACTAAATCAAGGTGGCTCCTTATAAGCTTATATGATGCTGTGCTTTATTGCTCTCTACTAAAGCCAGTTCTCTAAATGGTAAATAATTAATGTGGCTATTATTAAATCCAATCTCTTGGTGGATTCATAAGAAGCATTAATAAGTAAGCTGCTTAATTTTACGGTATGTTTTGAACTACAGCCGTGGTTGAAGGTAGTGACTATTGATACCTGCTCCCTGATAGTTACTGGCTTATAGCGGTATCATGAATGGAGCAGTAGCTAACTTAACCACGAGTTTAGTGAAATGCTGTGATAGAGACCCACTTAATGACTAATTTTATCTTTTACTTTTTATTGCAGAGGCAAATATGACTAAGAAAACTTCAGTAGACCTAGCATCGTTAAACGTTGATGAATTGATGGCCATCACCCAAAATGCTCAGCAGCTTATTGTTGAAAAACAACATCAGCGTTTATATGATGCCTTTGAAAAATTCGAAGAAATTGCAGAGTCTTGCAATAGTACTATCGAAGATATTTTAAAGGCTGGTGAGCAACTAGAGAAAAAACGCAGCATTAAATACCGCAACCCAAACAATAGCGAAGAGACTTGGACCGGTCGTGGCCGTAAACCAACTTGGTTGGTGAATGCTCTAGACCAAGGTCAGGCGCTTGAAGACTTCCTAATCCGTAGCTAAGCACCGTACTTAACTAGGCTAGCTAGACTTAGCTAAGCAAGCAACTAAGTACCTTTAGCTGCTAATGAGCTCTAAAAACGAACTGGTATCTTTATTTTAAAGGTGCCAGTTTTTTTTATCCGTTATGAGTGAATGTTTGTTATGATAATGGCATTTTGACTCAGTCGCTTTAGCTAGCATAGAGCTGTTTTTGGCGCGCAGCCGGTAACTATAGGGTAGTGGTCGTATATAAGTAGTGGCTCTATATAAATAGTGATCTTATCGGCAGTAGACTGCAGCAAGCTAACGGTAGCAATAGCATTGTATTAACATAATAGTATGCTAAGAATAAGCGAGCCGGAACATAGGCTACTTCGTGCCTACTATTTTCGCCTCTAACAACCTCTAATATATAGGGTAAAGACATTTGACAGCGGCTTCCTCCTCCTCACAAAAACGCCCGCGTAAACTTTGGTGGCTCATTGGTGCCGTCTTATTTGCGCTGTGTGTGTTGGTGCAAATGCCGGCCGCCTGGATTGTGCAAAAATATGCTCCAGCCACGCCTTATTTGCAGCAAGTGTCGGGCAACCTATGGCAAGGGGCGGCGATTTGGCAACTGCCGCAAGCTAAAAATACGCTGACAGGTGCGGTCACTTGGACGTGGCAACCGTGGCAGCTGTTTTTGGGTCGCGCGGGGGCAGCAGTGACCGTCACTTCAGGTAAGTCTCAGCTGGCAGGCACTATGAGTATGAGCCGCAGTGGCTGGTCGGTTAAAGATATGTCAGGTAAGATTACGGAAGAGACCTTGGCTGGGGTGGTGGATTGGCGCTTGCCTAAAGCACCGATTCAGGTCAATGCCCTGAGCTTAGACAAAGATAATGAGCGCGGCTTTGTGGCGGCTGACGGCCAGTTAACTTGGGTCGGCGGTGAGTTAGGCTATCCTAATGGCGGCAAGACTTATCAGCTGACTTTGCCGGCGCTACGAGCGGATCTCAGTAGCGAGCAAAAAGGCGAAAAATCGCTATTACATGCCAATCTACTCGATAATAAAGACAAGCGCCTCGGTGACTTTTATTTGGATGCCGATAATATGTTGGATATCAATTTGACCCAGCGCTTGTTAGAGAATATGCCCGAATATAAAGGCAAAGCGCCGCAAGATACCCCAGTAGTTAGCGTACGTCAGCCCCTGCTAGCAGGTCTATCCTCAGCTGCAGGAGCGCAGTAGATGGCCGCTACGCTAACCTCTTATTCTAAACAGCTAATGAGTGGCTTAAATCGCTTGTCAGGATGGCTGCTACTGCTCGCTATCGCTTGGCTATGTTGGGCTATTGCGCGGTTATTATGGCTGGTACTCGCCCCGCCCCAAGCGCCTATGCTACCGGTCGCACCCTTACAACCTGCGGCAGTCAGCACTACCGATTATGCCAGCAGTTTTATGATATTTGAGTCTCTTGCAGCGGCTACCGCGCCTACTCAGCCGCCACCCAATGTGGCGCTAAAAGGGGTGATGTTGGCCTCTCCTGAAAGCAACTCAGCCGCGCTACTAGAGGTGAATGGTACGGTCAAAAACTACCGCGTCGGCAGCCTCTTAGAGAGCACGGGGTACAAATTAATTGCGGTCGCTTGGAATGAAGTAATTATTGCCGACCCTAGCGATAAGCAAGTGGTAATTACTTTGACCCAGCCCTTGACGCTAGACCAAGGCCAAATGGCGGCTAATAACGGCGCTGGAGCAGTGAGCAATAATCGTCTGCCAGTTGCTGATGCTACGCAAGCAGGGGCTATGCAGCCTGAAGCGACTCCGGAAGCTGCAGGAGAAGGCGGTGCTGAGAATAGCAATCCGCAATCTGCTATTACTGAAGCGGTCGATGAGCTCAAACAGAACCCAGCGAGCTATCTGAGCCGCATGGGCGTTATGGCCACCGGTGAGGGCTATCAAGTCACGGCGGCGATGCCAGATGGATTAAAGAATAGATTGGGTTTAGAGCCTGGTGATAAAGTGTTGTCTGTCAATGGGCAAGCGGTCGGCAGTAATCCGGGCCAAGATGCTGACCTACTCGATAAAGTGAAGCAGTCGGGTGGCGCAGAAATAGAAGTACAACGCGGCGATCAAGTCATTACTATTCGCCAGCAGTTTTAATTTTTACCCTAGCTATTGTTAAAAGCTTTAGGGGCTAGTTTTACCCCTTTATTGTCGTTTCGCTAGTCGCGAATAACAGTAGCTTTACGGCGCTAGTTTTAGCACAATGGTGGCGGGAAGCTGCAGGGCATCACTAGTCCTATAGGCAGTCCACTCAAGACTGGGTACCACTTAAGATTTGGTATAGAGTCACTGGGATAATTTTGCGCTTGCCTCAGCCATAGCGCTTAGCAGGACTAAAAACGGCTAAAATTAAACGGTCAGTATTACATTAGATTATTGAATAAGGTCGCTAAAATGGCCGCAGCTTCAGTCTACAGCAGACGGGTGACAGATAGTTACTGTTCGCAGGGATATACATACATAATGGGTCATACTACATGCTAAGTTTGCATAGCTTTTTCAACCGTACACTTTGCACGCCTCGAGGGAGCGCGCAGCAAAAGCCGCTATCCCGCAGTATTTTGGCAGCTAGCTTATCCTTGACGGTACAATGGTCTCGGCCTGTGTTGCTGGCCGTGCCGCTATGGGCAGCTGCGCACAGTGCGGTACATGCTGAAAGTTGGAAAGTGAATCTACAAGATGCGGATATTAAAGCCTTCATTAATGAAGTGGCGACCATCACTGACCAAAATTTTGTTTTAGACCCACGCATTAACGGTAATGTGACGGTCATCTCTAACCGTGCCTTATCCAAGGCTGAAATCTATCAGTTGTTTTTAAGCGTAATGCAGGTCAACGGCATCGCTGCTATTGATACGGGCAGTACCATTAAGCTAGTGCCTGATAACGTCGCTAAGCAATCGGGTATTGCGGTGGATTTAAACGGTGAATTGGTCGGTGAGACACTGACGACTCGAGTCATTTATTTAACCAATACTCAAGCGGCCGAAGTGCTGACCGTCATTCGTCCGCTGATGCCACAATCGGCACATGCTGCTGCAGTACCCAGTATTAACGCGCTGGTCTTATCTGACCGTGCTGACAGCCTCAATGAGCTGACCACCCTCATCCGCGACCTCGATAGCAATAACAATGACACTATGAGTGTAATTCCGCTGCGTCATGTCGACTCTGAGCGTATGATGGATTTGCTCAGTGCCTTGACTGGTATCACTAGTGCCGACAAGACCCAAGGGGTGAATCAGCTTAAAATTATTGCCGATCCTTCAGGGGATAGACTGCTGGTCAAAGGCAGCCCCGAGATGATTGCGAAAGTGCATAATATGGTCAATCAATTGGATACCATGCCTTCTAAGCGCCTGAGCGGTCTGCGAGTATTCCGCCTAAAATATGCCAGTTCAGGGCATATTGCAGAAATGCTCAGAGGTTTGTTGTCCAACCAGTCTATCAATAGTACTGGTGCCACGTCGACGTTGGAGTCAGCGTCACTAGCCGACTCAGCCACAGGATCAACCTCGTCTCTAGGTACCGCGGAAAGTCTGAATGCCAGCACCTCATCAGCAGGAATGGGCGCGCTCAGTGCTGAAAATGGGATAGTGGGTAATAACCAAAAACCCTTTAGTATTATCGCCGATGAAACCCAAAATGCTGTGATTGTGAATGCGCCACCAGAACTAATGATAGAGATTGAAGAGGCGGTGAATCAATTGGATACCCGCCGTGCGCAAGTATTAATCCAGGCCGCCATCGTCGAAGTGTCAGGGGATGATGCCAAGCAATTGGGCGTGCAATGGGCGTTAGGAAATGCCAATAGCGGCTATGGGGTGATTAACTTTAATAACGTCGGTGCCAGTGCGACCTCACTGGCTGCAGCGGCGTTAAGTGGCTCGACAGCAGGTATTAGCACGGCGGCTGGCTCGATTGCGGGCGCCTTATTAGGTCTGGGTCAAAGCAGCAAAGACAGCGATGGCAATACGAAATTTTATGGCGCTATTTTACAGGCCTTAGACTCGTCTACCAGTGCCAACCTATTGTCTATGCCGTCTATTTTGACTCTAGATAACGAAAAAGCCAGTATTTTGGTCGGGCAAAACGTCCCGGTCGTGACAGGCTCTTATACGACCAGCGGCAACTCATCGACCAACCCTTTCCAAACCATCGACCGTCAAGATGTGGGTATTAACCTGAATGTGATCCCGCATATCGGTGAAAATGGCACAGTACGCCTTGAGGTCTCGCAAGAAGTCTCTTCCGTAGTGGGCGGGACAGCAGGCAGTAGCAATGGCTTGGTGACCAATAAGAGTCTGATTAATACGACTATTTTAGCGGATGACCAGCAGACGATTGCCCTGGGCGGTTTGATGCGTGATAACACCACCAATGGCGCGCAAAAAGTCCCTGGTCTAGGGGATATGCCATTGCTTGGGCGTCTATTCCGCTCAGACAGCAGTAAGTCGGATAAGAGTAATTTGATTATCTTCTTACAACCGACTATTTTGCGTAATGGGGGCGCGGTAGCTAGCGTCACTGAGCGCCGCTACAATCAGATGCGCACGATGCAACTGGTGATTGATAAAAATGGTACGATTAAGCAACTGCCCATGACTGGGGTACAGGGTTGGGGCGATCAAGTTGACCCTAACTATTCGTTGATGCCGCTAAATCCTCTCGTGCCGCCCGTTAATCAGGTGGCACCAGTCAAGGCGCAGCCCGTTACTCAATATCCAAGCAGTCAGTATCCAGTTGAGCAGCTGCCAGCTAGTAGCCAACAAGGCTTTACCCGAGTATCACCCTAGTTCGCGCGGGCTAGTTATCACAGTTATATAAGCCGTCATGACTCAAATTTATCTAAACTGGCCTATATTAGGAGCAGAATAATGGTAAAAAAACACTGGTTAAAACTGGGTGCGGTTGCTGTGGCGTTACTGCTGATTCCTAGACGCAGCAGCCGGCAAGCGCAGGATACACCCTATAATGGTTATGATGGTGTTGATAATACAGACAGTGCAGACCGTCCTGTAAAGCCAGTAGCTACGCCGTCAACTGCTGCTCCACACGATTACCCTAAAGGGTAAGCTTGTCTTTTTATTAAGTTAGTCGTGGTTTATTTAGAGCGTGTCCTCAAGTAACTACATTAGCGTGTCAGGGATTAAAACTGGCTATAGCTTAAATATGGGTAATGAGGCTAATCTGCTTAGCAAGCTCCTAGTTTTTGGTTGTTGGTAGGTAACAAAGCGTAGTGTGACTGGCCTACTGTTCGTGTTATCCTCATGAATATCAATAATTAAGCTCACACGCTATCTATTACTGCATCTCTGTATTATCGCCTAGAGCGTGTCGTTTTACTCGTCGCCCTTAAGGTGTCTTTTATGCCCCATACTTCATTATCAACTGCTGTTTCCGCCTCAGCTACTGACCATTTGCTAGCGACTGACCCTTGTAGCCGGCCTTACGCCGAACGCTATGCGCTTATCGACACTCATACCCATTTTGATGAGGCTGTCTTCGTGCAGGATAGAGAAGCGCAAATTAGGCAGGCTAGCGATGCGGGGGTGCAGCATTTAGTGTTAGTAGGGTATTTACGGCGCTACTTTGAGCGTATGTGGCAGACACAAGCGCAGATTAATACCTTCAATTATCCAGGACTATCGCAGCAAGAATTGAGCAAACCGCTACAGGCTCACGTCGCTTTGGGTCTGCATCCCGTTTATATTGATGAGCATACTATAGACGATTTGCAGGTGATGACAGACGGCTTAAACCAGCGCAATGATATTATCGCCATCGGTGAGATCGGCCTCGATACCTTTACCCCGCAGCTTAAATTGCCCGAGGTACTGGCCAAGCAACAACGGTATTTTATTGCACAATTGGATATGGCGGTCTCTCATGAGCTGCCCGTCCTGTTACATATTCGTAAAGCCCATGCCGAGACGCTAAAAATCCTTAAGCAGCACCCCTATGATGCCCATGCGTTGGGGGGCATTGCTCATAGTTTTAGTGGTGGTGAGCAAGAGGCAAAGGCTTTCGTAGCATTAGGGTTTAAATTGGGCGTTACGGGGCAAGTGACCAATCCTAATGCCAAAAAACTCCGTCGGGCATTGGCGGCGGCAGTACAGCAATACGGTCTCTCTTGCTTAGTGATTGAGACCGATTGCCCAGATATGTTGCCCGTAATGTGCCAGCCCGATTGGTCTGCGATAGCGGCTAATAATTTAGAGACTAGTCACTCCCAGCCTACCCGCAACACTCCAGCAAATTTACCGCACGTCCTGGCTACTTTAAGCGAGCTCTTTGATATAGCGCTGGCCGATTTAGCAGAGCAGTTATGGCGCAATAGCTGTGAGGCGCTCAAAGTCCAATGGGATTATACTGTCTCTTATTAATCCCTTCTTACTACGTTACTATCTTTTATTTATTGTCTATAACCCTGCAATTCCATCTCCCTAGCGCCATTTAACGCTTATAATAGGGAGGTATGGGTGGGCTTTATGGCAGTTCAGAGGATGGTAATAGTCCAGTATTAATGCCCCTTGCTTATCCTTAATATTTTTTAGATTAATGGTTTTTTTCAGGTTAATAACTCTTTTTGGAGTAATAACTTGTTTATAAACTTAAGGTACTCATTCTCAAAATAGGACCCCGTCATTTATGTCAGTTAGCCCTGCCCAAAACACCGCTTTTCCTATATTAGAACAGCCGCTAGTAGACAGAGAAGATAGCCAGTATGAGCGCCGCTTCCAAGGTACTAAAACCTTATATGGTGAGAGCGGCTTTAATGCTTTTGAGCGTGCTCACATCTTTGTGATTGGGGTGGGTGGCGTAGGCACGTGGGCAGCGGAAGGGTTAGCGCGTACCGCTATTGGCAATATCACCCTGATTGACTTGGATATATTAGTGGCCTCTAATGTGAATCGTCAGCTGCCGGCCTTGGACAGCACTTTTGGACTGAGCAAAATTGAGACGATGGCGGCCCGTATGCGTGAAATTAACCCGCATATTCAGCTGCAACTGATTGATGATTTTTTGACGCCAGAGAATGTCGCGACCTTACTGCCGAGTCGTGAGCAGGCGCAAGCGGCACAAGCTGCAGGTCAGCAAATTATTATCTTGGATTGCGTGGATGATATGGCGGCGAAATTAGCTATTGCGTTGCATTGCCGCTTTAATAAATTAAAACTGATTAGTGCCGGCGGAGCAGGGGGTAAAACCGATCCGTTACAGATAGCAGTCAGTGATTTAAAGGATACTTATCAAGACCCGCTATTGGCCCGGTTGCGCAGTAAATTACGCCATGAGAAAGGTATTAACACCGAGCTCAAGGAAAAGTTTGGTATTCGCTGTGTTTATTCAACCCAACCGCCCATTACCAATAAAAAAGGTAAAGATGTGGTGGATAACGGAGTAAACTGCCAAGTAGGCGGTCTACATTGTGGCGGGTATGGCTCAGCGGTCGCAGTCACTTCCGTAGTCGGAATGGTGATGGTGAGTGAAGCATTGCAGATGTTATCACGCTAGCTACTAGAGACTAAGCTCGTGCATAAACCTAGCGTGCAAACAGGTAATTTAGTCGAGAAATAAAGATTAAATCATAAGGCATAATACTCAGCAGTCCAGCCCAGATATTTATTATTACTATAATTTAAGCTGCGTAGCCCTATGCAAATTATCGCAGTGAGGAGTCAGTCTTGAGCCAGATATATTACCCCGTTGCTGCTAATGATGCCGAGCGCATTAGTAAGCTGCGCGAGTATCAAGTCTTAAATACCCAGGACGAGCCAGCATTTGATCGCCTTACTGAACTGGTAAAAGTATTTTTTGATATGCCCAAAGTCACCATCACTTTTATGGATGAAGAGACGCAGTATTTTAAGTCGCCTATAGGGTTTGACGAGCACGTTTCTACGCCGCGTGAGGTGGCGCTGTGCAACTATACGGTACTGGCCGATGAGGTATTTGTAGTCGATGATTTAAGCCAAGATGAGCGTTTTGTAGACAACCCTCTTATTGTCTATTCTCCTAACTTACGCTTTTATGCGGGCGCGCCCATCATTTTATTTGAAGACAATAAATACTACCGTTTAGGCTCCCTTTGTGTGATGGATACCGAGCCGCGCTATGACTTTGATGCGACCAAAGCGGAGCATTTAAAAAAGTTTGCGGTAATGGCGGCAGATGCTTTACGCTTGCGAAAAAAACAACGCATGGCCAAAAAAGCCAACGAGATGAAGTCTGAGTTTTTGGCCAATATGAGTCATGAAATTCGCACTCCTATGAACGGCATTATCGGTATGGTTGAGATGCTCGATGAGACGGATTTAGATGCTGAGCAAGAAGAATATGTGAACAGTATCAAGATGTCGAGCGAGCACCTTTTAGCAATTATCAACGATATTTTGGATCTGTCTAAAGTAGAGTCGGGCAAAATGGTGCTGAATAATTGCCCGATAAATTTGGCCGCTTTATGTGAAGAAGTGGTGGGGCTGTTTAAAGCCAAGGCGCATCAGCGTAAAGTGAAGCTAGGGTTGCAGTACGCCAGTAATTTAAGCCCTTATACCGTTGGCGACCCCGTCCGTTTAAAGCAAATCTTAGCCAACTTAGTGAACAACGCCCTTAAATTCACTGGTGAAGGCGGTATGGCACAGATTAATGTCAGTCCGGCCTCGCCAACTAATGATTTAAGTATTTACCAGTGGCATTGTTCAGACCAGGCTAAGAGCGAATTGCTACAAGATGGCTCCTATCAAAATGCCATGACTATCTGCATTGAGATAACCGATACAGGTGTGGGGATTAAGCCCGAATCTTTGGAAGCTATATTTGATGCTTATAACCAAGCGGACAAATCCACCCATCGCTTATATGGCGGGACGGGACTAGGCCTATCGGTCTGTAAATCTTTAGTGACCAATATGAACGGTTCCATTCGAGTGACCAGTACCGTCGGCAAGGGCACTACTTTTACGGTTTTATTACCGCTGCCTCTGCTGAGCGAGCAGCAATTTATTCAGGCCAAACAAGCCACTATAAAAACTATACCGCCTATAGACCAGCAACAGCCGCTTACCGGTAGGGTGCTATTGGTGGAGGACGATACGGTCAACGCTATCATCGCCAAAAAGGCGCTGATGAAGAGCGGGCATCAAGTCACCCATGTCGCAGACGGGCAAAAAGCCATTGAAGTCTATGCGCAAGCGCCAGACAGTTTTGATATTATCTTGATGGATCATCATATGCCCATCTTAGATGGTGTTGAGGCGACTAAGCAGTTGATTGAGCAGTATGGTGCTGACAATCTACCGCCTATTATTGCGTTGACGGCGAATGCGATGGATGGTGAGCGCGAAAAGTATATAGCGCTAGGTATGCAAGACTATTGTACTAAGCCTTTCAAAAGAGAGCTGCTCAATGAAGTGATTCAACGTTGGCTGGCCCAAGCACATAAAGACGGCTAATAAAAATTGCGGTTTAAACTTGCCTAGTGGTTTGGGCGCTAGGCGGAAAGCATGGTAAACGTATTACGTCACTTTTTATACATTAAGCTACTTTTTATATATGAAGCTAGTAACTATAAATTAAGACAATACCTATAAATTAAGCCAGTAGCCATAAAAAAACGGGTTTGGGACAACAGCATTTGCTGATATCCCAAACCCGTTTTTCATATCTGTACCGCTATACATCAATAATATAGGCAGATACAGACGGACTCTGCTTTCGGCAAAGCCCTAGGGTAATAGCCCCTTAACTAACGCGCGTTTGATAATCGCCGGTACGCGTATCAACACGAACCACTTCACCTTGTTGGACAAATAGGGGAACACGTACGACCGCACCCGTCTCTAGGGTAGCAGGTTTACCACCACCACCTGAAGTGTCACCACGGACGCCTGGATCCGTTTCCGTAATGGTGAGCTCAACAAAGTTTGGCGGTACGATAGCTAAAGGCACGCCGTTAAATAAAGTAATGGTGCACAGATCATTGCCATTTTCTTTAAGCCATTTTGGGCTATCGCCCATAGCATTAGCATCCGCTTGTAGCTGCTCAAAAGTTTCTGGGTGCATGAAATGCCAAAACTCGCCATCGTTATAGAGATAGTTCATTTCCGTATCGACCACGTCAGCGGCCTCTAAGCTATCACCAGATTTAAACGTTTGCTCAAGCACTTTGCCACTGCGTAAATTGCGTAGTTTCACGCGGCTAAAAGCTTGGCCTTTACCGGGTTTTACCAGTTCGTTTTCGAGAATAGCGCAGGGATTGCCATCTAACATGACTTTCATGCCGGCTTTAAATTCATTGGTAGAAAAACTTGCCACTTTTAACTCCTAATTATCAATTTAATATGCAACTCGTCAATCTAATGTGGCCTTACAGCGGCTGATTGTTGCAGCAGACGAACTATTGCTGCATCATAGCCTTAGCGGCCGCATCCTTGGCAGTGACTCAGTAAGGATTCAGTATTGATTCAATAGTGATGACAAGAGTCTAAGCAAATTTTGCTAGAGATCACCATGATTTCTATAGAAAAGCTTAGGTAACGTTAGGATGCGTAGAGCCTACATTGGAATTGGCTGGTATGGCCTATATAATGGCGACATCTAAACACATTTAGGCTGCCATGATAAACCATTTAATCACACAAACAAACTGGCAAACGCATTTATCGCAAGCGATTACTTCAGTTGATGAGCTCTTAAGCCTAGTACAGCTTGACCGTAGCCAGCTTGGGGTGAGTGTCCCAGATAACTTTGGCCTGAGAGTACCTCGAGGCTTTGTCGCTAAGATGCAGCCTGGCAAGGCAGACGATCCATTATTACTGCAAGTATTGCCAACCTTACAAGAGCAGATTCCAGTGAGCGGCTATATTCAAGACCCGCTCAATGAAAATGAGCAGAACCCTATCAAAGGGCTGCTGCATAAGTATGAGTCACGGGTGTTACTGACCATTACCGGAGCTTGTGCGATTCATTGTCGCTATTGCTTTCGTCAGCACTTTGACTACGGCGCCAACCTGCCGAGCAGTAAAGAGCAGGCGGCAATCGTTGACTATGTGGCACGCTGCCCTGAGGTAAATGAAGTGATTTTA
The DNA here is from genome assembly GCF_058189395.1 of Psychrobacter sp. CoH-33_TS_01. Lineage (NCBI taxonomy): Bacteria > Pseudomonadati > Pseudomonadota > Gammaproteobacteria > Moraxellales > Moraxellaceae > Psychrobacter > Psychrobacter sp. CoH-33_TS_01. The sequence goes on from NZ_JBVGQI010000005.1 coordinate 79,229, forward strand.
AGCGGGGGAGATCCGCTTAGTATTAGTAACCGCCGCTTATTTGCTTGGTTAGATTGTTTAGAGGCGCTCGAGCAACTGACCACCATACGGTTGCATACGCGCTTGCCCTTAGTGATACCTGAGCGTATTGATGAGGCTTTGCTAGAGCGTTTACAGGCCAGTCGCTGTCAGATTGTCATGGTGATTCACTGTAATCATGCTAATGAAATCGACGCTCATACCGCGCGCTATTTGCAGGCACTCAAGTCTGCTGGCGTGACATTACTGAATCAGACGGTACTGCTGGCTGGGATTAACGATACCGTAGCTATCCAAGTGACTCTCAGTCAGAGTTTATTTGCAGCAGGGGTATTGCCTTACTATTTACATGTTCTCGATAAAGTGGCTGGTGCGGCACATTTTGATCTTCCCGAGCCGCAAGCTGTCGAGCTGTATTGGCAACTCTTGGCCAAGCTTCCAGGGTATTTAGTGCCTAAATTAGTTCGAGAATTACCGGACCGCCCTTTTAAGACCCCAATAGATATTTACAAAACGGTTTAAAGTTGTCAGTATAGGCTCGATATTCAATCATAGTATTGATTTGAAAGTTATTCGTCTTTGAGCCTGCTGAGCTCATAGGCAGCTATTATCTAGGCAAAGATTATCCAACCAACACCTCGTTAAGTATTCAGTTCAAAATTAAGTATTAAGCTCAAATAACATCACAAAAGGATTTTGCGAGGAGAGGGCGCTTAGCTAGTGAGCGTGTCTCCCTCATCTATGATTATCTTGACAATGCATAAAAATTCTAACAAATAACGCCTTCCTTTATGCCTAGTCTTTTTACACTAAGAGCATTTCTATGATTAGTCAGTCTACTTTCATTGAGTATTTAACCGTGACGCCAGAGGTGCAGGCGCTCACTTTTAGTCATATTGGACCCCTCGGTGCGAACGTTGAGCAATGGGTGGTAAGTTTAGCGGTGAAGTCTGAATCTGAGCAGTTGGCGCAGATTGAAAAAACGCTTAGTGAGCTCATACTAATGGAGCTATCAGAGCCATTACGTTTAAAGCTAATGCAGCCGGTATTTGTGGCGGTTGAGCGCCTTATTGCTCAGCAGCATAAACACTATAAGTATGAAACTGGGGTATTGTCAGCGGATCATTTGGCCGCTGTTGAGCAAGTAAAGTCATTATATTACATGTGTATTTTGGTCTTTAATGGCGTGATTGAGCGGTTACGTACAGAGCGCATGGCGCAGAGTACCAAAGAAAGTACGCATTGGAGCCGACTGCGACTTTTGCCTGCTACCAAAGCTTCTGCGAATAGTCTAACTTTGGCAATCTACTGGTCCATTCTTTGTTATCAAAAGCTATTGCTTGAGTTTGCGATTGCTTATCAAAGATTGCCCTCCATCTTTTGGCAGCAACTGAATCGTCTATACTTATTAGCGGTCACAGAAGATATTACTAGGGTAGATGTGAGCCGTCATCCTATGGCTAGAACCGCCACGAATATTCATCAAATATACACGCAAATATGTCTATTTAGCCTGCCCAACCTATCCGCTTACAGACGCCAAGATATCACTGGTATTCATCGCTTATTGCCCAAATGGACCCGTTATCTGAAAATGGCTTTAGTGCCGCAGTCTAAGACTCGGCTGTTTGTCAATCTTCAGGGAGATAAAGGCCCAGAATACTTGACGCCGCATACCACCATTAACCCTTATGATGACCAGCACACTTGCTTGTTCATTGAGTTATTACCCCTGTTAGAGTTCTTAGAAAATCCAGAGCGGTTTAATGTCGCTACCAAAGATTTAGATGTTTATGAAAAGCGTTTAATTAAAAAGACTTTAGCTACGTTAGAGCAGCAGTATTTAAAGCCGCAACGTCGCGCCTCTCCGCGAATTGATGTCAATTACAATGCTATTTTGCTAACTGAGTTTAATCGTATTCACTACCATATTGCTGGTAAGCAGTCATTGGGCAATCTTATCAATCAAAAAGATATTGCTAATAGGCATCTGCCTAAATATACGACGCGACCTAAGCTTGGCAGCGAGGATATCGCAATTAAAGCGCAGTTGTTAGACCAGAGCCTGACGGGCTATCGTTTTCATACCAGTCATGCTGTAGATAAGATAATAGATGAGTCGTTGGTAGTGGCCAAAGAAGAGCCTATCCGGCAGCCCTTGAGTTTAGCGAATGATCCACAAAGTTGGCTGATTGCCTCGCGTGCTGTAGCGGATAAACCTGTACCGGATATGCAAGCGTCGCTCCCCACCTTACAGGTCATGAGCTTATTTGCTATTCAAAATGAGCTAGAGCAAGATAAGAAAAAGTGGAAGCTGGGCATCGTGCGTTGGATTGAGGCTGTTGAAGATGAGCTTGAGGTAGGGGCGCAGTTGCTAGGCGTCTCTATTACGGCGTGCGGCGTGCGTTTAGACAGTAACGATGACCGTAGCCAGGATTTTGTGGCCGCTTTATTAATTGCGGGTAGTGACAGCTTAAATACTAAACCCACCCTCATGCTACCTCGCTATCATTTTAAAGAAGGTGATCGGGTGATTCTACGGATTCATGATAAGCAGACCCAGCTTACCTTACAGAAAAATGTGTTAAATAGTGATGATGTGGATCAGTATGAAATTGCTAGGGTGGCTAGTAGATTTTAGACCATTGCTGGCTCTTATACATTGTCGCTAATAGCTGTTGCTAGTAACGAAAAGGTTCCTGAGGGCAAGTATTCGAACCAATTATTGTTAATTAAAACTAATTAAACTTGGCGTACTAGTAAGTTGGTAGCTTTATTATGCTTAGGGATTTATAATAAAGCCATAAAAATAATAATGCTTTGTATTGGCATAATAATGAGCAAATATTCAACAGTCAAAATCTGCTAAATATTTGTTTACTAAAGTTTAAATAAGTATTTTAGCCAAATATTGATAGGGCCTTAGCTAGATTAGCTGGTAGTAACGGTTATAGACAAAACCCACGGTTGCAGAAGGGTATACTAGCACGAGAGCAAAAGTCAGATAGATAGATAGTTAAGACAACTTATATTACCTATATGAACACTCAGACAGTTAATTAAGGCGAGTTATGGCAACGGAAAGCACACTAAATCTACTAGTTATAGGTGACGATCAACGCTATGCAGAGCGCTTAGTCACGCTATTGTCGCAGTACTATACCGAAGTAAATCTTGGGTTTTTGGATGATAAGGCTGAGTTATTAAAGTCCTTGCGTAGCCAATGGGACGTCATGGTATTTGGCCATGCTTACGATATGACCTTTACGGATGTCGTCGGTATAGTGCAGGATATGAATATTGACTTGCCCATGATTTGCCTAATGAGCAACGAGATGGCGGATACGGGTCGGAACAGTGAAGGTCTGCCTGCTATCATCGATGGTAATATGGTCAAGGCTTTACTGCCAGAAAAAGAAACTCGGGTCGTCATTGCTATCTGTTTACAATACGAAAATCTAAAAACCCGCCGTCAGTTTGCGAAAGTGCGCCATATCCTTGCAGAAGCAGAACAGCGCGCTAATATCCTTATCAAAAACTCTAAAAGTGCCGTTGCCTATATTGATGAAGGCATCCACATCTATGCAAATACCCCTTATCTAGACCTGTTTGGCTTTGATAATATTGAGCAAATCATTGGCGTACCCGTGATTGACCTAATAGAAGGTGGGGATAATATCCAAGGTTTCAAAACCTTCTTACGCCGCTTCGATAAAGGCAATCGTGATGAGGTAGAGTTTGACTTTGAAAGCCGGCACAAAGACGGCAGCACTTTTGAAGCCAAACTGCAACTGGCTGCTGCAACGTATGAAGGCGAGCCGGTCACCCAGATTATTATTCAACGCAGTAATGCTGAAGACTTGGCCAAGCAACTGGCTGAGGCTCACCGTAAAGATGGTCTTACCAACCTTGAAAATAGACGTGGCTTTGAGGCCGAATTTGCTAGCTTGCATGAAGCGGCTCTCATGGGTGAGGCGCGCGCGGCCCTATTGTATGTCCGGCTCGACAATATGGGCAAAGTGCATTCAAGCTCAGGTTTGCAAGGGGTCGATGCGACCGTCGTAGAAATTGCTAAAAAGCTCGAAAACTATTTTGCAGATGCTTATGTCAGTCGCTTTAGTGATACTGCCTTTGCCATACTTATTAAAGGGCTGCAACCCGATGAGTTGAAACGCCGGGCTGACGAAGTGCGTGAAGAAATCAGTGCAATGCTCATTGAAGTCGGTAAGCGCAGTATCACTACGACCGTGAGCGTAGGTATTGTGATGCTAGATAAGAGCAGTCCTGATCAAGATGTGGTCATCGAGCGGGCTATCGATGCCGTTGATCAAGTGCTGTTAGAGACCCAAAACGTCGGTAATGGCATTCATCTCTATGACCCAGGCCAATATGCCAATAGCGATGATGAAGCCTTAGCCGAGTATCTAGTGACTGCTATCGGCCAAAATCGCTTTGAGCTGCTGTATCAGCCTATTTATGATATCGAAACCGACCGCAGTGATTTCTTTGAAGTCTATCTGCGTCTGAATATGGTCGATGGCACACAAATGCTGCCGAGAGAGTTTATGGCGGTAGCAAAAAGTCGCAATCTGCTCGAAAAAATAGACCGTTGGATGTTAATTAATGCCAGTAAACAGCTAAGCAGTGTACGCAAAAAATATCCTAAAAGCCGCATCTTAGTGCCGTTGACTAGTGCCTCGCTTGCCGATACTCGCCTTGCTGGGGTCATCAGTCAACTACAAAAAGCGGTGGGTGGTGAGAGCAACGCCTTAATGGTACAGTTCCATGAGCAAGATATCGTGGATTATATGGCCGTTGCTAAAAAACAGATTTTGGCTCTGCGCAAAGTCGATTGCGGTGTTTGTGTGCATAACTTTGGCATGACCAGTAAGTCTGTGGATGCAGCAGAATTCGTAAAACCCGATATGGTGCGTTTGGCCAAAAGCTATGTTGATGATTTAGAGCGTGATGGCGGTATCGAAGCGGTCAAAGTGCTAGTGAATAAGGCCAGCGAGCTCGGCTGTAGCATGCTGATGCCATTTATCGAAGATGCCTCGACCATGTCTGTCGCTTGGAGTGTCGGTGCTCGTTATCTGCAAGGCTATTATTTACAAGTGCCTGCGAAAACTATGGTGCTGGCACAAGACGCTTAAGCAGTAGTCTGTCATAACACATGAGCATGGCGCAGTAACTGGCGGTGCTCGTATTGGTTTTTAATAGTACATTATTGATAAAATAGTCATTTATGGATAGACCTTTAAAGGTAGCATTCCGTCTTTAAACTGGCTACCATGTTATTCATTTATCTATTACTAATGGTATTCTTACTAATGATGCTCTTAGTAATGAAAAGGTCGTAGCGCCGTGAAAAAAGTAAGCCACCCTTCTTTACAGGGCAATCCTTCCCAGTCCTGCTCTACAAAATACACTTTTCCTACTTCACTGCCTGCTGCAGTATTTACTTTACTGCTAACGCTGGGTTTGACCGCTTGTGAAAAGACACCGCCCGACTATCGTCCTGAGGTCACTGTGCCCGAATATACGGCAGGGGATGCGGTGAATGGCAAGCTGATTTATAAAGACGCTTGTACCCAGTGTCATCAGTTGACGCCTGGTCTTAATAAAAAAGGGCCGCAACTGCTCAATGTCTATGGCGCCCCCGCTGCGTTGCTCAAAGATTATAACTACAGTCAGTCCTTGCAGGCTACAGGATGGACCTGGGATGCCAAGACTTTAGATACTTATATCGCTGATCCGGTAGCTGTTCTGCCTGAGTCTAAGATGCTCTCTGATCCGATGCCCGATGCTCAAGAGCGGGCGGATGTCATCGCCTATCTCTCTACCTTACGTGCCCCAGTGCCTACTGAGCCAGCTCAATAGCCTACTTCGTAGTCTAGCAGCCAGCGAGGCAGTCGCTTAATTCATCGTTTTTATAGAAGCTATTATGTCACTGTCTCAGCATCGCTCTGTTTCTCCAATCCCGCCCATGTCTGTAGCTGCCGATGGGGCAGCGTTATCTTCCAACACTGCTATAGCCATAAATAGCTCTGCAGCCCTGAGAAGTAAGCTGACACAATTGCTAGCCCAGCTTAATCACATCGTGCTTGATAAGCCGCAAGTGGTAAAACTGGCTTTAGTTTGTGTGCTCGCGGATGGGCATCTATTGCTGCAAGACTTGCCGGGGATGGGCAAGACCACGCTAGCGCACGCTCTGGCTAATTCGCTCGGGTTAGATTTTAACCGCGTGCAGTTTACCAATGATATGCTGCCAGCGGATATTCTTGGGATGAGTATTTATAATCAAGCGACACAAGCCTTTGAGTTTCGCAAAGGCCCCATCTTTACTCAGTTCTTATTGGCCGATGAGATTAACCGTTCTAGCCCAAAGACCCAGAGTGCCTTGCTTGAGGCCATGGAAGAGCGTCAAGTCACGCAAAATAGCCAAACTTATGCTCTACCGGCCCCGTTTTTAGTCATTGCTACCCAAAACCCAGCGCAACAAGCGGGGGTTTATCCCTTGCCAGAGTCGCAACTGGATCGTTTTTTAATGTGCTTATCGCTAGGCTATCCTTCTGCTGCGGCTGAGCGTGCTTTATTAAAAGGGGAAGACCGCCGCGGTCTCTTGGCTCATCTAAAGGCGATTATGACGACCGCAGAATTAAACGCGGCACAAGCTAGCGTCCGTAAAATCTTTGTGGCGGATGTGGTACTAGATTATTTGCAGCGCCTAGTCGCTAAGTCGCGCAGCAGTCAAGATTATCATGGGTTGTCACCGCGTGGTGTGCTGTCGCTACAGCGTGCCGCCCAAGCCCATGCCTTCGTCAGTGGCCACGATGAAGTGACCCCAGAGGATATCCAAGCCGTCTTTGCTGCGGTAGCGGACCACCGCTTAGGGCAGCGTTTCGTGCCTTTTAATCATACTAATGGTGCCTATCAGCCCAGCATCGCCCAGCGTATTTTGGCCGATGTGCCCGTGATGGCTTAAGGCTATGGCATCCGCTAAGCAGACCAAGGCTGCTCAACCTGCTAGACTAGAGCGCTGGTTTGCCAAGCGCGCCCCGAGAGCGGATAGGGCGCAACTAACGCTACGCAATGTCTATATTTTCTTTAGCCGAGAAGGCGCCCTGTTCGCCTTGCTCATGCTCATCACTTTTATCGCTGGGATTAATTACGCCAATAACTTAGTGTTGGGGCTGTGCTTTTATCTGGCCAGTGTTTGGGTCATCAGCTTTCATCTCACCTTTGCCCATGTGATGGGTCTAAAAGTAGAGTTGCTCGAGGTGACGATGGCGGAAGTGGGTCAACCAGCTTGGGCAACTATTAAAATTATTAGTAATAGTGGTAAGCCGCGCCGGCAGCTGAGCTTTCGCTTTGATGATAAGGGTCAGGTGAAATGGCATACAACCGAGACTAAAGTTAGAGTCGCTAAAATTGCCGGCGAGCAGATTATTAGACTGCCCATTACGAGCGAGCAGCGCGGTAAACTGATTCTACCGCGTTTGATTATTAGTACCGTCTATCCACTAGGAATAATGCGCGCTTGGTCCTACGTCTATTTTGCGACGCCAGCTTGGTTTTATCCTGCACCACTAGCTTTTGACTGGCAGGACAGCTATGTCAGTGCCAGCGATACAGAGAGTGCGCAAAGCTACTATACGACCCAAGGTCAAGATGACTTTGAGCAGCTTGATGACTATATAGAAGGCGAGTCGTTGGCCCGAGTATCCTGGGCACACGTAGCTCGAGGTCAGGGTATGCTCAGTAAGCATTTTGCAGATTCTGTTGGTCATGAAATGCGCTTGGATTACGCGGATATGCCCGCGGCCCAACACGAGCAAAAACTGGCGCAATTGGTATTTGCGCTACAAAATACGGCCGCGACCGATAATGCTTGGCAACTGGTATTGCCCAATGACAATCGGGGGGATATAGGCCAAGGTCATGCCTTTATCCAAGCCTCATTGCTGCGCATAGCGCAGGTGCCCTAGATGAATAAACCTGTATTTTTCTCTAAAAAAGCAGCAGCTTCGCGTAGCGAAATTACGGCTAATGTAAATAATACGGGTGCTCATGCGGCTACTAGCTTTGTGGCGCTAGCTACGGGGCAACAAACGCTACACGATGTCTACGCCATAGAATCGCCCACTAGCCGCTTTAAAAAACTCGTAGGTTTGCCCGCTTATCATTGGATATTGCTGGCGCAGCTATTCGTCATTTTACCGCACCTAACCCATTTACCGGGCTGGCTTATTGGCTTTGCGCTAGTGACTATTGGTGCACAGCTGCCTAGCGTGAAAGCCCGCTTTAAATCTCTTAAATCCTTAAAAAGACTGTACCAAGGCGTACAAATGGTAGGGTTTTTGGCAGGGATAGCCGGACTGTGGCTGACCTATCAGATGGCCTTTGGGTTGGATGTGGGCGTGGCTTTTTTAGTGCTATGTCTAATCAGTAAACTCTGGGAGCTCTATCAGCGCCGCGATGCCTTTGTAGTTTTAAACTTATCGTTATTTGTATTAGCATCTCTATTTCTAATGGATCAGGGACTGGGGACTACGCTCATTGTGGCGCTCGGGGCATTAGTGGTCTTATTTGCCTTTATCGCTATGAATGATACGGGCAATGATAGCGGTGAGGGTAGGCTGCGCACACTCGGTCTGCTAGGCGGGGCGGCTATTCCGCTACTAATCGTCCTGTTTTTATTCTTCCCACGATTGCCGCCTTTATGGTCGGTACAGTTGTCTGGGCAAAAAGCGACAACTGGGGTGTCTGATAGCATGTCTCCTGGAGATTTTGCGAATCTAAGCCAGTCTACTGAGCTGGCTTTTCGCGTTGAATTCCCAGGCGCGCCGCCGCCGCAAAGCGAGATGTACTGGCGTGGTTTAGTCTTTAGTGATTTTGATGGGGTGACATGGACTCGCAACGCTAATGCGCAAGCTATCTGGCCTGAGCGTGGTCTACCTAGTTGGTTACAGAAGGCTATAGCCACTGTACCGGAAGCACAAAGACAACAAGTCGCCCCTTATCGCATCATCCTAGAGCCTACGCAGCAGAGCTGGTTATACGGACTCGATTATCCGTTAACCCAAGCCGCTGATATTGGTATCACGCCGCAATTTACCTTATTGCGTCGTCAGCCCGTCACCCAACAGTTGCGCTATGAGGTCCTGCGTCTACCGTCTATGCGCATAGATACTGAGCTAAGCCCGCAAGAGCGTCAGGTCAATTTAACTTTGCCACGTAAGGGCAACGAGCAAACTCGAGCCCTAGCTCAGCAGTTATTTGCGCAATCCGGCAATGATCCGCAGCGCTATATTGCCGCAATCCAAACTTGGATCAGCCAGACCGAGTTTCGCTATACCTTATCGCCACCGCCATTGCCTAAAGACCGGATTGACAGCTTTCTGTTTGAGACCAAAGCGGGTTTTTGTGAGCATTATTCCTCTAGCTTTACCTTTTTGATGCGGGCTGCAGGCATTCCTGCGCGAGTAGTCGCTGGTTATCAAGGTGGGGAGCTGGCACGCAATGGTGAGGTTTGGGAAGTGCGTCAATTGGATGCGCATGCTTGGAGTGAGGTCTGGCTAGCAGGACAAGGTTGGGTGCGAGTAGATCCTACAGCTTTTGTCGCTCCAGAACGGGTCGAGCAGGGCATGGATGCCCTAACACAGAATCAAGGTGCAGCATTATTTGGCTCGGGGGCTTCGGCTCAGATGAGCTATCAGCAGTTTCGTATGTTGCAGTCGCTACGCCGCTTGTCCGACCAAGCCAGCTATTATTGGCAAAAAGACGTCGTCGGCTATGACCAAGATAAGCAAGCTAAGGGCTTATTTAAATGGCTAAATATTACCTCCATTGTGCAGCAAATCGTTTGGATGGCTGCGCTCGGTGTTAGTCTATTGGCCATTATCGGACTACTATTTTGGTGGCGTCGTCGCCGCCGTTGGCATCCGGTGGATTTACCGCTCGTGCAGCTATCTAAGCGCCTAAGTCGCCGCGATGCCGCCTTAGTTTATAGCGAGGAAGAAGGTCTGCTTGGCTGGCTTGAGCGGGTACAGCAACAGGTGGAGAATGAGCAGAGTAAAGCAGCTTTAGAGACCGTCAAACATGACTATCGCCGCTTGCGTTACGGCCGCTTAAGTTCAGCCGCCATCGATGATAGCGACTATCAGCAAACTTTACAGTCGCTAAAGAGCTTGGCGAAGACTATTAAATAACGCTTTTGTCTTAAAATCAGCCTTAAAAAAAGCCCTTAACAAAATTTGCTAAGGGCTTTTTCTTATTAACGTTTCGTTTTGAAGCAAGCGTACTATTTAGTAGCTTAAGCCTATTTTGCAGGAGCAGGCTGGATGTCTAGTTTATAAACCCATTGAGTCGCTGCAGGCACATTAGGGTTGGCATAGACGATTTCATCTAAGCGTATCCGTGCATAGCTGTTGCCTTCTGCCGAGCGGATTAAGGCCCCTTTAGCGCTAGCCTCAGGTTTTGCAGAGAGCTTGTGCGTCATGCCGTCATAAGTGTACCAACCGTAGTCTAGCGTAGGGTAGTTGCCTGTGTAGCCAGGGTTGAGGTCTGAGCCGTAGATATCTTTAACCCAAGGCACGCCATCTTTTGAGATAGCATAACTGCTGACATCGGTTAAGTCCGCTAGCGTAGCTGCGGCGTTGTCTTTGATGAATTGACTGGTGATCGGCTCGCCTTTCTCATTGTAGTAGCCCGCAGGAGTCTTAGCGACATAACCACCGACTTTCGCGCTGCCTGAGTCGCCGCCATTTAAGACCATGTTCATACGGTTGATACCCACCTGCCAATCGCCGTCTTTCGTGGTGGTCTTGCCCGTAGCTAGATTGATATAGATCCACTGCTCATACGATGAAGCATCAAAGGTTTGTGTTTTGACTTGCGTAGGTAGGGCGGTATCGATCCAGCGTAGAGTTGGATAGCCTGCTGTCCCTGAGTCATTATAATAATTAATAACTTGTAAGGCATAGACCGGTTTATTCACTTGGCTTTCGGTGCTGACATCGCTGTTATCAGTAGTGACAAGATAGACGCGGTTATTAGGGTAAAGCTGATGTTTTTCTTGTAAATTATACTCGTACCAAGGCTTTTCACTAAAGACACCGGCGCTGCTGTCTGCTAAGTAGTGCGAGCTGATATCGCGTTTGGTCTCAGGGTCGGTGGTGGCATTGGTATATTGGCTCAAGTTCGACCAATCGAGCAGACCAAAGACGCCGCCCTTGCCCTGTCCACTGGTGCCACTATTAGACCAAAGCTGCACTGAGCGGGACTGGTTATCAAACTTAATATCCCAAGTGGTGCCCTCACAGCTTACCTCTTTTTGCACATCAAAATCATAACAGTTGGCACCAGGCTGCGTGCTGTCTATCGCCCAAGTAGCCGATTGACTAAAAGTCATAGTCGCAGGCGGCGGGGTGACACCACCACCGTTTGAGCTACTGCCACCATCACTGTCACTACCACAGCCAGCTAGAGCCAAAGACAGAACGCTAACAGAGAAGGCTATAGCTAAGCGCTGTGGCGTAAAAGTAGGGGTTATAGCAGAGGATAAAGTCATAATGAGCTCCTTATAAAAGCCAAATAGGAATAAACGTAATTTTGGGTAAAACTGAACTACATAAAACTAAGCTAGGTAAAATTAAAGCAGTGAGGTCAAATAGGCCGCTCTGCATGTATTCAAGGACACTGCGGGTATTGCGGGTATTAAAATAAACTGTACTTATTAAAGGGCATTGCATTGTTATTCTGTTTACCATCGACACTTAGCAAAGTAGCGACAGGGAATAAAACCATCGGCTTACTGATAAAGGTTTAACTTTCTAGCTTAGCTAGAAGCCGCCATTACCACTGATAATTGGCGCCTATAAGCCACTCACGATTGTCTAAAGGTCGAAAATCTGTCCCTTCGCTAGGCTCGCGCTGCACATCAAAGATATTATTCACCCCGGCATAAATGCCAAGTTGGTTATTGAGTTGGTAATTCACTTTGCTATCGAGAGTCCACCAAGAGGGGGAGTAGGCGTTATCTGTCGTGCTAATCAGCTGTTTACCTTCGTAATTCAGTTGTTCGATAAGCTGAATCTTTGGAGTCAATTGATAGTCTAAGGCCAGTTGAGCTTGGTGTTGTGGTCGCCGCGTCAACTCGCCGCCGGTACTGTCATTATGCGTTTTGGTATAGGTATAGCCTGCTTTGAGGGTCGCAGTATCTGTGGCGCGCCAGTCTAGAGCGATATCGCCCCCGTAAGTCTGTGCGTTATCGACGTTTTCATACTTATAGATAGCAATATTGCCCTCATAACTCGCATTGTCTTCATCGGTTTGGATCAAGTCTTCGATATCGTTATAAAAGCCGTTGACAGTGAGGCTTAACTGCTCTGAGATTTGGCCGCTATAGCCCAGCTGATAACTGGTAGAAGTCTCTGGTTGTAGATCCGGGTTGCCCATAACTTTATAGCCCAAGTTGCTATGGTCAAAGACGTAATAGCGCTCTTTTAGGTTGGGCACGCGGTAGCCATTGCCGATACTGCCGCGTAGGATATGAGGGCGACCCTGAGCATCGTTATGGTTATATTTGATTGAAACTTTAGGCGCTGCGTGGCCCCCAAAGTCGGTGTCGTCTTGATAACGCACGCCGCTCAATACTTCCCAGTTATCGCCAATGAGCCAATCGTCCTGCAGATAAACTTCAGCGACATCGCGACTGACCTCGCTGCTAATGAGTTCGCTGACTCCACTTTTAGTCTGACTAAGCGTGTCTTGCTGCCACTGACCACCCACTTGAACCTGATGGCTTTGCAGCGTCTCTGGGTTGGAGGACAGCCATATTGGCAAATCGAGCTGGGCACCCACTAGCGCAGTGGTAATATCGGCATCGCGACTGCTGGTCACCAAATCTTGAGAAAAAGTATCCGACTCGCTTTGGTAGTCTTCATACAGGGCAGAAGCGCTCAGTTGATAGACATGGTCGGGATTCTTGCTAGGGGCAATGGTGGTGCGAGCGCCTGCACTAAAGCGCTGTTTGGTAATTTGCTCGTCTTTTTGTTGTGGTAAGTAGCGCGGTGCCACGTAGTAATTAAAGCGTTGCGTGTCATTTTCAGTGTAATGACTCGCCTCAGCCCAGAGCTGGGTGTCACTCAATAACTGATTGGGTTTATTGGCGCTAGTACCGTTCTGATTAGCGCTATTAACATTGGCGTTATAAGTAACTCTAGCACTCACTTGCGCTTGCTCACTGGCGTCTTTTAAGCGTGGCCAAGCTGTGTGATCTAGGCTTAGGCCGGCATCATCCAAATAGCTGCCTGAAAGGCGGGCGCGCACGTGGCCATCACGGTCTAAAGCGCCCTCAAAACTGCCTTCAACAAAGCGGCGATTGGCGTCTAGCGCCTTATCAGACGGATTTTGCCGGCCATTGCTGCCAACTTCAGCGGTGAGGTGAGCTTTACTATCGGCAATAGGTTTGGTAATTACGTTGATAACCCCACCCATCGCTGAGCTGCCATATTGTGCCGAAGCCGCCCCCTGTATCACTTCAATCTGCTCGACGTCGACATTCAAGTATTGATTTAAATTGACCGTAGAGCCGGTACTGGCGGTGATGGGCAAACCATCGATAAGGACGAGCACCTGGTCGCCCGAGAAGCCTTGCATTAAGACTTCATAGCCGGTCTTACCATGAATCTCGCGTAAGTAGACGTTCGGGAGTAGGGCTAGCGCCTGCTTTAAAGTGTGGGCATGATTTTCTTTAAGGTCTGCCTGACTAAGGACTTGTACCGGAACAGGCGCATCGCTCAAGACTCGATTAGAGCGGGTCGCGGTGACCACAATAGGATCAAAGGTGGTATGAGCAGCACGGGTATTCGGATTGGTAGTTTGTGGCGCAACTGTATTATTAGTCGCATTATTATTACTCGCACTATTAGCAGCCGCGTCATTAGCTAGTATTGTAGTGTAAGCAAAAGTCGGCTCGTTGATTGGCTCATGAGCATAGGCACTGCTAAGGCTGAGGCCCATCGTAGCCATACAAATGCTGACCATGGTAATAGGTGAACGGACAAAAATAACGCGTTCAAGGCGTACTGATTGCGCCTCTTGTACAGCTTGGACGAGATGACTTAACGGATATTTACGCATTATAAAATGGGACCTAAATACAGAGCAAAAGGAATAGCCGAGCTATAAATCTTTAAGTAACGATAGTCCACTGAAGCGTTAGCTAACACTTTAGAAAGCTAATAGGAATAAGAAGTTACACTTGGGATAATGAGTTGCTACTTTGCTGCACAAAGTAAGTGGCTATATTATTACAGGTGATAATGATTATCAATAGATTAATTAGAACAATTATCATTTACAAATTATAACGGGTTCGTCATAATAGAGCGTGGCGCCAGGTGACGCATTTTTCGTATGCGCTAATAAGGACTACTGCGAGGCAGTCTCTCCAACATCTGTTAGTGCTTAACGGTAAAGCGAGTTGCTGATTAGCCAAAAACTATGAAGCCCAAAATAGATTAACCAAAAACTGATTACCCAAAAACTATGAAGCCAAGCATCAATAAATCAATTTTTGATGAGGCAGGCCCACTAGCCAATTCCCATTAGCCAATTTAACGACCATCCCCATTTAAGGAAAAATTTATGACCGCGATTGCTTTAACGACTAAAAACAGCACTCTTTGGGAGCAATACCAAAGTAAAAAAGCCCAAGACCGTATGTTGTTTCCAACAGAAGGGGCGCAGGCGCTAGGCGTCAGTGAGCTTGAGCTAATGTTGGCATCACCGTTTAGCGATTATATTGGCACGCAGTGTAAAGCGCTGCTAAAGCAGATGACTGAGTTTGGTCGCTTAGAGAGTATCGTTAGAAATGAGTTTGCGGTGCATGAAAAGCTTGGTGAATATAAAAACTTAAGACTGAGTGACAAGATGGGTATCGCCGTCAACGTGGGCGGGTTAGATTTGCGTATCTTTATGGGACGTTGGCAGCATGCGCTGGCCGTGAACGATACCAGCAATCCGGAAAAACCCAGCTACAGCATTCAGTTTTATGATGGTATGGGCAATGCGATTAATAAGGTTTACCTGCGCGAAGTGACAGATGAGCGATTAGAGGCGTGGCAAGCTGTGATAGAGCAGCATAAACAAGACTATCTAAATAGCGAAGCTGCGAGCGACAGTATCGATCTGTCCCCCTTAGAAGAGAAAACGGTTTGGGAATATAAAGCCTTAGATACTGCGGACTTAACCACGCTACAAACCACTTGGAAAAACATCACTGACGTCCATCAGTTTCATTCTCTATTAGCAAAACTAGATATCGATCGCGCCAGTAGTTTCCGTCAAGCGCCAGAGGGCATGGCCTGTAAGTTGCAAGTCAGTGCGGTAGAGCACATTTTAGAGAAAGCGAAAGAGAGCGGTTGTCCCATCATGATATTCGTGGGCAATACCGGCATGGTGCAGATTCAGACCGGACAAGTCTTTAAATTAGTGCGGATGGGCGAGTGGCTCAATATTTTAGATAAAGACAACACGGACTTTACCTTGCATCTAAAGGACAGCGCGTTGGCGCAAGTTTGGTGCGTTAAGCGTCCGACCAAAGACGGTATGGTGACCTGTATTGAAGGCTTTGATCAATTTGGTACGAGTATCATTACTATATTTGGCGAGCGTTTAGAGGGCCAGCCAGAGTTGCCAGAATGGCAGCTGCTGACGGATGAATTAATGGCGCAGTTGGCAGTAACCAATACTGCTGCGTAACCCAATCTGGCCTGATTCTCTTAACGTCATTGAGCTACAAGGAGCTTAACTATAATGACCTTACTCGCTATCAAACCCTTATATCAAGCAGGGGCACTGGCTGTTTTACTCGGTGCGACCAGCTTATCTGCGCAAGCTTCTTATGACCGTATTGTGGCCATGAGTCCGGATGTCGCTGATATTATCGTCGCTGTGGGCGCGGCCAATAAAGTCGTGGGTAAAGATGCTTTTAATAGCAATCCTGCCCTAAAAAACGTCCCAGAAGTGGGCATGCACCGTAACATTACTGCCGAGTCCGTGCTGTCCGTCAAACCGGATTTAGTATTGGGCAGCCATATGGTACAGCCGGCGAGCATTTATCAGCGCTTAAATAGCCTGAAGGTCAAAGCGGTCAATGTTGCCCCTACCGAAGATGCCGCGACTTTTACCAAGAGTATTAAGACGGTGGGCAGCTATGTCGGCCAGACGAGCAAAGCCAATCAGTTGGCCAGCCGTTGGCAGCAAGGTATGGCACCGATGAAAAATACGGGTAAGCGCTATTTACTGAGCTACGACGGTCGTATTGTCGCGGGCAAAGGGACGGTGGGTGATGAGCTGATTCGCCGTGCAGGTGGTATCAATGCAGCCAATGTCTCTGGGCTAAAGCCACTATCGCGAGAAGGCTGGCTAGCCGCAAAGCCTGACGTCATCATCATTGCTGATCACAATAAACCGGTAATCGGTAGCTTAGCGAAATTTCGCCAGCGTCCTGAAGTAGCCGTGAGCCCTGCCGGCAAAAAAGGTCAAGTATATTTTTGGCCAGCAGACGAGTTTTTACGCTTTGGTCTTAACTCGCCGCAAGTACTGAAAAAATTAAATGGTTTGGTGCAATAACCGCTATGTCTTTATCCCCAACCTTATCGACTAAATCCTCGCCAGTTACCGACACGGCAAAAGCGTCTCGCTATTACGGACGGCTGGGCAAATACCTAGTGGCGATTGTGGCCTCTCTTGTTTTAATTTGGTTGGCCTTAGGGGTTGGTTTTGGCGAGTGGAGCAGTCCGATGGGCTTAGACGAGACCATCTGGCAGTTGCGTTATCCTCGTATTGCCACCGCCTTATTAGTGGGAATGGGGCTGTCGGTAAGCGGGGCTGCGCTGCAAGCTTTATTTGAAAACCCACTAGCAGATCCGAGTCTAATTGGCACATCAGGTGGGGCAGCGCTAGGAGTGGTCTTAGTATTGGCCTTTGGTATCTCTGGTATTGGTGTGCCCTTAGCGGCCTTTTCCGGTAGCGTCATCGTGTGTTTGTTTATCTTGGCGGTGCATCGCTTTTTAGGCGGTGGGCAGATGGGTTTGCTGATATTAGGCTTCGTCATTAGCGCTTTTTGTGCGGCTATCGTCAGTTTGATTCTATTTATGTCAAACGATATGGTGCTGCGTAGTGCGACCAACTGGCTATCAGGCAGTATGGCAGAGGCCGGCTTTGTACCGCTGCGTTATGCGGTGATTTCTATGCTAGCCGGTCTCATTATTTTGCTGCCTTTGGGTCGGCAACTCGATGGGCTGATGCTCGGTGAGACCACGGCTATGTCGCTAGGTATCCGCGTGGGCTTAGTGCGGACTTTGGTCGTCGTGGCTTCGGCGTTATTAACAGGAGCAGCCGTCTCTTTGGCGGGGGTTATTGGCTTTATCGGGATGATGATTCCCAACCTACTGGCCATTATCTTTGGTGGCGGTCGTATGCGGCTGATGATTTGGTCAGGCTGGCTTGGCGCTATTTTCCTATTGGTGATTGATGGTATGGCCCGTCATATAGCCTATCCCGTAGATGTGCCTGTAGGTATCGTACTGGCCTTAATCGGTGGACCTTTCTTCATTTGGTTGTTTATTCGCGGCAAGATGTAAGCTGAGTCAATCCTAGGTTGATCAAGGCTATATATTAACTAATCCAATTTGCTGAGCCTACTTTTACCGCTTGCTACCTCCCTTTTCACCTTTAAGCGTTGTGTTAACGACCCCTATGACTCTACTAACCGACCGACCTAACCAAGATTTGGCTACCTTCCCTAATCCTGTTAAGCAGGACCCTACTTTATTTACCTTAGACCAAGTATGTATTGCGACTGCCCATAAGACTTTGGTAGAGGTCGCGCATCTCACCATTCCTAAGCAACGGCTAGTCACTTTTATCGGCCCAAATGGGGCCGGTAAGAGTACGCTACTGCACGCCATGTTAAATCAAAATATTGGCGTGGGCTTGACCGTTAGCGGCAAGATAACCGCCACTATGACCACCGCCACTAGCCCTGCTCTAAAGACGCCTTCAGAGCAATTAATTCGCCAAGGTAAAATTGCTTGGGTGGGGCAACATGAGCGTTTTGAGCTGCCTTTAACCGTTTTGGAGTACGCTTTGTTAGGCGTGTCACCGATGCTCTCTTGGTATAAACAGCCTTCGCCCACCCATGCAAAAAAAGCAGCGGCCTTACTCGACGATTTTGAATTAACCCCATTAACAGGCAGTCGCGTGCAGACCTTATCGGGAGGGGAGAAGCAGCGCCTTGCTATCGTACGAGCGCTCATGCAAGACACTGAAATCTTGATGTTTGATGAGCCGACCAACCATTTAGACATTCGCCATCAGCGTTTTTTATTGGGGTATTTGCAGCAGCTAGTGCGTGAACAGCAGAAGAGTATCGTAGTGGTATTACACGATTTGACCCACAGCTATCGCTATAGCGAAGAGGTAATTTTGATGAACCGAGGGCAGATTGTGGCGCAAGGTGCCCCTCATAAGGTAATGACAAATGAGCAATTAAGCCTAGTTTATGAGACCGATATTCAAGCTTATGATACGGAAGGTGGGCGAGTGTTTATGTAGCAAATAGCCAATTAACAAAACTATTTATTGATAATAGTTATCATTTATATTATCATCTGCACATCGAAATTTTCTATAGTTTTAATCTATTCCAATCTATTTGAATGACCTCTAGGATACCTCATGGACTTTGCAGCTTACTGGCAATATACCGACATCGTAACCAAAACGCTATTTTTTGCCTTACTAGCACTGTCGATTGCCTCATGGATAACTGGCATAATTCGCATAATTCATAGCCATAAGCTGGCCAAAAATGTCTCAGCCGATTTGACCCAAGTGATTACTACGCAACGCGCCAATCAAGACCCGTCAGTGGGCAGCTTTGAGCAACGCAAAACGCAGACTGAGCAGTCCTTGATGCAGCATATTGGACGCTATCGCTATCAAGGCGAGAAGGGCTTGCCTATCCTAGGTACCACTGCTGCTATCGCACCATTTATTGGTTTGTTTGGTACCGTTTGGGGTATCTTTCATGCGCTGCATAATATCGGTGAGACGGGTCAAGCCGGTCTAGGACAAGTGGCCGGCCCCGTTGGTGAGGCGCTTATTATGACCGGTTTGGGTCTGGCCGTCGCTATCCCTGCCGTTATTTTCTATAACATTGCTATGCGCCTTAATCGCAAGACGCTCTATGTCGCTCATGATACTGCGCATGGCTTGCTCGGTCAGACGCTAAACTATTCGCCTGCTAACAATCATCAAGACGCTACCGTATCGGCTAGTGTGCAACCGACCAAACCTGTTTATGAAAAACAGCAAGAGTCTGTGTCAACTAACAAAAGACCTTTATCGGCCTCGACGAGCTCGTAATAGATTAGAGTTAGTTGGTAGAGTCACAATAAGGTTTTTTACGAGAGTAGGTTTAGGAGGGGCAGATGGCGTTTCACTTGGGCGATGATGATATGCAGGATATGAATGAGATGAACCTCATTCCCTTGATCGATATCATGTTGGTATTAATGATTATATTTATGGTAACGGCGACGGTATTAAACCCATCAGTGCCGCTAGACTTACCGAAGACCAGTGCGGCAGTGAACGAGTTGCCCCCTAAAACTATCCAAGTCAGTATAGATAAAGACGCGGGTGTCTATTGGGATGATAAAGCGATTACGTTAGAAGAATTGGAGACTCGTTTTGCGGCTCAGAGTAATGAAGCCAACCAACCAACGATTCAACTGCGTGCCGATAAGGATAGCCGCTACGATACCATTGCGCAGGTATTGGCTCTAGCCAGTCAAGCGCAGTTAACGAAGATTGCCTTTGTTAATGAATAACTAAGCCAGCTGTGAGAAATGCTGTGCTGTGACTAATCTAGCTTCATATAATTAGAATAATAAAAGGGAAGTAGCCAAAGGAAGATTAGCCACTATTTATAATAACGATAAAAAAATCCGTGATAACTATAATAATAATGTTGTAATTGTATTCTCCCCCCTGCTAAGTCTGAAAGATTAGCAGGGTTTATTTTTGTCTAAAATCCTCTAAATCGCCACCAAATCCTGAATGCCTTTGTCCGCCATCTCATGGCCGGGTCCTTGAGCAATAACTTTACCCCGTGACATCACGGTATAGTTGTCTGCCAGCTCTTCAGCAAAATCGTAAAATTGCTCGACTAGGACAATAGACATCTCACCCGTGCTGACCAACTGCTCAATGACCTTACCGATATCTTTGATAATAGACGGCTGAATGCCTTCAGTGGGCTCATCCAATATTAGTACTCGCGGCTCTGAGGCCAATGCCCGAGCAATAGCGAGCTGCTGCTGCTGACCGCCGGATAAGTCACCGCCTCGGCGATGTTTCATCGCTTCTAATACTGGAAAAATCTCATACAGATGCGTCGGCATGTAACGGGCTTTGCTGCCTGAGAATTTTGCCATCCCGATAAGGATATTCTCTTCTACCGTCAAGGTTGAAAAGATATCACGACCTTGGGGGACATAGGCGAGGCCACGATGAACGCGTTGCTCAGGCGATAACTTGGTAATGTCATCACCATCGAGCAGTATTTGACCGGACTTGATGGGTAAGATACCCATTAAACATTTGAGCAGAGTGGTTTTGCCTACGCCATTGCGGCCCAGTACGACCGAGCATTCGCCCACGGGGGCCTGCAAGGTGACGTCGCGCAGGATGTGACTGCCACCGTAAAATTGATTGATTTGTTTCACTTCTAGCATAGTGGTGTCCTAATTTTTAATTAATCTATTTTTTTATTAATCCGTTTGCTAATCCGCCATTCACTAGATACTAAAGTAGACGCTAAAGAGGCTTATGATTGAATAAAAAATAATGACAACTGATGTCGGTGCCACTGGTAAAAATTTTTCTAGCGGGCTGTGCGACCCTTGAGGGGTCACTCCAGAGGCTGCGAAAATTTCTCCCAGCATCACCGTAATATTATTGGGATAGATTTACTTTATCAGTATCCTCAAATCCTCCCTCTCCAAGCAGTGCTTTTCGCCTACTTTAAAAAGGAGGGGTAGGGGGAGGATTTGGGAAAGGGTCACTAAGGTTAAGGTTAACGGCCAAGATAAGTCTCGATAACGTCTTCGTTAGCCTGAACTTCCGCTAGCGTCCCTTCGGCTAATATCGCCCCATTTGCCAGCACCGTGACCTTTTCACTAATGGCATCAATGAAGGTCATGTCATGCTCGACCACGACCAACGTGTGGTTCTTTTTCAGCTCCAGACATAGCTCGGCAGTATGCTCGGTTTCAGCGTCCGTCATTCCGGCGACAGGCTCATCAAGCAAAATAAGTTTGGGCTGTTGCATCAGCAGCATGCCAATCTCAAGCCACTGTTTCTGACCATGGGAGAGGAGGCCAGCGGGTTTATTCACCATATCGCGGAGGCGAATCTGCTCTATCGTGGACTCCAAAGTGTTTTTGGCGTCAGCGGACAAGCGGCTAAATAGACTGTTTGACACTCGTTTATTGCTAGGAGCGGCCAACAATAAATTGTCCATTACGGTGAAATTTTCAAAGACGGTGGGCTTTTGAAACTTACGGCCGATACCGGCTTCTGCAATCTCTTCAGTGCTCATATTGGCTAAGTTGTGACTTTGACCGAAGAAAACGCTGCCTTCGGTAGGGCGTGTTTTGCCCGTGATGACGTCCATCAACGTGGTTTTACCTGCGCCATTAGGGCCGATGATGCAGCGCAGCTCGCCCGTTTCGATATAAAGCGATAAGTCATTGAGCGCCCTAAACGCATCAAACCAAACGCTGACATTCTCAAGGTATAAGGCCACGCCATGAGTAAAATCAGCACCACGGGGTTTGGGTCGCGAATAGCCGCTAGTCGCAGGGTCATCTATCGAGTAGGACTCAGGGTCAAGCGTTGGGTTTGCTTGTTGATTAGCTTTGGAATGTTGCAGCATAGGGTTCAGCTTATTGTTTTGTTGACCTGTTAATTTAGCTGTTGGTTTAGCCGTTGTCTTAGAGCCGGCCTCGAGCTTAGTCATGGTTGCTCTCCTTATTAGCAGACGTGTCTGCCTCTTTTTTAAAGCGATCAAAGATACCGATGATGCCGTTAGGGAGGAAGAGGGTAACGACGACGAACAGGCCACCTAAGATAAGCAGCCACACTTCAGGGTAGGCCACGGTAAAGTAGGTCTTCACGGCGTTGATAACGCCCGCACCTAAGATAGCGCCGATAAGCGTACCGCGACCGCCAGCGGCAACCCAAACCGCCATCTCGATAGAGTTGACCGGGTTCATTTCACCCGGATTAATGATGCCCACTTGTGGCACATAAAGGGCGCCTGCTATACCAGCAATCACCGCAGAGAGTGTCCAAGCCGACAGCTTGTACCAAAGGGTGCGGTAGCCAAGGTACTGCAAGCGGTTTTCGCTGTCACGAATGGCACCAAGCACGCGGCCATAAGGTTTGTTCATCAAATAGCGCAGTCCCACATAGCTGAGCA
Source organism: Psychrobacter sp. CoH-33_TS_01 (assembly GCF_058189395.1). Lineage (NCBI taxonomy): Bacteria > Pseudomonadati > Pseudomonadota > Gammaproteobacteria > Moraxellales > Moraxellaceae > Psychrobacter > Psychrobacter sp. CoH-33_TS_01. Next base: position 101,808 of record NZ_JBVGQI010000005.1, read on the forward strand.
GCAAGGTTAATGCGGTCACAAAACAAAGCGCAGTTCGTGTTGGTGCAGAAGTGATATCGAAACCTAGTAGCGTCTTAAAACCCGTAAAGCCATTATTACCGCCAAAGCCAGTCTCGTTGCGAAAGAAGAGCAGTGCCGCGGCGTAGGTCATGGCTTGGGTAATGATAGAGAAGTACACCCCTTTAATCTTAGAGCGAAAAGCAAAGTAGCCGAAGATAAAGGCTACCAGTCCCGGCGCTAAGACAACGAGCGCCATTGCCCAAGCAAAATGCTCGGTGCCGACCCAGTACCATGGTATTTCGGTCCAGCTTAAAAAGCGCATAAAGTCGGGTAGGCCATCGCCCGATGCTTGGCGCATCAAATACATGCCCATCGCATAGCCGCCGAGCGCAAAATAGAGGCCATGACCGAGACTAAGAATACCGGCATAGCCCCAGACTAAATCGAGCGCGAGCGCTACCATGGCAAGGCACATGATTTTGCCGATGAGAGTGACCCAGTAGGCAGATAAGTGAAAAGGGGCGTCCGCAGGCAGTAAGTGCAGCCAAGGCAGTAATAGCATGACGGCAAAGCAGAGACCGATAAGGATAGCGTTACGCGGTTTGTCGGATAATAAATTTGAAAATGCTGATAAAAATTTCATGATGTCTCTCACTCCACAAATCGGCCTTTAAGGGCAAATAAACCTTGTGGACGCTTCTGAATAAACAGAATCACAAGAACCAATAAGATAATCTTGGCGAGAACCGCGCCCATACCAATCTCGAGCACCGTGCCGCTGATACCCAAACCGAGTGAGGCAAGGACTGCGCCCCAAACTTGACCAACACCGCCGACGACGACCACTAAGAAGGCGTCGATGATGTACGTCTGACCCAAATCGGGGCCGACGTTGCCCACTTGCGCAAGCGCACAACCAGCGAGACCCGCTAGGCCAGAACCCAAGCCAAACGCCATCATATCGATTCGCGCCGAGCGAATACCGACAGCACGAGCCATTTGCCGATTTTGCGTTACGGCGCGGATAAAGAGACCAAAGCGGGTTTTGTTTAATAGATACAGCAGCAGCATAAGGACCACGGCAGTAAAACCGATGATGGCGATGCGGTTGAAGGGAAGGGATAGGCTTGGGGTGAGTTGGTAAGCGCCGCTTAGCCAAGCAATATTAGTCACTTCGACATTTTGCGCGCCGAATATCATGCGCACCAGCTGCATCAAGATGAGACTGACGCCAAATGTGGCCAACAAGGTTTCTAGCTCGCGACCATAGAGCGGCCGGATGACGATACGCTCAATAATCATACCGATGACAGCACTGACCAAAAAGGCGGCAGGAATCGCGGCGATGAGATACCAATCGAGCAGGCCGCTTAAATGCGTCTTGAACAAACTCTGCACCACGTAAGTGGTATACGCTCCAATCATAATCAGCTCGCCGTGGGCCATATTGATGACGCCGAGCAAACCAAAGGTGATAGCAAGGCCAAGGGCAGCTAGAAGTAAAATACTGGCGGTACTCATACCGGTAAAGATATGACCGCTCCATTCGCTCATCTTCAGCCGACGGGCGATACTCTCTTGAGCATCTATCAGAGCTGCTGCCAGCGCGGGGTCAAGGTCGGGCGCTTGCAACGCTTTCTCGATATCGACCATGACATCAGGACTGCTACTGTCTTTTAGTATCTCAAGAGCAGCAAGCTTACCGGCGGTATTGTCTTCATTACTGATATTATCCAATCCACCACTCAAAAACTCTAATCTTGCATTGAGCTGAACCAGTGCGGTCTTGACCTTGTCATTACTCTCATTAGCAAGCGCAGTTGTGATAACTGAAGGATCTACTTGCTGTAAATGAGAGTCTAAAATTTGTACGGCTTCTAGTCGCTGCGACGGCTTATCCGAATCTAGCTTCACTTTGGCTTGACCAAAGATAAGGGCTGAGCGCAGCGCATTGGTCAGCGTCACTTGCTTTAAGTCATTGGGCCACTTTTCCAACACGGTTTTGTCGGGATAGGACAGTAACGACTCGTCATCAGCATCGTTAGTCTCTAGGATATAAGTCGTCCCGGAGTTGTCTTGGTACAGCGCGTCTGACTCAATCAGCTCGACTAAGCTATCGAGCGCTTCTACACTGCCAGGCCAAGCTTTGAGCATGGTTTGTCGGCCAGCAAAGTCTTTGGCGACAAATTGCTCAATCGCGTCGCCGCTAATAGCAGTAGTGGTGGTTTGGTCAGTGTTAAGCTCAGGAGTGATTAAAGAAGTTTCACTAACAGCAGGCAGGCCAGTTTCAGGATTCGATAAAGGTTCTGCCGTGGCAGATGCTGCTAAGTTGGGGGATGCTGCTAAGGCTTCTTGTGCGCATGCAGTCGTTGCCGGGATAATTAGCAACTGCATGCACACAAAAAAACTGGCGAGCCATTTATAGGTTAATTTATCGGTTAGAACTGAAGCAAAATTGGAGCGTAATCGAGAGCGCGGCATGGGCGACTCCTTATCCATTATCAAGATCGGCAAGAAATTAAGGACACCCTTTAGCGGCTTAGCTCAGCCTTGAGCAAAAGGTGTCCTTACGTTTTATTTTTCAGTATTAATTGAGATTATTATTGTGCCAAGCCTATTTAGGGATATAGCTGCTCCAAGGTTCTGCTTGAATCACATCATCTGTCTTATAGACCACATCAAACTGACCATCGCTACGAATTTGACCAATCATGACCGGCTTCCATAAGTGATGGTTCTCTTCATCCATCTTCAACGTATAGCCCGATGGCGCATCAAAGGTCTGACCGCCCATGGCAATACGCACCTTGTCCACGTCCGTCGTACCCGCTTTTTCAACTGCTTGCTTCCACATATTGATGCCCACATAGGTAGCTTCCATCGGATCGTTGGTCACGACTTTGTCCGCGTTAGGCAGTTTCTTGTCAACCGCATATTTTTTGTAGGCTTTGCTGAAGTCGCTGTTGGTTGGGTTTTTGACCGACATGAAATAGTTCCATGCTGCTAAGTGACCCTGTAATGGGTTGGTATCGATGCCGCGCAGCTCTTCTTCACCGACCGAAAACGCCATAACGGGAATGTCAGAGGCTTCGATACCTTGGTTAGCTAGCTCACGATAAAACGGTACGTTAGAGTCACCATTAATCGTCGAGATGACGGCGGTCTTTTTGCCCGTTGAGAACTTCTTGATATTAGAGACGATGGTCTGGTAATTGCTAAAACCAAAGGGCGTGTACTCTTCCATGATGTCTTCATCCGCCACCCCTTTGTCCTTCAAAAACGCGCGTAGAATTTGGTTGGTGGTACGGGGGTAGACATAGTCAGTACCCAATAGAACAAAACGCTCTGCACTGCCGCCTTCAGGACTCATCAAGTACTCAACCGCAGGAATAGCCTGCTGGTTGGGCGCCGCACCGGTATAGAAGATATTCTCAGATTGCTCTTGGCCTTCGTACTGAACCGGGTAGAACATCAAGCCGTTAAGCTCCTCGACCACAGGCAGCACCGACTTGCGCGATACTGAGGTCCAACCGCCGAAGATAACGTCGACTTCATCTTGAGTTAGCAGCTGACGAGCCTTTTCAGCGAATAGCGGCCAATCGGAGGCAGGGTCTACCACCACAGGCTCTAACTGCTTGCCCAGAACGCCGCCATTGGCATTAATCTCGTCAATGGTCATCAGCGCCGTGTCTTTTAGTGAGGTCTCAGAGATAGCCATCGTGCCAGACAACGAGTGCAAGATACCGACCTTAATGGTGTCGCCATCGGCGGCAGGTGTGGCCGTTTCATTCGTTTCAGTAGTGGTCTCTCCTGAGCTTGCCGTCTCATTTGAATTTGAACAACCGACCAGCAAGCTGCTGCCCATTAAGGCTGCGGTCAATAAAGTTAGCGGGGTTGTTAGTTTTTTGCTGGGGGTAGTTAGGGCAGTAACAGATAAGCTTGTCATTAAATTCTCCAAAAATAAAAGCAAAATTGCCAAAGCGGCCAGTAGACTTCTGCCGAAAAATAAAGCGTCCTTATACCACTAAGGAGAGTTCAATTTTTATGCCAATAGCTTTTATATTTTAATTATCAAAGACTTGAGTTTATTGATATAAAAGTAGGTAGCGGATTTCTTTAAGGAAGTCAGGAGATTGAATGAATTACGTTGAGTTTTGGTGCAGTTATCAATCATGCCCTAATAAGGGTGCACTGGTTTGGGGAGGGGGTTAGCAAGGAGGTTAATAATGCTTTATAGAGGAGGGGATTAAAGGGGTATGGCAAATGGCGGATAAAATCTAAGGACTAAGAATGGGAAAGTGAATATCTATTTGCAATTATCCTAAGTTCATCGTATTCTCATATTTAATAGATAGAGTTAGCGTCTTTATATAAAGCAGGCGCCCTCCCTATCTAGTACTAAGTTTGTACCCTCTATTCGACGTCATACCCGCGCAATTTCTGCCTTAGGGCAGCGTCTACAATAGAAGCACCATTAGCATAAATCTACCCATCGAGGTCAATGCTGACTGACGATCTAAGGGTGTGATAAGCCGAATATTCGACTTATCCAATTATGCTAGCTGAGTGTTGCTATGATTCGATTTTATCTCAATGGTAAGCTCCATGAGCTGACCGACCTCAATCCCAATACCACCGTTCTTGAGTATTTGCGCCAGCACGTGCGCCAAACTGATACCAAAGAAGGCTGCGGTAGCGGTGACTGTGGCGCTTGTACCGTCATGGTGCAGCGACTGCCAAATACTGATTCACCTGCGACCAACTTTCCCTTCTATACCCTTAACGCCTGCATTACTTTACTGTCTTTAGTAGACGGTCATCATTTGCTGACGGCGGCTTATCTGGCGGACAATCCTGCGCATCATCCCGAACGGGCGACCCTACATCCGGCGCAGCAAGCTTTGGTAGAGTGTCATGGCTCGCAGTGTGGCTTTTGCACCCCAGGATTTGTCATGTCGCTGGCGTGCATTTATGAAAATAAGCGCTTAACGAACAGCACGATACAGGATTCTGATCCGGGTTCTAATGACCTAAGCTATGATGAAGTGGTAGCGTCTATCTCTGGCAACCTTTGCCGCTGTACCGGCTATCGACCCATTATCGACGCTGGACTGGCTATGCAGCAGTTGGGACAAGCACAAGCTACCCACAAAAACTTGGCTATCGATGTCATGGCAAACCCTTCTACAGAATTTTCTCCCCCATTATCTTCCGCGCTTACTCTTAATCCTGAAGATTCCCTAACGCCAGCAATTCGCCAAGGCGCAAAGCAACTCTTTATTCCAAAAACTATGGATGAGCTCAATCAGCTACTAACGACTTATCCAAAGGCGACGCTTTGGGCAGGCGGTACTGATCTCGGCTTAAGCATCACTCAGCATCTGGTGGACCACGAGACGATCATTCAACTGTCTGGTATTCATGAGTTTAAAGCTTGGTCATTGCAACCTATAGAAAATGCTACGGGTGATAATTTAGCGGATGCCAAAGAACTAGTCCTCGGCGCGGGGATGAGCTATCAGCAGATGTTGCCCGTACTGGAACAGCATTTCCCTACCTTTGCGCAAGTGTTTGAGCGCATCGCTTCCCCGCAAATTCGTAATATGGGTACGATAGGTGGCAATATTGCTAATGCCTCACCTATTGGGGATTTACCGCCTATTTTATTGGCATTAGACGCGCGAATTTATCTGCGTCATTGCGGTGCAGATAGCGTCGTTAACGAAGCTCAGGCAACCGTCCCTCAAGATGAAATGATTCCTTTAGCCGACTTCTTCCTCGATTATAAAAAGACTAAATTGCGAGCAGGCAGCTATGTGGTCGCGATTCATATCCCATTAATGACCGATGCCCAGCACTTATTTATCCATAAAATCAGCAAGCGCTATGAAGATGATATCTCAGCGTGTCTATTGGCTATGCGGGTCGATTTATCGGAAGACGGTCAGCAGATTGTCGATACGAGAGTGGGGCTCGGGGGGATGGCAGCAGTACCGATGCTGGCCAAGCAATGTCAGCAGACACTAATGGGCCAACCTGTCGAATTAGTCAGTTTCCAGCAAGCCGCTCTAGTGTTAAACCAAGATGTCTCGCCTATGACCGATGTCAGAGCCAGTCGCGAATATCGTATGCATGTGGTGCAACGGTTGCTTGTGAAATGTGGCAAGCAGCTGTTAGCCGCGATGCAGTCGGAAACGGCTTAACCCAATCGGTTTACTGGCTACTAAGTGAACGTCCAATACTTTGAGTCGGTAAATATTAAGTTTGCATAAGGTCTAGTTATTTATAAATGTGCCTTACTTATTAACAAATTGATTTGTTGCCCAAATAAAAAGAGAGCCCGCCATGAGCCACGAAACCTCGCTATTTGACCCTTATGAAATGCGCCGCGTGCGCCCACCAAAAAATAAAATCGGCACTTCGGCTAAGCATGACAGTGCCATCAGCCATGTGATGGGCACGGCGACTTACGTGGACGACGTATTAAAGCCGCAAGAGACGTTGCATCTGGCTGTGGGCAAGAGCAACCATGCGCACGCAAAAGTTTTGGGCATGGATCTGAATGCGGTTCGAGCTTCTGATGGGGTAGTGGATGTCTTAACTTTTAAAGACTTATCGGCGAAGACAGATATCGGAGCAGTGTTCGATGGCGAGCCGCTGATGGTGGATGACCTGACCGAGTACGTGGGTCAGACTCTATTTGTGGTAGCAGCAACCAGTCATCGAGCGGCCAAACAAGCGGCGTTAAAAGCCATCGTGGAATACGAGCCACTACCGGCCATCCTAAGTATTGATGCAGCACTCGAGCAGCAGCAATTTGTACGACCGAGCCACTTTATGCAGCGCGGCGATGCGGAGGCTGCTTTAGCGTCTGCCCCGATTCGTATCGACGGCCATATCCATATGCGCGGTCAGGAGCACTTTTACCTAGAAGGCCAAGTGGCGTATGTGGTGCCTGGAGATGATGGCGGGTTAGACGTTTACAGCTCGTCGCAGCATCCTAGTGAAGTTCAGCAGCTGGTGGCCGAAGTGACCGACTTGCCATTCCATGCGGTCAATACTATCGTACGGCGGATGGGCGGTGGTTTTGGGGGTAAAGAAACTCAAGCTGCGGCGTGGGCTTGTCTTTGCGCCCTGGTTGCCAAACGCTATAACGTGCCAGTGAGTATGCGCCTTGACCGTCAAGACGATATGGTGGTGACGGGTAAGCGTCACGAGTTCGCTAACCGATATGAGGTCGGTATCGATGAGACCGGTCGCATCCTTGGGGTCGATATGCAGCTGGCGGGACTGTGCGGTTATGCGCCCGACTTATCAGACGCTATCGTTGATCGGGCGATGTTTCACTGTGACAATGGCTACTATTATCCTGCCGCACAAATTGCGGGTCATCGCTGTAAAACCCATACGGTTTCGAACACGGCCTTCCGCGGGTTTGGTGGCCCCCAAGGGCTCATGACCGCTGAATATATGATGGATCATATCGCTTATACGTTAGGGCAAGATCCGCTGCAAGTGCGCCTGAATAACCTGTATCAGAACGGTCAAAGTACCCACTACGGCCAACCGATTGAACATTTTGATTTAGCTACGATTATGACGATACTAGCCGCTGACTGCGATTATGAGCAGCGTCGCCAAGCCATCATCAAGGCCAATCAGCAAGCGGCAGCGACGGGTAGTGATCAACGTCGCGGTATAGCGCTAACGCCCGTCAAATTTGGCATCTCCTTTACGGTGCAGACCCTAAACCAAGCTGGGGCACTGGTGCATATTTATACCGATGGCAGTATTCATCTGAACCATGGTGGCACTGAGATGGGGCAGGGGTTGTTTGTCAAGATTGCGCAAATTGTCGCCAATGAATTCGCTGTGGATTTAGACACGGTCAAAGTATCGGCCACACGCACCGATAAAGTGCCAAATACATCGCCGACTGCGGCCTCTTCAGGTACCGATATGAATGGTAAGGCGGCGCAAAATGCTTGCTTAACGATTAAGGCGCGACTGCTTGAGTTCGCCGCTGAGCATTTTGAAGTGGCTGAGAGCGCTATTAAATTTGAGAATAATCACGTTTATATTAGTGACGCTACGACCTCTGAAGTTATCAAAGTATTTACCTTTGCGGAATTCGTGCAATTGGCGTATCAACACCGCGTCAGTCTCTCGTCGACGGGCTACTATAAAACACCAAAGATATTCTATGACCGCTCAAAAGCTTGGGGGCGACCGTTCTTTTACTTTGCGCTAGGCGCGGCTTGTGCAGAAGTTGAGATTGATACGCTAACCGGTGAGTATCAAGTACTGCGCTGCGATATCTTGCATGACGTCGGCCAGTCGATCAACCCAGCGATTGATATCGGTCAGATTGAAGGGGCCTTTGTGCAAGGGATGGGTTGGCTGACTGCTGAAGAGTTGGTCTGGGACAATGCGGGCAAGCTAGCGTCTAATAGTCCTGCCAATTATAAAATTCCTACCGCGCACGATTTACCTAAGCAATGGCAGGTCAAACTTTTCGACCGCAAAAACAGCGAGCAGACCATTTATAATTCTAAAGCCGTAGGTGAGCCGCCGTTTATGCTAGCCGCTAGCGTTTGGTGTGCCATTAATAATGCAGTGGCAAGTATTGGTGATTATAAAAAGAACCCTGAGCTAACGATGCCGGCTACCCCCGAAGCCGTCCTAAAAGCGGTGATGCACATGCAAGGCGAGGCATGGGAGTTAGAGGAGCAGGGAACTAGTAACAGCAAAACAGAGTCAGTAGGTAATAAACCAATGCCAGAGCAAGTCCGTCATGCGCAAGATATTGACCCGCCAGAAGTCGTGGGCAAGCTAACTGATGAGCAACCGGAAGCTATTGATCAGCCTAATGTCGCGGGCGCGCGAGGTCCCGCCCATAGTGAATAACTCGTTAGTAAAACCACGCCCCACCGTCTCCACGGCCCCGAAGCTCCCAACACTTTGGTATGAGGGATTGGCCCAGTATCAGCAGCAAGGAACGGCACATGTGTTGGCAACTATCGTCGCGGTCAACGGGTCGGCTCCGCGAGCTCTACAAGCGAAGATAGTCATCACCATTGACAATATTTGCGATACCTTAGGCGGTGGTGGGCTAGAGTACGATGTTATTGCGACGGCGAGGCAGTTGCTATCTGGTGAGTTAGGGGCAATAGCTGCTAAAAATACGTTAGTTAAAAAAGCGCCCGTTAAAAAACCGCTAGTTAAAAAAAACAGCGACCAAGCTGATAAACCCGTGCGACGCGAAACTGTGTATAGCAAGCATTACCCGCTCGGCGCTAAGCTCGGCCAATGCTGTGGCGGTAGTGTCACCGTGATGTTTGAAAGCTTTAACATCACGCCGCCGATGTCGCTGTTAGTCTTCGGTGCGGGTCATGTGGCAGGAGCACTGATGACTTTACTTAGCGAGTTGCCTTGCCAAGTCGATTGGGTGGATAGTCGTCCTGAAATGTTTGACCGCTATAAACTTTCTAAAAATATTCTGCCCCTACATGGATTCCCTGAAAATAGCCTAAGTAGCAATGAGTCTGATAACCAAGAGACTTCTCAAATAGATGTGCTAACCGCTTCGCAATTGAATTCGCAATCCGCTGACAAGCAGGGTTATTGCCTACTTGCTCATATCCGGCCGCATATTAGCGATGATCCTATTGATTTTGTCCATTCACATGGTGAGGGTCGCTATATGCTAGTAATGACGCATGATCATAGCCTGGATTTTGAGTTGGTGCGGGCAGCTATCGATATTAATAGGGCGGCCGAAGATCAAAGGGCTGACCCGTCAACTACGATCCCTTATATCGGTTGTATTGGGTCAGAGACCAAGGCCAAACGCTTTCAAGACCGTTTGCTCAATCGCGGCTATAGCGAGCAAGAGTTACAGCCGTTAGTTATGCCAGTTGGTCTCGAAATTGGCGGCAAAGAGCCGATGGCAGTAGCCGTCTCTATCGCTGCACAAATTTTGCAGCACTATCACCAAAATTAGCTCCCCTTTCATATCTAATATTTATCCACATCTTGGATAGCTACTAATAATAACGATGAGATTTAAGCATGACCCTGCACATTTACCAAGCCCAACTTTTGCATTACGTGACCCAAGCGGAGAGTGCTAGTGGCGCTGATTTAGAGTCTCAGTTAGATACCAAATTAGAGGGTCAGCACTCTTATACCACGACAGCAATTATCGATAAAAGCGTTACTCTATTGTCCGTCAACGCTGGGCTGCAAATCTATCCTGAGTATATTGCCGATGGGGCACTGGTCGTCGATGATGTTAGCGGCAAAGTGGTGGCTTACGGTACTAGCGAGGCCATGTTAGCGCGTTACGCGAATGTTGGAGAAGCAGCGGAACTGGTGCAAATTCATAATTATAAAAACAAGCTCATCATGTCCGGCTTTATCGATACCCACGTACACTATCCGCAAATCGATATGATTGCCGCTTATGGGGAGCAGCTGCTCGACTGGCTCAATAACTATACTTTTGTCACCGAAGCCAACTTTGGCGACCCAGAAGTAGCGCACGATACGGCACAGTTTTTTCTTAATCAACTGCTAGCCAATGGCACTACCAGCGCCATGGTGTTCTCCACCAGTCATCTTGGGTCGGCTGAAGCGTTCTTTATAGAGAGCGAGCGTCTAAATACCCGAATGATTACCGGTAACGTTCTGATGGACCAAAACGCGCCGGCGCATTTATGCGTTTCCGCTGAGCAGGGCATCCGCGATACGCAAAATTTAATCGATACTTGGCACGAGCGTGGTCGTCAGCATGTGGTGATTACTCCGCGCTTTGCCATTACCTCAACGCCTGAGCAGCTGCGTCTTGCGGGCGAGTTATACCAAAGTTATGACAGCGTCTATGTACAGACGCATTTGGCAGAGAACCAAGACGAAGTCGCCTTTGTGCGTGAGCTATACCCCAATCATAAAGGCTACTTGGATGTCTATGACGATATGGGCTTGCTCGGTCGACGCACCACCTTGGCGCACGGTATCTATTTAGAAACGCCCGAGTATGAGCGCCTGCGCGAGACGGGAACGCAGATTGCGCATTGTCCCACGTCCAATTTATTCTTAGGCAGTGGACTCTTTGATTTACCCAAAACCTTAAGCTACACCGGCGTGAGTATCGCCACCGATGTGGGCGCGGGCACAAGCCTGTCAATGCTGACCACCTTGTCCGAAGCTTATAAAGTGCAGCATTTACAAGGCAATACTTTGTCTGCGCATCAAGGCTTATATCAAATTACTTTAGGTAATGCGCAGTCGCTATTATTAGACGACAAACTGGGCAACTTTATGCCGGGCAAAGAGGCAGACTTTGTGGTTATTGATACGGCAGCGACGCCATTGTTAGAGCGGCGAATGGCCCATACCAAGACGCTGGAGGAGCGCTTGTTCGTGTTGATGATGTTGGGTGATGATCGAGTGATTGCTGAGACGGTGATTGCGGGGGTTAGTCGCTATCGGCGGTAAGGTGGTTGTACTGAGGCTATCGTTATAGAGGGTCAAAATACTGCAGCTTATTTGACTGTCAATAAGGGAGAAGCGCAAGGTTTTATTTTATACCCTTATATGATTTAGCAGCGTTTTATTTATTATCATAAAACGCTTATCTTGTTTTTATTTACTTGATATAGTGAATAGTTAAATAGCTATCCAATAAAAATAGTAATAAGACGGGTTAAAAATGAGTGCCACTAGCTTAATCAAAATCTTAGATAATATTGATAACAAGATAGCGATTAATCTACCTCGTTTTATCAAGCTCATAGAAAATCTCAATTTAAATCATCGTTTTGAAGTGACGGATATTAAGGCGAGCAAAGTAAAGGGCAATAGCTATATTGTCACTTGTATAGAGCCGACCTTGCTGCAAGAGCTCAAGCGCTATACCAGCCAATCTGGTCATGACCGTATCAGTGCTGCTCGGCAAAATCTAAGCCATCAACATAAGGTGATGGGCTCATACTTGTTAGTCATTCGCGCTATAGAGAGCCAACCACTTAACGTTAGCATTTCGCAAAACTCATCATCGCAAAACACCTCATTGCAAGATGTCTCCTCCCAAATTATTTCCTCCCAAAACACCTCTCATCCTATCGTAGTACTGATTGACGATGCGGGTGATTTTTATTGTCCACCAGCGCCAATAGCAGCGAGTCAGACGGACTCTATTACCGGCGGCAGTACTTCCAAGCAAAGTGCTTTGTCAGCAGCTAACAATACTTCAACAGCCGCAGCGCCCGAAGCCTTATTGATAGAAAATCGGCAGCTGTTTTTGCACTGGCAGAGTACTATGAAGTTTCTGCATGACCAATGTGAATTTGCTAGTACAAACTATGACATCATCTATGCGGCGGGTAATGAGATTAGCAACAGTTTGCATCAGAATTTTTTATCTCAATATCGTAAGTTGTACTTTTGCTTTGATATTGATTTGGGCGGCGTAACCATCGCCAAAAACCTGATAGAGCAGTTGCCCGATATGCCCTATCAATTTTTAATGCCCGCGGATATTAACGCAAGAATAGCGCAAGTGTCGCGCCGCGCGACTACGGATACGGTGGCAAGAATAAGATCGCTTAGCGCAGGTCATAAAGGCTTAACACCGGTGTGTCAGATTATCAGTCGCCACTTTAAAACTATAGAACAGGAAAGTTTTTTGTATGAATGACATGCTTGCAGATATTGCGCTCAACTTTACCTTAAAGCGAATCGTCTTCGTCAATTCTGCCAATCATGCTTATTCGGAGATTATGCTCGATGAGCATTTGGCGCTATTTGGGGCGAATAATGCGGGTAAGACGGCCAGCCTTGCCGCTACCAAACTGATGCTCTATCCAGAAACAGACTTTACCTATTGTGAAAAAAAGTTTCAGTTTAAGGGTAAGGCAGGGACTTATTCAAAAGAAGACTCTTATGAGTTTTATTTTCCGTCAGATAAGTCATTTTTGGCGATGGAAATAGAAAACGATCTTGGCACCTCTTGTGTGGTGCTATATAAAGCGGGGAATTACCGCTATTACCGGGTATTTTTACCGCTCCCTTATGAGGCAGTTAGGCCGCTGTTTTGGAATAGTGAGACCCATAACTTCGCTGACGACATGAGTGTTAACAAACTACTGGCGTTTAATAAGCAGCATAATGGCATCCACGTGAATGATGACAAACGTCTCGTAGAGCTGATGTATCATAACTTTGCGCGCGATGACAGTCGCTATTGCATCGTACCGCTATCTGACAATAATAAAAACGCGGTCAATGCCTTTCGCAATATCTACCAGATGGCGTTTGATGCCGGAACGGGGGAGAGTGACTCGTTAGCCGATGCCATTGCTACTTTAGTTGAGATGAAGCGCAGCCGGCCGCAAGAAAAGATGAGTGCGGATCTTGCAAGCTTAGAAGAGAAGTACCATCAGTTGGTCAAAAAAGGTGAGGAGCTGCAGGTCTTAAGCAACAATAAAGAGCGCTACGAGCATATTAAGCATAAATTTGCATCGCTAAATAAGCAAAGCGAGCAGCTGGGCAAGTGCTATGCTATTTTGTCGCATCAGCTGACTGAGCAAAAAAGCAGCTATAGTAGTCAGCACCGCAAAGCTAGTGAAGCGTTCGCAGAGGCGCAGCGTGAGCATAAGCGTTTAAGCGCTCAATATGACGGGTTAAAAGCTCAGCAAAATAAACTTGAAGGTATTATCACAGGGCTGAAAGAGACCATTGATGACACCCATCAGCAAATTCTGACCGCCAAGCAGGTCATGTCAGAGCATAATTATACGGATGCAGATGAGCTGCGCCCCAACTTAGCTGAGACTTTAGCGGAGCTCAAGCAGGAGCAAAGTGCGTTAAGTGATGCAGAAAAGACCGCGCACATGCTGACTGAACTTTTTAGGGTTCATAATCAAAATAAGGCGCAGCTAGCAGCCAATCAGGCAAAATTAGACAATATTGATAGCTTATTACTTAGCCAACTGCCGGCGCAAACAGCGGATATCTTGCTAAGCATAAATCAGGATTTTGGAGATATTGCCGTTGATATTAGCGCTGAGCAACAGCGCACTTTGCAAGCTTTTGCCGATATGTTCACTATCGATAATCAGCAGCTGATATTTCTACAAGCGCTACTACCCACAACGCCGGTCAAGGCTTATAACGCTGAGCAGCAGGCGCAGCAATTGCGGCTACAAAGTGACGGACTCAAGGATAAAATAGCCAAAGCTAAGCAGCAGATTAAAGCGATCAATGTCACCATTACGGATAGCAGCGGCGAGTCACGACGTCAGCGACTTGACGTTATTAACGCTCAAATTGCGACCCTGACTGATCAGATTAATGCGCTAAAACGCTATGACATTGCTCAGGAGGATATAGACAAACATACGCTCAAGCGCGCTGAGCAAACCTCAGCGCAGCAAGATATCATAGATCAGCTGGCGGCTCTTGAAGAGCAAAAGCAGCAAGCCGGTCAACGCCTGCAGATGACGCGGGCGCAAAAAGAGCAGCTAGAGGAGCGCAGCAGTAAGTTTGAGCTTTATGAGACAAATCTTAACAGAATCGCCAAAGCCACTGGCAAGACTTATCACAGTGAGGAGGATATCGTTAAGCTAGCGGCAGAGTATGAGGCTGAAAATGCGGGCGCGAGCTTAAGGCTTGATGACGCCATCATCAATGAGCTAACCCAGCAGGCGGACAGTCTCATTATTGAGCGTACGGATATTAAGGGTCTTATAGAAAGCTTTATTAAAGAGGTGCCTAATGAGCGTATCGATGCCTTTGAGGTGATTCAAAACTTAGCGCAGATGGGCGAGATAGTGGAAGCCTACAATACCAGCTTTAGCACCCTGGACTATCAACAAAATATGCAAATTAAGCAAATCGCTGAGCACAATAATATCATCAGCAATCAACTTAAAGAAATCGCGGATGCGCATCAGCTATTGACTGACAGCATCGCCACTATTAACAAAGAAATCAACGCGCATAAAATATCGAACCTCGATCAAGTGCGCCTAAAGCTGCACCGACATGCTGACTTTAATCATGTGTATAAGCTTTACCAAAGCTATGATGTCACCCAAACCCAGCTGATGGGACGCGAGTTTTATCAATCGCTCATCAGCTACGTCGATAAGCATGCCAATAAGCGCACTGGCCTGCTGAAGATGCGCGATATCATTAGTAAAATTAGCTTTGAGTATCAAAAGCCTGATGGCACGACGACGGACAAATCGCAGTCAGGGGGCACGACCAGTACCATCACCGCTTCTATCATTGCTATCTTACTGGGGCGCATCTTTATGCCTAATAGCTCTTTTAAGATGCCCATTATTATCGATGAGATCGGTGACCTCGATGACAGTAATACTAAGACCATCATTGACTGTATTGGTCAGCATGGCTTCTCGGCATTTTGTGCCACGCCCACCCAGCGTACCTCAGTCTGTCAATCGGTCAAGCGCTGGGTGCATGTCGACTACAATGTCTTGGAGCATGCGCCACAAGTGGCTGACTGTGTGCTTAATATTATGCCTGAGGCCATTAATTACTGGGGCGTGCAGCCGGATATAGAGAGTGAAATTACTATTTCTAATGAGACCGTTGTTAATGACAATGTTGGCAATGACAATGTTGGCAATGATCCTGCTGATAATGAGACAGCTGCTAAAGATACTGATGCTAAAGAAACAGGAGCCAATGAGACCGATAAGACGACTGTAGACAATAAGGACGACGATGAGCTTGGTAATGATGGGCTTATGAGGCAAGCCGATGTTGATTAATCGTGACGTCTTAATTGGAGCGGTACTAAAATTCAAAAATGACTTTTTTAAATTTATTGACTATATCAATAGCCAAGGCGGCGCTCTAGAATTCCCCGAAGCTCATTATGTGCGCTTTTATAATCAGAAAGTCTTAAGCCAAGACGATGCATCTCTTAAGACGATACTGAGCTTGCAAAGCCTACTTGATGGCGGCATATTCTCCCACCGCGATAAACTCAAAGGCACCTTGGTGCTGTCAAAAGTCGTCTACGATTTGCTGATATTTTTAGACGTGTCCCGCAATAAAGAATTGAGCCTCGCTAAGTTTGAGTCCTTGCGATCGCAAATGCTAGATATCACCAATAACATTGGCAGTAGTGAGACCGGCTCAGAGCCTTATCAGGAGCATTTGCAGCTATTTTGGGAGCTCATAAGCCAAGTATTAACCACCATCAAAGAGAATATCAGAGTCCTACATCACAAGGTCGATGAGGTCGCCAAGCAGTATCAGCTCTTAGACAGTGGCGAGCGTAAGCAGAATGTTGATGAGCTGTATCAGTTGGCACAAAAGCTTCACGAGCGCTATGTGCAGCCTTGCTTAGAGTTTATTAATCCTGACCTGCAACTGGTCAACAGTTTAAACTTCGTGCAAGCGGTCGATCACTTGATCAATTATTGCCGTGATGATGGCAACGAGGCGCTAGCTATCTCAATCCAGTATAAGCTGACAGCGATTACCTCGTATTATAAAGATATCCGTGAACTCTCCGATCGTCTGCTGGCGTATTTATACAGTCTCTCTGAGGAGCGGCGCTACTTTATGGCGATTGAGCAGCGCTTTAATGAGCTGATGGAGACTTTTGTGGCTTTCCGTCATGGTGGTCGCAAACATTTGTACTTGACGCCAGAATTAGAAGATATCGCTATGATGCGCTGCTTCGATGGGCTAGGAGCGCATAAGCAAAGCTTCTCGGCGCGCTTTAATCGGCATCCTGATAAGAGTCTGTTACAGTTTAAAAACTACTATGAGCAAATCTGGCGCCAACCGCTTAAGCCAAAAGTAGATATCTCCCAAGCGCCTGAAGTGCCCGATAATGAGCGCAAGCAGCGTAAGAATAAAATTATGCAATTGACCACTTGCTTGCCCAATCGTGAGCATATTGAGGATATTCATGAGTTAATCGACAGCCATTTAAGAACCGCGTTGCCAGATTATTCGCTACTAGACACCTTATACGGATTGGAGTTTTATTTGCCACTGCTGGATAAAAACAGCATTACTCAGAGCCGGCAGCGAGCGCGTTTAGAAGATGAGACGTATTACTTAGAGTATCGAAAATTACAATACCAGCAGGCGGCAGCGGAAAAGGGTAAGCATCATGGTTGATATGCAAAAAAGCGTCGAGATATACAATCATTTAATGAATGGGCGCATCATTAATCGTCAGCGGCTGGGTTCGCATGGCGAGTTTGAGTCTGAGCCTCTATTCTCCGAAATGATGGATAATTTAGGCGACTACAAAAATCAATATGCGATGAGTGGCTTTAGTCTAATCGCTAATGCTGACTATGTGTATATTATTAAGGGTCAGGCGCATGACATCAGCAAAACAGACATTGCTATGAAGGCATATTGTCTGCTGTTATTAATAGGTAAATACCTGACCACGCACAACTATCGATTGGAGAAGTTAAGCACTAGCAGTGGCGGGCTGAGCCAAGCCGAATTTAATAAAATACAGAGCATGCCACAGACCAAAGAGATATTAGAGCGTGCCAATATGGGAGAGGACTTATTTAAAAGTGTGAAGTCGATTTTGATAGAGCGGCATATCATGTTTGAAAATCCCATTACAGGGCATTTCATCTTATCAGATGCTGGGCGAGCGTTTTATGATGAGCTTATGGCGGGGTTTTCTGCTGAGATTTGAGCAGAATAAGCTTGGAGCGCTTTATGAAGCGACTGTAGAAAAATATCCTGTCACGCATCAAGGGCTGTATCAAATTACTCTGGGTAACGCGCAGTCGCTATTATTGGACGAAAAACTGGGTAACTTTACGCCGGGTAAAGAAGCGGACTTCGTGATTATCGATACGGCAGCGACGCCCTTATTAGAGCGGCGCATGGCTAATACGAAGACGTTGGAGGAGCGCTTGTTTGTGCTGATGATGTTGGAGAGTATGGTATGGGTGGAGTCGGAATAAAGTTAAAGGCTTAAAATTATTAGATAAAGAGTATTAACCTTCTCCGTCTGGAGTGCAGTTGTGGTCTTATAATTAGATTACCATTTATGTTCAGAAGTATTGATTTCAAAAATCACAAAACTGCTCTAAAGTATTAAGAGTGATCGTTCCAAATTTGTATGGCATCATTTTCTATCTCTAAATAAGATTTGTTTAGTAGAGGAGTGCGGATAGATGAATCTCCTAACCTCCATTCTAGAGCATAGCCGTCTTTATCCTTTCTTTTTAATTTTGCTCCTCTACCTAAGCTCATTGAAAACAAGTCTAAGAAGCGTCTTGAACCTACACCAATAAACGGTTCGAATATAACCTTTTCAGTTGATTTTTTACTATCTAGTTTTTTTAACTCTATGGAGTCACTATGAAACTCTATTGCTTTACTTTTAGGATATGGTTCTACATAAACAACCCTTTTAATACCACTAGCAATAATATGTTTTGCACAGTTATGACAAGGGAAAGTAGTGCAATACAGCGTTGAATCTAGAGTAGATATACCTTCTCTACCACAAGACAAAATTGCTTCCATTTCAGCATGAACGACTCGACCGAATTCAGTAAGATCGCCTATTTTACTAGACTTTAAAATATTTTTGAGGGCTTTCTCTTGATCACCACTTAACTGAAGAATATCTCCATCAATAATATTTTCTAAAATTTCATCAACTATCTCGCTTTGCATTCTTTTATTAGAGTCTTCGCCAAGTTTACAATCTTTACCATTATCATCATCAATAATTTCACCTGAGCTTATATCTTCCTTTGCCCAATATAAACCACCCCCTGATCTCGGCACATCATTAGCTCCTGTTGCTAGTATTTGTTTATTCCTACTTAAGACTGCACCCACTTGCCGTGATAAGTCGCCAGAACGAACAGAGCTATTAAATGCCATGAACATAGCAAATTCATCAAAAGTTGGGTGCTTGTGTGGATGGGAAAAAATTAATTCTAAGAATCTTTGGATAGTATTTTTGACTTGATCATCATTTTTACCGAGATTTAAAAAGAAGTCTGCTAGATGAAAAGTATCTCTAGTTTTTTGCCCATGTTTTATACTCTCGTTTTCGTCCGTCTTAATTAGCTCTAATGCTAGGATACTATCACACAACATATCCTTAGTGAGGTAATTGAGACGCCTGTCTTCATCAGCATGAATACCAAATAAATAAAAACCATCTCCGTAAACTTTACGCAGCATTTCGACTTCATCTGGGTGTTTTAAAGAATCTATAATATAAGCACGTCTTTGTTCGTTATTATCGCGAATTTCAGTAATTTCTTTAATAGCACCTGCTGCCAAAATTGCATTGTTTTGGCTCTCTTTTCTACGTTTGTCACCCAACTGCATATATCTTTTTATTCTTTCTTCTTCACTGTCAAAAGAGTCCTGACAATCTAGTAGGGCCGAGACTTTAATGACCTGAACAGAGTAACCAAAACCTCTTAATCTATCCTTTAAAGGATTTATTACTCTTTTAGACTCAGTGCCGACAGCACTTACAATACCGATGATGAGCTCACTATCATCAATGCCACCGTTGGGCATAAGATAGTTATTAGGTTTTTTAGTCTTATTAGGTAGTTGGTGTGGCTTAGAACATTTAATAGAAGCATTATCACTTTCATGAGAGTCTTTATTTAATAGTGAAGTGGATTTAGAGTTATTCAGCTGTATTTCTGAAGCTGATCTCTTTATATTTCCATTCGAATCTCTCCATTCATTCGGAATAAAGCTAACTTCGAGATCGGTTCTTAAATCTTCCATACTTAGATTAATAAGGTCATGAGCTTTGAAAGAATAATCAGCATCTAAAGCATTCTCACTATCGTGTTTAATATACCCCCATTTTTTATCTTGAGAAATTACTTTTACTACACTAATAATTCGTCCAGTCATTTTATTATCCTTATTAAAAATTACTAATTAGAGACTACTACTGCATAATAACTTGTGTCAATAGGATTAAGTTATTTCCCTTAACTTAGTTTAATTAGTAAGTTCTCAACGAGCCACCACCAAATTCCTAACCGGAGTGGTATAACAAAAGAGAAGCGTGTTCGATGTAATATATCTATCGCAGGACAATTCTCTCAAGCGTCATTACAACATGGCTTTTACAGCATATTCAGCCGTAAAGTTTTCCAAGGAGAGGTTACTCTTACCCACACGTTTACGGTATGCTAACCCGTGATGTATTTCGCTAAATCCATAAAATAAAAAAAGGGTCACCATGAAGCAAATATACCTCGTTAGACATGGTCAGAGCACTTCTAATGCCGGTGGCAAGGCGCAACCTAATGCTCAGATAGAGCTCACCGAACTGGGCCAACAGCAAGTGGCGGAAGTAGCCGAGTGGTTGGAAGAAACATTGGGCGATAGCGTCGATGAGGTGCACTTCTCCAGATTTATCCGGACGCAACAGACGGCTCAGCCTTATATCGATAAGGTGGGTCTTGAGCCTAAAGTCATTGAAGGGCTGCAGGAATTTGATTATCTAAGCTTTAAAAAGACCAATGGGACGACTTTCGCCACACGTTTGCAGATGGCGGATGAGTACTGGCTAAGACAAGATCCGCGTCAGGCCGATGGTGAAGATGCTGAGAGCTATCATGACTTTTGTGAGCGCGTGGCGGGCGTGCTTGAGCACTTTAAGACGCTGCCGGATGGTAATCATGTGGTCTTCACCCATGGCTTGTGGATGAGTATGCTGATTTGGCAGCTGCTAGGTCAGCCGTGTGAAGATAATGGTCACCTGCAGAAGTTTCGCCAGTTTGAGCTTTCGATTCGTCCGCGTAACTGTGAGGTGTTTTTATTGACGCTATGTGAGGGACATCCGCCAGCTATTACTAAGGTGCGAACTTGCGCGCCTACGTCTTCGGATGTGCATGCGACTTAGGATTTAGGTTAAAACCTCGTCATATTAATACTATAATTTAACCCGATAGTCAGTCTAACCAACCTTGCTGGCGCGCCGCTTTATATTGCTCAGGGGTATCGATATCATGGGCAAGTTCGGGAAAATCGATGGTCGAATAAGACGATTCTGGTAAGGCTCGGATTAATTTGCGTAGGCCTTTATCACCCGTTAATTGCGGTTGCCAAGCTAACAATTGAGACCAACGAATAACTAATGGCAGACCAATAATATCATCGTATTGACTGGCGGTGACTAGCGTATTATCGCAAGCTTGGTATTGGGTTAATAAGTGTTGTAGATGTGCACTCGTCAACCGAATTTGATCCACTCCCATGATAAAGACTGCGGGGTCTGGCGACAAAGCTGCAGAAGTGTTTGTCAGCTTATCTTTCATAGCGTCAATAGCTAGGCTAAGGCTTAAAGCCATGCCGGTCTCTGGAGTAGGGTTTGGGACTAAATCAATGGCTAAACCGTCTACAGATTGACCAATATCAGGATAGGTTTGTGGAACGACAACACTGACATTTGCAGGAGTAGTCGCTAGGGCGAGCTGTGCCATATGGCGCAGTAATGGCTGACCTTGAATCTTAAGCAGTTGTTTGGGTTGACCGAGACGGCGACTTTGCCCTGCTGCTAAGATGATAACGTAATGTTGTGTGTGCATGGGGTCAGAATGATTTGGATGAGGAATTGATTGGTAGGGCTGAGTAAGCGTAGTCATGGATTTGAGTCTCAGCGGCAAGTCGTTATTAACTAATGGGTTTTATTCTACTGACAAATCCCACCCCAACCCTCCCTTTACTAAAGGGAGGGAGTTATTCTTTTAAATGAGTTATTAAAGCCAATAACTTAAGCCGTTACCGATAAAATATCAGTTATTGCGGCCGTGTCTTTCAGTGGCGTTTGCTGATACATCACCGCACTGATTTGCGCAATGATGCCTAAGGCTAACGCTTCAGGACCATCACCGCCCAGTTTATAGCCAATGGGATAATGCAATTGCTCGATACCGGCTTGCAGAATTTTAGGATCATCTAGCATCTGCGCAATTTCTGTCAGTAAGCGCTCGGTACGATAATTTGGACCTAATTGCCCCAGATAGCGCCAAGCTATTTTAGGCTGCGTTAACAGCTCTTTTAGGCGGGCACGGTCTTGAGTTAAGCTATGCGACATCAAAGCTACGGCAGTATTTTGACTAAGTTCATTTAGGGTTTGCGTATCTTCTAACGGTACGACTTGCACCAAATCTGCCGTCATAAACCGTGCCCGCGTCGCATAATGCGCGCGACTATCAATCACGCTGACGCGCCAATCGAGCATCTTGGCCAGTTGCACTAACGGCATAGCATCATTACCCGCACCGCAAATGAGTAGATGAATGGGGGGCAAAAGATATTGCACTAACCACTCATAACAGTAGTGATCATCCTCAAAATAGACATGCTGCCAACGGCCTTTAGCGCCAGACTGTTGGCTTAACGTCGTCACTGCTGCTTGTAATTGCTCACCAATAGGCGCCGCTAAATCAGATAAAGCGTTACCATTATCAAGGTTTATATTTGTGTTTGCTTCTGCAACAGGGATTATAAATCGAGTACCACAGGCGAGGTAAGACTTAGCCAATAAATTACAGTTACGAGATTCTAGCGGCGTGGCTTTAAGTAAAGTAGCTACTCCTAACCCTTGCTGCGATTGCCGCACTTGAGCAATGGTATCGAGTAAGGGTAGAGCATCACTTAAACGCTCAAATAGCACATGCACACTACCATGACAGCCGAGCCCAAAGTTCATACTATCTGCGTCAAACTCATCCTCTAGTTCTGCATAATCCTCGAAGCCCGTTTTATTTATAGAGCTATAAGAATGTGTGGATGCCTCTATATCACTATCATTAACACTTATATCACTAGCGCTAGGCGCATCTAAAAAAAGCGCTTGCAAAGGGTCTGGATTATTTTGCTGACTAATCTTTCTATCATCAGCGCTGCCTGTTTGATAGACCTGCACGCAAGCGCCATCACGAGTCAGCCAAAAAGCGCGTTGAATCAAATGGCGTTCAAGGCAACCGCCACTGACCATACCGACGGAACGACCATCGGCACAGATCAGCATCATCGCCCCAGGTCGTCGATAAGCCGAACCCTCAGTTTTTACCACCGTCGCTAGCACAGCATCGATATTTTGCGACTGAGCTTGCTGAGCTAGGGCTAGGATATCACTGACTTGGTTCATGCCAAATTTGCCCCAGTATTACCAGGCGTACCCGTTGAGCCCACAACTACCGGCTCAATATCAGTCAACTCTGGCAATTGCTCGATGAGTTTATCCAACTTGATAGGGAAGTCGTAAATACGCACGCCGGTCGCGTTATAGACCGCATTGGCAATCGCCGCTGCCGCGCCAGAGATAGCTGTCTCACCAATACCTTTGATATGAATTGGGTTAGTATATTTATCATCTTCATCTAACAACACCACGTCTAATTGCGGCACGTCAGCATTCACAGGTAAATGATATTCGGCTAAGTCATGATTGCATAAACGACCCGTACGTTTATCATGGACAATCTCTTCGGTCAGCGCTGAACCAATACCGAACACCATACCGCCATAACACTGCGAAGTCGCGGTTTTATGATTCAGGATACGCCCTGCGGTAAACACACCCGTCATACGGCGCACGCGAATCTCACCGGTATAAGCATGCACACCGACTTCTACAAAGTTTGCGCCATAGCAAGCTTGACGGTAATCTTTTTGCGTCTTGCCCGGTTTGATTTCACCCAAGGCTTTTAGCTGATCGTCCTGACAGTGAGCTAGGACGCGGTGTAAGGGGCGCTGTTCACCTTTGTCAAACTTAGCCATATCACGATGCTGGATATTCAATCCCGCTTTCTTCGCGACTTTTTCAACCATGTCATTAGCAGCAGATTTTACTTTTTCTTCCACCGTATGCTTAAAGCCTTCAAAGGCACTCATGGCTTCGGTATGGCTGTCTTTTTGCAGTACGATGCCGTTGTCGAGCTGTACAGTATCCGCAGTTAAGCCAACTTGCTCAGCAATCAGTTCGCGCAACTTTTCACAAGCTAAATAGACACTACTGCCTGAGCTGGCCGCACCGAAACTACCACCAGACCCCGCGGCAGCAGGCAAGTCCGTATCGCCTAGATTAACTTGGATATGATCGACAGGTAGGCCTAACATATCGGCAGCAATCTGCGCCAAAACAGTATAAGAGCCGGTACCAATATCGGTCATATCCGTTTCAATCAGAGCCTCGACACCTAATAATTTGGCGTCATTCAATTTTAAGGTAACACGAGCTTGAGAGGGCTGTAAGTTGTTGACCCGGCAAGCAACCGCCATACCCATACCGACCAACCATTCGCCATCACGGACACTGGCAGGACGCGGACGTCGTTTATTCCATCCAAACTCCTCAGCGCCTTTTTTCATACAAGCAACCAGTTGGCGAGTAGAGAAAGGAATCTTTTTGCTGGGGTCTTGCTCAGGCTCATTTAAGATACGCAGCTCGATAGGGTCAATACCGACCTTTTCGGCTAACTCATCCATAGCGCATTCTATGGCAATTTGACCAACGGCTTCACCAGGGGCGCGCATAGAACCGGCTAAGACTTGGTTCATCCGCACCATCTTATATTTAATCTGACGGTTTTCTCCGGCATATAAAAACGGCGTAGACTCGGCAGTAGGCTCAAAAAAGGCTTCTTTAGGTAAATTGGTAATGACACTATCGTGAATAATAGTATGGATTTTACCGTTTTTATCTGCCCCTAAACCAATGCGTTGCAAGGTATTAGAGCGGCGTACCGTAGTTTCCATCACTTGTGGTCGCGACATAACTACTTTGACAGGTGCGCCTAGTTTTTTAGAGGCAACCGCAGCAGCGACTGACTCAGGAGAGATGCCTAGCTTACTGCCGAAACCACCACCGACAAATTTAGAAATCAGTCTTACTTTATCGGGTTTCAACCCTAGAGCGTCCGCCATTTGCTGTTTGCCAGAAGCGAGCATTTGATGCGCAGTATAGATGGTGAGCACATCGTCTTTCCAAGTCGCTAACGAGGCATGCGGCTCAATAGGGGAGTTGCTTTGGCTGGGCGTATGATAGGTTTTATCCACGCTTACGGCGGCATCGGCTAAGGTGTTTTCAGGGTCGCCTTGTTTGGCAATAGGCACGCCATCCATTATCACAGCATTGTCTTGTTCGACCACAAAATCAAAAGCGCCATGGTCACTTTCGTCTTTATAGCGTACTTGGACCGCTTTAGCCGCTTCGGTCGCCGCTTCAAAAGTTTTAGCTACGGCTAGAGCAATAGGCTGACCTAGATAAGTGATTTTATCCGTCCCTTGAGCGGGTGCGGTCTTG
This sequence comes from Psychrobacter sp. CoH-33_TS_01, assembly GCF_058189395.1. Classification (NCBI taxonomy): domain Bacteria; kingdom Pseudomonadati; phylum Pseudomonadota; class Gammaproteobacteria; order Moraxellales; family Moraxellaceae; genus Psychrobacter; species Psychrobacter sp. CoH-33_TS_01. The sequence continues at coordinate 127,147 of NZ_JBVGQI010000005.1, forward strand.
CCCCCACCTTGCTGTGGATTGCGAATAAAAGTAGCAAAATCAATCACGATATCGACGACATCTTTCGACTTTAACGCCGCTTTAGTATCAATATCGATGACCTTACCCTTACCAATCGTCGAGCAGATCAAGACGCCATAGAGCTGTCCTTCTAATTGATATTCAGCACTAAAAGTCGCTTGCCCACTGACTTTAAGGTCGCCATGGAGACGACTGATCGGTTGGCCAACCAATTTACTGGCGGTATGGTCTAATAAAGTCGGGGTCGCCTTGTCCATCTTCAATTTATTATGCGGCTCAAGGGTTAAATCAGTAAAAGCAGATAGGGTAGACATGATTATTTATCCTTTGCAGCAAAAGAAGGGGACTGCGGGTCTTGCGCCGCTTTGATAGCACGCTGAATCACTTGAGTGACTAGACGCCGAGTTAGCGTAAGTTTAAAAGCATTTTTTGGGTGCGGATTGGCTTTGATTAACAGTTTGTCTACGGCTTGTTGAATAGCCGCCATCTCACCATGACTGCTCATGAGTAAGGCCTCAACTGCTGTATCGCGCCATGGTCTCGCACCAATACCGCCAAAAGCTAGACGCACGGTATTTAATTTTCCACTGGCATCGACATCGATAATCGCAGCACAAGACACTAGGGCAAACGCATAAGAGGCGCGGTCGCGGACTTTATCGTAAGTCTGCATGCCGGCTAGTGGGGGCGGTAAAATCACATGAGTGATGATTTCACCTTCTTCAAGGTTGGTCTCAATATGCGGGGTCGCGCGTGGTAAGCAATAGAGCTCATCTAAGGTTAAACGGCGCGATTCACCTGTCGGCAATAAGGTCTCAACTTCCGCATCAAGTAAGCGCATCGCTACAGCCATGTCTGAGGGATGCTGCGCGATGCAGGCTTCACTAGTACCCAAAATAGCCAACTCACGATGCTCACCACCAATCGCCGGACACCCTGACCCTGGTTCACGTTTATTACACGGGCTATCAGGCTGATAAAAATAATAACAACGGGTACGCTGTAGGAAATTACCACCAGTAGAGGCTTTATTACGCAGCTGTCCTGAAGCGCCGGCTAAGATAGCGCGGGCGAGTACAGGGTAGTGCTGACGAATCTCAGGATGAGCAGCTAAATCACTATTGCTGACCATAGCGCCAATACGCAAACCACCTTCAGCGGTCGGCTCAATATCGACTAAGTCTAGACGGCTGATATCCACCAAACTAAGGGGCGTTTCTATTTCAAACTTCATCAAATCTAACAGGTTGGTACCGCCCGCAATAAACTTAGTGTTATCCGCTTGGCCCAAACTAGCCGCTTGCGCAGGGGTTGCTGCACGTTCATAAGCAAATGGTTTCATTGGGCATCTCCTACTGAGCTAGGGGCAGTATTGGTAGAATTATTATTAGAATTGCTATTAGAGTTTTGAGCAGCAGGATGATGGATATTGCTCGGCGGTGGTGACCAAATTTGTGGCGTCGACTTATCAATTTGCGCCGTGGTATTAGCTGCAGCGCCCGTCTTAGCGGCTATTTTAGCATCGCCTTGACTCGCTAGTGTATTGCTAAGACCACGACTGTCCATGACTTGTTGAATGGCTTTGATGATATTCGGGTAGGCGGAACAGCGACAAATATTGCCACTCATGCGTTCAGCAATCTCTTGCACGTCAACCAGTTCAGGGTCGGTCAGATTGGTACTAACATGGCTCGGCCAACGCTGCTCAATTTCGTCAAACAGGGCGGTGGCTGAGCAGATTTGACCTGGGGTGCAATAGCCACATTGAAAGGCGTCATTGTCCACAAAGGCTTGTTGAATATCAGATAATGACGACGGCTCACCGATACCTTCGATAGTAGTAATCTCATCGCCTTCGTGCATAATCGCTAGCGATAGGCAGGAATTAATACGGCGACCATTCACAATCATAGTGCAGGCACCGCACTGGCCGTGGTCACAGCCTTTTTTAGATCCGGTTAGGTTAAGGTGATGACGGCAAACGTCTAACAGACTGGTGCGCGCGTCAAGGTCGGTCAGCGTATAGGACTGCTGATTAATAGATAAAGTAATATTTGGCATGCTGGCGGCTCGCTGGCAAGTGGAAAGAATAGGGGCTAACCATAAAAGAAAAATAAAGGTTTAACTAAAATAAGGTTATGTTTTTAATAAGGTTGGTTTTTGTTAGGCAGTAAGAGTGATGTTTAGTTTGATTCTCAACAAGACTTTTAATCCTTTAAAAGCCGTCAATAATCCGAAAAAGACTTTTCTAAAATAGAAAATACTACTAAAAATCCTAAAATTATTAACAAGTGATTTTTTCAGTATAGAGATACAGTCTGTGTAAAACGATAAGCAAATCACAGTAAAAACGTAACAAACGTTAAGCCATTCTCATTAACAGACTGCCAGCTAATCGCTTAACTGTATTTTAAAAACAGTTTAAAATTCTAGAGCTTAAGCCATCATGCGTAATGTTTAAATATTTCATTTTTGCGAGAATAGTAATTAATAGAGCGGATGCTAAAAGGATAGCGGTGTACCAAGAAAGTAGCAGGAAGAATGAGCAGACTAGAGAGTTCCAAAGGTAGCAGCAGATAAAATAGCGGTGAGTCAGTTAACGCTAAAGTCAGTAGCATGAGCTCAATTAAAGGCGGATAGTCAGGCATCTGCCCCCTATTTGACCCCTAATTATGCTATCTTAACGGTCAATATTTTGGCGCAATTAAGCTGAAATTACCCACTAATATTTTGGTTGTTATGCCCTCTAGTGCTTCTAAAAAACGCCCACTAAACCGTGTTTTGTGGCTGGTGGTTATTGCGGTTTTCATCCTACATGGTCTTGCCACGTGGGCTTTGTTGCATCTGCAGATGCCAGACCCCAAGCCTATTGTGCTTAAACCTACGGCCCCTATTGAGATTGAGTTGATAACGCTACCGTCATCATTAATAGCTAGCAATGAGACGGCTAGGACTGAATCAGGGGCAACAGCAGACGCGCAGCCAGCCACTAGCAGCTCAATGTCCGCCGCTAATAACCTTAGTCAAAATCATAGCAGTCAGAATAATAGCAAATCGCCGCAACCACGGCCATCTTCTGCGCAATCAACACGCTCGTCTGTACCATCGGTTACTACGGCGACTAAGCCTTCCTCTAGTCGTTCGCAAACTGAGGCTACTAGCAGTCAAAAGACTAACGCCTCAAATAAAGCAACGGCAACTCCAGCAACGTCCTCCAAGCCGACGGTTACGACCCAACGGGCAACGAACCGCACGACTAAGCCCTCAGCAACTGCCAATACTAAGTCCAGCACCAATACTAAGCCAACCTCCTCATCCCAAGCCACAAGCCAGGCGGCCAATAGCGCCAGTCAGTCCACTGCTGCGGCTACCGCAAAAGTAGAAACCCAAACGAAAATAGTCGCCAAGCCTACGACGAGTAAGCAAGCAACCGACAGTTCGGTTAGTAATAAATCCCCTAGTGGTAAAGCGGCGACTGCTCAAGCAGCTGTGGCGCAAGACGGTCTGGGGCAGCAAGGTGGGCAAACGGCTGCCAACACTGCACAGACGACAGGGCTGAGTGATACCAATAAAGGTAACGGAGCAGGGGCAGACAATAATAGTGCTAAGTCAGATGCAGCAGCCATAAGTGCGGTCGTTACCGGTCCCTTTGTCTTTGCAGAATCTGAGGCGCAGTGGCGCAAAGAGCCCAATTTAAACTCGTTTAAACAAAATTTATTTCGTGAGCACGATGAGCCAACTATTCGCGTTCGCGTCAGTATTGAAGTCAATGAAAAGGGACGACCCACCAAAGTACAGGTAGAATCGGGTCCGCTCAAAGCTAGACTTGCCAACCAACTAAAACGCGACTTACTTAGCGGCGAGTTCGTCCCATTTACTCGGGGTGGTAGAGCGGTTGCCGGCACCGTCAAGTTGCCGCTGCGGTTCGTGCGTGCAGGTTAAAACGCCTGCTAAAAAAACTTGCTCAAAAAAGCCTGCCCTTAATGAAAGGCAGGCTGTAGTTAGAACATAGGCGGTTTTATTGTACGCTAGTGCTCTTTGTGTCGCTTAAGCTAACGACCAGGAATGATGTACTCTACGGGTAAGGTTATGGTGCCAATGACGGGGCTGCCATTTTGAGTAAAGGGATTGAGTTTACTGGCCTTCACTGCTCTGATTACCCCACCATCAATAGCGGCATTGCCCGAAGAGTTGTTTTTAGCCACATTGGTCACATTGCCTTGTTTGTCCACCGTCAAGGTCACCACCACCGTCAACACATCTCCCGGCTTGCCGCCATGTTTTAACCGCTCTAAAGAACGGAAGTTAGGAGCACGTCGCCAACTGGCTTGGCCTGCAGAGAATTTGACTGGGGTATTGCTAGCGGCTTCTTTTTGTTTATCGAGCTCAGCTTGGCGCTGTTTATCTAAATCCGCCTGCCGCTGTCTGTCTAAATCTGCCTGCCGTTGTTTATCGAGCTCTGCTTGACGCTGCTTCTCCAAATCCGCCTGCCGTTGTTTGTCTATATTGGCCTGTCTTTGTTTGTCTAATTCAGCTTTACGTTGTTGGTCGAGCTCAGCTTGACGCTGTTTATTCAGTTCAATCTGGCGCTGTTTTTCTAACTCTACTTGCCGTTGTTGTTCTAAAGCAAAGCTATTATCGGTGACCGTACTAGTGTCTTGAACGACTTTGGGTTTTGGTTTCGGTTTAGGGGTAGGCTTTGGCTCTACTACCGGCTTTGGTTTCGGTTTTGGCGCAGGTTTGGGCTCTACTACTGGCTTTGGTTTTGGCTCAGGTTTGGGTTCTACTACTGGCTTTGGTTTGGGAGCTACCACCGGTTTGGGTTCGGGCATGCTTTTGATCGGAGTCGGCTCGACCTTTTCAATCTCCACGACTTCCGGCGGCTTTTCTTCCATTGGCGTCACTAATTGAATTTCGATGGGCTTTATATCATCGATTTTAGGGACTGGGAAATCAGGGCTGGCCACATTGGCTAACCCCCAAGTTGCCAAGCCATGCAAGGCTAATACACCCAGTACAGCTGCTATATTGGTTAGAGAAAATTTAGAACGAGGCAGGTCATTTACAGGCATGATGAGTACTTATAACGGCAGCAGTTAAAAAAGGAGTCAATAGACCAAGGGGATAGTCGTAATAAGCGGATAGCATAATTTATATGAATGTAAAAGTAAATGATAACTATTATTATTAATGTGATTCGGCACAGCGATAATGCTAAGAGAATAGGCTAAATAGGGGAATGTGCAGGCTTTACTCTGCACGCTTTGCAACGTTTATAGTCTGCATAGGAGCAATAGCTGGCTTTAATTAAACCAGCTATTGACTAAGATAAATAAAGCTTAGAGACAGACACAGCTATGGCTATGAGCATAGGTATTCATAACCCTAGACATCGCTAAAGGCTGACCCTTAAAAATTAGCTTTTACACTTACACTCATTTGCCGCTCTGGGCTCATCCAGCAATTGTTGGTGTCGTAGCAACTGCCCACATAGGTTTTATCAAACAGATTGCTCACGCTAGCACCGACCGATAGTAGCGGGTTGATTTGGTAATCTGCGCCGATATCGACCAAGGTGGCACTGGGCAGCTCATCCGAATTTTGCTTATCGATTTGCATACCCCCTTCATAACGTACCCCAGCATTTAACGTTATTTTATCGGTAGGATAGAAGTCGGCCCACAGCGTTGCCTTATGCTTAGCCGTCTGAGCAGGAGTGTTGCCAATCACATCAGGGTTAAATTGGTCTTGGGTAATTTCGGCATCGGTATAGCTGTAGCCCGCCGCCACATCCATCCAATCATTGAGCTTATGGTTTGCAGAGACTTCTAACCCTTTAGAGGTGATTTCACCCGTCTGCGTCTGATCTCTATAGCTGACTTCATCGGCGACGACAACGTTTTGTTTGCTGATATCAAACAAAGAGAAGGTGGCTTTAGTAGCCCGGTCAGGGGAGAGGTATTTGACCCCAACCTCATATTGGTCGGCAGTGGTAGGTTTAAATGCCTCGCCCGTAATAAAGTTACTGCCCACTTCAGGTTGGAAAGACTGCGAGTAGCTGGCATAAGGCGAGAAACCATTACTTAGGTCATAAATTGCGGCCAATCGACCACTGGTCTTTGAAGCAGTATTATCAATAATTTTATCGCTATACACCGCACCTTGAGAGGCTTTGGTCTGCTTGGTTTTACTATCAAAATTATCGTGGCGTAGACCCGCTACTACCGTTAAATCCTGCCACTGCATCTCATCTTGCACATAGAAACCCAGCTGGCTTTGTTCAATATCCTCATCCTGACGGTAGTTGTCTAAAGGCAAGGTAGCGCCATTAATTTGACTAAAATCTGGATTGGCGAGATCTAAGTTTGGGGTGCCGTCCGCCGTCGCATCAAAATAAGTTGCGCTACTGTCTGTGGTCTGATATTCCACGCCAAATAATAAGTTATGGTCAGTATTTTCCGTAGCAAATTTATACGCCAACTGGTTATCAGTAATCCAGTTTTGCATTTTTTCGTCCGTCGTATAAGCCACCCGGTTTAATAGTCTATCACTGCCTGCGACCAAGCCACTATTGTACATATTGCGTTGATTGGCTTCGGCATCAGTGTAGCGCAGCGCATGCTTAAAGCTTAGGGCGTCATTGATATTCCAATTGACGGTCAAACTTGGCATAAACACTTCTTTATTAAAGTGATTCCATTTATCACCGGCATAAACGTCACTGCCTAATTTGCCATAACTGGCGTTATAAACCGTGCCTGCAGCAGGTAGTGGGGTAGAGGGCACCATCTCTGGGTCGTCCTGATAATAGATATTGGCCAGCACCGAGACATCGGCATTAGGATGCCATTCTAAAGAAGGGTTGATGAGCAAGCGCTCCTCTTCTGTGGTCTGCATCTGGCCGTCTTTTTGGCGTTTAAGCGCTACAAAACGATAGTTTAAATCTTCTGTTAATGGACCTGTGGAATCCACCCCCACTTCTTTTAAATTTTGATTACCGACGCGCAGTTGCACCTCATGGGCAGGGGTGCTTTGCGGGCTCTTGGAGATTTGATTCACCAGACCGCCCGGTGCGGCATAGCCATACAGCGAGGAGGCTGGGCCCTTGACCACTTCGACCGCTTCGGTGGCATAAATGTCGACTTGTGGCATTAAGTTCCAGGCGCCATCATAAGGTAGGCGCAGGCCATCATAAAAGTTAGAGTAGGTCTTAAACCCGCGAATATTATATTCATCAAAGATAGACACTGTGCCGCGACTCTCGGCACTGACACTCGGCTCATAGCGTAAGGCGGCATTGACGCTGCCGGCTTGGCGCTTTTGCAGTAAATCTTGCTCAATACGCGTGTAGCTCATAGGCGCATCATCAGGGTCGAGTGCGGTCTTAGTACCGGTACTGCGGTAGCTGTCCGCATAGATTTTAATGGTGTCTAAGGTCGCCGAAGGGGTGGTGGTCTGCAGTTGCGCCGAGTCAGTCAGGGTATCTGCGGCATAAGCGCTAGGGATGATAGTGCCCACACTCATCAATAGCCCCCATTGAATGGCTACAGTCAGGGGTTTGCGTTGGCGGCGTCCTGAAGTTTTAGAGGAAGGTTGGGCAGTACGGGAGGCATTAACAGACGGAGCGACAAACGACATGAGCAATCCTTAGGAAATATAGGTCTATCAAGAAAGTGATTTTCAAGGAATAAGCTATGGCTATAGATACCGATAGCTACCAATAGTTACATGGCCACACATTATAATAGACTTATGAGAGAATAGTAATGCAAATGATAACGATTATTGATTAAATAATAAAGTAAGCTTTTAAATCAGCGTGGATTTTGGCTATTGGCTGCTTTTTATAGCCTCAGTTGCAACCGTCAGCACGCTAATAGCTGCTAATCCAGAATAGTGCAAGAATTCTTGGTAAATTAAGCGCAAATTAGCGCCTTTTAGTGCCTTAATCACCCTGCGCCCCTAGAGTTATCGCAACCCTTTCAACTACAATAGAGCCACCTTAGCCGCCAGTTATGTTAGTAGCCTTATGCAACCAGACAATCCCAACCCTCTGTCCTTCCGTAAATACCCCTCAACCACCGCTATGCAGTGCTTTGAGACGGCCGCGCGCCATCTAAGTTTTACCAATGCGGCGCTCGAGCTGCACATGACCCAAAGTGCCGTGAGTAAGCAAGTGGCGCAGTTAGAAGAAATGCTCAATATCTCTTTGTTTTATCGCACCTCACAGCGCATATCCTTGACCCCAGCGGGCAAAGATTACTACGTCGATGTGCTGAACATTCTCAAAGATATTGAGACGGCCACGACCAAACTGATGTCGCACAGTAGCAATGTTGAAGTACTAAAAATGGTCTCGCACCCGACTTTTTGTGCGCGTTGGCTGATCCCAGCGCTACAAGGGTTTAGTCAGGTGAATCCGTTAATTAGGCTGGATATCAAGGAGCAGGTAGGGCCGTTTTTCTCCGAAGAGCACGATATCGATATCGCTTTTTTATATGGAGAGGGGACTTGGTCGGGGATGCAGACCGTCAAGTTGTTTGATGAGTACTGTGTGGCGGTTTGCCACCCTGATTATTTACAGGGACAGCCGTTACAGCCGCAGCAGTCCGACAGCTACGTGTTGCTCCAACTGAGCTCACGACCGAGCGCTTGGTATGAGTACTTTAAGCAGCAGCTGATTGGTCTCGATGGCACCTTCGTAGGCCCGCGTTTTGATACTTTTCATGCCTGTATCTCGGCGGCCTTAGCGGGTTATGGGGTAGCACTAGTGCCGCTACGTCTGGTGGCGCCCGAGCTAAAATCGGGTCAGTTGGTCACTGCGTGGAATTACGCAGCGAAGGGCAGGGGCGCTTACTATATGTCGTTCCCGCTATCGCTTGGCAATTCGCATAAAACCAAGGTGATGCAAGCTTGGATTGCCAATTATCTGCAGACCTCGAGCCAGAGCCAGATTGAATTGGCAGCTTCGCTAGGGATGACTTTTAACAGCGTTAGTCATGAATAGCATTAATAAAAAATAGCTTCAGTCACCAATAGCATCAGCCACGAATAATGGGTTTTAGAATAAGGCTAAAAAAGGGTAGGAGAAGGCTGTAGCAGCTTGCCACATGGCTATATTATGAAGGTTTATCATGCTATAGCGGCTGTATTTTGACTGTTTTCTGACTGTATTTTGGCTATGTTTTGGCCGTCATAACTAAGAGATAAATTAGCAAATGAATGAGCAATGACAAAAAGGAATGCCCGCCCAACTATTATTCGTTTGCCCAAATCCTGTGGTTTTGTTGAAATGAGCGTCTAACTCAAGGAAGGTGAGAGACGTTCATGGATTCGTTATATAACGTTACCGATGCATTCACAATGGTGCATCAAGTGACCCTTAGCAAAGGCAAAAATGCACACGTTTGGAATACCGAAGGCAAGCGCTATATCGATTTCGTCGGCGGTATCGGCGTATTAAATTTTGGCCATTGTCATCCGAAAATCGTCAACGCTATTGTTGAGCAGTCACGAAATCTTATCCACTACGCCTATAATGCGGCTGGACACGTCCCTTACCAAACCCTCATGCCCAGACTCTGCGATTTGATTCCTATCGCAGGCGAGCTGGCAGGCATGCTGACCAACTGCGGTGCAGAAGCCACTGAAAACGCGATTAAAGTCGCACGTATGAAGACTGGCCGGGTCGGTGTCATCGCTTTTGATGGCGGCTTTCATGGCCGTACCTTGGCTGCCGTCAACCTCAACGGTAAAGTCGCCCCGTATAAGCGCGGTCTGGGCCCTTTAGCAGGCAGTGTTTATCATATTCCATTCCCTAGCCCTGACAATGGCATCAGTGACCAACAGGCCATTGACGCTTTGCTGCGCCTATTCGAAGTCGAAACCGATATTAATAATATTGGCGCTATCATCATGGAGCCGGTGCAAGGCGAGGGCGGGTTTCAATTAATGTCGCCAGCCTTTGCGCAGTATCTACGTCAATTCTGTGATGACAACGGCATCTTGATGATTATGGATGAGATTCAATCGGGCTTTGGCCGTACCGGTACCCCGTTCGCTTTTAGTCATCTGGGTATCGAGCCCGATATGATTCTACTGGGAAAAAGTATTGCCGGTGGTCTGCCATTGGGTGCAGTGATTGGGAAGGCTAGCGTGATGAACGGCCTACCTAAAGGCAGCTTGGGCGGCACTTATTCGGGCAATCCAGTGGCTTGTGCGGCCGCGAATGCGACCCTCGATATCATGTCGGAGGACGCCGTTTGGGACTCTGCCAAACACTACCAAGAGACAATTGCAGCGACGGTTGAGCAGTGGCAACAAGAGGGTTTGAGCCCTTGGCTATATGGCCTAACGGGTGTCGGCGCTATGCGTGGTATCGAGCTGCGCCATCCTTCGCACGGGACAAACCCGCATGTGATGACTTATATCTTAGCAGAAGGTCGCAGACAAGGCTTGCTGTTGATGCCGAGTGGCAAATACCGCCATATTATTCGTCTCTTGCCACCATTGACGATTGAGCCTGAGACTTTGCAAGAAGGCCTCGATATCTTAAAAAATATTTTGGCATCTATCCCTAACGAGCTGCCGATTCAGTAACGTTTTTTGCCCCGTGCTCCCAATTTTGGCTACGTAAAGTAGCCCTAATTTTTAGCCTAGCATCTATTTATACGTCCATTTTATATCCATATTTTAAAAACAGTATTTTAAAGACGGTACTTTTACAACAGTACTTTTAAAACAGTACTTTGCCGTCAAAACCAGTTGAAGGGGAATAATTGTGAGTTTAAATCAGTTGAATTCAGAGCAACCAAGTTCAAACCAAGACTTTATGAGCAGTGATGCTATCCGTCATAGCTTTTCACTAGCCATGTCCAAGATGTACCAAAAAGAAGTGCCGCTTTACACCGATTTGATGGATTTAGTGGCTGAAGTCAATGACGAGGTATTGGCCAAACACCCTGAGATAGCTGAGCAGCTGAAGCATACGGGTGAAATGGATAGACTGAGCATGGAGCGTCATGGCGCCATTCGTCTAGGGACTGCGGCAGAGCTAGCGATGATGCGTCGTTTATTCGCAGTCATGGGCATGCAGCCAGTCGGTTACTATGACCTAGCCCCTGCAGGCGTACCGGTGCATTCTACAGCCTTTCGTGCGGTGGATACGGCATCACTAAATAACAGTCCTTTTCGGGTATTCACCTCGCTATTGCGCTTAGATTTGATCGCTGATGAGAACCTTAGACAACAAGCTCAAGCGGCCTTAGATGCCCGTAATATCTTTACCTATGGCGTGGTCAAGCTGATTGAAACTTATGAGCAAGTGGGCGGTCTAACTCAAGAGCAGGGCGAGCAATTCGTCCAAGAAGCGTTAGAGACTTTCCGCTGGCATGAGCAATCGCCTATTGCCAAAGATATCTACGAGCAGTTGGCCGGTCAGCATCAATTGATTGCTGATGTGGTCGGGTTTAAAGGGCCGCATATCAACCATTTAACCCCACGGACGCTAGATATTGATGCGGTACAGCAAGGCATGCAGAGCCGCGGTATTCCGCCAAAAGCTATCATCGAAGGGCCACCACGCCGTGATTGCCCTATCCTGTTGCGCCAGACCAGCTTTAAGGCTTTGGTAGAGCCGGTGAGCTTTAAAGGTCATGATGGTCAATACGAAGCCGGCCAACATACCGCTCGCTTTGGTGAGATTGAGCAGCGCGGGGTGGCGTTAACGCCGAAAGGCCGAGCTTTGTACGATCAATTGCTGAATGAGGCGCGTGACAAGTTAGGGGTGACGCCAAATGAAAGCAATGCTGAACAGTATTATGAATTGCTAAGCGAGTCTTTTGCTGCCTTCCCAGACGACTATCAAGCGCTGCACGAGCAAGAGCTGGCTTATTTCCACTATCAACCTAGCGAGGCCCATTCTGCACAAGCAACAGGTTTGGATATTTCTACGGATAATTTACAGCAGCTTATCGAACAAGGGGTTATTCGTATCGAGCCGATTGTTTATGAAGACTTTTTGCCTGTAAGTGCTGCCGGTATCTTCCAATCCAATCTACATAGTGATACGGCAAACAGCTATGATGGTCAATCGAACCAGCAAGAGTTTGAGCAGGCCTTAGGGGCGAGCGTGCAGGATGAGCTGGCCCTTTATGCGCAGAGACAAGATGAAAGCCTACAGGCCTGTCTGGCGGCGCTGCAACAGGCGGCATAGCTAAAGGCTACTTAAGACTATAATTAATGAGCATTTAATACCCTAAGTTTAATGTGCCATTCCAAAAACGAATGACAGCAAGAAATTTATTATTTTGCAACTTACGCGGCAGCAGGGTACTTTAGTAGGTCTGCAAGGACGTAATGAAATACTATACAAAGGAGTCAGTATGATTAAGCAATATATGTCGGCCATGGGCGTCGATGAGAGCCAGTATCAAGCGGGCGATTTCGCAGTCCACAGCCCTATCGATGGTGAAGTCATCGGTAAGGTCGCTTTGCATCAAGTAAGCGATGTCGACACACAAATACAAAATGCTAAAAAAGCCTTCAAAGAATGGCGTACAGTGCCCGCTCCTAAGCGTGGCGAATTGGTCCGTATTTTGGGCGAAGTGCTCCGTGAGCATAAAGAAGATCTAGGCGCTCTAGTCTCTCTAGAGGCCGGTAAAATCAAAGAAGAAGGTCTGGGTGAAGTCCAAGAGATGATCGATATCTGTGACTTTGCAGTAGGTCTATCTCGTCAGCTTTATGGTCTAACTATCGCCTCAGAGCGTCCGGGGCACCACATGCGTGAAACTTGGCAGCCTCTAGGTGTCATCGCAGTCATTTCAGCCTTCAACTTCCCAGTCGCCGTTTGGTCATGGAATACTGCACTAGCTTTAGTCTGTGGTAACCCAGTGATTTGGAAACCTTCAGAAAAAACTCCGCTAACCGCCGTTGCTTGCCAAGCCCTGTTTGAAAAAGCATTGGCTAAATTTGGCGATGCTCCTGCGAACCTATCGCAAATCCTATTGGGCGAAGCCGATGTCGGTAACGCTTTGGTTGAGCATAAAGATGTGGCGCTAGTCAGTGCGACAGGCAGCACCCGTATGGGCAGAATCGTAGGGCCTAAAGTGGCTGAGCGCTTTGGTAAATCATTGCTTGAGCTCGGTGGCAACAACGCCATGATTCTAACGCCAAGCGCCGATTTAGACCTAGCCTTACGCGGTATTCTATTCTCAGCAGTAGGCACAGCTGGTCAGCGTTGCACCACGCTACGCCGTCTATTCGTCCATGAATCTGTCAAAGACGACATCTTGCCACGCGTAAAAGCTGCTTACTCGACCGTGAGCATCGGCCATCCGCTAGAAGGCAACTTGGTCGGCCCGCTAATTGACGAAGACAGCTTCAATAACATGCAAGACGCTTTGACTAAAGCCCGTGCAGCCGGCGGTAAAGTCACCGGTGGCGAGCGTGTCCTACAAGATAAATATCCTAATGCTTACTACGTGACCCCAGCTATCGTTGAGATGGCTGAGCAAAACGACGTGGTCCGCCATGAGACTTTCGCGCCTATCTTATACGTCATGACGTACACCGAGTTTGACGAAGCCTTAGAGCTGCAAAACGACGTACCACAAGGTTTATCATCTTGTGTCTTTACCAATGACTTGCGTGAAGCTGAGCTGTTCTTAAGCGCGCGCGGTAGTGATTGTGGTATTGCCAACGTCAACATCGGTACCAGTGGTGCTGAGATTGGTGGCGCATTCGGCGGCGAAAAAGAAACCGGCGGTGGTCGTGAGTCTGGCTCTGATGCGTGGAAAAACTATATGCGTCGTCAGACCAACACGGTCAACTACTCAACTGAGCTACCTTTAGCGCAGGGCATTAACTTCGGTTAATTGCTAGTTGCTCTAGCTCTATTTACACCAGCGCAAAATGTCTTTTTAGTCGGTTAAGCGCGCATTATGTGCGCTTAATTGCCCTTAGCCTTACTGATTTGATGGTCATTCATTTTAATTTTTAAGCGCTGTGCTTAATTTTAAGTCTTTATTCTTACTCTTCATTTATTTTTAATTTTACGAGTTTTTTACGTCGATTTTTGATGGCAATACTCTGTTGTCTATTCGAATTATTAACTAATTGTTTTAATTAGGATTTCAGGTTAGTCCATTTGGAGATGTGACCTTGGTCACGGGTCAGTTTTTCGCTGACGAATAAGTAACACCGCACTATGAAAATATACCAATGGATTTGGTTTTAACTACTAGGATAGGTAGATATATCATGAATACAGAAACCCCGCACCAGTCACCAAACCCAGATATCGAAGGTTATGACCCTTCTTCTAGCTTCCTGCTAGACATTGCCCCGCTAATCTTAACGGCCATTATTCTAATGGTGCAATTCTTTGTCTTTAAAGACTTTACCCCGCATATCCCGCTAGCATGTGGCATCTTGATCACCGGCCTATTCATGAAGTTGCGCGGCCGCAGTTGGGATGGCATGGAAGAGCGCTTTTTAAAGGTCGTAAAAATCGGTCTGCCCGCCATGATTATCTTGATGGGTGTAGGGATGCTGATCGGGGCTTGGATTATCGCCGGTACCGTGCCGACCATTTTATATTACGGTTTTAGCGTCTTTTCTCCGTCTTCCTTCTTAGTCTCTGTTTGTATTATTTGTGCCATTATTTCTGTGGCAACGGGTACCTCGTGGGGCACGGTGGGTACGGTCGGTCTGGCTATGATGGGTATTGGCTTAGGATTAGGTATTCCACCGTCACTCACGGGTGGCGCTATTGTCTCTGGCGCTTTCTTTGGCGACAAAATGTCTCCACTATCCGATACCACCAACTTAACCCCAGCGGCTGCCGGTGTTGATCTTTGGGAACATATCCGCGGTATGTTGCCCACCACTGTACCCGCCATGATTACCGCTATCATCATATACGCTTGGATTGGTATGGGTTATGGGGCAGAAAACGTCGATTTAACGTCTATTAAAGACATTCAAACCTCACTAGCCGCTAACTATAACCTCAGCATTATTACTTTATTACCAGCCGTGGTCGTGGTTATCGCTGCCGTTATGAAAATGCCGGCCATTCCTACCGTCCTATCAGGTGTCGTCGTTGCCGGCCTAGTCGCGTTCTTTTTGCAAGGCGTAGGGGTGCATGACATCTTTAACGTCCTACAAAATGGCTTTGTCAGTGAAACCGGTTTTGCTGTTGTCGATCAGTTGCTGTCTAAAGGCGGCGTGATGTCGATGACTTGGGTCGTGACCTTGACCATCTTTGCCTTAGCCTTCGTCGGCTCCATCGAGCATTACGGCACGCTAAAAGCCATCATGGCCAAAATCAACAATATGGTGAAGTCAAGATTCGGTCTAGTGATTACCACTTATGCCAGCACTATCGGTGTCGGTACGCTGATCGGTGACGTCTATACCACCCTCGTATTGCCAGGTCGTCTGCTCAAAGACAAGTATCAAGAGATGGGCTACAAGCGCACCACGCTGACCCGCTCTATTGAAGATACCGGTACGCTATTGTCGCCACTAATTCCTTGGAACATGGGAGGTAGCTTTGTCGCTGCAACCCTAGGTATCGCCACGCTAACGTATGCGCCATTCGCCTTTGCCTGCTGGTTATCGCCATTATTCGGCTTGCTATGGGTAGTCTTAAATAAATTTATTCCTCGCGAAGAACCTACTGTTATCAATAACACCAGCACGATCTCTACCGTAGACAACGTGTAATTTAGAAGGAACCTGAGATGTTGCAAGAGCAATGTTTGTGGAGCGTCACGGCGCCCAAAACTCACCACTACGAGTCGCTTACCAGCGAAACACAAACCCGAGTCTGCATTATTGGCGGAGGTTATACCGGACTGTCTGCAGCCATTCATCTGGCAGAGCAAGGCGTGGCGGTGGTGTTATTAGAGAGCAAGATTATCGGTAGCGGTGGCTCAGGGCGTAATGTCGGTCTGGTCAACCCAGGCACTTGGGCCCGTCCCGATGACCTCAACCTCATTATGGGTGAGGAGGCGGGTGAGCGTTTAGGTACTGCGCTAGGCGATGCCCCAAGCCTCGTGTTCGACCTTATCGATCGCTACAATATCGCGGCGCAAGATACCCGCACCGGCAATATCCATATGGCTCACAATGCCAAGGGTGAAGCCGATGTGGACGTTCGCTACGAGCAGTTAACGCGTCGCGGTGTCCATGCTGAGGTGTTAACCGGCGCGCGCTGCCACGAATATTGCGGTACTACCAGCATTAATAAAGCCTTGCTCGATCATAGAGCAGGGACTATCAACCCATCGGCTTACGTCAATGGCTTGGCGGATGCAGCGACAAAATTGGGCGTGCGTATCTATGAAAACTCCGCCGTAACCTCGGTGGAAAAATCAGGTAACGATTGGTATGTGCGTACGGCTGATGCCGCGGTAAAAGCTGAAAAAGTTATCATTGCGACCAATGCTTATACGGAAGGCGAGTGGACGGAAGTTAAAAAAACCTTCTACTTAGTGGATTACTATCAGATTGCCTCAGAGCCATTAACCGGTGAAGCAGCAGATAGAATACTCCCTTATAAAACCGGCTCTTGGGACACGCGTCTGGCACTATCGAGTATTCGCCGTGATAAAGACGGTCGACTGCTATTGGGCACAGTCGGTGGTAAGGCGATGAAGTCCAAAGCTTTTTATAAAAATTGGGCGAATATCGTGCAAAAAAGCTATTTTCCAGATCTGCCTAAGTTTAATTGGCAGTATGAGTGGTACGGTCACTTTGGCTTTACCCAAGACCATATCATGCGTATCTTTGAGCCTGAAGACGGTATTTTAGCTGCCACCGCCTTTAATGGTCGCGGGATTACCACCGGTACTATGATTGGCAAGAGCTTTGCCGATTATATTATCTCAGGTGACAAGGCAGTATTGCCGCTACCGTTTAAGACCATTAAAGAAGCTAAAGTCGGTATGTCGGGTTTTAAATCGGGCTATACCGAACTGGGACTGACCTTGTATCATATGGGCCAGTGTCTAAAGATTATTGCTTAGTGAGTTAGCTGGTAGTTTAGTTAGTCAGCAGCTTGGTTTAGTGGCCAGTAGCGGCCTAATATTTTAATGCAGTGTGTGGTGTTTATTTATTTCATCCTTCAGGTACGTGGATAGGGTAAGTGAACGGCGCACGCTGCTTTTATTTATCGATTTAGTATTATATTCAGTCGTCTTTTTATCCTTCTCTTTATCTGACTTCTTATTTCATCTGGCGACTTATCTTAAATGCCTTTATTGCTTTGGAGCGTGTACCGTGACTGCTGTTTCAGCCCTGCCTACTTTAGAATCGACTACTTCTGCAATGAACCTAGCCACCACGGTAGCAATGACTGAGCAAGTGCTATCTGACTTGCAAGCACAGCATGGCTATGACGCGACTCAGATCAAGACCGATGCAGCGAGCCTAGAGCATTGGGGTAAAGACTGGACCAAACACTTTGCACCAGCTCCATCGGCTATCGTATTTCCAAAGTCTACCGAGCAAGTGCAAGCGTTGGTGAAATTAGCTAATGACTACAACCTTGTCATCACCCCAAGTGGCGGTCGTACGGGATTGTCGGCAGGTGCGGTCGCTAGCAATGGTGAGATTGTCGTCAGCCTTGATAAGATGAATAAAATTGGTCAATTCTATCCAGCAGATCGGTTGGTAGAAGTGCAAGCGGGCGTGATTACCGAGCAGTTGCAACAGTTTGCCGAATCCCAAGGCCTATATTATCCAGTAGATTTCGCTTCAGCGGGTTCAAGCCAAATTGGCGGTAATATCGGTACTAATGCCGGTGGTATTAAAGTGATTCGCTATGGCATGACCCGTCAATGGGTACTGGGCTTAACTGTAGTAACTGGCAAAGGCGATATTCTAAAACTGAATCGCGGCATGATAAAAAATGCTACCGGCTATGATCTACGCCAATTGTTTATTGGTGCAGAGGGTACTTTGGGTATCGTCACCGAAGCGCAGATTAAGTTGGATCGGCCACCGCATGATTTGACCGTGATGGTCCTCGGTATGGATGAGTTTGACCATGTGATGAATGTTTTATCCGCGTTCCAAGCCCAGATTGATTTGACCGCATTTGAATTTTTTGATGATGTGGCAATTGAGAAGTTAATGGCGATCGGGCATGTGCAAGAGCCCTTTGAGGCGCGCACCAAATACTATGCTTTATTAGAATTTGAAGCGCCGTATGAGCCGATTATGGACAAGGCAATGGCCATCTTCGAAGAGTGCATGGAAAATGGTTGGGTCGTCGATGGGGTGATGAGCCAAAGTATTGCACAGGCGATGGACTTATGGAAATTGCGCGAGTATATCTCTGAGACTATCTCAGTCTTTACCCCGTATAAAAATGATGTGTCGGTTTTAATTACCCATGTGCCAAGCTTTATCCACGATATTGAAGCCGTCGTAAATGCTAGATATCCCGACTTTGAAATCTGCTGGTTTGGGCATATCGGCGATGGCAATTTACACCTGAATATTCTGAAACCAGAAAACCTATCGAAAGATGAGTTTTTTGCGAAATGCCAGAGCGTAAATGACTCTATTTTTGCAATTGTGCAGCAGTATGGCGGCTCAGTCTCAGCAGAACATGGTGTGGGTATGACTAAGAAACCGTATCTTCATTATAGCCGTAGCGCAACCGAGATTGACTATCTGCGTGAGGTAAAAAAGGTATTTGATCCTAACGGTATTATGAACCGCGGTAAGATTTTTGATATTTAGGTCAAGGTTATCGTAAGGTTTACGGCAATTTGAACAGTTACCGTAGCTGGTAAAAATTTACTGGCGTGCTGGCCGTCTACGACTTGCCAGAGGCTGCATAAATTTCTCCCAACTACTCGTATTAAGTACGAAATGAATTTTGCTATCTAGCTAAAGGTTATCATGAGGTTATCACCTTGATAAAATCGTTGTAGGCTGGCGCTTTAGCCCAGCTTATCAGAGAGCTTCTATAAGATTGCTGGGCTAAAGCACCAGCCTACGCCAAGCAAATTAAACCCCTTTTATTAATAAAAATGACAAGGAAATCCCATGCAAATTTTAGACAGAAAAACCGTAAAAGACCAACTCACTATGGTCATGGCTATCGACGCCATTGAGCGCTTATTAACCCTACAAGCCGAGCATCCAGAGTGGGTAAAATGTCCTGAGCGTTTGGTGATTCCAACCTTTACTGCTAGTGATAAAAATAGTGGCTCGCATTTGTCGATGCCATCAGTATTGTTTGATGGCAAGGAAGAGTTTGCTATCGTAAAGTTGGTCACGATTTGTCCGGATAACCCGAAGCGTGATTTACCCACGACGACTGCGGTAGTGACGGTCTCCAATAACGACACTGGTGAAATTCTCGCCTTTATGGATGGCGTCTATGTGACCCAAGTCCGCACGGCAGCACTATCTGGTATTGCTAGCAAATATTTAGCGAAGCCGGACAGCAAGCAGGTGGCGGTAATCGGCTGTGGTGGTATGGCGTATGAGCAGCTGAATGCGGTATTAACCGTATGCCCTAATATAAAAACTGTGACGCTTTGGAATAGAACCACTGAGGGCGCCAATACTTTTAAGACCAAGTTTGCCGAGCAATATCCCGAGTGGCCAGTGACGTTTACAGTTTGCGAAGACATCACTAGTGCGGTAAAAGACGCGGATGTGATTAACTTAGCAACTCGTGCTACCGAAGGTTTGTTTGAGCTCAATGAAATCAAAGCCGATGCGCATATTAATGCCGTAGGAGCTTACCAACCCGAGATGAAAGAAGTTAGCGACTCTGTGATCGAAGCTTGCTCGCATGTGGTGATTGATGATGCTCCCGGTGGCCGTCATGAAGCTGGCGATTTAATTCAAGCGGACGCAGCCGAAGATTGCGACTGGACTTGGGACGATTTGACCGGTGATTTAGCCGATTTGGTCACGCAAAAAATCACTATAGACCACGATAAAAAAGGCGTCACATTATTTAAGTCGGTCGGAGCAGCGAGCTTTGATGCGGCAGTCGCTTTGGAAGTGGCGCAAAAAGCCAAACAAGAAGGACTAGGCGAGCGTATGGCGTTATAAAGCCTAATAGGCGGTTAATTGCTAAAAGAATAGCCAAAAAAAGTCCCTTAAAGGATTAGTGTCAGCTAATAATTTGCGAGTATAAACATGCGCTATGACGTGATTGTAATAGGGGCAGGGATAGTAGGCACGTCTATCGCCTGGCATCTGCAAAAAAACCATTCTCAAGTGCTTTTGCTCGACAGCAAGCCACCCGGAGAAGCAACTTCCTACGGCAATGCCGGTATTATCACCAGAGAGGCGGTGACGACTAAGCCGTTTCCCAGAAGCTTTAAAGAGTTGGCTAGGGTAGTGCCCAATACCAGTACGGATATTCGCTATCGGTGGTCTGCGCTCTACGGCATGCACCAGCCTCTATTCCAGTATTGGCAGAATTCTAGCCCCAAAAATCTTGCCGCCATCGATGCAGAGTGGGCAACACTAATTGAGCATTGCACTGACGAGCATGAGCCTATGATTAAGGCGTCAGGCGCTGAAAATTTGGTGAATAAAATAGGTTGGCTTGAGCTGCATCGTAACTCAGATAGCTTTGAGCAAGCCATTAGCAAAGCGGTAAAGGCAGCGGATAAAGGCGTGGTGTATCAAGTGCTATCGCCAGCAGAATTACAAAGCCTAGAGCCCAATGTGAACTTTACAGACTATGTCGGTGGCATACATTGGCAAAACTCTTGGCAGGTAAAAAATCCTGGCGCTCTGGTAAAAGCCTATGCTAAAAACTTTGAGGCAATGGCAGGCTCCATAAAGCAATCTACCGTAAAAAGTATCATGCAAACAGAAGACGGATGGCAGGTGGTTAGCGAAAACGAAACTTACTTATGTCAGAATTTAGTGATTGCGGCCGGCCCTTGGTCAGCAGATATTATTAAGCCGTTAGGTTATAAAATCCCTCTATTTCCTATGCGCGGCTATCATCAGCACTTTAAAATGACTGATGAAAACGCATTTTCTCACAGTTTATATGATGCGGAAAAAGGCTTTGTGATGGGCGCTATGGAGCAAGGTGTCCGGATTACTACTGGGGCTGAAATGGCCCAGTTGGACGCGCCAAAAAACTTTGCTCAGTTAGAAGCCGTGTTAAGTTGTGCTAGAAAAGTGCTGCCGCTTAAGGACGCCGCGGAGCCTGAAGCGTGGTGTGGGACTAGACCATGCTTGCCGGATATGAAGCCCATTATTGGACCGGCATCTAAACACGATAATTTGTGGTTGGCTTTTGGCCATGCTCATCAAGGTCTAACCTTGGGTCCTGTGACAGGTCGTCTCATTGCAGAGATGATTCATGGTAAGCCGTTGTTTATCGATGCCCAACCGTTTAGTATGCGGCGCTTTGAGTGATAATTAAAAAAGCCAGTACTCTAATAGAGCGCTGGCTTTTTATTCTAGGTGCATAAGTTTTTAACGCCATTTATTAACGCCGCTTGTTAACGGCCTTCTGCCGGACGTTTAACATTGTCCGCACTGGCCGCATAAATCGCATCGAGCTCATCAGTAGAGAGATATTTTTCAGCCGTAGGAAACAGCTCGCGCTCTTCAAAACGCACATGATCGTATAAGGCAGTGGCCAGCTTTCTGACTTGTTCAGCCGTTGGACTCTCGCCGTCTTTTAATTGGCTCAGCTGCTCTAGCTCCAGATGTTGCTCTTCGAGTTTTTGCAGGGCACTAGTGACTTCTGGCTCGGACTCGCGGTACGGGGCGAGGGCAGTCAATAAAACATCATCCTCAACCTGGAAATGCTGGGTCATGTCTTTATTAATATAGTCGGTCAGGCCCTGCCAGTGCTCTTGAATTTGCTCGGCGTCTTCTGGGCACTCACGAGCATGACGAGACACGTGGAGCCCATAGTGGTGCTCACGCGATAGCGGTTGTAATTGTTTGGCACGTTTCATAAAAATCCCTCTTATAAGTTTTAGCCAGTTACCTTTATTCAGTTAACCATTATTACTGAGCCATTTAGACGACTCATGCTCATAGTATTCCTGCTTCCAGACCGGAATCTCAGCTTTAATGGTATCCAAAATCCAGCGGCACGCATCAAAAGCCGGATAGCGGTGTGCTGAGACCACGCCAATCCAAACCGCCATATCGCCAATATCTAAAGCGCCAATACGATGAATAGCTACCGCATGAGTAATCTCAAAGCGACGTTTGGCCTCTGCGATGATTTCGCGACCTTGATTAATCGCTAGATTCTCATAACCGTAATAGGTTAAACGCTCGACTTCGCTAGCGTTATTATGGTTGCGCACCCAACCTTCAAAGGTGGCTAAAGCACCGCAACTGTCATCGCGAAGAGCTTGCTTTAAACGCTGCTCATCAATTGCCACATCTAATAAGGCAAAACCATCTTGTATGGCAATAGCATAGGCATCGTCGGCACTGCGTTGAATCTGCATCGAGCGACCATGAACATCATCAACGTCATTGCCGTTAATATCACTGCTATTATCTAAGCTTGAGGTTGCCTTATCGTTGGCTGCTGAAGTCATACGGTATCCGTTATCTTATTAAGGCAACTCTTATGCGCTTGCCTTTAAAAATGGTTAACTATTAAAAATAGTTGGCTTTCACACAGTAAAAATTTACTGAATTAGGTGGATTAACCGCCTGCAACAGGAGGAATAAACGCCACCTTATCACCATCGCATAACCTGACTTCCCAATTGGCAAAATTATCATTTAAGGCGACCCGCAGTTGCGATTGTGATCGGCTAAAATTATGCTTTTCATTCAGCTGAGCAAAAAGTTCTGGTAGCGTGATGGGCGCCGCCACCGTGACCGTTTCTTGATCGCAGCCAGCTTCATCCGCCAAACTGGCAAAATATAAAATGTTTAGGGTTATCGTCATTGTTAAGTCCTTTTGCGCAGTCATGGCGCAATACAATATTTAATACTATTCGGTTTAAATCTCAGTTTAAGCCGTAGTTGCTGTATGTTGGTAATCCGATTTGCCGCCGGTTTTGGTGACCAAGCGAATATCTTCAATCACAATATCGTGTGATAGCGCTTTGGTCATGTCATATAAAGTCAGGCAAGCGACGCTAACCGCCGTCAGGGCTTCCATTTCCACACCCGTTTTATGGGTGACTTTCACAGTAGCAATGACGGTAATGGCGTCTAACTCATCGCTATAAGTAAAGCTTAGACCAATCTTATCGAGTGGTAGCGGATGGCATAACGGGATTAAATCGTGGGTGCGTTTTGCCGCCATGATACCGGCAATATGAGCCGTCTGAATAATGCTGCCTTTTTTAGTCATACCATCAACCGCTTTGATTTCCTTATAAATATCTTTAGGAAAGCGCACGCGACCAGTAGCATGGGCTTCTCGAGTCGTGGCTGTTTTACCGCTAACATCGACCATATGAATATCGCCGTCGCTGTCTAAATGCGATAATGATTTTGCGGTTTTTAGTGCAGAGTCAGTCATGGTATCAGGGTCAGTGGTCATAGGTGAGGTCATAGTTAATAGTTATAAGAAATGCTGAGAGTAACAGAGTCGCCACGGTTAAATTTACGCCCGCCATAACCGAGCGCAAGCAATTTTAAAATCATCTGGCGTATTTAAATTGGTCAGCTGACGCCACTCGTTGGGCAACAAAACAGGCTGTGCAATCGGCTTAATAAACTCAATGACGCGGCGCTGACCGCTATCTAAATAAGCACATAACTTAGCCGCAAGCTCTAGCCGATACAACGCCAACAAGGGGTAGGGGTAGGCGTCATCCGTTAGACAAACTACTGAATTATTGGCAATGGTATCGTTCGTTTCAGTTTCAACTTTAGTTTCAGTGCCGTGCGAATCGCAGTAGGGCGATAACGCCTGCCAAAGCTCAGGAGCAGTAATTAAACTATCGCAACTCACTACCATTAAGTAAGAGGAGTCTTCAACATCCACTAACGCTTGCATTGCCCCCGCTATCGCCGCTAAAGCCCCTGCGGTTTCCGTACTGCCTTCTATAGTGGCAGGGCGATAATCTTCTGTATGCAATAAGGGAATAGCATTAATGGTAAGTTGTTCTAATAGAGTTTCTGCAACCGTAAAACCACGCTCATTATCCGCAATGATAATAGGCACGCCCAGTTGGCTGGCATGGCGCACATGGTAATCAAGCAGGCGCTCATTCGACGGTAAACTTAGCTGTGCTTTAGGAAAGCCCATCCGCCGCGATTGACCGCCAGCTAAAATGACGACTCCTGCCAAGTTAGCGGTGGTGTGCTGTCTCTGCGCTGTGTCCGCCTTTTGCGTCATAGTTATCCTAGTCGTTGCCAATTTATCCTTAAACCGTTGTTAATCATGCTACGCGTACTATCAATGACCTGGGTTGGTATGCATAAAATGCGGGACAAAGTTACACGGACGCGTGCGGCTATCGAGTTGGTCTTTAAGGATATCTTCCCAACCCGTACGACAAGCACCGGAAGAGCCTGGCAGACAGAAAATACCGGTGCCATTCGCCATCCCGGCTACCGCGCGCGACTGAATGGTCGACATACCAATATCATCTTTAGAAATCAGACGGAACATCTCGCCAAAGCCATCCACGGTCTTATCAAATAAGACGCTAGCCGCTTCTGGCATACTGTCACGAACGTAAAACCCTGTACCACCTGTCGTAATCACCGCATGCACTTGGGGGTCCGCAATCCAACGGCTTAGCACCGCACGAATCTGATAGATATCATCAGTAATCAGTTCGCGATCCGCTAAGTTATGCCCAGCAGCCGTCAATTGGTCGACCAAATATTGGCCTGAAGTATCTTCGGCTAAAGTACGGCTGTCAGAGACGGTCAAAATAGCAATGTTTAACGGGATAAACGCCGCTGCAGGCTTAGACATAAAACTTCCTTAAATAGAATTTAAAATTAGAATAAAAAATAGCTGTATGAAACTTAGATTGGTTGAACTGGGAATAACTTGTATAGCAAGCGTACTAGTACACAATTCCGTTACCTAGCAAGCGCATTAACCCCCAATCATAGAAAGATTGTTCATCATACCGCTATCCGATTCGTGCAAATGATGGTGCTCGGGTTTAATCGGCATAAAGCTCTGTAGCGTCTCAACCAAGCCGGCGACATCGTCTGTCAGCAGGTATTGGCGAATATCGTAATTGCCTTGATCAAATAAACACAGATGCACTCTGCCTTGGCTGCTGACCCGTAGGCGGTTACAGCTGTCACAGAAATGGGCAGCATAGGGGGCAATCATACCAATTCGGCCAACATAATCAGGATGGCTATATTCTATCGCAGGGCCATCGGTGCTGCCACGAACGTGGGTTTGCCAACCGTGTTGTAGCAAATAATTAGTGATAATCGTCGATTGAGCGTGTTGGGCGAAAAAGAGGTCGCTGTTATCACTAGTCTGCATAAATTCGATAAAGCGGTAGGTGATTGGACGCTCTTTGATATACGCCATCGCTGCCATCAAATTATCAAACGCGGTCTGCTCCATTAGGATGCTGTTCATTTTCAACTTGATATTGGTGGTCTCGAGCAGGGTATCCATGTCTCTAAGCAACTGCGGCAAGGTGTCAAAACCGGTCATCTTATGAAAAGTCGCGGGATCAAAGCTGTCTACGCTAATATTCAACTGATTCAGCCCGGCATTCTGCCAATTAGCAAGGTGCTTGCCCAATTTATAGCCATTACTGGTCATCGCTACAGTTTCAATGCCGCCAGTCTGTTTAATCGTATCGATAATCTCGACCACATCGCGACGAATCGACGGCTCACCACCGGTGATACGCACCTTACGGGTACCGACTTGCGCAAAACCGCGAATCAAAGTCGCAATTTCACTAACGCTTAATTCATCGTCAGGACGTTTGCCTTGGTAGCCATTGGGCAGGCAATATTCGCAGCGAAAATTACAGAAGTCGGTGATAGATAGGCGCAAATAAGTCAGACGGCGCGAAAAGCTATCTGTTAATAAAGGCGAGTCAGCCGAGTGCAACTGCACAGGATTTGCAGTCGTATTAGGCGCAGAATGCTTGAGTGTGACATGCTCGCCGGTAGTGGCGGGAGCACTGGGCAATAGGGGGGCAAGAGCAGGGGACTCGTATCCAGCGGGCGGTGAATACAGCTGTGCATTACCGATGGCGCGGGCTTGATAGGTCATAGTTTGGTACCGGTTGTATCCTGAATCCAGGAGTCGTATTTCAAATGCTGTACTTTTAGGCGTTGCCTCAGGTTGTTAGTAGAATGGGTCAAAATAGGGGTGTTAATGAGAGCTAATGGTCAGCCAATTGCAAATTTTTTAACGTAGTCTGTGGCTTTAGCCCAGCAATTATGCAAAACCTGTTTTACTAGCTGGGCTAAAGCCACAGGCTACAGAGCTTGTTGTTAAATTTAGAATAACGTATATAGCTACTAAAAGTGATAAACCTACGGTAATAGCACTATTATGGCAAATTCACCCCAGTTAGCAATTAACCCAATTGATACTACGCTACCACTTTAGTAGTAGTGGCGTCTATAAAAGTGCTTACGCTAACCAGTGTTGTATATGTTTTACGCCTTATAGGCTACTAACCACTATATATAATTGCTAAGAGCATGGCTGTTGATAATTAGGGCAATTTTCCATGAAATATGTAAATAGTACCTAGGTTAATGGGTCATTTATTCACAGTTATTTATTACTAGGCATTTTTTACTAGCTAGTTATTAACGCGACAGCCAAGGGAAAGGTTCTACAGTCACGGTTGACCCTGCAGCAACATTACCACTGTCTTGCTCGAGGACGACAAAGCAATTGGCTTGGCTTAGCTGTTTAATCCGGTGCGACTGCTGGCTGGTAAAGCAATGCACTTGATAGCTGCCGTCATCTGCTTGCGTTAATACGGCGCGTTGATAGTCTTTTCTGCCGGGTGATTTACGGATATCATTGGTCACGGTAGCGGATAGGGTTAAGCGCATCGGTTGTTCCTCAGTGCGTACGCCTGCCATTTGCCATAGTGCCGGAATCACAAACTGTAGGCCGCCGACCACGGTAGAGAGGGGATTGCCCGGCAAGCCAAAGTAGAGCACCGGCTTGGCCAAATCTTGTGTCAGCTCACCAAATACGAAAGGCTTACCCGGCTTCATGGCGACTTTATAATGGTTAATCTTGCCCAGTTGCTCAATCACTGTGGTTAAAAAGTCATAATCGCCTACCGACACGCCAGCCGTAGAAATCAACACGTCACACTCTTGCATAGCGGCATGCACGCGCTCGGTGGTAGCGTCTAACTGATCGGGAATAATGCCGTAATCTTTAATAACGATGGGCAGGTCTGCTAACAGGCTTTTTAGGGTCGGGGTATTAGAATTATAAATCTGCGCGAGACTGTGTAGCTCGCCGCCTAAAGCTACTAGCTCATCTCCGGTTGCGAGCACCCCTACCGTCAAGGGGGTATAGATTTTAACTTCAGCCACCCCTAGATTGGCCAGTAAGCTAATATCAGCCGGGTTTAAGCGTTTGCCGCGGCTTAATACTTGTTCGCCTTGCTCAATCTCTTCGCCTTGCTTGCGGATATTGTCATCGGCGCGCGCGTCTTGACTGAGGATAATCGGATAAGGTTGGGATTTATCGATGCTGTCTCTAATCGACGCAAAGTTAGTATTCTCTTGCATAATCACGGTATTACAAGCGTCAGGGACGACCGCGCCGGTAAAAATACGCACGCCTTGACCTGCTTGTAGACGGCCTACAAAAGGGGAGCCCGCTTGTGATTCGCCAATGATCTCGATACTACTGTCTTGCTTTAAAGTGCTGCCTGTAGCGATAGCATAACCATCCATCGCCGAGACGTTTTGACGCGGCACAGCAAAGGGGGAGGTGACCTCTTCAGCGAGTACCTGATTACGGCTGTCTAATAAGCTGCGGGTCTCAGATGCCCGTTGGCTTACGGGGCAGTCCGTTTGGTTATAGTGCTCGATACGTTGGGTGATCGCGGCTTGTAAGTCTGCAACAGTAATCATAATGCGCCCGTTATTCCTAATTATTCTAAAATAGTCTGGTTGTTCTGGTTGTTTTTATGAGATAGGGAAATAAAAAAGCCGTCCGCATTAAGCATAACACGAGACGGCAAAAGACATTAGTAGAAAGCATGTTAACGAGGATTGCTGCAGGTAGCTGCTAAAAAGTCCCCCGTTATTGGGTTACTAGCCTCATTGGGTTAATAGCCTTAGCCTCTAAAGACGTTTTCCTGAGCTAGTGCCATCTCAATGCCTTCGATATTGGCTTCCTCAGCTAGCGTATAGAGGTAGTCGCATAGGGCATGATGGAAGGCTTGTTGGCTCAATTTATTGGCGATAGCTGGCCGTGCTTGCAAATACTCGAGCTGCTGACCGGCTTGCTTATCCAGCACATCGACGATATGAAAGCCGTAGCGGGTCTCTACTGGGCTTGGTGCTAGACCCGGCTCTAAAGCAAATACCACGCTCTCAAATTCAGGCACAGTTTGCCCTTGCGATAAGATACCTAAATCACCGCCTTGCTCTTTGGAAGGACAAGCTGAATGTTGCTGGGCTAATAAAATAAAATCGGCTTCAGGGTTAGTATTGTTCTGAATCTGCTCGATAAACTCATAAGCCGTCTTTTTCAATTTCAGACGAGCGTCGCCATCTTCTGGCAGGCAGGCGAGCAGGATATGCCGTACTGACATCACTGGTGCGGTCATAAAGCTATTTTTATTTTGCTCATAATAGCGCTCACAAGTGGCATCGTCCGGGGTGGTAGCCTGCACGTTTTTGCTAATCAGGGTTGAGATAGCCTGCTCTTCGTCTTGTTGCCAAGCGGTAGCACCCAACTCGTCATCAGCATGCACGGCCAACTTTAACAGCTCGCGTACGACTAAAGCTTGGGTTGCTAAAAATACGGCGTCTTCTTTGGTGGGGGCCGGATGATACTGTAACTCTTGTGCAATAGCGGTCTTATCGATTTGCTCACCATTAACTGAAACAGTCGGCAGCTCATCACGGCTAGAGGCGATTAAATTGCTGTGGTTGCTGCGCTCTTCTGCCATCGCCTTTTCGATAAATTCTTGATCCGAGTGTTTCTTTTTTAGATCCTGAGTGGTCGGCATAATGCGGATAATTTCACCATCATTACCGGCAGGGCTATGAGCATGCTGGTGCGAATGGTCATGTGTATGTTCAGGCGACTGATCGTGCGAGTGCTGGTGTGAATGGTTGTGCGACTTTTTGCTACCGCAGCCACAACCACCACCGTGGCTATGCGAAGCAGACTCTGAGGTACCCGTCGCTGGGTTATAAGTAGTGACTGTCATAGTGGCGCTCCACTTGAGAACTGAATCAACAGTTCAATAAATACTAAATAAATAAGGGGCTAAGCAGGCTATGCTGATTAGGCGGTCTTTAGGCTCATCTTCGGACCAAAAGGTTCGTAATGCACGGTATCTTCGCCATGTTTTAACGCCAACAAGCCATCAATCATACTGTCCATAAACGCCATCGAGCCACACACATACACATCGGCGGGCTGCGGTAATTCTTTTAACCAAGTCTCATCTAGCAATTGGCCTTCTTCGAAATAGAAGCAATGTTTTTCAACTTGTTGGGCGTCATTTAATAACGCATCGACCCGCTCGGCAAAGGCATGATAATCGCCATTTTGACAAGCGTAAGCCCAAATAATAGGACGCGCTGGATTGGCTTGAATTTGCGCCTCTAACATAGCTAATACTGGCGTCACGCCCACCCCAGCACTAATCAATACAAGCGGCACTTCGTTTTGTTCGATTAATTCTGGCGTTAACACAAAATCACCCGCTGGTGCTGACAGTAAAATGGTATCGC
Organism: Psychrobacter sp. CoH-33_TS_01; assembly: GCF_058189395.1. Lineage (NCBI taxonomy): Bacteria > Pseudomonadati > Pseudomonadota > Gammaproteobacteria > Moraxellales > Moraxellaceae > Psychrobacter > Psychrobacter sp. CoH-33_TS_01. Next base: position 157,057 of record NZ_JBVGQI010000005.1, read on the forward strand.
CCACTTCAACATGGTCGTGCAAATGGTTGGACACCAAGCCATGATGGCCATTGCGATTGTCACGGCGGACAGCAAATTGAATGCCTTTATCAGTGCTGGCAGAACACAAGGAATAATGGCGTAAGGCTAAATGCGCGGTATCTTCAGGGTCAGTTTTCACCGTAATATATTGGCCTGCACTCAAGCTCATGGTGCTTAAATCGATAGCTTGTTCAGCATCGGCAGGCTCGACGGTAAAGGCTGCAATATCGGTGCCCGTGATGGTCTTATCGGTCACTTTAAAAGTCGCAAACCCAGACCACATGGCTTTGGCGTACATGTCTTCTTCCACATGAATAAAGACGCCTGCGATATCGTCGTAAGCTTCCGCCCAAGCATTAATAACGTCATCGTTTGCCGCATCACCTAACACTTCTTTAATCGCGCCCAAGATATGCTTGCCTACGATAGGATAGTGCTCAGGAAGAATTTGTAAGGCTCTGTGTTTATGCGCAATTTGCGTGACTTCAGGTAACAGTACTGCCAGTTTCTCTAAATGTTTTGCCGCGGCTAAAACGGTAGACGCTAGCGCAGATTGTTGGCGGCCAAGTTTCTGATTGGTCTCGTTAAAGATATCCAACAGTTCCGGATGCTCAGCAAACATATTCTGATAAAAAATTTCAGTGATTTGATTGCCATGTTCTTCTAGGAAAGGAACGGTAGATTTGACGATTTCAATAGTACGTGGACTGGCCATGGTTTGCCCTTATGGTGAATAGTAAGTGGTTTAATGGAAATTTATAGCTCGGTAACAATGGTTTGTTGAAACCTTATAGCTTGGCGAAAACTTATAGCTTGGTAAAAAAATTAATAACATAATAATTAGGCAAGTCGAGTGCGGTAAAAAAGCGGTTAGGCGGTTGTTGCACTCGGCTGCCGGTTTAGTACCTAGTTAGACGTTTTTACTGATGTTGCCAAGGGTGTTACTGATGGCGTTGCCAATAAATACGGCGCCCTAGGGTCGATAACTACTGCGAAGTTTTCTGTCTAACGATCTGGTAACGGCGACCGAAATACCAGATAGGCGCACTGATGATATGAATCAAGCGTGTAAACGGGAAAATCAGGATTAAGGTAATGCCTAGTGCCATATGCAGCTGATAAATAAGATCGGTTTGCTCAATACGCGCGGCGGCATGCCAAGGGCGTAAAATGGTGATGTCTTGCGCCCAACCGGCAAGGTTCATCATGGTGAGGCCGTCCAAATGATGCATCGAGGTAAAGATAGACATTAAGCCTAGGTTGAGCTGGATAAACAGCAGCACCAAGACTAATTTGTCCGAAAAGCTCGAAGTGTGCGAGATACGATCATCGGTAAAGCGACGCCACAACAGCATGACCAAGCCAATCCAACAAAATACCCCGGCGACGCCACCGACGACCACTGCCATAATTTGTTTATGACCGGCGCTGATAAACGGCTCGTAGATAAAATGTGGCGTAAGCATACCGACCAAATGACCGAGCAAAACCACGATAATACCGACGTGAAATAGATTGCTCGCCCAGCGCATATTTTTGCTACGCAGCATCTGGGAGGAGCCGGTCTTCCACGAGTACTGTGATAAATCGAAGCGTACCCAAGTCCCGACAATCGCAACCACCAAAGCTATGTAGGGGTAGATGCCGAAAGTGAAGATTTGCAGCCAATTGAGGTTGGCCAGGGACTGTACACTAGGGTCTGCAATGTTCATAGCTACGCTCCTTAAGGTTGTTTGGCCGAGAGGGATTGATCAAAGTCGACCCAATGTACGGGGGCCGCCGAAGGGGAGGGTTTATGCTTGCCGGCAGCTGCAGTGGCTGCGCGGTTTTGCGTGCTGGTCTGCGATGGGCAGCGCTCTTCTTGCTGCGCGCCCAAGAAGTCCACGACCTCTTCTTCCCACTCTTTATCCAGTGCTTCCTTGCTGTCATCCCGTTTTTCAGTTTTGATTTGCTCGCGGAACTCGTCGATCACGCTCAACGGTTTGCCGGCTATTTGTAACAGTGCATTAAAGCAACCTTCGTATAAACTGCCGCGGTCTTGCAGGCGAGCGGCCAATAACGCCACGATATGGCTGACATCGGCAATGTCCATACGGATTTGGATATCATCGCCGGTGACGGCTGCTTGATAGGCCAAAAACTCTAAGTACATCGGCAGATAATCGGGCAATTCTTTGACGCCAATCTCGAAGCCGGCTGCTTCGTATTGCCCCATCAAATCGACCATAGCTTGACCGCGGTCTCGCGACTCACCATGCACGTGCTCAAATAACCACAGCGATAGCGAACGGCCGCGCTCAAATAAACCGTCGTAGTGGGCTTGCGCCTCGAGTGAGCCCATCTCTACCAGCTCATCGATTAAGCTAGCGATTTGTTGGCGTACCTCAGGGCTAATTAAAGTCGACTCAAGCACCATTTGCTGACACTGGGCTAAAGTATCGCCGTCGAACAACTCATTAGCCGGGTAGTCGATCAATAGGCTGAGTACTTTAAGCAGTTTGAGGTCAGAGTCGGCAATCGCTGGCATATTTGGTTGCTCATTAATAGCGGGCGTCATCGTTACAGTCGTCATTTAGACCTCCCACTTTTGTACAGTGTCGATAAAGTCGCGACGGTTGGCTTTGCGTTGCCCGAACATATTGCTGTCAGAAGTCCCAGAACAGCCTTCGCCAAAGGTAAAGCCACAGCCATTACGCTCAGCGAAAGCGTCGCTTAAAGCTTCTTCACGGTGCGCGGTTGGGATGACGAAACGGTCTTCGTAGTTGGCAATCGCAAGGTAGCGGTACATCTCTTCCACTTGCAATTTGGTAAGACCGACATCGTCAAGGATGCTTTGCACTTCTTGTTTTTCGACCAACTGCATGCGTTTATAGCTGCGCATCGCTAACAGGCGTTTTAGCGCTAGACGTACTGGGGCTTCGTCACCCGCGGTGAGCATGTTGGCTAAATAACGTAGCGGAATACGCAAGCTATCGACATCAGGGATAAGCCCATCCATACCGACTTTGCCGGCTTCCGCCGCATTTTGAATCGGCGATAGCGGTGGCACATACCACACCATCGGCAAGGTGCGATACTCAGGGTGTAGCGGTAGCGCCAACTGCCAATCCATCGCTAATTTATAGACTGGTGAGCGCTGTGCGGCATCGAGTACCGATTGCGGGATACCGTCGGCAAGGGCTTGCTTGATAACCTCTGGATCGTTCGGGTCTAAGAATAGGTCTAACTGGGCTTGATACAGGTCTTGCTCGTTTGGCGTGCTGGCGGCTTCCGCAATTTTATCGGCGTCATAAAGCAGGACGCCAAGGTAGCGGATACGGCCGACACAAGTCTCTGAACAGACGGTAGGCATACCGGCTTCGATACGTGGGTAGCAGAAAATGCATTTTTCTGATTTGCCAGACTTCCAGTTGTAGTAAATCTTTTTATACGGGCAGCCAGAGATACACATGCGCCAACCGCGGCATTTCTCTTGGTCGATTAGTACGATGCCGTCTTCTTCACGTTTATAGATCGCGCCACTAGGGCAAGAGGCTACGCACGTAGGGTTTAAGCAATGCTCGCACAGACGCGGCAAGTACATCATGAAGGTGTTTTCGTACTCACCGTAGATTTCAGCTTGCACGTTATCGAAGTTTTTATCGCGGCGGCGTTTTTCAAATTCGGAACCGAGAATTTCTTCCCAGTTCGGGCCCCATTCAATCTTTTGCATACGCTTGCCGGTGATGGCAGAGCGCGGGCGGGCGATAGGCTGGTGGTTGCTAATAGGTGCCGTATGTAGATGCTGATAATCGAAATCAAACGGCTCGTAGTAATCGTCAATCTCTGGTAAGTCAGGGTTAGCAAAGATATTCGCCAACACGCGGAACTTGCCGCCGATGCGTGGGTTAATCGTGCCATTGGCGTTGCGAATCCAACCGCCTTTCCATTTATTTTGGTTTTCCCATTCTTTGGGATAGCCGATGCCAGGCTTGGATTCCACGTTATTAAACCAAGCGTATTCCATACCTTCGCGGCTGGTCCAGACGTTTTTACAGGTCACTGAGCAGGTGTGACAACCGATACATTTATCGAGGTTTAGCACCATGCCGACTTGCGAGCGAATTTTCATAGAGTGTGCTCCGAGAGTCATTAAATAGGGGTAGCGTTATCGAGGTCTGACGCAGCAAGGGCTATCTTGCTACGCGCACCTCTTCATCCAAGCTGGTCGGCAAAGGACGCGGTAAGGAATCGTCCGGTTTGTCTTCCAACCAATCAATCTTCGACATCTTGCGGATAACGACAAACTCATCGCGGTTACAGCCGACGGTACCGTAGTAGTTAAAGCCATAAGACTGCTGGGCATAACCCCCAATCATATGGGTAGGCTTTAAGATGGTCCGGGTGACCGAGTTATGGATGCCCCCACGCGTACCGGTCTGCTCAGAGCCTGGGATGTTGACCAGCTTCTCTTGCGCGTGGTACATCATGCACATGCCTTCTTTGACCCGCTGACTGACGATAGAGCGGGCGGTAATCGCGCCGTTTTTATTGAACAGTTCGATCCAGTCGTTGTCTTCGATACCGGCTTTTTGTGCATCGACTTCTGACATCCAAACACAAGGACCACCGCGGCTTAACGTCAGCATCAGCAAGTTTTCTGAATAGGTACTGTGGATGCCCCATTTTTGGTGCGGGGTTAAAAAGTTTAGGACGATTTCAGCATTGCCGTTCGGCTTAGCGTTCTGCATAATCTCCGTGGTTTTGGTATCGATAGGCGGACGGTACTGCTGCATCTGCTCACCAAAAGCTTGCATCCACGGGTGATCTTGGTAAAACTGCTGACGGCCGGTGATGGTGCGCCAAGGAATCAGCTCGTGCACGTTGGTATAACCAGCGTTATAGCTCACTTCATCCGATTCAATACCCGACCACGTTGGGCTCGAGATAATTTTGCGCGGTTGGGCGACGATATCTCTAAAGCGAATCTTTTCGTGCTCGCTAGACTTGGCTAAATGGGTATGGTCGCGACCGGTAAATTTACCCAATGCTGCCCAGCCTTTGACCGCCACATGACCGTTGGTCTCAGGGGCGAGCATCAAGATGGTCTCAGAGGCATCGATACCGGTATCAATACGTGGACGGCCTTCTGAGACGCCAGGTTCGGTGACGCGATAGTTCAAATCACCCAGGTCTTTGACCTCTTTTTTCATGTCCCAATTAAGGCCCTTCGAGCCGTTGCCTAGACTTTCTAGCAAAGGTCCTAGCGAGGTAAATTTGGCATAAGTATTGGGGTAATCACGCTCGACGACTTTAATCATCGGGCAGTTAATTCCGGGCTGCGGACGTACACCTGCAGTTTTCCAATCGGTACCACCAAAAGGCTGCGCTAATTCGCCTGGGCTATCGTGCTGCATCGGTAAAGTCACTACGTCAGTTTCCACGCCAAGGTGACCAACAGAGACGGCAGAGAAGGCTTTGGCAATGCCTTTATAAATTTCCCAATCCGTTTTTGATTCCCAAGCCGGGTCAGTAGCAGCGGTTAGAGGGTGAATAAACGGGTGCATGTCCGAGGTGTTCATATCGTCTTTTTCGTACCATGTTGCCGTCGGTAAAACGATATCGGAATACAGGCAAGTCGAAGACATCCGGAAGTCTAAAGTGACCACCAAATCAATTTTGCCAGTAGGACCTTTTTCGACCCAATCCACTTCTTTAGGTTGCAGACCACCTGCTAGGTTTTCTTCACTAAGCATGCCGTTTTTGGTGCCCAAGAAATAATTGAGCATGTACTCGTGGCCTTTGCCTGACGAGCCTAAAAGGTTCGAGCGCCAGATAAACATGTTGCGCGGGAAGTTGATGGGGTTGTCCGGAGACTCACAAGCAAAGCGTAAATCGCCTTTATGCAACGAGTCGATGACATGCTCTTCGATATCTTTACCGTGCGCTTTCGCCTCGGCGGCAATCGTCAGTGGGTTGCGGCTAAACTGCGGGGCAGAGGGCAACCAACCGGCGCGTTCGGCTTGGATGTTATAGTCGAGCATATGCTCAGGGAAAATATGCTTATTGGCATGCGGCGAGAGGATGTCATGGGCAGAAATAGTCTCATGACGCCACTGCGAGCTATGGCTATAGAAGAAGCTCGTGCCGGCCATTTGGCGTGGTGGACGGTGCCAATCTAGGGCAAAGGCTAAAGGCAACCAACCGGTCTGTGGGCGTAGTTTCTCTTGACCAACATAATGCGCCCAGCCACCGCCAGACTTACCGATACAACCGCATAACATGAGCATGTTGATGACGCCGCGATAGTTCATATCGAGGTGATACCAATGGTTCATACCCGCACCGATGATAATCATCGATTTACCGTGGGTTTTATGAGCGTTTTCAGCAAATTCGCGCCCCACTTGGATGACGCGCTCACGGCTTAAACCCGTAATGACTTCTTGCCAAGCCGGCGTGCCTGGGACGTTAGCATCGTTATAATCGTCAGTGACATGGTCGCCGCCAACGCCATTATCGACGCCTAAATTGGCAACGGTTAAATCGAAGACAGTCGCGACGATAGCCGTAGTACCATCTGCCAATTGTACGGTTTTACAAGGGACATTTTTGATTTGTAAAGCTTCGCCAGGGACCGAGGTGAAGTACGGGTGCTCGGTATGGCCAAAGTAATCGAACGCCACTTGGCTGACTTCACCGCTGTCTTTAAGCGTCAAGGTTAGGTCGATAGCATCACCGGTAGCGCCATCTTTTTGTTCAAGGTTCCAGCGACCATCTTCGCCCCAACGGTAGCCAATTGAGCCTAGCGGTGACACCAACTTGCCGTCATTGTTGAGACCGATGGTTTTCCATTCTGGGTTGTTTTCTTGGCCCAAATCATCGATAAGATCGGAGGCACGTAAATAGCGACCCGGACGGCGCTTGCCTTCTTCACCCTCAAGCATCACTAGGATGGGTAAATCGGTATAACGTTTGGCGTAATCTAAGAAATAGTCGCTCGGCTGCTTAATATAAAACTCTTTGATAATAACGTGACAGAACGCTTGGGCAACGGCGGCATCCGTCCCCTGTTTTGGGTTTAGCCAAAGGTCAGTCAGTTTAGAGATTTCCGCATAATCAGGCGTGATAGAAACGGTCTTAGTGCCTTTGTAGCGGACTTCGGTAAAGAAATGCGCGTCGGGTGTCCGGGTCTGCGGAACGTTCGAGCCCCAAGCAATAATATAGTCGGAGTTATACCAGTCAGCGGATTCTGGGACGTCAGTTTGCTCACCCCAAACCATTGGAGAGGCGGGTGGCAAATCACAATACCAATCGTAGAAGGATAAAGAGACGCCACCAATCAACGATAGATAACGGCTACCGGCAGCATAGCTGACCATCGACATAGCGGGAATTGGTGAGAAGCCGACAATACGATCGGGGCCGTAAGTCTTGGCGGTATAGACGTTACTCGCGGCGATAATTTCATTAACCTCAGCCCATGTGGAGCGGATAAAACCGCCTAGGCCGCGTTTAGATTTATACTGCTCAGCTTTGCTAGGGTCTTCGACAATACTCGCCCAAGCGTGGACCGGGTCGGCATATTGGGCTTTGGCTTCGCGCCATAATTTTAATAGAGGCTTGCGAACTTTGGGATATTTAACCCGGTTGGCCGAGTACATATACCAGCTATAACTGGCGCCACGCGGACAGCCTCTAGGCTCATGGTTCGGTAGGTCAGGACGGGTACGCGGATAGTCGGTCTGCTGAGTTTCCCAAGTGACCAAGCCATTTTTGACATAAATTTTCCACGAGCATGAGCCCGTACAGTTGACCCCGTGGGTGGAGCGGACAATCTTGTCGTACTGCCAGCGGCTGCGATAGACGTTTTCCCAATCGCGGGACTCATCGCGCACTTCGCCATGTCCGTCGGCGAACTCTGCCTGTTTGCGTTTAAAAAAACGAAATTGGTCGAGTAAATGACTCATTTTGCTATCCTTTAATCTTGCCTAATTGATACCTAAGGGGTACTTAGAGCTGGGCGTAGCACGGGTGAAACGGGCCGTCTATGCGTGCAAGCAGTAAATATCATTGCGGTAATCGTAGTTTAGAGAAGGGCTAGCGGGCTGCCTATTGGCTAAGATGGGCAGGTCGCTACCCCTTTAGTAGTACTGAGGTATTGGCTAGAGGCTTATTCATTCAGCAGATATTGATTAAAATTTAGGTAACTAGCTTTAATTAACCAAGCTGGCATTAACCTACATTTATTACGAGCTTTAATTAGCCTGCTGGTATGAACCGGCTTTAATTAACAATGATATTCCGCATCAGCCCGGCTGTAGTACCACCAAGTAAGCGCGATACAGAGCACATAAAAGACAATCAAGGCGATAAAGGTGCCATTGACGCCTAAGCTTGAGCCAAACATTTTGGGTACAAAGAAGGCTCCGTAAGCGGCGATGGCGGAGGTGAACCCCACCACAGCAGCAGACTCTTTACGAATTTCAATGAACAAGTCTTCTTGACCGATTTTTTCAGGGGATAGGCGCTCGTGCATTGATCTGAAAATTACTGGAATCATGCGGAAGGTCGAGCCGTTACCAATACCAGTAGTAATGAACAGCACCATAAAGGAGATGAAATAGCCGATGAAATTGCCTTCATGAGTAGCGCTGGGTAAGAAATACATCACGGCTAATACGGCGAGTACCATCACGATATAGTTCCAAAAGGTCACGCGAGCGCCGCCCAATTTGTCCGCAATCCAACCGCCAAAAGGACGGAATAGCGCGCCGACTAGAGGGCCTAAAAAGGCTACCAATAGGGCATCGATATGCGGGAAGGAGTTTTTGATGAGCATGGGAAAGGCCGCGGAGAAACCAATAAACGAGCCAAAAGTCGCCATGTATAAGATGCACATGATCCAGTTATGCTTGCGCTTAAAGATGATGGCTTGGTCTTTAAAGGAGGCTTTGGCAGAAGAGATATCGTTCATGCCAATCCAAGCTACGATGGAGACGATAATAATGAAAGGCACCCAAATAAAGCCGGCATTTTGTAAATATAAAGCCTTGCCCGCTGCCGTGATTTGCGGCCCACCGGCTAAAGCGCCAAAGACGCCAAATAGGATGACGTTGGGGATGACAAACTGCATTACGGACACGCCTAAGTTGCCCAGACCTGCGTTCAGTCCTAGCGCGGTGCCTTGTTTCGCCTTAGGATAAAAGAAAGAAATATTCGACATCGATGAGGCAAAGTTACCGCCGCCTAAGCCGCAAAGTAGGGCGATGATGACGAAGACGCTATAGGAGGTACTGGCATCCTGAACGGCAAAGCCCATCCATAATGCCGGAATAAGTAGGGTCGCCGTCGAGATAGCGGTCCAGCGGCGTCCGCCAAAAATCGGTACCATAAAGGAGTAGAAAATACGCAGGGTCGCACCCGATAATCCAGGCAGGGCGGCTAACCAAAACAATTGGTTTTGATCAAAGGTAAAGCCGATATCGGGCAAGCGTACAATGACGGTGCTCCAGACCATCCATACCGCAAAAGCGAGGAGGAGCGCAGGGATAGAGATCCACAAGTTGCGATTGGCCGCTTGCTTACCGCCACCGTGCCAAAACTCCTTAATCTCAGGACGCCAGTCGGTGATAATTTTACCTCCCTTAAGACTGTCCTTATACGGCATATCAACCTCTCTTAGTTATTTCAGTGAATGGGGCTAATGGTCAGGTTTACTGCACAGCTCTATAAGGTTGCACCCACTTTTTTAGGGTATTTTTTGCGTGGATTTATAGAGGGGTTTAGATAGGTAGTGCCAGTAAAAGCTGACAATTCACAGTACCGCGTTGCCGGGTTGCTGCCTATTAGTACAAGGGTGTAGCGGAATACGCTGAAGAGGTAGCGGCGGCTACTCATTGCTGACTACTGCTTTAGAGGTATGGTCATGATAAAAAGGTTGGTGATACAGTATAGTAGGAGGCTGTCTCCACAATGTTTTTAAGGGTCAAGGCTGTGCTTTCTACCCTTTATACTTTTATAGATTATCTTATAATTTCTCTTGTAAATGGCTACTGACCACGGGATAACGCGCTGCGATGATCCGAAATATCTTGCCCCATTCTCTACCGATTCGTGCTGGTATTGCTATCGTCGCGATTACCATTTTGTGGCTGACCTCCACCTTTAGTAGTGGGCTCTTAGCTTGGGTATCGGAATCCGACGCCGAGGCTATCAACGTTGCCGGATCGCTGAGGATGGCGACTTATCGCATCAACTATGTGATGCAAGATCAGCAGATAGTCGAGCCAGGAGCCAAGCCGCAAGACGAGGTTAATACTAGGGCAGAGGTTAATAATAAGAGTGAGGTTAATACTGAGAAGCTAGCGGCCTTAGTAGCGGATATGGAGACGCGCCTCGAGACCCTCCGTGACTATCAACAGACTGGCAGTAACCCGCAAGAGGCGATCAATCAGCAGTTGGCACAAATAGAAAAACAATGGCGAGAGTATTTAAAGCCGGCATTGATCACGCAGGATAGCCGAGAGTTTTATCGATCTTCGCTGCAATATATCGATAACGTGGACAACTTCGTCAGTCAGCTGCAATACCGCAATGAAAAACGTCAAAATATGCAGCAGATGATTCAAGTAGTGTCATTGATATTGGCCATCATTATTATGCTCATCGGTATGAGCGAGCTGCGTCGCAACGTGTTGAGACCGGTACAGAAGTTGATTGACGCGAACAAGCGCTTTAAACAGGGGAAGTTGGATACGAGCGTGACAATTCACGGCTACAAAGAATTTCAAGATTTAGGCAGCTCGTTTAATGACATGGCGCGAACGATTGAAACCCACCAGCGCTCGCTAGAGACGGAGGTGCGGGTTAAGACCCAGCATCTGGTCAAGGCCAACCAAGCGTTATCCCTACTATATGACTTTGCCCAACACCTAACGACCAGCCAAGTGAGCCTGCATAAACTCGATAGTTTAATTGCGGATTTCGGGGAGATATTGCCGTACTTGGACTTTACTTTATGTATTCAAAATGAGGTGTTAAGCAACCAAGACTCGATCGCGCTCCATGGTAATGAGATGCAGGAGCTATGCTCTAAGCTGGCTTGCGAGGGCTGCTCTATCAAAAATCACATCTATACCAAATCCTATCCTATCGCCCAACAGAAAACTCAGTTTGGCGAGTTGCGCGTCACGCCAAAACCTAAAGATATGGTCAGTGCAGCGGTGGGCGTGTCCTTGTTTGAGGAAGGGGCATTATCCTCACAACGGATTCAAACAGTGGAATCTAGAGTCAGCGCAGTGATGGAAGAAAACCATGAGCTGATTATCGCTTTGACCAACTTGATTAGCACGGCGCTATCGATGCGCAAACAACGCCAACAAGAGCATCAGCTGATTCTGTTTGAGGAGCGCTCTACGATGGCGCGCGAGCTGCACGATTCGCTAGCGCAGTCGCTGTCTTATCTAAAAATTCAGGTGAGTATGCTCGAGAAACACTTGGGCCAATTGACGGCTGAAGAGTTGACCATCCCTGCCACGCTAAATGCTGCGCCGGTGGATAAGGCACCCGATATTCGCCAAGCTATTGGTCAGATTAAAACTGGGCTAAACGCTGCCTACCAAGAGTTGCGCGAGCTGTTGGTCACCTTTCGCCTCACTATTAATAACGACAGCTTTGATGAAGCCTTGCACGAAGCGGCCAACGAGTTTGCGCTCAGAGGAAGCTTTGCCGTGAGTGTGGATAATAAGGTTATGTCGCTGGGGTTAAGCGCTGCCGAGCAAGTTGATTTGATTCAGATTGCCAGAGAGGCCTTAGCGAATGTCAGCCGGCATGCGCAGGCACAAAATGTCACGGTGAGCTTGGGCTACGATAAGGACCAAACCCAAATTATTATGAGCATCGTTGATGATGGGATTGGCATCCGTGATAGCGGCAGTGTGGACCAGACCCAGCATCATGGCCTGATGATTATGAAAGAGCGCGCGCATAACTTGAGTGGGACTTTTTCGGTGAAACGGAATACGCCGAAGGGGACGCTAGTGACCGTGGTGTTCTGCCCAGACTTCTTTGCAAAAGCTAGCCATAAAGATGCCTAAATAGCTTTGATAAAAATTTAATCAACCCTAACCAGACAGCTTATAGAGCGCATTTATTTGCGACGAGATTTAGCCCTTATTTAAAGAGCAGCTAGGATAAGTAGGGTCGCTAGGGCTTAGTTAATTATTTTTGATATTAATCAGTGAGAGTATTATGAGTATCAGCGTATATACCAGCGCCTCGCCCGCCAAACTATTATTGGTGGATGATCACCCGATGTTGCGCCGCGGTATGGCGGATTTGCTAAATCTAGAGTCGGATGTGTGCGTGGTAGCACAAGCGGGCGATGGGCAAGAGGCGCTCGATTACTTGCGAGACCATGAGGTCGATTTGGTGGTGCTCGATCACCATATGCCGGTCCTCACCGGGATTGAAACCTTAAAAGAAATCAAAGCGCGTGATATTGATGCCAAAATTCTGCTATTTACCGTATCGGATAGCGGTGACGATGTGCAAGAGGCGCTTAAATTAGGGGTCGATGGCTATTTGCTAAAAGACATGGAGCCGGAGCAAATCATCGTGGATATTCGCAAAATATTACGTGGAGAATTGGTGATTAGTCCCAGTCTAGCGCCCATCTTAGCGCGGGCATTGCGGACGCCTAGCATCGATGATATCGCGGGAAATCTGACCGAGCGTGAGCTGCAAGTGATTCAGATGATTGCTGAAGGCTTTAGTAATAAAATGATAGGCAATAAATTGGGCATTGCTGAGTCAACGGTCAAAGTCCACGTCAAACATATCTTAAATAAAACTGGCTTACGTACGCGCGTAGAGGCCGCGGTATGGACTGTGAACCATCTAACCCATAAATAGGATGTTGCTTATCAGCTAGTATTTGCCACCCTGTTAGTTGTTCCCAAGCCGTTTATTCTTATTAATAGAATAAGCGGTTTTTTATGGCCTATAGAAAGATTAGTGTGAAGACGTCTGTGCAAAAGCGGTTAGCCGCTAGCAATGATAATGCGCCACTAGCAATTATTGTCAATATTACACTTGCTAACTTATTGCTAAATCTACGCTAAGGTTCTCCTATGTTTCGAGTTGTATGATAGCTACATACCCAAAATATTATTCGATACACCCTTAGGAGTCCTACCATGAAAAAGTTATCTAAATTAAGCAAATCCGCTATCATCGCCCTTAGCCTCGTTGGTATAAGCATGGCTGGTGTTGGTACCGCCGCCGTTGCTGCTGGCCAAGCTGGAAATACTACTGCTCCACTAAGTGTAATTAAACAAGACCATAAAGTCAGTGATGCAGTGGCTATTGCCCAAAGTAAACTAACCTTAGCGCAGGCTATTGCTATTGCACAAAAAACGGTTAAAGGTAATGTGGTTAGCGCCGAATTCGACCAAGAAGACCATGGGGCTAGCAGCGAGTTTGAGGTCAAACTGGTCAAAGGCGATACTGAGTATGAGATCAAAATTGATGCCAGTACGGGTAAAGTAACTAAGGCTGAGCAAGAGCGTATGGATGCTGATGACTTAGCAGACTATAAAACCATGCAACAGGCGAAGGTCAGCTTAAATCAAGCTATGCAAATCGCTACGCAAAAGTATCCTGGCAAACTGTTAGAGGCCGAGTTTGATATGGAAAAGGGACAGGCGGTTTACAAGATTAGGATAGCCCAAGGCATACAAGTACAAAAAGTGGTGATTGATGCTAATACCGGCAAAATCATCGCTACCAAAACGAAGTCTTAAGCTGTAATGATGGTTTTAATGGCTACCTTGTCGCTTAGTAGTTAAAGCTAGCATGACTTAGAATTAACCTAGCCAGCCGATACTATAGTGTCGGTTGGCTGCACGACTTTATTAATAAAATCAGAGATTTTTAAGCAAAATATAAAATGAATCATAAGCGGCTTATTAAATTAAAATAAACTCAACCTATAATTATAATAAGGACAAGCTATGCGCGTACTGGTAGTAGAAGACGACTTAATGATTGGCGAAAGCTTGAGCGAGGCGCTGCAAGACGAAGCCTATACCGTCGATTGGGTGAAAGATGGTCGCCAAGCCATCCTTACGTTACGCGTGCAACCTTACGATATTATCTTATTAGATTTGGGCTTGCCTGAGATTGATGGTATGGGCGTATTGACAGCTATGCGTGCTGCCAAAATTACCACACCAGTATTAATTTTGACCGCCCGTGATGAGGTAAAAGACCGTATTGCTGGGCTAGATTCAGGGGCGGATGATTATGTAGTCAAACCTTTTGAGTTGGGCGAAGTGTTTGCGCGGATGCGGGTGTTGATCCGTCGGGCACAGGGCAAAGCGGACAACCATATCGTCGTGGGCAATCTAAGTTTGGATACGGCTCAGAAACGGGTCATGATGGCGGAGCAGCCGGTCGATTTGACTGCCAAAGAATATATGCTGCTGACCACCTTTATGCTCGCGCCAGAAAAAGTGATGTCTAAGTCTGAGTTGGAAGACTCGCTATACGGTTGGGGCGGGGAAGTGGAGAGTAATGCGATTGAATTTCTCATCCATAGCCTGCGTAAAAAGGTCGGGCAAGAGCGGATTAAAAACGTGCGCGGGCTTGGCTGGTATATTAGTCAGGCTTGATGATGGCTTGCGCTATTTTTTGGTTGCTTCTTCATTAGGTTAATTCCTTCTACTAAGCTAAGCGTCCTTATTACCACTGCTTATAGTCAAGCCTGCTTAAAACTGGCACATAGCGAGTCACTGATATAAGTTTTCTGGCTAGAAGTCATAAGATGACTGAGGCAGGCGCAAACTTATACCAGTGACTCTGTACCCAATCTTGAGTGGACTACCTATATCAGGTGTTGGATTTGTTTTTAAATCACCTTCACATTATTTCTAATCGTTGCTAATTGCTCCATTACCCTTAATAGACCGTCACTATGATTAAGACCCGCCCCGTATTTAAGTCACTACAGTTTCAGCTGATTTTTTGGTCACTGTTACCGTTACTGCTCTTGGCAGTAGCGGCGGGTGGCTATGGGTTCTGGTATAACTATAATGAGGTCAATGACTTTCAAGACGACAACCTAAAAAGTGTGGCGAAGGTATTGGTACAGACGTTAGAGGCGCAAGGAGAGGGCCAAATAGCTAGCGCTGATGTTTTTCGAGACAGACATTTTAATACCGACGATGATGATGGCGATATCAGTGTCGATATTATTGCGCTGACGGATACAGCACCAATGGTTGGCTTCGTCAATCAAGAGTCAGGTGAGGGGGTTAAGGCAAATAGGGACAGCCATCATGGTAAGGAAGAGGAGGAGGCTAAGATTACGTTAGCGTCACTGGCAAGCATTCCCAAAGGTATCAGCACCCAGCGTATAGACGACCATACTTGGCGGGTATATCGACTTAATAGCTTGGATGTTAATGACGATATTGACCGCGCTATTATCGTAAGACAACGCACTGAATTTCGCGATGACTTGGCGCAGTCGAGTGCTTGGCAGTCCTTTTTACCACTGACCTTGGCTATGGCGTTATTAACCCTACTATTGCCCTTTATCATGTGGCGGATGTTTAAGCCGGTACGACAATTACACCAAGAGATTAATGCACGGCAAGAGAGTGATTTAGCGCCTTTAGCGAGCGATAACCTACCGACCGAATTGCTACCGTTAGTGGCATCGCTCAATCGACTGTTAGCGTTGGCAAAAACCCATATTGAGCGGCAACAGCGCTTTATTGCGGATGCAGCACACGAGTTACGCTCACCGCTGACAGCGACGTCCTTACAATTACAACGCCTGCAACGGCTACCGCAGGATGAGACCATGGCAGCAGGTTTAGACAAGCTGGCGCTGCGGTTAAAACGCAACCAACAACTGGTCGAACAACTGCTAACTTTAGCGCGGGCAGGCAACGTCAATAGTGTCAGCGAACTGGTAGCTATCAGACCTATTATTGAGCAAGCGGTCGGGTTGCTAGTGCCTATTGCCGACCATCAGCAGATTGAGTTAAGCGTTGAGCTACAGACAGAAGGTCAAGTGCATGCCGATGCGACCTCGTTATTGTTATTAATTAAAAACCTGCTGCAAAATGCAATCGTCTATACTCCGGCAGGCGGGCAGGTGGCGGTGAAGCTTTGGCGATTAGCAGAAGGTCAGCGTGTGCATGACGCCGCGTTTGGTACTCAGGTTATTGCTACCCATCAAAGCCGTCAGCAAAGCCATCAGCAACGGCTAGCCGCTCCGAGCCGTTTGGTTTTACAAGTGATGGATTCCGGTCCAGGGATTGACCCTGCAGATTATGAGCGGGTCTTTGAGCCGTTTGTGCGGCTTAGTCAACGGTCGCAAGCCACGGATACACCTATGACTGGCACGACCATCACCGCACGTTCTGACAGTGCGGCCAAAACCATAGCTATAGACGGCACCGGATTGGGGTTATCTATAGTTAAGTCTATTTGTGAGCAGGCGGGTATCGCGGTGTTTTTATCGCGGTCGCCGTTGGTTAACGAGACTTCTATTATTGAGCCTGCTATTAACGACCCCTCTATTAATCAAACGGGTCACAGCGCTCAGCAAGGTCTATGTGTAACGCTAGTATTTTAGTAATGAAAATAACCCAAAAAAAAGGCCACTTTTATTAATTAGCAGTGGCCTTTTTTATATGAACGATTTTTGGTTAATAAGTTTTTGGTTAATTAATATTTGGGTAATGATTTTTTATTTAAGAAAAGGAAGCTACTTTTTCTCTGCCAGCATCCTATCAACCGAAGACATAGTATATTCCTCACCAAAAGCATCAGCAGGCTCTTGTAGCCAGACATAGCAGACCAACCAAGCGATAAAGGCACCGGCAGCAATGACATAAAAGAACTGGTTGGGCTCGACGAAGGTGAATAGGAACAGATAAAAAACTGCGCCCACGTTGCCATAAGCGCCAGTCATGCCTGAGATTTGCCCCGTTAAGCGGCGTTTAATCGAAGGGATTACCCCAAACGTAGCGCCTTCCGCACCCTGAACAAACACCGAGCAGATAATGGTGATACAAACGGCGAAGAATAGCGGCCACGACTCGTTTAGCATGCCCATCGCTACAAAGCCCAAGCCAATGCCAAACATATACACCAGCATGACTTTACGACGACTGCCGACCCGGTCAGAGATATAGCCGCCGAGCGGGCGTGCCCATAGATTCACAAAGGCAAAGGTAGAGGCAATCAGACCGGCTGAGGTGGCGTCTAACTTCCAGGTTCCTTGGAAGAACATCGGCAGCATGGAAACCACTGCCAACTCTGCGCCAAAGTTGGCAAAGTAGGAGACGTTAAGGGCAGCTACCGAGCTAAAAGAATATTTATCATCCTCGGGAATGCCGGCTTTGATAATAGGAATATTCACGCTAAGGGCTTTATAAATTTGATAAATCACCATCACGGCGATAGCGCCATAACAGCCCCAAGCGCCGGTCTCGCTTAAAAACCCCATACTTTGTGTGCGATACACCAACACCGAGAGGATGCCGTATAACGGAATGATAAACAGGCAATATAACCACAAGTCGCGCCATGTGGAGACTTCTAGCGCACCCGATTTGCGCGATTTTTTATGGGTATCAGCCGTCGGACCATCGGTCACTAAAAACCAATACGCCACCCCGTAAATCGCCATAATTAACCCTGACGCAGCAATAGCCCAACGCCAACCATCATCGCCACCAAAGAATTGTAGCGCCACCGTCGGAATAGTAATGGCAGCTGCGGCGGAACCAAAGTTACCCCAACCGGCATAAAACCCTTCGGCAAAGCCAATATCTTTGGGCTTAAACCACAAGGTCGTCATATGAATCCCGACCACAAAACCCGCGCCGACAATAGACATAAACAGTCGTGAGACAAACAATTGGGTAGCGGAGTTGCCAAAGGCAAAGAACCAAGTGGGGATAGCCATGACAACCATCAATACGGAAAACACGCGGCGGGGACCAAAACGGTCTAGTGCCATGCCGACGACCACCCGCCCCGGAATCGTCAAAGCGACGTTGGCAATCAAAAATAGCTTGATGTGTTCAGGGGTAAGATAGCTCTCCGCCGCCAACATGGACGAGGCGAGCGGCGCCATATTAAACCAAACGTAAAAGGTCAGAAAAAAAGCAATCCACGTATAGTGCAGCGCTCTAATCTCACGACGTTCCATCTCTAGCAGCTCTTTGGCGTGCATAATTTACCTTCTCTTCAAGCGACATTAGCGTCGCAATAACTGGCTAAGATATAAGCGTTAGCCAGAGACAGTTCACCAGATACCACTAGCAATAAATACTGTCTTGATAATGAAAGTAAAATAGCAATTAAGGGGTGGGTCGCCTATTGCGCCAAAGCTGTATAAAAGTGGGTTTTGCTACTCCTAATGAGGCAGAGAGTAATAGTCTGAAGGCGGTGGTTAAGCGTGCTATAGAGGTATTGTTAGACAACTTTTTTAAGGAAGGGTTTTTAGGTAAGTGGTTTTAGGTAGGTTTTTAGGCAGTTATTTAAGTAGATATTTTTTATTCACCCATAAAAAAGCGGCAAGGTAAGTTACCCTGCCGCCGGTTTAGTTTGGACTGTATGCCACTTTAAAAGATTAGCTTAACGGCCTAAATGCAGATACTGCATATGACGCTCATACTGATTGAGGATATCGACCAGCACTTGCTCTTTGGTATAGCCCACTAAATCATACTCTTGTGAGCCATCACGTAAGAATACTTCAGCGCGGTAGTAGTAATCCGAATCTTTGATAGTGGTTTTGAGCGTGAAGTTCGGACGCGGTGCTTTGACCAAATACACATCATAGATAAAGTCATCTTCGCTACCATGCCCCACGTGTAGGCTTAAACCTTCGAGCTGATCAGCACTGGCTTCATGCGCGATAACGGTTGCGGTTAGACCACCAGCGGTCAGTTCAGCCGTGACATCTTGCATAGCCGGCAACACAGAAGCTTGCATAAAGCGGCGCACTTGCTTGCCATCGGGGAAGCTGACGATACGTTGCAAGCGAGCTTTCCAGTTTTTACCACTGTTCAACACGTTGGCGGTATCGACGGTGCTGGCTTTGCGGTATTGCCCTTCTTCTTTGAGCGACTTCCACATAGACACCATGTAGAGTACTAAGATGATGGAGAAAGGCAGACCGGCGATGACCGAGACCGACTGTAGCGAGCTAAAGCCACCGGCAAATAATAGGCCTAAGGTGATAAGACCGGTAGCGGCTGCCCAAAATAAACGCAACCAAACGGGTGCATCGGCATCGTTCGATAGACCACGGCTGCTCAGGTTAGCCAGTACTAAAGCGCCTGAATCCGCAGAGGTGATAAAGAAGACAAGTCCAATTACCACGCCTGCGAGCGATAAAATGTCGCTATACGGGTAGTATTCGAATAAGGCAAACATGCCCATCGCCGCGTCATTGACCGCGACTTCACCTAAAGCCGTCGCACCATTGGCGACTAGGTCAATAGCCGAGTTACCAAAGATAGAGAACCAAGCAAAGATAAAGCCGAGCGGGATAAACATCACGCCGAAGACGAACTCACGGAGGGTACGGCCACGGCTAATCCGGGCAATAAATAGACCCACAAACGGTGCCCAAGCTACCCACCATGCCCAGAAGAATACGGTCCACCAAGATTTCCATTCAGCGCCAGACTCGCCGTCATAAGCGTAAACATCAAAAGTTTTGGCGACTAACGTATCAAAATAAACCCCGATATTCTGGGTAAAAGTATTCAGCAAATAGACAGTATTGCCCATCACTAAAATAGCTACCAGCAATAAAATCGCGGATAGCATGTTGAATTCGGAGAGACGACGGACGCCTTTTTCTACCCCGGTCATTGCCGATATGGCCGCAGCAACGACGACAAACACGATGATTAAGGTTTGTACCATCTTGCTCGATTCGATGCCAAACACATGGGTCAGACCAGCGTTGGCTTGCAGTACGCCAATACCCAGACTGGTGGCAATCCCCATCAGCGTACAGACGACGCCAAAGGTATCGACGCTATCACCCAGCCAGCCTTTAATCAGCCGCTCACCAAAGATAGGCGTCAAGGCGGAGCGTAAAGCTAGAGGCATATTTTTGCGGTAAGCGAAGTAGGCGAGCGCCATACCGATAAGGGCGTAAATACCCCAACCATGTAAGCCCCAATGTAAAAAGGCTTGCGGGACGGCAGCACGCATGGCTTCAGCGCTGGCAGGATCTAGCCCCGAATGTGGGGTCAGGTAGTGCATTAGCGGCTCGGACGCGCCAAAGAACAACAAGTCAATACCGATACCGGCAGAGAACAGCATTGCGGCCCAGGCTAAAAAGGGGAACTGGGCTTTTTCGTGGTCTTGCCCCAGTTTGATATCGCCATAGCGGGAGAAACCCACAAATAAAGAAAAAATGCTGTAGGCGGCGATCACCAGCATGTAATACCAGCCAAAATTATCAGAGACCCAACGCATTGCGGTACCCAATAAGGTCTCGCTATAGGTGGGGAAGGCTATGGTCCAAATAATCAAAAGTATCGAAATTATGGCCGCGCCGGCAAACACTGTTTTATTTAACGTCAGTGGTTGGACAGCGGGGCCAGAGCTCGGGCTTTGCATGTAGTATCCTCGAGATAGCATTCCAGTAATGGAAGAAATAGTTATGGTCAATAATTGCGATAAGAAACTCAAAAGCTAGCTTAGGATTAATTTGACCCGGCTAGCTCCAAGCGTCTAGGTTGAGTGTAGCCATCACGGCTAGGGGTGGATTAAGGGTGAGGGTGAGTGAGGGTTGAGCTTGCTATTAAACTAAGCCGTAGCTATTAAACTAAGCCTTATAAAGTCGCATAGGCTCACCGCGGAGTGGCATACCATTAGCAACAAAATAGTCCGCCGTCGAGCGAGGCAATTGTCTACCGCGCATCTTATCAACGATTTTTTCTGCCAACATAATGGTAGTGGCATTCAAGTTACCGCTGATGATATTTGGCATGATAGAAGCGTCGACTACCCGCAAGCCATCAATACCGTGCACCAAACCTTCGCCGTTGACGACCGCCTCGTTGTGCTCGCCCATCGCACAAGTACACGAAGGGTGGTAAGCGGTCTCGCCATGTTCGCGTACGTATTCATCGAGCTGAGCGTCCGTGACCAAGTCTTCGGTCGGTGACAACGCGCGACCACGATAAGGGTCTAGCGCCGGCTGATGGATAATCTCACGGGTGATGCGTATGGCAGCGCGGAATTCTTGCCAGTCTTGCTCATGCGACATATAGTTAAATAAGATGCTGGGATGGGCGTTCGGATCGCGCGAGGTCAGTTTTACACGACCACGGCTCGGTGAGCGTAATGAGCCCACGTGAGCTTGGAAGCTGTGCGCATCGCTAGCATTACGACCGTCATAACGTACCGCTAATGGCAAGAAGTGATACTGGATATTAGGGTGGGTAAACTTCTCATCGGTACGGATAAAGCCACCAGCTTCAAAATGGTTGGTCGCGCCCAAACCTGTACCTCTAAACAGCCACTCGGCACCGATAGGTGGCTTATTCCACCATTTGTTCGCAGGGGCAATAGAGACCGGCTGGAGACACTCGTACTGCATATATAACTCAAGATGGTCTTGCAGATTATTACCGACCCCTGGCAGGTCCAGCACTTCCGTAATGCCCAAATCTTTGAGCCATTGACCGGGGCCAATCCCTGAGCGCTGCAACAACTGCGGTGAGGCAATCGCACCCGAAGAGACTATGACTTCACGCGAGGCATGGAAGTGTTTGGTCTGACCTTCATGCTCGACTTTCACGCCAACCGCTCGTTTCCCATCAAACAGAATCACGTCCGTCAGCGCACCCGTCAAAATGGTGATATTGCTACGTGGCTTAGCGCGATCAAGATAACCGCGAGCCGTAGAGGCGCGGCGCCCATTCGGCGTAACAAAGCGATCCATTGGACCAAAGCCTTCTTGCTGATAGCCGTTAAGATCGTCAGTACGCGGATAACCGGCTTGCACGCCCGCTTCAATCATGGCTTCAAATAATGGATTGACCCCAGGTTTGGAAGTGGTCATTTCGACCGGACCGCCGACCCCGTGGTAATCGTTTTCACCGGCATCGCAGTTTTCTGACTTTCTAAAGTAGGGCAGGCAATCCAAATAGGTCCAGTCCTGCAAGCCATCAAGCTTTGCCCAATCGTCAAAGTCCAAGGCGTTACCCCGGATATAGCACATGCCATTAATCAGAGAGGAGCCGCCCAAGCCTTTACCACGGCCACAGTCGAGGACGCGATTGTTCATATAAGGTTCGGGATCGGTTTTATACCCCCAATTATAGGTGGTACCTTGCAGTGGCATGGCAAGCGCTGCCGGCATCTGCGTGCGGAAATCGAGACGATGATCGGGGCGCCCGGCCTCGAGCAGTAATACTTTGATACTGGCATCTTCGGTCAGACGGGTAGCGAGCACGTTGCCTGCAGAGCCTGCTCCGACGATGATATAGTCAAACTCTTTGGTCGTCGTTGACATAAAATTCCTTAATTTCTAATTTATTCGTATTCTCTTTATTGCATTCGTTCATTGGGAAGGCTCAGGCTTAAAAAGTTAAGCAACAGCCCACCAAGCCTGTCTAGTTGGCTAACCCATAAGCTGATTTAAAATACTGATTCAAACTTTCCCAATTCCACTTGGATAGATTTAGTTTGGGTATAGTGCTTTAGGGTCTGCATGCCATTTTCGCGGCCTACACCCGAGTGCTTATAGCCACCAACAGGCATTTGCGCTGCCGACTCACCCCAAGTGTTTAACCAGCAGATACCGGCTTCAATTTGGGCGATGACACGATGCGCACGGGTCAAGTCAGCGGTTACTACCCCGGCCGCCAAACCATATTCAGTAGCATTAGCGCGCTCAATCACTTCTTCTTCGCTTTCGTAGGTCAAGATAGACATGACCGGGCCAAAGATTTCTTCGCGGACGATGGTCATCTCATCGCTACAATCGGTAAACACGGTTGGCGCGACATAAGCACCATCGGCCAATTCGCCTGTAGTTACGCGCTCGCCACCGCACAATAAGCGTGCACCGCCGGCCTTACCTTGCTCGATATAATCGAGGACACGTTGCATATGTGGGAAGCTCACTAACGGTCCCATCGTGACGCTCTCATCCATCGGGTCACCTAATTTGATACGAGCTACCCGCGCAACAATGGCTTGTTCAAAGTCTGCTTGCATGGCTTTAGGAATGAACACGCGCGTGCCATTGGTACAGACCTGACCGCTGCTATAAAAGTTTGCCATCATAGCGATATCCGCAGCGGTATCGATATTGGCGTCTTCAAAAATAATCAGCGGAGACTTACCGCCCAACTCCATCGTGACGTCCTTCAGTGAAGAGGTCGCTGCCCCTGACATAACCTTTTTGCCCGTAGGTACGCCGCCCGTAAAGGATACTTTGGCAATATCCGGATGCTGCGTTAGTGCTGAGCCCACTTCATGGTTTCCTTGCACGACGTTAAAGACGCCATCGGGTAGACCGGCTTCGCTAAAGATTTCAGCGAGTTTCAATGCGGTCAACGGTGTGACCTCAGAAGGTTTAAAAATCATAGCGTTACCAGCAGCTAGCGCAGGAGCAGCCTTCCACATGGCAATCTGAATCGGATAATTCCAAGCCCCAATGCCGGCGACCACACCCAAGGGCTCTTCACGCGTATAGACGAAGCTGGTCTCGCGTAGAGGAATCTGGCGACCTTCAATCGTGGTGGCCAGTCCCGCGTAATATTCAATGACGTCAGCACCGGTCACGATATCCACATATTTAGTCTCAGAGACGCCTTTACCGGTATCCTGCGTCTCGAGTAGCGCCAACTCATCGTTGCGCTCGCGCAGTATCTCAACTGCCTTGAGTAGGATACGGCTACGCTCAACGGGCGTCATCGCTGCCCAAATCTTCTGACCTTGTTGTGCCACTTTTACCGTAGTATCAATCTGCTCACTAGTGGTTTGTTGAATCGTAGCGAGTACTTGCCCGGTAGCTGGATTGACGGTCTCAAACGTGGTCAATGCTGGGTCAACAGGTAAATAGCTGCCGTTAATATAAGCGGTCTGGGTCTGCGTGAAATCTGGCATAGTCGTAGGGTTGGTAATAGTAGACGTGGTCATAAAGATTCCTCGTGGCAATTATTGAAGTAGCCGTTATTAAAGTGGCAATTAGCAAAGAGATAGATCATAAAACTATAGGAAATAAAAAAGTAAGTGTGTGTGGCTCTAACGATGCCGCGACTATGATGCGAAGAACCCACTCTGCACTAAAAAACCCAAATTCATAAAAACCGATACGCATCACGCTATAAACCCTCAGGACGCACTTCAGCGTCAAAGGCCTATCCATGGCTTCTGTAGTAGGGCAATTACCCAATATATAAAAAGGTCGAGTTAGTGTGATGCCGTCAGGCAAGAGGGGGTTTAATCGGAGGCGCTAAAAAGGGTCAGAGCCTAAGCGCAAATAGAGGTAGAGCGGCTGGACAAAGCGAGGCGGCTAAGCTACTGGCTGTACTCGACCCTGCACTGATAGCAAGTCGAGAGTATGATGGAGACGCGATAAGGTCTGTCATAAGTAAGCCGTTAATCATAGGATATAAAGTAGATACCAAGTTCGTCATAATCGTTGGTCAACAAACTGTCCAATCGATAGAGAATAAAATCAAGACCTTATACTATCACTTTTGCCTAATTTAGTAAAATTAGCTGATTTTGATGTTACTATTTAAAATTCTCAACCTAGTGTGTTTACGGCCTCTAGCAAGGCTTGAAACTTACACTAATCCCTTCTGGATAAAGAAAAATTAAAGTTTTTGCAAAAAGGTCTTGCATAACGCCAAAAAGTTGATAGAATACTCGACCTCAATAGGCGTATAGCTCAGTTGGTTAGAGCGCCACCTTGACATGGTGGAGGTCGCTAGTTCGAATCTAGTTACGCCTACCAAAATTTGAAAATCCTCATTCATTAGAATGGGGATTTTTTTTGCTTAAAATTCAGTGAGATAACGATAATCTTGCCGTGTAATGCTCGCCATTCAAAGCGCTTAACTGCTATTCTTACTATAAAATACGGGCTGATATTATGCCCGTCTTTGATAATTCCCGATTTATTTTGTCCGCTATTTACGCCGGAATTACGCCAAATTACTTCAGGCCTTCTAGGTCATACAAATACTAACTCTCTTAGAACTCTCGTAAGTTGAGTGAAGTGTATAACTAAAAAAATAAGATATTCAAAATGAGAATATATGAAATTTATGGGACTTTGCTTGATTTAACCAGTTGTAAAGAAGAATTAGAGTTGCTGTGTTCTTTAAAGTTTGAGGAACGTGAGAGCTCTTACCATAGGTTGTATTATATTTGCAGAGAAAAATATAATGGTGACAACTATCAGATTTTTGAAAATATTGATTTGCTCGATAATGAGGCATTAGAAGAAAGTGATTACCCTGTGGTGTCATATATTAATAATATAAAGTCCGATAAGAATAAAATTGTTGCAAAGTCAAAATATTTTTTCTTAATTTCCAGGGAAATGCTATTGTAAATAGGAAAGATAAAATGAACACTTCTATTCTTATAGAAAAGATGACAGAATTACTTCGGGACTTTAGGTGATTGTCTCATCGTAGCTTGCTAATTCTACAAGGAAAGCTACAACCTTTTTGGCAACAACAAATCCAAAAAAATAAAAAGCAGATTAATCTAAAAATTAATTTAACATTTAGAGTGGTACGGTAGAATGGCTTATTATTTCACATTACCAAGATATACTGACCTATCTCCTGAGCAGCAATTTGCTATAGGTCAAATTGAGCCATTAGCTTTGTCTGGTGGTCCAGGAACAGGCAAAAGTGTTGTTTGCATTTGGAGACATCTTAGAAACTATGATACTAATTCGAAAAAAAGCTTATTGCTTACGTATACCAAAACATTAGAGTACTACTTAGAGTACTCTGCTGGGGAAAGTAACCCAGAAGCAAAAAGTAGAGTTGATAGGGTCTATTGGTGGTCATCAGGTAATTCTGAGAAAAATGCTCTACAAGAGTATGATGAAATAATTATCGATGAAGCTCAGGATATTCCGGCGGATACTCTTCGTAAGATACTTGGATATGCAAAAACTTTGTCTTATGGTGCAGATAAAAGACAGAGCTTGTATTTAGATGATGAGGAGCTTAATGAGCTATATACAGAGCTTGAGAGTAATCCTAAAACTGCGAATAATCATGTAGTGAATTTAACAAAGAATTATAGGAACTCGCGAGAATTATTGGAATTTATAAGGTCAGCCTTTCGTGAAGTTTTAATTCCTAGAAATGTATTAGAAGATGCTAAAGTAACAGGTCGTAAACCTATCGTACATACGAAGTTAGCGGCAGAAGCTAGAAGTGTAACCGACAGGACTAAAATGCAAATTGACGATATTGCTAAGATAATAAAATACTTTCATAGTCCTACGCATAATATTGCTATATTTGTACCCTATGCCAATCAAATTGATAAGTATTATTATGGAATAAAGGAAGTGCTAACAGATGATATAGGAGTTTCTAGATACTATAATACCTTAAAAGATATTGAAGGTATGGACGATGTTCATATAACGACCTATAAGTCATCAAAGGGTACGGAGTTTGATACAGTAATTATCCCAGAGTTTGATTATGTATGTACTACAAATACGCCGAGGTCTGACTATTATGTTGCATTTACCCGTGCTAAGTTAAATCTTTTTTTATTATGTAATGGTGACTTCCCACCTTACTTTGATGTTAATACCGTTTTAATAGAAGAGTAATAACCTAATGAATACTCAAAAATTTTATATTCCAATTAGCAGAAACAAGTTAGCTCATTTTTTCGGCAGGGGAGTCATCGTACCAAGTAAATATCTAGAGAACTGTCAGAAAGATATTCAAAATAGGTTCGATGATTATATTCTTTTTTCTAAATCTAAATTCACCACAGAAACAGACTGTTGCATCGAAGTTGTGTTAGATGCAGAAGAGTTAAAAAAAGTAGAATCTATATCTGAAAGTTTTTCAATTTTTGATAGACCGTTAGCAATATCGAGAGTGACCGCTATATATTTCCGCAATGAAGAGGAGCGTGATAATACTATCTATAGTGTTACTAAAAACAATGGAGATGCTTTTATACCAACAAGGCTACAGCATATAGCGAATGAAGAGCGTTTAGATACAGCAGAGCTAGACGGGGGTAAATGTGAACCTAACTCTAAGGATTGGTCTGAGGATTTAAACAGATTTGATCAACTTATGGGTGGGCTCTCTCTATTAAAGCTTTGCTCCAAAGAGGATGGTGTATATCCGTCTGGATACTATGCAACTTTAGCAAACTTGAATAAACTATTTTTGCCAGAGTCAGAAGATTATAAATTTAATGGAATATTTAAAGAAAAGGAAATAGATCCTAATTATTTGAAACTATTTAGAGAGCTTGTATATTCAGAGCTTGACAAGAATAAAGTCAAAGAATTTGCTGAAAAAGAAGTAGGGGTTGAAGTTAAAGAGCAATATGGAGATATAGTTCTAGAAAATATAAATAATAAGTCTTTGCGTATATTAGTAATTATAGCTACTTATGGTGCATTTGGCTCAACTAAAAAAGTTGATGAGTTTATCTATAGCTTTTATCAAAGCACACTGAATGTGAAGTCATTAGAGCAGGAGGTAGCTCTTTGCTTTGGAATTAATAAAGGTTACTCAACTTTCAATAACCAATATAGTATTTCAGATTTACATATAAGGATTAAGTTCAAGCTAGAGAATGAGTCGGATTACCATATTATAGAAAGCATCTATCAAAATGTTTTCTATGATAAAGAAGAGTTTGATTCTTCAAGTATTGTTGAGCATCAGAAAAGTATATTAGATGAATATTATGATCCTGTGACTGGAGATATCATAGGTTATGACTTAATGGTTAAGAAAAAATCCAGAATTGGCTTCTTCGAATTATCAAAGATATCTTCTCAAAAATATTCAATGGATGAGAGTAATACTAAACTCAATAAAAATATTGTTAAGGTAGCTTCATTTGTAACTAATCTGTTAAAAGTGAGTGTAAATAGTATTAACTATAAAATTATTGAGCTTAAGGAGAATTACGAACAACTAGGTAGCCAGTTCTCTAAATTGAAAGAAAAAATAGAGTCAAATTACTTATCTAAGTCGGAAATTCAAAATGAATATGTTTCTAAAGCTGAAACGGCTAACTTAGAGCAGTTCATAAACCAGAAGGTTGTCAGTTTAGAGGGTCGATTCAATCAAGATATCGAACGTACTGATAAAGAGTTGGCTAAGTCTGAAGAAAGTTTAGCAGAACTACGGTCAGATCTACAAAGTGAATATGCTTCTAAAACTGAAACGGCTAACCTGGAAAAATTTATAAACCAAAAGGTGGTCAGTTTAGAGGGGCAATTAAATCAAAATATCGAACGTGCTGATAAAGAATTAGCTAGGTCTGAGGAAGTTTTAACAGGACTACAGTTAGAGCTACAAAGTAAATATGCTTCTAAAGCTGAAACGGCTGACTTGGAAAAGTTTATAAACCAAAAAGTGGTCAGTTTAGAGGGTCAATTAAATCAAAATATCGAACGTACTGATAAAGAATTAGCTAAGTCTGAAGAAAGTTTAGCTAGCTTAAAATCAGAAGTTCAAAATAACTACGTATCTAAAGAAGATCTGAAGCAAATCATAGAATCTAGCTATCTACATAGAGATGAGGTGGATAACTTGATAAAGCTGAGGACAGAAGAGATTTCAAAATCAGTAGGTGATTTAAAAGCGCAGTTAGAGGTGTCAATAGAGCTTAATGATAAGCAAGAAAAAACTAATAATGCTCTAAATACTAAAATCGATGATTTAGAGGAAAGACTTAATAGCTTAGAGCAAAAGTTAGTTCAGCCTATAATGTCTAAAACATCTAATGTTCAGTTAAAGAACAAGATTAGCGGGAGGTCCGAAAGCGAGACAGGCGATCTTTTTGATGATGATGCTGAGCCATTAAATGAAGAAAGAGTTACAGAACTGACTAAGCTAAAACGAGATGAACTGAATGAAATAGCTGAAACTTATGGGTTGTTACATACTACTTATCGGACCAAGTCTGATATAGCTGCTGCTATTGCTTATTGGGAAGCCAGCAACGACCATGATAATTAATAGATTAAATAATAACTCAGGTAATGAGTATGAGCTTCAGGCATTTATTGAACAGAACTCGATCGAAATCTATGACAGTCTCATCGTTGAGTCTCACGAAAGGTTGGTTAACGAACGTCAAGCATTTGAAAGATTTATATTATCAAAATATAGAGTCTTTCAGCTGCTTGACTATACTAACCAAAAAAATAAGAGCTTTTTATATGCCCTTTTGAGTGTTTCTGAAAGACTAGGTATGCACTCTCAGTTTGAACAGCTGTATTTTTTGGCAAAAAGAAAGAATGTTGAGCTAACAGATAGGTTAGAGGCAGCATCAGTATTTTTGATGAATGTTATTGAGGTCAATGACTATTCAAATCGTATAGACAGGGTTTTATCATTACTAGTTAGTAGTTATGAAGAGCAAGACGACAGTCTAAATGAAGTATTAGCCACACTGCTACATTTTTATCTAGAGGTTTATAGGAATTTTGCTGATTATAACTATCAGGCTGTGCATAACTTCTCAAATCTATTACTGAGCAGATTAAATCAAGAAAATTACAAAGTTCTTGACACTTCTGAAATTCAGAGTTTATTAGGCGCTAGCTTTCTAGATTATAATTCAGGCTATAGTCGAATAGTAAGTGCTTTAGACACTTATCTAGACGTAACATTCTCTTCCGAAGATTTTAATCATTCTAACTTCTTAATTGAAACTGGAACAAATTATGCTAAAGCGTTAGAAAATACTGATACAAATTTTTCAAGCTTATACGACTTAGTTTATGAGCTTTATAGTGCTATAAAAGACGACGATATATTTAGGTCATTAGAAAGAGGGGTTAAGGTTCTTACATACGAAGAACAGCTTTTAGCCTATATCTATAGTTACGGAAGAATGCATTTTGCTAAATTACAGGCGGCTTTACAGTGCATTGATAAGTTCGATTCTAGTAATATCGAGGTGATAGATTGGGGGTGTGGCCAAGCGCTTGCAACAATTAGTCTGCTTGAAGATATTAGAGACAGAACTCAGTATCTAATTGTAAATTCAGTGATCCTTATAGAGCCTTCAGAAATAGCTCTTAAAAGAGCGGCGTTGCATACTAGAAAGTTTGATGCAAGGACAAGAATTAGAACGGTTAATAAGGATTTAGACTCTGTTAGAGGAGAAGATTTATTTAATGAAACGAAGAGCTTAAAGGTTCACCTTTTCTCTAATATTTTAGATGTAGACTTATTTTCGATGTCAAAACTTATAGATAATATTAAATCAGTGTTCAAAGGGGATAGCATTTTTATATGTGTCAGCCCATATATAAATGAATACAAAACTCAGAGACTTGATGATTTTGTTGAGGCTTTCAAAGAATATCCCTCATTCCAGCTTATTGAAAAACAAAATCAAAAAGCTGGTGAATGGGAGAGTAAATGGACTAGAGTGGTTCGAGTGTTTAGTGTAACGATTAATTAATTAATTAAGTAATTGTAAGGTGAGTAAAGTTTTTAATGGGATTTATACATTAATTTTATAACTTATGTATAGTTAAATAATAGAGCTGTATATGCAATAAATATAGTGATTAAAATCATATCAGATCTATAGCTGCTTATCTTCTTGTTTATTATGTCAAATCTGCTTTCCGAATCTGTAAAGTTATTGCTTGTACTAGATGTTAGGTCCTCTTTATTCGCTATAAGTCTAAAACGTCTAAAATTAATAAAAATTAGCCAGACTAAGAAAACACCCATCAAATAGCCTCTGTAAGCTGTTAGCTCTTCTATAAAGTTAGGTTTCATTTTTATTATGAACGCTAGTACTAAAGGAATAAGTAGGCCTGAGTAGATTAAGCCAAATGCTATATCTATAAATAAGTTTTTTATATCAGGTCTATCTTGAAGGGAATGTCCTAACATATGCAGTATTAATGGGCCTAAAAGCAGGGTTGATACAATTAATGCCATGACCGTAATGGTTATTAAAAAAACATGGTTTAGATAAAAATCTATCATAGGTATGCATCTTATAATATTCGACTATATTAGCAATGTTTAATCAATATTAAACTGGAATGAGAAAAGGATAAATATTTTTAGCTAAAGACTCTAGTATTTAAGTTAAAAAGAAGCCCGTTACTTATTTAACGAGCTTCAAGGCTAGAGCTTTATAATAAGTTGAAGTTTACTACCAATCACCATCGTTAACTTGATTTTCTTTTATCTTGATGGTTTTTGTTGTTGAAAGGGATTGGTTGTCGTTCATTTCCTCTCCATTTTTATCTAACCATTTTGAAGCTACCCCTTTAAGTGATGATAAAATATTACCCGCTTTTAGCGTTGGTGATTCACTATAGTAGTTAAACCAAGGTAATCCTGCTTCTTCGTAGTCTTGGGCAGTAAAGGGTTCTGTAGGTGGCTTGTTATTAGTGATGTTTTGCCACTGTTCAGAGTTAACCAATTGAACGAAGCAGCGGCTAAAAGCCTCTGTGTCATAATCCCTTATATTGTGTGAGTCGTTATATATTTCCTGTTCAATACGACCTCCGGGAGATATGCCCATACTTAATGTGTCATGATAAAAATCATACATCAAGCTAGGTGCTTGTGAGAATGATATGCTTGATAGTGGATTGTTTTTCTCTTCTAAAATCTTTTCATAGCTATCAATTTTCATCGGATAGACAATAATTTGTATTCCACCAAATTCAGCCTGACCTGTTATTTGTTCTTCAGCACTAAATCCTTGTCCCAGAGGCATTGCAACAAACTGTCTAACTATATTGTCAGATGTATGAAATCCATCTAACCAAGGTTGCTTAGGTATGGCCAAGTAATCCTGAGGGTTTGTCCCTAATGAGTTATTCCACTGTTTACCAGTAACAGCATTGATCTTACCTGCTGCTACTTTAATAGCAAAAGGATATTTTTTAGGACTTTCAAAATATAGCCACATAGCCTCTGATTGATACATCGGCATCATAACCCCACCGTATTTTTGCCATGCTTGTGGTGTGTTATGTAAATAATCTTCAGTGTGAACGAGAGGGAACTTACCTAACCCAGGGGGAAGAGGGTACACCTTATTGTCATCGGGAAGACGTAATGTTCGTCTAAAGTCGATTTCGCAAATAGCATCTGGGTGGACTTCTGGGAATGAAAAAATAAGCTTATTACCATCAAGAGTTAACATATTCCTCTCCTGTTTTATTTATTAATAAATTACCAATCGCCATCTTTTACTTCACGAACAATTTTTAAAATTGCGTGATCTGGCTGTTCAGCCAATTCTCTTAATAAGGCAGCAAAAAGCTCTGGTCGTTTTTGAATAATCGCTTGTAAATCACTTGAGAGCTTGCCTGCCATTGCTAGCAAAACATCAGGATTTTGATTGAGTTCTTGAGCCAGCTTTATAATTACCTTTTCTGAAGGTGGGGCAAAGTCACCTCTTTCTATTTTTGAAAGGTAAGCGGGCTCAACTCCAATACGCTGTGCAACTTTGCGCAGAGAGTAGTTTTTATTAGTTTGCTGTAAAGCCAAACGTTTTTGTCTGATGTATGTGCCAAATTTCATATGTGTAGTATATACTACACACTACATAATTCAAGTATTTTTATCAGCGTGGACAGACATTTAGAAAATTTGCCAGAAGTAAATATTAGATGTGCTTAAGTAATACAGGTATTGAACTAGGGACAGATAGCGCCAGTTACATTGATAAGTTATTTGGCCATATTTTAGGGGGTTAAAAGTGCTATGATCTTGAGAATATGAAGCTTCAAATGCTGATGTTATCTATTATAAACTCTGTAAAAAGTACTTTAATTAAGAGAACGTGTTGAATTCAGTACTTAACATACTCGATATGAGTGAATCGTATTTCAAAGTATATTGATTCATTTATGGATAAAATTTGATATTACACTATTAGAAATCAAACAGAGCTTGTTTGTTTATGCTTAGGAAGCTACTGTCAGTAAATGGTTATATATGCGATGCATAAATATAGTTTATAGGCTTTTAAAGCTAGGGGAATTCCAATGGACTTATTTGATGGTTTAGCACAAGAGCAGGCAGGTTTGTCTGAAGGAGAGTCTGCTAGCAGAAATGCAGTGAGATCTTTAATTACTAATGGGCGTTTTATGGGAACTGAGTATGAAGCCCATGAGCATGACGATGGAAAAGGAGTAGTTATTAATGTTCCAGACGGCCGACTATATTATGCTCCCCATTATTTCAGTACTGCTACTAGTAATGACTATCTAGATTATTTGCTAGCATGTAATGATGTAGATTACAAAACGCATGACTGGCGTGCTGATGAGGACGTTAACAAGAGAGCATTTAAGAACATTCTTTGGCAGCAAGACACTGTTCAGATGTTTGGTAAAGTTCATCAATTGCCTCGTTTATCTGCTTGGTATGGCGATAGCGACAGTCCTTATACTTATTCGGGCATCACTTTATACCCAAAAGGGTGGACGGATAAGTTAAATAGCATCAGAGACGCTCTTGAAGATGTGTGTAAACGTCGTTTCAATAGTGTGCTGCTAAATTGGTATAGAGATGGTAATGATCATATCAGTTGGCATACCGATGCTGAGCCTGAGTTAGGCGTTAACCCAATGATTGCCTCAGTGAACTTTGGTGAAAGTCGCCGTTTTTTGTTACGCCGAAAAGAGGATCATAAATGTAAGCTAGAAATCCCGCTTCATCATGGTAGTGTTTTGGTTATGGCAGGAGCTCTACAACATCATTGGCAGCACAGTGTCCCTAAGCAAAAACGCGTTAAAAAAAATCGAGTGAATCTAACTTTTAGGACTATCTACAAATAAAAAACTTCAGTGGTAGGCGTGATTTTGGAAAATAATATCGAGTCTGGTCTGAGATAGTAAACGAATTATCGCTATTATTATTTTTTAATTGTTCTAAGTTTAACTTTTCATTACTTTTCTTTGAATGGAATGCTAAAAGAAACTCTGATAGATATTCGATAGGTGTTTGATCAGCTAGAAAACGTCGGCCATAGACCTTAATAGCTATATTAGATTTATTGCTTTCTTTAAAATTTACTTTTGGGAATTGGATAGCATCAATGTCGGTCATTTTTAGCCTTCTGTCTTTAGTATCTTTTTATTGTCGACTACGTCGAAATATATTTCTGATTTAATCAAATCGCCATTTGATTGCATTCTAATTAATGTAATTTCTTCATTATCAATTTCTTGATAGTAATCTATAAGTCTGAGCTTAAAACGCTCAAGCTGAGTCTTGTAAATAGGATTTAATGATTCAGTTACGTCGCCGACCACAATATTTTCTATATAATCGAGTAAAGGCAGACTCAAATCTAATCGAATTGTATTGGCATCTTTTAAATATAAGAAGGGTAGTTTTTTCTGCTGATCGTAGTCTATGCGGAAATAACTCTTAGGGATACTACAAATCATTAACTGTGCAATCTGTAAAACTGCAGAGTCTGAGCGCTTTAAGGTAATGTTTATGTTATTTTTATCATCAGAACCTGAATAAAATAGGTTTAACGCCTTTTCACAGGATTTTTTAATTTTTCGTGCTTCATCTTTAAAGCTTGATGGATTTAATTGCCAAGTATTGAACTTGTAAACATTAGAAGATCCTAAGAACAAAGATTTAGCATTTTCATAGCCATTACCACTAATACCGTACATAAATAATATTCTACGTAATACTGACCTGCCTTTATAAAGCTTGCTTTCATCATTCAGAGCAATGTATTTTTTTGCAATTGATTTTAAAGGCTCTAGAGTAAGGTCAAAACTATCTTTTTTCGTGATTAAGTTCTCAATTTCTAAGCTAGTATAACCGCCCGCATTCATTCGCGAGACTAAGTCCATTCCTCTAGTATCCTTTGCCTTATGCCAAACTTCAGAACCAATATAACTAAAAAAAGTATCACTAAATAATAGGGGTACTCTTGTATCAGAATTATTAAATACGTCATTTTTTTGAGATTCTTCTAGGCTGTCTGATAAGTGCATACCTGCTGTTATAGCAGCACTAAGATGAGCTAGCATTTGCCGCAAAGTCATTCTTTTTTCATAATTAAGCAGGTATAAGTAGGTCAATCTAATGCCTTCTTCTACTTCTATATAATTATTTTTAATGGTTAAGTAATTGATAACTATAGGATGTTCTGGATAATGTTGAATAATTTCCTGCCATTCTGGATGGTCAATAATTTTTTCAAAAATCTTGATGGCAATATCAATATTATTTAATTTAGCAATATTAACGATATATAGATTTTTCCCTTCTATATTAGGCAGCATTAAGTTATCTAAACCATAATCATATGTAATGTCTTCATCTAAAAGTCTTAAAATTTCCGACTCTATTTCGTAGTCCTTAAGAGCTGCCCCCCAATCAGTAGCTTTTAAAGACTTAGCAATCGATGTCAATAATGGTCCAGTGTTACTAACAATTAGCCAGTTTCCAGGTAAGCTAAATGCATTGTTTAGCCATCTTTTTCTATCCTCTAATCCTTGCTCACTCATGTCTTTTAGAACATGTAAATTATACTTTTCAAGATACTCATATTCTTTAAATTGATAGCCTTGAGAGTATTTTTCAGATCCTAATTCACGTAGCAAGTCAAAAGCTATGGTCGACTTTCCATCGCCTGCATGTCCAGTCAAAATAATAATTGTATTTTCTTGAGTGGTAATAATATTTTTTAAAGTATTTACAATAGGAAAGGGATAGTAGATATCTTTGAAATATGGAGAGTTTATCTGTGACTCTGCTAGGGTATTAGTACCTGAAGCATTAATATTATGTAGTGAGTTGATATAATTAATAAGTTCCATGTCAATCGCTTTATCAGTGTTTTAAATTAAAATAATTTTTACAACTATTATTAGTTTGTATGAAAAAATACTGAGTCTTAGTATTTCTTATTTCTTAAAAGATTTTTAAATCAATAGGTTGTGAGTTTAGCTTTGTACCCCAGCTAATAGAGATCAAAATTTTTTTGATAGGACTTTATAGAGCTTAGTTATCTGAAAAACCTGATACTAAATCAAAGCCGTTTTTAGACTTTTAGATGTAGATTAGTATCACTCCAAGTATAAAAATCGACCCAACAATATGCATATTGAAGTATTATTTTGGTATTTATCGAAGAGCTT
Source organism: Psychrobacter sp. CoH-33_TS_01 (assembly GCF_058189395.1). Taxonomy (NCBI): domain Bacteria; kingdom Pseudomonadati; phylum Pseudomonadota; class Gammaproteobacteria; order Moraxellales; family Moraxellaceae; genus Psychrobacter; species Psychrobacter sp. CoH-33_TS_01. The sequence continues at coordinate 193,481 of NZ_JBVGQI010000005.1, forward strand.
GATTTTTCTAAAATATTTGACAGCTACCATAAAAATCAATACTAACATTAGGGGTTATTTCTTAGCAACTTAAAAAAATTTAAATTATCAATCAATCAATCAGTTACTATCAAAAATGCACTTCAGTTATGAATTTTACAAGGGGGCTATTTCCGTAATGGTATAGACACTTTAATTACACATAGGTTACAATCCGATTTAATCTATTGATTTTTAAGCATTATTTATAAAATTATAGACAATGAAGCTAGCAGCTTTTTAAGCTTAGCCCTAAACCTAGCCCTGAAAATAGGCATCCTGCATTTAACGCCCCCTTCTTTTATAAGGATCTTTGATGAAGTCAGTAAATACAATAAAAACCGCTATTTTGGCTGCCACTATGACAACTTTAGTGGGCTGTAGCACTATGGCCGATGTCGCAGGATATAACACCGCTACGTTAAATAGTAATGCGGCTAAAAGCTACAGTGATGTGGTCAGCAAGGCCAGTAGACAAGGGACGGTAGAGAAGGGGTCGGCTACAGCTAACCGTGTTAATAGAGTATTTAATCGCCTCAAGCCTTATGCTGACCGCGCCAATACCACAGGCGTGCCTTTCAATTGGCAAATGACAGTCATCCGCTCTCCTGACTTAAATGCTTGGGCAATGCCCGGTGGCAAAATGGCCGTTTATACTGGTATTGTAGAAAAGTTGAATTTAACGGAAGCAGAAATCGCGGCCATCGTTGGGCATGAAATGACTCATGCTTTAGAGGAACACAGTAAAAAAGATGCGGGTCAAAAGATTCTGACGGGTTTGGCAGTACAATTTGGCGGGGCAGCGTTACAGGCTAAGACCGGACTAGATTCGCAGACTTTAGGTTTGATTAGCGATTTGGGTATCGACAAGCCTTTTTCTCGCAGTCAAGAGTCCGAAGCGGATGCTGGCGGCTTACGTCTAATGGCGCAAGCGGGCTATAACCCAGAAGCGGCTATTTCTGTTTGGCAAAAAATGGAAGCGGCAAACGGTCGTAGCAACACAGTAGTGACCCTGATGTCTACTCACCCAAACTCGCAACAACGCATTGCTAAAATTCGCGCCTTGCTGCCTGAGATGATGCCAATTTACCAAGCGGCGGCTAAAGCCCCTAATGGTAAATAGTCCATAGCAAAAAATATGCTGATTAATAAACAGCCTTATAATAAAAAATCTCAATGCCAATTAACTCTAGTACTCAATAAAGGGTTATGAAGCATTGAGATTTCAACTATATCGACTGGCTTAGCGGCTATCAATTACTTGTCACTTTTGCCTCGTTACATACCGTCTTTATATTAGCCTAAGTCTGTTAAGTCATTTGAACTATGACAAGAATTATCCGCCAAAGTATTTAAAATGCCACAAGATTTAGCGGTGGCCTCCTGACTACATTTCTGACGTAGGGCTATAAGATGTAACTTCAATTGCTCTAATTCTTCCATACGTATGGCCACAGCGCGAATATGCTCATCCAATAAATTATTCACATTGCCGCATGCCTTATCCGGCCCATCCCAATACTCCAATAACGTTCTAACCTCATCTAAAGTCATATCCAATGTCCGGCAATGTAAGATAAATTGTAGCCGTTCTAGATGCTCCTCGCGATATAGACGATAGTTGCCGGCACTACGCGAAGGCTCTGGTAATAGCCCCTCCTTTTCATAATAGCGAATGGTCTCTACTGTGGCGCCTGTACGTTGAGCAAGCGCACCAATTTTGATGAGCATCATGACCTCTTTTTTTTAAATATGAACAAATTAAAAGCTGGAGACGGTAAGAATAAATATCCTGGTAGCCTCTATATAGTGTTGACTCTAAAGCCACTAGAGGGTTGATAATAGCACTATTCAAAGGAGATACGCCTATGCAATATCGTATAGAAGGGATGGATTGTGCCAGTTGTGTGGGCAAGATTGAGACGGCGCTTGCCCGTATGCCTGGGGTTTCTGATATTCAGCTAAACTTCGCTACAGAAAAATTAGAGTTAACCTTAGCGGATGATGCAGCGACTCAGCCCAGTGATATCGAAAAGACTATCAAGAGCTTAGGGTTTGGGATAGCCAGTAGCGACCCTATAAAAGACACGACAGTTGTGGCAGCGACTAGCGATAAGGTAGCACCTGCCCAACACTGGTGGCAAACTCGCAAGGGCAAGCAGATCGTAGGGCTTGGCCTATTAATGAGTGTGGCGTATATCATCGCGTTACTGGTACCTGAATACGGTACATGGGTATTTGCGGTGGCCGTCTTAGTGGGTGTGTTCCCCTTTGTACGGCAAGCTTGGGCGCTGGCTAGGTCGGGCTCAATTTTTTCTATTGAAATGCTCATGTCGGTAGCGGCGATAGGCGCACTAATCATTGGTGAGGCTGAAGAAGCTGCAGCGGTAGTGTTCTTATTCTCAGTCGGTGAGCTGTTTGAAAGTGTCGCTGCGGATCGGGCGCGTGCCGGAATTAGAGCTTTGGCCGCTTTGGTGCCCAAGACCGCTATCTTATTAGATGCTCAAGGTAAGCAGATCATAGTGGCGGCGAGTGCGCTGCAAGTCGATGATTTGGTGTTAGTCCGTCCCGGCGATAGCGTGTCTGCTGACGGGGTCATTATAGATGGTGCCTCTAGCCTTGACGATTCGCCTGTGACTGGAGAATCAGTGCCCGTGGCTAAAGCGCTTGGCGATCAGGTGTTTGCAGGATCGATCAATATCGATGGGGCGCTACAAGTACGCGTGGAGAAAACTGCCGCTGACAACACCATTGCCCGTATTATCGAGCTGGTAGAGCAAGCGCAAGCTTCCAAAGCACCTACTGCCAGGTTTATTGAAAAGTTTAGTCGCTACTATACCCCTGCTGTGATGGCCATTGCTGCCTTGATTATTATCGTGCCGCCATTGTTGCTGGGGGGCGAGTGGGCGACTTGGTTGTATCGGGGTCTGGCGTTGTTATTGATTGCCTGTCCTTGCGCCTTAGTATTATCAACCCCTGCGGCTATTGCCTCTGGTCTGGCAGTGGGTGCGCGCCGTGGACTATTGATTAAAGGGGGCAGCGCTCTAGAAACCATCGGGCGAGTAGAAACGGTAGCTTTTGATAAGACCGGTACTCTAACGCAAGGTGAGCCGCGCGTGACTGACATAGTTGCTTTTGCGCAAACCGATTTAAGCATGCAAGATGATGGTTTACAGGGAAAAAGTGGGCAAGGTGAAAGTGAGCAGCATCAGGACACGAGTTCTCAGAATGCTCTATTAGCGCTGTTTGCCAGTGTGGAAGCCAGCTCTAGTCATCCTTTGGCTAAAGCAATCCTCCAGCATGCTGAAGCAGCCAATGTAACTGTGCCGACTGCCACTAATGCCTCTGCGACGGCAGGTAAGGCGGTGCAAGCGACGGTAGCAGGGCGTTCGCTAGTTATCGGCTCACCGGTCTATGCCGCACAACAGGCGAATATTTCATCAGCACAACAGGCAAAAATTCAAGCGCTACAGAATGAAGGTAAGACGGTCTCTATCTTGTTTGATGAGCAAACCCGTGAGGCTTTAGGGTTAGTAGCTCTGCGTGATGAGTTACGCGATGATGCGCAAGCGGGGGTCGCCAAGCTAAAAGCTATGGGGGTACGCTCCGTTATGCTGACCGGGGACAACCGCCTGACGGCACAAGCACTGGCTAATAACTTAGACGTGGACTGGGAAGCGGAGCTATTACCGGAAGATAAGCTGCGCCTACTCAATGAGATGAAAGCCAACGGTAAAGTGGCGATGGTGGGTGACGGGATTAATGATGCCCCAGCGCTGGCCACGGCTGATGTCGGAATAGCTATGGGCGGTGGTACCGATGTGGCGATAGAAACTGCAGATATTGCCTTACTAAAAAGCCAAGTGACCGATGTGGCGCATCTTATTGCCTTGTCGCGTGCCACTATGAGCAATATCCATCAAAACGTTATTTTTGCATTAGGGCTAAAAGGGATATTTTTAATCACTACGATATTTGGGGTGACTGGCTTATGGATTGCGGTCATGGCGGATGCTGGCGCGACCGTGTTGGTGACTTTGAATGCTTTACGGTTGTTGCGTTTTAAATAGGGTTACTTAGCTTAAGCTTAAGGCACATCAGCTTTGTTAAAAGATTAATGATGCTAAAAGATGAGCAGAGTCAAAACTTTGCTACGAGATAAATATTAATTTTACTTAACTTCAATTTAAAATAGATTCGCAAAATCCAAACCAACCCCAATCATCTGACTGGGGTTTTTTTTATCTAAATTTAGTGGGTTATATTCGAATTATTCATATTCAAGCTATTTAGAGAGAGGATAGCAATATCGAAATTCGCCAGCTAGCAATAGTCTGCTTGCCACCTCAATAGTACTCCATAACCTTACTAGGTTTATGAGTTCATATGTTTATGAATTTATAGTGCTTCCTAAGCTTGCCTTAAGGTTCATCTGTTGTAATACGCTCAGAAGACAGTCGCAGTTGCTGTCCCGCAATACAGCAGTCAGAGCATTAACGCTACTTTATAAAAGCCGCTTTATACAACAGTAAGCTAAAGGAGAGTACTATTATGAGTCAGAAAGCCACCAAGACAGAATTAGAGAATATTTCCGTCCCTAAATTGTCTAACTCTACTGTCCGTCAGGTCAAAGTATGGGATATTCTAGTTAGAGTTACCCATTGGACAGTAGCTGCCGGTGTTATTGCTAATCTAGCCTTTACAGAAGATGGCAGCGAGCTACATGAGTATGTCGGTTATACCGTAGTGGCCTTAGTCGTCATCCGTTTGCTTTGGGGATTGGTAGGGAGTAAATACGCTCGTTTTAGCGATTTTTTCCCCACATCCAAACGCATAAAACGTCATTTGAGTGACATGACCGCGCGGCGTATGGACAGTCAGCATTTAGGTCATAACCCGTTAGGCGCACTGATGATGCTTGCCCTGTGGGGTGCTATTATTGGCCTAGGTCTGACAGGTTATCTAATGGAGTCACAACTATTAGGTAACGAAGACTTATTTGAGGAGACTCATGAGCTGCTAGCCAATAGTCTATATTTCTTGGTGCCGCTGCATATCCTATCAGCCATTGCTATGAGCTATCTACAAAAGCAGAACCTTATCAAATCAATGGTTACTGGCAATAAGACGGTTAATGATACGCGCAATAACTAAGTTAATAAGCCTAAGTTAATAAGCCTGAGCCCATATCTATCGTGAAAGATAATGACGATAACTGAAACAACCGCTAAAACAATCGCTAAAATAACTAAGAACACCATCAGCAGGGATTGAGGACGACTATGTCTCGAGTATTATTAATAGAGGATGACCGCACTATTGCGGAAGGCTTAATCCTAGGTCTCAAAAGCCACGGCATGATGGTGGATTGGTTCAGTGATGCCAAACTTGGTGAATTGGCCCTGCAAGACGCTATGTTCGATGCTGTATTGTTGGATTTGACCCTGCCAAACGGTGATGGCATGTCGGTGCTAAAGAGCTGGCGGGATAAGAAGATTGATACGCCTGTATTGATTATTACTGCCCGCGATGCTATTGCCAATAGAGTCGCTGGCCTCAACGCGGGAGCAGACGATTATCTGGTCAAGCCCTTTGCATTAGATGAAGTTATCGCTCGGCTACAAGCGTTAATGCGGCGCAGCCAAGGTCGAAGCTATCCTGAAATCCGCTTTGGTGAGCTGGTCTACCATCCTCACAGTCAGCTAGTGACTTATCAAGGCAAGTCGGTCGAATTAACCACAAAAGAGGTAGCGATATTAGAGCAAATGATGACTCAGCCACAAAAAATCCATAACCGAGCCAGCTTAGAGGACAAACTCTATGGCTGGCAACAAGATATCGAGAGTAACGCCATTGAGGTGCATATCCATCATTTGCGTAAAAAGTTGGCCAATGATTTTATATTAACCAAACGCGGTATCGGCTATTATTTAAACCCTGCCTATCAACACCTTAAGGAGCAGTGATTTAGCCACTAGTCCTTTACGGATAGTCTTTTATTAATAATCCTGTACTGATAGCCCTTTACTAATAACCCCTTACTAATAGTTGACGGCGGATGCCCCAATCGCTAGCCCTGAACTTATAATATGAAAAGTATTCAACAAAGACTTTTAACCTCGTTATTAATTGGTTTGCCGCTCCTGTGGTTATTGACCTCGAGCTTTATTGCTTGGCGATTTTGGCACGAAATCAATGAGATGAACGACACGCAAATTATTCAGGTAGCCAAGTATTTGGTGAGCGTATCAAGCGATGAAGACCTTGAGGGCGACTATGAGAAAAAAAGGATAGAGAATAAAAAATACCCGTCAAAAAGTCACGACGATGATAGAGAAGACAAAGAAGGTAGAGAGGGGAAAAAGCACAGAGACGATAAAGATGATAAGGATGATCACCATCACAATGCCAAGATTTATAGCCTAAAGAGTAGCGAGCTTTTAGGCGATTTAGGTAGCCTGGGCGACGCAAAAGATGACTATATGGGGTTTGCGATTTGGGATAAAAAAGGTCGCTTACTCATGGCTGATGAGAATGGTCAGTCCTTTGCTTTCTTAGCCAATCCGCAGGGGTTTTTGGAAGAAGAGAATCAGGCCTATCAGCGCTTAAACCCTTTTAGTCGGCAGTGGCGATTATTTTATATTCATGATGATAAGACTTATCAAAATGACGATGACCGTAAACATGATGGCCGCGTGATTGCAGTGGGACAAAATCTTAAGGTCCGTCGCGAGATGATTGCTAGTACCTTAATGGTGCAGATTTTACCGATGTTGCTCGGTCTGCTCGCCTTTATAGCCTTAGTCATTTGGTCAGTGCGGCGAGGCTTTGCGCCTTTAACCCAGCTTAGTGAGACCCTTAGCGCTCGACTACCGCAAGATGACAGTGCCATCATGGCCGAAGTGCCTAGTGAGATTCAGCCGTTAGTGACCGCTTTGAATGCACTGTTTATCAAAGTCGCGGATACCTTGGAGCGCGAGCAACGCTTTACGGCAGACGCCTCACATGAGCTGCGAAGTCCATTAACTGCGCTAAAGCTACAGGTGGATTTATTGCAACAAAAGCTCATGCAGCAGCAGATATCATCAGTGAATACGGATGCTGTAGATGATGACCTTCTGTATCATACTGAGCGTATCAGCGAAGGCATTGATAGGGCCAGTCACCTAGTAGAGCAGCTGCTAATATTAGCCAAGCTTGCCCCGCAACAGCAATTGCCTCAATCAGAGCTACAACCCATCGACTGGTTAAGCTTGACCGATGAGGTCTTGGCCAATAGCAACCGCCAAGCGCGCGAGAAGAGCATTCAACTCAAGCGGTCGATTCAGGGCGACAATGCAGCTGATGTCCTACCTATCGACGGCAATCCTACCTTGTTCAAATTGCTGCTCCGCAATCTAATAGACAATGCGATTCGCTATAGTCCTACAGGGAGCATCATTGAGCTGCAGTTAAGTTCAGACGCTATTACCGTCTTAGATAATGGGCCTGGTGCGCCTGCCGATCAGCTGCCTAGATTGAGCGAACGTTTCTATCGTCCTGCGGGACAAAATCAGCTTGGTAGCGGCTTAGGGCTGTCTATTGTGCATCAGGTTGCAGAGCTGCACGGCCTAGAGCTGGCCTTTAGCAATCGTGCGCTACCAGAGACAGGGTTAATCGTTAGTGTCAGGCTACCTAATACAAAAGCCGCCTAGTCAAACATAGCAGCAAGCGCTCAGCTTGGTTGTTGATTAATCTTATCCCCTCTTAAGTTTCAGTTAATGTTCATAGAATAAGATATCTCCAGTCAACAACGATTCGGAGTATCGGCCATGAGCACCCCCATATTAAAACCTCTACTAAAGCCCCTATTAATCTTGCTGGGCACTACCTCGATGATATTCTTTGGCGGGGTCATTGCGCTAACCATGCCGACCTCTGACTTGGATGGCAAAAACACGCCAGACAATCTTACTACTACCGCTGATACGCCTTCATCCTCGTCTTCGCCCCTTGTCGTTGAGACCCTTTTTACGCCTCAATCTATGACCTCTGAGACAGAGGCTATGGCAGTACCCAACGCTACTATCAGTGCAGAGCAGGCGATGTCGGTAGCAACCCAATACCTGCCCAATGCTAGCTTGCAAGCGCCGGTTGAACTGGTTAATTACAACGGCTCGGTAGCTTACGAGGTATCGCTAACTAGCGGACTTGTCTATGTCGATGCGACTTCTGCTGAGCTACTAAATCCGCCCCCCTCTGCCATAAATACGACTGAAGACTATAAAACCAATCAGCATGATGACGAAGAAGATTATGAAGACAAGCACCATGAAGATAAGCACCATAATCGCAAAAAGTATCGGGATAAAGATGAGGCAAGCGCACGCTTGATAGTGGCGGATTATCGTCATCATCAAAAGTCAGATCGTGATAGTAAGCACCATGATGAGGAGGCCTATGATGACTAATTTACCTCGGCATCCCAAAACTATCGCTAAGCCATCCGCAAAAAGACCGACAAAGAAAGCTGAATCTTACCTTGAGTTAAAGTCAGCCGTTTTGATGTTATCTATCATCGGTACGATGGCAGGCTGGCTAGTATTACTTAATCATAATGTCAGAGCTTCTGAAACGGCGGCGCAAGTTTCTGCTCAGCAGCCGACTTTACCACTGACTCAATCGCCAGATTTTCAGCCAATGGTAGCGAATGCTGATTTGGCAGAATGGGAAGCGCAAAACCCTCAACCAGTAAGAGTAAACGCAGCTGCAGGCCTCAATGCCAGTGAGGGTGAGGGTAGTGACGTCACCAAGCAAAGTGTTGATATAAGTCAGTTACGTCAAGTCAATGAGCTGCCCTCTGTGGACTCTATGCTTACTGAGCCGGTGCGCGTAGTGGCAAGGACTCAATCCTCTCGTTAATTGCCCCTACTGAACAATGGCTATGTGCTATGGCGTATGTGCTATGAGCTATGAACACACAATAGGCTCACTGATTAAAAATCGCTTATTAACAAACAATCCGCCTCTATTAAGGCAGCAGGTCTAACCAATGACTCAGCCCCCATTATTGATTGAGACCATGGCTTTAAAAGCCATGGGGTGTCATATCCAAGTGCATGTAGATATGACCGCTGCCCAGCAGGGTTACTCAGAATTGCAGATTGGCCAGGAGTTACTACAACTCAGGCAAGATGTTGAGCAAGCGTTAGCAGGTTGGGAGAAAATATTTAGTCGCTTTGAGGACACTAGTGAGCTGATGCGATTGAATCGACGCAGTAGTGCTATTAGCAATCTGAATTCAAAATCTTATGCGACCGATTTGCTATCCAAGCCGCTAGCTGGGCCCGGGCTACTATCCGATAATCAATGGTTTACTGTGAGCGCTGACTTATATGAGGTGTTGCAACTAGCGGTAATTTTTGCCTCTAAAACTCAAGGGTTGGTCACGCCAACTTTATTAGAGACGTTGGGTAATTTGGGATATAACCGGTCATTTGAAACTTTGGTGACCGCCTTACCGTTCAAAGGTATAGCCGTTGATGAAGTCGTCGATACAATAATCAATGGAGATGCTCAGCAGGGTATTGAGACCACTAAAATGGGTCAGCAAGCCGCTGAAAATATTCAATTTCGCACCTTAGCCAATGGGGCATATCAAGTAAGGCTACCTGCTGGTATGACCTTAGATTTAAATGGTTATGTCAAAGGCTGGTGTGCCGACCAATTAGCTCAGAAGATTAGCCATCAACATCCTTGGCGATTGCCTTGTTTGGTAGATTTGGGAGGGGATATCGCAGTGGGTGTACCCAGTAGCGACGACACTATAAGCCCTGCCGGCATGCCGCCCAATTGGGGAGTCGCAATCGCTAAGCCAACTGCCTTAGAGCCTGTAGACAAAGCGCTCACGCACCATCATAAATCAGATGATGTGGCTATTGTGCAAATAAGTAGTGGGGGCATCGCTACCTCTGGTCAGGACTACCGGCGTTGGTGGCACCAAGGTAAGTGGCACCATCACCTGATTGATCCTCGTACTCACAGCTCAGCCCGTAGTGAGGTGCTAAGCGCCACCATCATCGCTGATACGACCCTCGAGGCAGAAATCTGGGCTAAATATTGTGTGCTAATCAGCAAGGCGGCAGCACTATCGTGGTTAAACCATAATAATGTGGCGGGCTTAATTGTAGATACCCATGATCAGGTGGCTGTCTCTCATAAGATGACAGCCTTTATAAAATTGCCTCTCTCATAAAATCATATCTTTCATAAAATAGCCTCTCATAAAATAGTCTCTTATAAAATGAGATTGGGTTGAGGCACTGAGCAATAAGATTTGCACTTTTATTATTAATTGGAGGGTCAGAATGATGAATGAATCGAAGCTACTGTCTCATCGCCATCTCAGCCTACAAGACAAGCTAGCCAATCGGTTGCTGGCTGTTGGCAGTACCTGTTTCAAAGCTATTGGCTGGCTATTAATGCTAATCCTGATAGTGACAGTAGGGGTCGGCCTTGGCACTTGGGCATTAACAAGTTGGGGGGCGATGGTGGCAGACTTGCTAACGCAAACCGATAAAAATTTTTGGTATCTCTCCCGTGCCAGTGGCATCGTAGCCTACGCGCTATTTTGGTTGGCGATGGTATTTGGATTACTACTAGGCACGCGACTAAGCGCTCAATTGGGCCGCTTTCTGCCGGCAGGTCGACTCTTTGCCTTGCATCAATTTATTAGTCTGCTAGCGATTGGTTTTGCAGGTTTCCATGCGCTGATCCTCTTAGGAGATAGCTATCTAAACTTAAGCGTTTGGCAGATAATACTGCCGTTCGGGTTGCCAACAGATAGGGTAGGGGTCGCCTTAGGTCAGGTGGGTTTTTGGTTATTGTTCGTCTGTGGTATGAGTTATTACATTAAATCCTACATTGGTCAAACTATCTGGCGATGGCTGCATTTTTTGACTTTCATGGCCTATATGTTAGTCAGTGTCCATTTATTTGTCGTGGGCTCAGACAATCAGGCGTTGCCCCTGTTATTGTTCTATGGTTTAAGTCAGACTTTAGTATTCGTATTGATTGGTTATCGACTTTGGCGACTTAATGTTAGAGAATTAGCCTAGCCGACCCCACCTTACTGATTGATAAATTTACTTATTTATCAGATATTTATTCACTTATTTTTTTAGAGCGTGTTTTATGCCCCATTCTATCCACCATGAGCCGCATTTGAGCAATCGTACTAGTTGGCTACGAGCCGCCGTCTTAGGCGCGAATGACGGTCTTATTTCGACCGCAAGTTTATTGGTTGGGATGGCCGCCGCCAACACCAGCAGTCAGGCTTTGCTATTAACAGGTTTTGCCGCACTTACTGCTGGGGCATTGTCTATGGCAGCCGGAGAGTATATTTCGGTCTCATCACAGGCAGATACTGAAAAAGCGGACCTAATCAAAGAGCAGTATGAGCTCACTCACAATGCGGATAAAGAACTGATAGAGCTGACGAGAATCTATGAAAATAGAGGGCTTGAGCATGAGTTAGCTCATGAAGTAGCGGTGGCTTTAACTGAGCATAACGCATTAGAAGCGCACGCCCGAGACGAGATTGGGCTGACCGAAATGAGCCAAGCCAAACCTTTACAAGCGGCTGTTGCCTCCGCTATAGCCTTTACGGTAGGAGCTATCTTACCTATCATTGGCATTTTGGTATTTCCAGCGCACGCCATGGTATGGTCGTTGGCTGCATTGACCTTGTTGGGCTTGGCTATTCTTGGGGTAGTATCAGCGAGACTAGGCGGCGCTCCTGTCATCCCTGCCACTTCTCGAGTAGTGATTTGGGGCGTCTTAGCGATGATAGCGACTGCTATGATTGGGCGGTTGTTTAGGGTGAGTGTTTAATACTGAGCTGAAAGGCGTAATTCACTTTGCAACTGGGCCTGTACTAATCGGGCCTTTCACGTTCGTCACTGTTATTAAATATTGTCAAAGTCGCTATTTTCTATTTGTTTCTATTTTCAAAGTCACTATTTTCAAAGGTCTATAATTATCAGGCTAGCATAGCCTTGTTGCCTAAATAGGTTCGTTGCTTAAATAGCCTCGTCAACTAAACCCTCCTTAAGGATTAACTCAACCTCTTTATTTTTATATAAAACCTAACCTATATAAACTAATAGCTTGGTATATATTGCTTGACTATTGCGGTTTAATTTCATTATAGTCATTAGTGTAAGTCTATGTTTCTTAAAAGTTAATTAAAGCTCAGTTGCGATGCTGTGCTCGCTATAAAGTCGATGTCTAAAGGATGGATATCATCACTTAGAGCTTAGTACTGTTAAGGCTAGTAATGAAACTCTTCAACGGAAGGGTTTTACGCGTAATAGTTTGGGGAGCCACTGACTACAGGTAGGGGTTATCACAAGCTAAAAAAGGCCTATCTCTAGCCAGAGCGTCAACCAAGAGGTATGGCTATGGTGGAATAGTATTAATGATTAAAACTAAGCTGCCAAAATTATGTTTCTTCTATTTATATTTCACAGATCTATGTTTCGCAGATTTATGTTTCTTAGATAAAGGTAAAAAGGAATTTACACTTTTAATTCAAGGAGAGATAAGATGAAATATTCTAAAATGGCCTTACTAGCCGTCACCACCGCCTTCCTTTTGCAAGGATGTAACGAAGACTCAAACTCCAATAAAACCACCATTCCACCGCCCGATCCCAAAGCCGAAGTCGTAGGGGTCTGGACCAGCGATGACACGGACAGTGATCTATTAGGTCTCGTCTTTTTGGATGATGGGACTTATGTCCATGTACAGGTCGATGAAGCACCAACCGTCCTCGCAAGGCAAACCTACGCCGTATCAGCCTTTAATAACCAAGCAGCCGTCGTCGATAAGCAAACGTATGCCGTACAGTCTGCAGCCAGTGCAGGCGATGGTATGGAATGGGGTGACTATAGTATTGATGCCAAAACTGGGTTATTAACCACCACGCAAAAATTTGATAATAATGGGGGTAATGGTCTGTCTGACACGCTGACTCGCTATATTAAAGTCGCTGATGACAAGCTGACGATGGAGATTGATCTCAATAAAGATGGCGCCATAGGGAGCGATGAGACCTTTAGTTTCTCGAAAACCAAGTCTGAAAATCATTTAGGATTTTGGAGAAGTGGCGACGCCGGCGAAGGTCTGTCGGGAGTGGCTTTCTTGGATGATGGTAGATATATCCAAGTAGAAGTCGATGCTGAGCGCTCGATAGATAACCCTGAAAATGGTATGGAGTGGGGAGATTACAGCATAGATGAGGCTACCGGACAGTTAACCACCAGTCAGATTTTCGATGACAATGGAACGGCTGGGCTATCAGAGCCGCTGACTCGCTACGTCAAAACCTCTACTGGCGCGCTTACGCTTGAGGTGGACGCCAATAAAAACGGTATTATAGACGATGATGAATCTTTTGATTTCTCTAGAACTAAGCCTGTCACGCCTCCTAAAGAAGATCCTGAAGAAGAGCCTGACTCTAAAAGTCTGGTAGGGCTTTGGGAAAATAAAGATACTGCTAATGACTTGTTGGCGCTAGCTTTCTTCGATGACGGGACTTATGTGCATGTCGAAGTGGATGAAATGGCACCTATCGCTAATGAGGATGAAGAATCTGGGATGGAGTGGGGTAAATACACTCTTAATAATAAAACAGATAAGTTAACCGTCAGCCAAATTTTTGATAATAATGGGGACACGGGATTATCAGACGATCTTCTTCGCTATGCGCGCGTCTCTGGTGACACTCTGACGCTTGAAGTAGATGAGAATGACAATGGTGTGATAGATAAAGATGAGTCTTTCACTTTCACCAGAGCTAAGTCGGAGAATATACTAGGGCTTTGGAGAAATACTCAGACCAGCAATGAGTTGTTAGCCTTTATGTTCTTCGACGATGGCACTTATGTGCACTTAGAAGTGGATGAAGCGCCGCCTAAGACAGACTCTACCAGCGATGAAATATCGGGTATGGAATGGGGTAACTACTCTGTCAATGCTATGACTAACTTATTAATAGTGGATCAGATATTTGATAATAATGGTGGTACTGGCTTATCAGACCCTGCTACTCGCTATGCAAAAGTCTCTGGTAATGTGCTCACGCTTGAAATAGATGGTGACTCCATCGACTTCCAACGTCAGTAATCGTCTAAACTGATAGTCTAAAAACAGCAGTTTAAAAAATAATAGTCGAAAACAGCAGTTTAAAAATAGCAGTTTAGCAACAGAATCAGCCGGCAAATCTTTTGCCGGCTGACTTATTTTTAGCTTACTAAAACACGCTTATCAAGTCGCCAGTCAATTAGCGCAGCTCATCCACAACTGCCAGCATCGCCACTAATGAAGCTTCCCCTAACTTAATAGAGCGCTCTGGCGACCAGCCTGTATCAGCATCGGGGAGATTGTAGTTGTCTATAAAAGGCATCTCTAAAGTATTGGCGAGGCAATCAAAACGCTCGGCAACCCAATGCGTGGCCAGGGTCATATTAGCAGTGCCCGGCGCATCGATAGGATAGCCTTCTTCCGTCTGAAAGTCGGCACTGGCCAGCTTTAACACTTCTGCAAATTTATCACGTAGGTGGGCAAGGCGGTCATTGTAGCTTGGCGTGCCTTGTGAGCCAGCTAAGAACACATAAGGGATTTCTTCATCACCATGCACATCATAAAATAGGTCGACTCCGGTAGCCTCCATTTTTTTAATGACGTAATAGACTTCCGGGCTGGTTTCTAAGCTAGGCTCAGCCCAGGCACGGTTAAGGTTAGTACCGACCGCATTGGTACGCAAGTGCCCGCGCACGCTACCATCTGGGTTCATATTTGGCACAATATAGAAGTTCGCTTTATTCAATAATGCTCGACCCGTGGCATTGTCGCTGTCTAATAAGCTGTGCAGCAAGCCTTCGACCAACCACTCCGCCATCGTTTCACCAGGATGCTGGCGTGCCGTGATCCAAATGTTGGGTTTATTCGCCTGCGCGTTGTTCTCAGGATGGTCGCTAGCATCGCTGCTGATTTTAACCAAAGTTAAATCGCGCTTATCCAAAGTCTCGCCTAAATGCTCTAGGGTCACTAGCGGATGCGTCTGTACTGAAGCCAATAAGTCTTGATGACGCTCATAGCTGTAAGGGGCAAAAAAAGCGATTTGCAGCGTTTGGCACTCCATTTCGGCTACTTTTATAGTGAGTTTACCGTCTGCATAAGCAGTGGGTAAGCGGAACCAATAGTCGCGATCATAAGAAGCTGCCGCTTGGTAATTATGCCACCCTGCTGGGAAGGCCGCGTCTCCGGCATTGAGAATATTGAGCACATACTGCTCGCCAATCTCACCGGTGATACGAAAGTTAAACCACTGAAAAAACTCACCACCGACGTCCGGACGGATCGCCAATTGAACGTTGTTATTATCTTCTAAACTAATGACTTCGATATTACCGGCATCAAAATTTGCACTGATATGCATGCGCTTTCCTTAATTCATGGCTATCAAGCTTAAGTGAGGGCTAAAGCTAAGGTTAAAAAAATAAAGTCCCCAACTGGAGAAAGGGGACGTATGCTATTAAATTACCTTAAATATCAATAAAAAACCACCTTAATGAGCGGCTTATTCAGCTATTTTTTAGATGATTGAGGACACGCCTTAATCCTGAAAACAAAAAATCCAAGGTTAGAAGTAGTATTTTACTTCCGACCTCGGATTCATAGGCTGTCGAGCTAGCTTTAGTGGCTAAATCACAGACTACTTTTTAGACTTTTTCTTACTTTGCTTTTTGTCGTCTTTCTTATCTTGCTTCTTTTGTTTCTTATCCTCTTTTTTGTCCTGTTTCTTTTGCTTCTTGTCATCTTTCTTGACTTGCTTTTTCTGTTTCTTATCGTCTTTCTTATCCTGCTTCTTCTGTTTTTTGTCGTCTTTTTTATCTTGCTTTTTGTCGTCTTTGGACTTTTTCTTGTCCTCGTCCTTTTTAGACTCTACGCTATCGTTGGTATAGAAACTGGCGATATCGCTCTGCAACTCACTGTCATGGGCTTGCTTAAACATAATATTAGTCCTTTTTTTAATTGTGTTTAGCCTATCTTGATACTCAATAGTAATCTGAGCTAATCCCTTAGTCAAGATAGGGATACAAATACATACTCTAAGATTTTGTTTATTATAAAAAATATGTTCAGCGATACTGGCAGAAAAAGCAACTGGATTAGATAATAAGAGAGATAATAATAACGTCATTTTTGTAGAAGTTTTTACAAATGAGCGGGTGGGAGAGACTAAGTTTTGATGAGAGCAGAATTTAAGACTAAATACAGCCGCACATTTATTCTCAAAGCTGTTAGTGGTATATTGTCAGCCCGCAAAAAGCTAATACAAAAGAGAGCTTTACGTCCTATTTATTGGTCTCATTTCTTTTTATTGTTTCGCTTTACTCCTCGCATACCACGCTTATATCCCCTCATTAGGAGGCTGACATGATCGTCCGGCAACGCCCCAATGCCCTAAAGCTCATTTTTACCCTGCGTGGCTCAGTCATTCCCAAGATTTTTCCGCAAATCCTGCTGATTACTTTACTCAGCACACTGATATCAACCATCCAGCATGCGCAGCCTGGTTCCTTCACCTCATATGGTACGGCGCCTTTTACCTTATTAGGGATTGCGCTGTCGTTATTTCTAGGCTTTCGTAATAATGCCAGTTATCAACGTTGGTGGGAGGCGAGGCAATTGTGGGGGCAGCTGGTGGTGGATACACGTGGTCTGGCGCGGCAAGTGGTCTCGTTTATGGATGACAGCACGGCCAGTGGGCGGGAGAGTCAGCGGCGTATCATCGAGCTGAGTATCGCTTTTGCCCATGCCACCCGGCATCGACTGCGGGACACTGTGCCTTGGGAAGATATAGAGCGTTTTGTACCGGTAGAGTATCACCAAGATCTGCATCAGGCGACCAATGTCCCCGAGTATATATTGCGACTGTTAGGCAAAGAATTGGGCCACAGCCGCCGTCAGAATTTGATGTCGGAGCAGATGCTACAGAATATGGATGAGCGCGTTACTTCGATGACTTTAGTGCTATCGGCCTGCGAGCGTATTCAATATACGCCTCTGCCATTTGCCTATACGCTATTGGTGCATCGCACGACTTATCTGTATTGCTTTATGTTGCCCTTTGGCTTGGCCTCTTCTTTGGGCTGGGTGACACCTTTAATTAGTGCGGTAATCGCTTATACTTTCTTTGGTCTCGATGCCTTGAGTGAAGAGTTGGAAGACCCGTTTGGCGTGGCACCGAATCATTTACCGTTAACCACGATATCGCGAACTATTGAGATTAACCTGTTAGAAGCTTTGGGCGAGACTGACTTACCTCCGCCAATTACTCCTGATGGCAACTGCCTACAGTAGATTGTTTGCGCTCAGATTTAGCTATTTATTCACTATAAATAAGCCTTAAACGGCAAAAAGCCACCCTATAAAAGGATGGCTTTTTTTATTAACAAGCTATTATTTTTATTAATAAGCTACTAAGTGACTATCACTTAACTATAAAGCGACATGATACTTCACTATTAAAAATAGCATTAAAAGTGGATGACGCTACGAATACTTTCGCCTTTATGCATCAAATCAAACGCTTCGTTAATATCTTCTAAAGGCATGGTATGGGTGATAAAGTCTTGTAGTGGGATTTCACCCGCTAAGTAACGCTCTACGTAGCCTGGTAACTCTGAACGACCTTTGACGCCACCAAAGGCAGACCCGCGCCAGACACGACCGGTGACTAATTGGAAGGGACGGGTAGAAATCTCTTGCCCAGCTCCCGCAACGCCGATGATGACCGACTCGCCCCAACCTTTATGGCAGCACTCAAGCGCTGAACGCATAACGTCGACATTACCGATACACTCAAAAGAGAAATCCACACCGCCATCGGTCAACTCAACGATGACTTCTTGAATCGGCTTATCATAATCTTTTGGATTGATGCAATCAGTCGCGCCTAGCTTCTTCGCCAATTCAAACTTACTTTCGTTGATATCGATAGCAATGATACGGCTGGCTTTGGCCATGGCAGAGCCAATCACGGCAGACAGGCCAATGCCGCCTAGACCGAAGATAGCTACCGTGTCGCCTTCCTGCACTTTGGCAGTGTTCATAACCGCACCCATACCGGTAGTCACGCCGCAGCCCAATAGGCAAACTTCTTCTAATGGTGCCGCTTTATTGACCTTGGCCAAAGAAATTTCTGGCAGTACGGTATATTCAGAGAAGGTTGAGCAGCCCATGTAATGATAGATTGGCTCACCGTCTTTGTAGAACCGGGTGGTACCGTCTGGCATCAAGCCTTTACCTTGGGTCTCACGCACGGCAGAGCACAGGTTAGTTTTGCCTGAGGTACAGAATTTACATTTGCCACATTCTGCGGTGTAGAGGGGAATCACGTGGTCACCGACTTGCACGCTGGTTACGCCTTCGCCGATTTGCTCTACGATACCGCCGCCTTCATGGCCTAAGATAGCTGGGAATACACCTTCTGGGTCTTCACCCGATAAGGTAAAGGCATCGGTATGGCAAACGCCGCTGGCCACAATCTTGACCAAAACTTCGCCTTTGCGCGGCAGCATAACATCGACTTCTTCGATAGAGAGTGGCTCATTCGGGCCCCAAGCAATAGCGGCTTTAGATTTAATAAATTTATCAGACATTATTTTTTCCTTTTTAGAGTTAGCGTGTTAGGTCGTCTTTTGCATAATAAGACATTATAGGCAGATTGGGATGTGATAATTTAACAGTCAGTATAGAGTATTCCAATACCTATGATAATACACGCTATTAGCAAATATCTTTTACGAGACAGTAATAATCGTAGCTATAATGTTAGGTAGCGTAGGTATAAAACCATTAGATGAGGCGGTGAGTATGAAGTGGGAGGGTATTAGCGAGTTTGTCGCCGTGGCAGAGAGCGAGAGCTTTACGCAGGCAGGCAAGCAGTTGGGCATATCGACCGCCCAAGTGAGCCGGCAAGTCAGTGCGTTAGAACAGCGCCTGAATGTCAAATTACTCTACCGCACCACACGCAAAGTCTCTCTGACGGGAGAGGGGCAAATATTTTATCAGCACTGCCGAGGGGTACTCGATGGTTTGGCCGCCGCAGAGCAGTCCGTCAGCACGCTTCAGTCTAAGCCACAAGGTAGGATCAAACTCACAGCACCGGTCACCTATGGCGAGCAGCAATTATTACCCTTGGTGAATGATTTTATGCAGCTTTATAGCGATATTGAAGTCACCGCCTTTTTGAGCAACCAAAAAATAGACTTGGTCGAGGGCGGTTATGATTTAGCCGTACGTGTGGGCAGATTAAGCGACTCAACTTTGATGGCTAGAAAACTGAGCCATCGCACCAATTATGTTTGTGCCGCCCCCGGCTACCTGGATAAATACAGTATGCCCAGTACCTTGCACGAGCTTAAAAATCACAATTGCTTACTCGGCACCTTGGACTATTGGCACTTTAAAGAGGCCGGCAAAGAGCGCAATATTCGCGTGTCGGGCAGGGTGCGCTATAACAGTGGCTATAGTTTGGTGGATGCCGCGCTTAAAGGCTTGGGTATTGTGCAATTACCGGATTACTATGTGCAAAAATATTTGGCATCGGGCGAGTTAGTGAGCCTATTGGACGACTTTAGAGAGCCTGAAGAAGCGATTTGGGCGGTCTATCCGCATAATAGACAGCTGGCGCCCAAAATTCGTGTGCTGGTGGATTATTTAGTGGAGCGTTTGGGATAGGCTGCAATTCTGCCAAGCCGTAAAAGATAGGTTTACCTAAGCAAACTCACTCAACATCTGAGTAATACGAGCATCTTTCTGCTGCCAAATGTCCTCTAACCAATCAAACATCATCGCTTTAGTGGCTTCATCGCGGTCATAACCGCCATCCATAATGGCAGCGTATAACTCATCGGGTACTTTTATCCGTGTTACATCTACGCCCAAACGGCGAATATTGCCTTTCCATAAATCATCATAGTCAGGCGTACCGTCGGGATAGACGATAGTGATGTCTAAAATAGAGTCTAACTGCTCACCTAATGCATTAATGGCTAATGATAAGCCGCCTGCACGAGGCTTTAATAAATGCTGATAGGGCGACTTCTGTTGGTCATGCTTCTCTTGGGTAAAGCGCGTGCCTTCTAAATAGTTGAGTAGGGCAAAGGGCTTGTCTTTTAATTGGCGACAGGCGCGTTTGGCCTCGATTAGGTTTTGTTTTTTTAGCTCCGGATTCTTTTCCATAGCTTTAGCAGAGAAGCGTTTCATCATCGGAAAGTCTAAAAAGTAGAAAGCTTGGCCGACTACCGGGATATAAATCAAATCAAACTTAGTAAAAAACCGCGTTAATGGCAAGGTGCCTTGGCTAATATACTGCACGATACTGGTATCGACCCAAGACTGATGGTTGCTCACCAGCAAGTACTGTTTATCTTCGCTCAAGTCATCGGGCATAGTGATGCGCCAGTCTTTGTGCGGTAGCGCATGGTCGATGACGGCGTTATTACTATTAATCCAGTATTTGGTAATCTCAATAAGACCCTTGTCCGCACGTTTTGATCCGGTCAGTACTTTGGCAGCGCCTAAAGTCCAGATAGGCAGTCCCACCCCAATACTATTGGCCGTGAGCACGCCAGCACCGGTCATAAAGGAGGCAGCTTTGCCCACAGACGGTAGCTTGTCATGGAGCTTTTCATAAAGTGAGTCGATCTTTTTCAAAGAGGGCATAGCAGATATCCATATTGATGAGTACAGCCCCACCGTTACTAATGTTGTAGGGTAGGAGACGCACGAGTGCCAGCAATGAGCGGCCACTTCGTCCATGATTTAGGGTTATGGGCAGGCAATAGTGCGCAGCAGCAATAATAATAGCTACGCAGCAGCTAATCGCCAGTTATAGCATAACCCAATGTTATGCTATAAAAAATTAACAAAACGTTAAAGCGTTGCGCAAAAAAGGCCAACTGAGCAATGAAGGGTCTGATAATGCCTGATAACTTAACAAAAGACGACAAAAAAATGGGACTAGAGGGTAGTGACTGTTAAAAAGTAAACTCTACGGCATCATCGGTCGCACGGCGGCGCGCCTCATCTTTGAGCTCAATCAACTCACCGTCTTTCATCATGAGTAAACGGTCGGCATGCTCAAAGTAAGCATCGTCATGGCTGATAATAAAGAGAGTCTTGCCCAAGGCTTTCAGCGCAGGAATCAGCTGCTGATAAAAAGTGCGGCGGAATACAGGGTCTTGATCGGCGGCCCATTCATCGAGCAATAAGATGTCTTTTTGCTCAGCCACAGCCAGCAGCATGGCCACGCGTTTGCGCTGACCTTGCGACAGTTTAACCGTAGAGAGGCGCCCCTCGTTGAGCTCTATTTTTTCGTGTAAGGCCAGTCTCTGTAGCCAAGCGCTCACTAAGTCAGCATCCGGCGTTTGACCTTGCGCGCCAATCAATTGGCTAAACAAGTGGTTATCGCTGTATATCGCCGAAAATAACTGATTAAACGCCAAGCGATTTTGCTCATCAATCAGCTGATTATCTAAGGTCATGCTGCCTTGGGTAGGCGCTACTAGTCCAGTGAGTACTTTGGCTAAGGTGGATTTACCACTGCCATTCGCGCCAATCAAAAAGACCACTTCACCGCGCGTTAATTCAAAATTGATATTTTTTAAAATATTGGCTGGCGTGTTTTCTAGCGCAGCAGTAGTAATATTATTATTAGTCTGGCTAAGGGCAGTCTCTCCATCTTGGCCCTGTGGCTGACTATGGCCATAATGATAGCTGACATTATGCAGCCGTAAGCTTTGCCACGGAGCAGCGTTGCTCTGTAGGGCAGTAGCCTCGATTAAAAAACCCTTTTTGTAGGATGCCAGTTGTAAGGATTGAATCTTACTGAGTGCGACTTGCGCTGTCTGGAGATTAGGGTAGGCGCCCACCGCTTTGAGCAGGGGAGACTGCATAAATAATACCGTCAACGAAAAAGTCGTTGCCACGGCCATCGAAATATTGAACTGCTGCGCGACCGCAAATATCACCCCAATTAACGCAAACATCATAATATTCGACCAGCTTAACGCCGAAAGATGGTAGGTGTCTGCTTTGATAATCTTGCCCTTATAAGCCTGAGCATGGGGGATAAATTCTTGTGAGAATAGCTGCTCGGCGCGATGACGGTTGAGCGTGAGCTCTTTGCGGCCCTCAATAATTGCTTGATAGTCTTCGTATAATAGGTCATTAATTTCTCGAATTTCAGTCAGGTTGACATAGACATGACGCACTAAAACCAGACTGATCCAGATGTTCAGTCCAATCCCTACCAGCACGATTAATAGTAAGGGCAACGATAGCCAACCTAGGTATAAGGCGACTGCTACCGATAGAATCACTCCTTGTACCAGCTCTGGCATGCGCACAAAGGCGACAGTGATAGACTGAATGTCGGCGGAGAGGCTGGCGAGCAGGCGTGAGCTACCCACTTGGTCAATCTGCGTGAGCGGGGTATCCATGATTTGCTTGACCAATTGCGTGCGCAGCTCATAGACAAACTGATGGCCTAGCTTGGTGAGGGCATACTGCGAGATAAAGGTAAAAAACAGCAAGACGATGACGATAATAAAAAAATAGCCTAAGCTAAGCCAAGAGACGCTGCTAAAGGCCGCTTGATTAATAAAGGCATGATTAATATAAGCAATAATACCGACGCCGACCAAGGCATTGACTAAGTTAAGGGCCACTACCTTCAAAAAAGCCCAGCGATGGCGTGACCAGATAAGCTGGTAGAGAGAGTCTGCACTAGAGTAAGACATAAAGCATTCGCACTTTTAAAAGGAAGAATAAATAAAAGGGAGTGAGCTTGGCCCAATCCCTTTTTAAAGACAGTTTGCTCAGCCCTCTAATTTTCCGAGGATCAATGGGCAAGCGGTGACAGTCTGGCGTTATTAAAAGTCAAAGGTAGCGGAGACTTTCACAGCGGTGGGCTCACCAGCATTGAGGTAGCCATAACCCGCTAAGCCGCCAACTGACTGCCAGTAGTCCTCGCCGGTGACGTTCGTGACCACGCCTTTTAAGGTGACATCTTGGTCAGCAAACTTAGTCTTGTAGCGCGCCCCAAGGTCTAAAGTGGTGTAGCCATCGACCTTCAAAGTGTTGGCCATGTCAGCATAACGCGCGCCCGTATGGATAACATCGCCCGTTAAGGTCAGCCCCGATACTGCGGCCACATCGTATTCAAGATTGACGTTGCTTTGTAGGGTAGGCGTACCGATCACGCGATTGCCATTTAGGCTCGCCTCTTCTGTATCGGTCTGTTTCGCATTGAGGTAGGTCACCCCGGCTATTAAGCGCATATTTTCGCTGGGACTACCAAACACGCTAAGCTCTGCGCCTTGATGTAGGTTTTCTCCACCATCGCTAAAGGTATTGCTGTCATCGACATAGGCTCGTGGGGCCTCAGTGCGAAACAGCGCTAAGCTACTGCCGATAGTACCATTGTCATATTTCACCCCAACCTCAGCTTGTTTACTGACATAAGGCTTTAGGTTTTGACCAGCGTTGGTCACTGCATCGCCAGTAGGCGTAGTCAGCGGCGCTTTCTCACCTTTGGCCAAGCTTTCGATATAGTTGCCATAGAGCGACCAATCTGCGCTAGGCTGATAAACCAGGCCTAAACTCGGGGTCCAAGCGCTTTCATCATAGTCTGAGGTCTGCGCTTGAGTGTTATAGTCATAGCTGGCGTTTTGTATGTTTTGATGGCGGACGCCTAAAGTCGCGTGTATCTTATCGTCCATAAACGATAAAGTATCGGCTAGAGCAAAGCTTTGTAATTGCGTATCGGCGGAGCGTTTCGGATCGTCTAAATTACCCCCAAAAATAGCGCTGTCTGACCAAGCCTTGTCATGGTCGATAGGGCGATATAGGCTGGTGGGTAATTGATTAGCAAAGTCAAAGGCATATGCGCCTTTTTCTTCTTGATCATATCTATTCGCTGAGAGTACCCAGTCGTGGGCGATGGCCGCGGTATTAAAGGTACCTCGCAAGCCCAGCTCAGCGCTTTGTACTAAGTCTTCGCGGCTATTGTCAAAACGATAGGCCGAGCCGGTACCGTCAACATCGGTGACCGAAAGATTGGCTAAAGAGTTATCCTCTTTGCCCTGTCTGATACCATAAGCCCCATATGCGGTCATGGCGTCATTAATATCGTATTCTCCGCGCACAGTAGCGAAGAGGTCTTCTTCGTTAGAGTAAGTCCACGGTTGCGCCCAGTTACTCTTTGCATCCGGCGCTTTAGGGACTCGGCTAGCCCCGTCTAAAGAGACGTTAGTACGGGTCTGCTCGAGCTTATTATCCTGCCAGCCCAAGTCTGCGGATAGCCGATAATCATCCCCTCTATAGTCCATACCCAGTGCTGCCAGTCCAAGCTTAGCGGACTCATCGTCGATTGCGGTATCCCCATCGTGGTAGGCGGCATTAAAGCGCATCCCGATAGCGTCATCGGCACCAAAGCGGTCGCTGACATCTACGGCGACCTTACCTTGGTTGCCTTCGCCATAACCGACGGTGAGCTGGCGCATAGGCTCATTGCCTGCTCGTTTGGGCAGTAAGTTGATGGTACCGCCGGCATTGCCACCACTCGGCGCTGCACCATTGAGCATCGCTGAAGCACCGCGCTGTACTTCGACCCGCTCAAACAATTCCGTGGCTATATATTGGCGCGGTAGGATACCGTAGAGGCCGTTATACATAGTGTCGTCTGAAGTGGTGACGAAACCGCGCATAAAGTAAGCTTCTTGGAAGTTGCCAAAGCCTCTAGCAACGCGGACAGTAGGGTCTTTTTTAAGCAAATCACCGACACTTTGCGCCTGTTGATTTTCAATAAACTCATTTGTATAGGCTGTGGTAGAGAACGGCGTGCGCATAATATCTTGATTGCCAAGTAAGCCTACACGGCTGCCTGTGGCAACCTGACCGCCTTCATAAGTAGGTGCTAGCCCTTGTGCAGAGGCATCAGCGCTACTGATGATAGTAATGATATCAAAAACGGCTGAAGGCGCACTAGTCTCAGTGTTGGCGGGCATGGCCTGTACTGCGTCTGTATCTGTAGTAGGTGCGTCTGTATTAGCCGCAACAGCAGTCTGCGCCATCGCAAACGGTGTCATACTCAATAACAACATCGAAGCATACAGCCTCGTATAAGGCAGAGATTTGCCGGGGCTAACTGCGGAGGCAAGTGTTGATGAAAGCGTTGAAGAAAGGGTGCGTAAGGCAGAAGGGCGGTGGGCAGAGCTCATGATAATATCTCAATGAATCAAACTAGGCGGGATAGGGAATGGTTATTATAATGCGAATTATTATTATTAACAATAAATAAAGGTAGGGTAAGTATTATGAATCAAAACCCTAGGTAATTTTAACCACAGCTAGCAGTTCTCTTAATGGTTCCCCCAGTCTTGGTCATTAAAATTTGTTAATAAAAAACCCTTACCAGTTGCTAGCCCGGTAAGGGGTGGAGAAGAACCGCATGAAAGTATAATTCGCTAAATTTTTAACTTATAGGTTAATGATTAAAAGTCAAAGCTAACATCAAAGATATAGGCACGGCCAGGCTCATTAAAGGTGCGAGCACCCGCATTGGTACCGGTACCTTCACGTTTGATTTGCTTATCAAAAACGTTTTTGACCCCAGCTCCAACGGTAATTTTATCTGTTAAATCATAACGAGTGCTGACATTGGCTAGGGCATAAGGCTGGCGGCTCAATTTCAGCGTGCTAAGCGCATCGCCGGTAGTGACCGAAAGCTCAGGCGCATCAATGCGGCCATAGTAGCTGACACCTAAGTCGGCATTCCAGCGTGGGGTGATGTCCCAGTTGACGTTGGAGTTGACCGTAAATTTAGGTATCAACGATAACGCTTCGCCAGTATCTTTACGCTCTGAGCGCAGATTGCCCGTGACGTTGGTGTACCAAGACAGCGCATCAGTGACCGGCACTTTGACAAAGCCTTCAAGGCCTTCGATGGTGGCTTTCCCTTGGTTTTCCCATTGGAAGATAGAGCGGTTGGTGGCATTATCTACCGCCACACGGTCGACCCCTGCGCCAATGCGGTTGTCATAAGCGTTATGGTAGTAAGTCAGACCAGCATTGAGGCCGGTGCCATCATCGTAAGTAAAGGTCAGCTCTTTGTTCCATGAAGTCTCATGCTCAAGCTCGGAGTTGCCCAATACTTGGCAGCCTCTTTGGTCTGCAGGCACCCAGGAAGGGCAGCCATTGCCTTTGGTGTAGTAGATGTAGTTGGGGTCTAATAGGTATAGGTCGGGGGCTTTAAAGGCGCGACTGACCCCAGTCTTCACTGACCAGTTTGGGCTAAAGTCCCAAGTGGTATTGATACTCGGTGACCAATTGCTGCCGGCTTCGCTATGATAGTCATAACGTAGGCCAGGAGTGATATGCCAATCCGGCGTAATTTGATAGTTGTCTTCTAAGTATACCCCGACCAGATAGGCATCAGATTTCGGATCTCGTTTGGCAGGATCTGTTTCCACATCACCAAAATCAAAACCATCATCAAAGGTGAGATCTGCCACTACAGGGTTGGTGAGTTTTTCACCACGCAGCTCAGTGCCTGCCGTCAGCGTGTGGCGGTCATAGAAGATATCCCATTCTGACTTAGCGTTTAAGGTATCGTAGGTCGCTTCGTTCCATTTATAGTCCTCGCCTGCGGCTGGTGGTTTAATCTGACCTTCACCACCACCCGCGGTACCTTCCGCCAAACGCTCATTATTGGTACGGCTATATTCTAAGTAGCTATTGCTGCGAGTGTTGTCATAGTCACCGCGGTGGGTGATAGCAGCACCATAGCGGCGCATCTTATTGGTAGTGTCGCCCGCGAGCGTTGCGACCAAGTCATCGTTGACGTTTTGAAACTGGGAGTCACCCGCCCAGCGGTTGTCCTGGGTACTATAGTTAATCTCAACGCCTACGGTATTCATAGCGTCCATAGCGTATTCAAAGAGCTGGCGCACATCTATATTTTCGACCCCTTCCACACCAGCTGCAATAGAAGCGGCTGGTCCATCACGCCCATCAACAATTTGAGCATCTTCGGCATTGATATAAGGGTCATCGCCTTCACTGTCGTGGTAGCCCAGGGTAGTACGGAAAGACAGCTTGTCGCTTAAAGAGCCTGCCATATTGATGTTGGTGCGCCAGTCTTTGCCTTCCAAGTCACTCTCTGGCGACTGGTAATGACCGGTGACTGAAAATTCTTTTTTGCTAGGGGCTTTAGTGATGATGTTGACCACACCGCCCATACTGCCTGAACCATAGCGCGCAGCGGCTGGACCACGCAATACTTCGATGCGTTCGATAGCGCTCGGCGGTACCCACTGCGAGTCACCACGGGTGTCTTGTTCGCTGGCACGACCAGGCCGTACGGCATTGCGTGAGGTGACAGGACGACCGTCGATGAGGATTAAGGTGTTATTCGGTCCCATGCCGCGCAGATCGATTTGACGTTGATTGCCACGCTGCCCTGAGGTAGATGATCCTGATAAGTTGACCCCTGGCATTTTACGCACAATCTCAGCAATATCATTAGAGATAGACGCTTTTTCAATAGCCTCTTCGCTAATCACTGATAGCCCTGCCGCTTGCTCAAGCTCATCCCGCGCTGCACGAATCACGATAGTGTCTAGTACCGCATTAGGCATCGCCTGTTGCTCAGCTACGGCATCATTAAGCTCGTCAGTCTCAGCTGCCACCGCGCTCGTATTTAGTATAGTACTGCTAAAAAGAGCAGCGATAGTTAGGCTTAATAAGGTTTTTTTATTCACTGCACGGGTAGCAGAGGATAACGACGATAGAGGGATAGAGGCAGAGGCTAAATTTGACATAGGGGAAAATCCTTGGAGCACTCGATTTTATAAAAAGGTTAGGTAGCGCGTGTCTACCTAAAAAAATGCCTAGGGCTACCATAGTAATAATGGGTATAGACCACAGGGCAAAGTAAGGGGGTACAGCGTCTAGAGTCGTAGACTTAACGCTTCTGTAATAAAGCAGACGCATTCTAACAAACTTGTATTAATAACACAAATAATAATCATTATCATTCAATGGTTTATGGAGGTTGTTCTAGTGGGTTATGGGAGGGGTCGTAGGTAGTGAGGTTAGTAGCTATAAATATTGAGTCTTTTATAAAAAACGAGTAGCCAAAATACTTGGAATGACTGATCAATTCTAAATTTATATAGGGAGAAAGCGGGTCTGTTCTTTTATTAAAATTCTGCTTTGCTTTGACTAGGGCACTTAAGATTTGCCAGCAAATTGGGTGGTTTATAGATGACTTTTTTATAAAAGGTATTCGCTAGGTTGATGAGGGTAATTTTTTGTTGAAATAATTGAAATAAATGTAACTTTAAATTAGCTATAGGCTCATTTTTTTGGCCTATATATAACTATATTTTTCCTAAAAAACAGGTGTTTACCGCCTATCTGATATCTTTATTAATATGTATGCAACCTCTCTGTTTAGTTGTTTAATAGTGTTAGTTATGTAAAAACAACAGGGAGAATAAAAATGAATAAAATCTTCAAAAAAATATGGAGCAAGTCCCTAGGTTGTCTAGTCGTCGTAGCAGAAAATGCTAAGAGTGCCGGCAAAACTAATAATGTCACTGGTGCGGTAGCGCAAACCAATCATCAAACTAATTATAAGAAATTTGCCTTACAAGGCTTAATTATCAGTATTGCTGCTGTTAGTGGCTCTAATGTTTGGGCAGATGATTGTTGGACTGACCACTCTCCTGGTGGAATGAACCCGTCTTTTGATACTTTAGCTTGCGGATTTGAAAATAATGCATCGGGCTCTGCTAGTACAGCAGTGGGCTATAAAAATACAGCATCACAACCTGCTAGTAGTGCAGTGGGCTATAACAACACGGCATCAGGCAACTCTAGCACTGCAATAGGTAATTATAATACAGCCTCCACTAACTCGAGCAATGCAGTGGGTTATAACAATATTGCATCGGGTAGCAATAGCAGTGCTATGGGTGCTAGTAATATAGCATCGGGTAATTATAGTATTGCGGCCGGAACCGCAAACTATGCTAGGGGACAAGGCAGTACCGCAATAGGTAGTAGGGGTGTATATAATTACAACTCTATTAATGATGGTACAAAGCTTACCTCTATTAGTGGCATCACTGTAACAGCAACTGGTTTGAATCCAAGCTCGATTACGCACATTAATGGAGTGGCTGTGACTGCGCAAGAGAGTGGTGCTTTTATAGCTGCTCTAGGTAATGGTGCTAGTGTGGCCTTTGCAGTAAATAGCACCACTTTAGGCAGTCAAAATCTTGCTATGGGTGATTATAGCAGTACGATAGGTTATGGCAATACAGCATCGGGCTTTGCTAGCAATGCAGTAGGTTATGGCAATACAGCATCGGGCTTTGCTAGCAATGCAGTAGGCTATAACAATTGGGCAGGGTCTGAAAATAGTAGCGTATTCGGTAGTAGTAGCCAAGCCATAGAAGTAGGCGCAACGGCTATTGGTAATAATTCGCTAGCTAACGAAGCCAATACCATATCAGTGGGTAGAGTTGGCGCAGAAAAACGCATTACTAATGTGGCCACAGCTATTAAAACTACGGATGCTGTTAATAAAGGCTATGTCGACGCAGCTATCCTAAATATCTCAGGCAATGTCGATACTGATAACTTCGCTTATGGCGATACGAGCACTGCTTTGGGAACTGCTAGCGGCCAGGAATATGGCAGCACCTTAACCGATGGCAAGATTACAAAGGTGGCAGGTATCACTGTTACGACTACTGGCGCAGGTGAAAGTATTGATGATATCGATTCTTTTACTCTAAAAGATGGCACAGTAATCATTGATGCTACGCAAGTGGCTGCCTTTAAGAAAGCGGCTGAAAATGGTGGGAATATTGCGTTAGCAAATGGCAGTAGTGCATTAGGATATGCCAATATAGCTACAGGTATCAACAGCAATGCAGTAGGAGCACAGAACCAAGCCACAGGCAATCAAAGTAGTGCGGTGGGCATAAATAATAAAGCTTTGCAGACTGCTAGTAGTACAGTGGGATATAGCAATACTGCGTCCGGTTACTCGAGTAATGCGTTAGGTAGTAATAATAACGTTTCAGGAGCTTACAGTAATGCTATTGGTAGTAATAATACAGCTTCATACGAAGCTAGCAGTGCTATAGGTAGTAATAATACAGCGTCCTTTGACTATAGTAGTGCTATAGGTCGTGACAACACGGCATCGGGTTACTCAAGTAGCGCTATGGGTAAGAGTAATAGGGCATTGGGTGATTTCAGTAATGCATTAGGTATTAATAACATAGCAAATGCTAACGGTAGTGCAGTGGGGTATAACAATACAGCATCGGGTAGCAATAGCAGTGCTATGGGTGCTAGTAATAGAGCCTCGGGTAATCATAGTATTGCGGCCGGGAGCGTAAACTTTGCCAAAGGACAAGGCAGCACAGCCGTTGGTGGAGCCAGTGGTTTTGATAGTTTTTCTTTAGACGATGATGGAACGAAAATTACTGCTATTAACGGAATAGTAGTAACAGCCACAGATATGAATCTCGAGTCCGTAACTGCTATTAATGGGGTTGCGGTAACAGAAGAAGAGGTGATGGCTTTTGTCATAGCTTCACAGAACGGCAGTAGTATAGCCTTTGGAAAAAGCAGTACTACTTTAGGCAGTCAAAACCTTGCGATGGGTAACCAAAGTAGTGCAGTGGGCTTTAACAATAAAGCCTTAGCCGAGAATAGCAGCGTCTTTGGTAGCAATAGCCAAGCTACTGCAATTGATAGTACAGCTATAGGGTCTAATAACCATGCTAATGGAGAAAATAGTAGTGCATTAGGTGCTGGCAATTACGCATTTGGTCAGAATAGTAGTGCGATAGGGTCGAATAACCATGCTTATATCGAAAACAGTAGTGCAGTAGGTGCTAACAATTACGCATTTGGTCAGAATAGTAGTGCGATAGGGTCGAATAACCATGCTAATAGCGAAAACAGTAGTGCAGTAGGTGCTAACAATTACGCATTTGGTCAGAATAGTAGTGCGATAGGTTCGAATAACCATGCTAATAGCGAAAACAGTAGTGCATTAGGTGCTGGCAATTACGCATTTGGTCAGAATAGTAGTGCAGTAGGCTATAACAATTGGGCAGGTTTTGAAAATAGTAGCGTGTTCGGTAGCAATAGCCAAGCCATGGCAGAGGGCGCAACAGCTATCGGTAACGACTCGATTGCTGATGAAGCTAATACCATCTCAGTGGGTAGAGTTGGCGCAGAAAAACGCATTACTAATGTGGCGACAGCAACTAAAGAAACCGATGCTGCCAATAAAGGCTATGTTGACACTACATTCAGTAGCGTAGCAAACGCTGTGCTTTACGATGGTGAGATAAAAGACAGCATTACACTAGCTGGCGCTAACGGTACTAAGATTAGTAATCTGCAAGACGCTACCTTAAGTGATACTTCAACGGATGCGGTCACGGGTAAGCAGCTCAATGCTACTAATCTAAATGTAACTGCTCTAGATGGTCGAGTGACGACAGGGTTGAATGCTGCTACTACTGA
>NZ_JBVGQI010000060.1:0-268 GCF_058189395.1 Psychrobacter sp. CoH-33_TS_01
CTGCCGTTCGGCGGCGTCGGCCATTCGGGCCATGGCCGCGAGAAAGGCTTCGAGGCGCTGTACGGCTTCACCGCGCTGAAGACGATCGCGATCCGGCACGGCTGAACGCACGGCACGCGACGGACGGCCGCTAGCACCCGCCCGCCCGCCGACACACGACTCGCACTACCTGCACTGGAGACACACCCTGCGGTTGACCGGCAAGACGGCCATCGTCACGGGCGGCGGCTCGGGGTTCGGCGAAGGCATCGCGAAGACATACGCGCGC
>NZ_JBVGQI010000061.1:0-267 GCF_058189395.1 Psychrobacter sp. CoH-33_TS_01
GGGTGGTCTTCCCGCTCGCGTTCAATCCGACGATGCCGTGGAGCGCACCCGTCTCGAGCTCGAGAGTGACCCCGTTGAGCGCCGGCGACTCGGCGTAGGCGTACGTGAACCGCACGTCACGGAACGAAACTAGAACCATTCCACTGCCCCACCGATGCAACTCAGGATCGCCGCAGCGATCGCCAGAACGACTACCACCCATTCCCACCGCGGGGTCGCCCGCATGATCTCCAGGTTGCTGTGGTGGATCCGGGAGTTGAAAGCACT
>NZ_JBVGQI010000062.1:0-267 GCF_058189395.1 Psychrobacter sp. CoH-33_TS_01
GTTGGGATTTGCGCCCGGCGGGTGCGCGCGGCGCATCGGCGCGGTCGGCTTTGGCGGTGGCGGTCATGGTGTCGGCGGGAGCGGCTGTCATGCCCGCATCATATCTGAGTATCACTCAAAAAACTATTGACGCCGAGCCCGTCGAAGCGCGAAACTGTGCAAAATTTCCGCTGTATTGGTCAATGAATCGGCGTATTCATTCGATTTGAGCGAAACTCAGAAATCGGTGAGTGCGACACACTTTCTGGAGACGGAGGAGACATGATC
>NZ_JBVGQI010000063.1:0-267 GCF_058189395.1 Psychrobacter sp. CoH-33_TS_01
GCTCACCCTTGATGTATGAATGATGAATCCAGCCGCCTTGATCGTAATACTCGTCGGGGAAATTGAAAAAATGTCCGCACTCATGCGCTTCGACATTTGCGCCCGGGTAATCGTGCTTTATTTTTAACTCGTCCTTCCATTTATGCCTCTCCCCCCAAGAACCCGTGTCTGCCCGAAAGACCTCCGGAAACAGCTTGAGCGTGACGTGCGGCTCGAATCCCTTAATGGGCGCGCCTTTAATCGACACGCGAAGATCAACTTTGAAAT
>NZ_JBVGQI010000064.1:0-266 GCF_058189395.1 Psychrobacter sp. CoH-33_TS_01
TCTCGCTGCTGCACAACATCAACGGCTTCACGCTGCCCTTCGTGCTGTTCGGGGTCCCGGCGCCGCAGGCGGTCAACGTGCTGCCGGTGCTGACTACGTGATCAGCGCCAGCGCGATCGGCCCGCGCAGCGCGGGCAGGATGACGTAGCGCAGCTTCGCCCACCAGCCCGCGCCGTCGATGGCGGCGGCCTCATGGACCTCGTCCTCGATCGACTGCAGGCCGGCGAGCACCAGCAGGTAGAAGAACGGCCACGACGACCAGATCT
>NZ_JBVGQI010000065.1:0-264 GCF_058189395.1 Psychrobacter sp. CoH-33_TS_01
GGTGGTGGCAGTCGGGGCCGCGCCGGTGCTCGCCAGCGTGCTGCTGCTGGTGGTTCTGCCGGGACCGCCGGCGCCTCCGGGTTAGACCCACGCCGGCCGGCCGGGGCTCGCAGCCGCGAACCCACGGCGAATTTGATCTTGTGAGCTTCGACGTCGGGGTCGCGCTCTACGGGCTCGGGCCGCGGATGTGCCGACAGAGTGGCGCGCGCCCTGGACGCTCCAACGCGGTCGGTCCAACCCCTATACGTCGGACACCCATAACGG
>NZ_JBVGQI010000066.1:0-260 GCF_058189395.1 Psychrobacter sp. CoH-33_TS_01
GGCTCCAGATGCCGCACGTCACGGTAGCCGTCGATGTTCCCGACAGCAAGCTTGCCGGCACGTTCGTCACTTGATTGACCGCAGTCGTTGCTGCCGTGCAAGTGGCGTCGCTGGCGGCCTGCGTAACAGCAGAAAGCGCGGCCAAATCGGCAGCCGACTGCATATGGCGTCGTTCGGCATAGTAGCGTCCGATATCCGTCGCCCCCAGCACAATGACCGCTATCGCCAGGAAGATCGTCGCCATGATCCCGGCGCCGCCG
>NZ_JBVGQI010000067.1:0-260 GCF_058189395.1 Psychrobacter sp. CoH-33_TS_01
GTGCTGAAGCTGCTGGGCTCGAACCCGGATGCGGTGCTGATCGCGGGCTCCGGCACGCCGGCGGCGCTGCCGGCCAAGACGCTGAAGGAGCGCGGCTACAAGGGCAAGGTGTACCAGACGCACGGTGTCGCCAACAACGATTTCCTGCGCGTGTGCGGCAAGGATTGCGAAGGCGAGATCCTGCCGGCCGGCCCCGTGCTCGTGACCGACCAGCTGCCCGACTCGAACCCGGTGAAGAAGCCGGCGCTCGGCTACAAGGC
>NZ_JBVGQI010000068.1:0-259 GCF_058189395.1 Psychrobacter sp. CoH-33_TS_01
CGTGGTAGTGGACGCCGTCGATGACGGTGGATTCGGTGGTTTCAGTTGTCACAGCGTTTGTTTTCCGTCAATCAGTCACTTGGCCAGGCAGAACGAAGGCAGGTCGGCCGCGTGGGCGCCCGCCGGGCACGGGTCGAAGGTGAAGATCACCAGCGTGCCGAGCACGATCAGCACGACGACCGCCGCGAGGACCGCCCACTTGAGGATGCGGTTGACCAGCACGTTGTGCGCATAGTCGTTGATCAGCGTGCGCATGCCG
>NZ_JBVGQI010000069.1:0-259 GCF_058189395.1 Psychrobacter sp. CoH-33_TS_01
GCTCGACACCGGCAGCCATCTCGGGCTGTCGCCGCTCGAAACGCCCGCGAGCGTCGAGCAGATCAACCGCGCTACGCTGGACACGCGCGGCGACAACTCGATCATCGACGCCGTGAGCCGCGCCGCCGGCATCAGCGCATCGCCGCATCCCGGCAACGGCAACTCGGAGCTCGCCGCGCGCGGCTTCGTCGGCGCGTCGTCGGTCACGCAGCTCTACGACGGCGTGCGCCCGTACGGCGCGATCGGCGTCACGTTCCCG